>JAAEZM010000028.1 GCA_018222865.1 Alphaproteobacteria bacterium
CTGCCAGCAGATGTCTATGCGCGGTTTCAGCGTGTCATGGGCCATGATGTGCTCTATATCTGCGCCACCGATGAGCATGGCACGCCGGCAGAGCTGGCGGCTGCGGCTGAGGGTGTGGATGTGCGCCGCTATTGTGATGTTCAGCACGAAATCCAGAAGACGGCCGGTGACGGCTTCTCCCTCAGCTATGATTTTTTCGGCCGGACATCCAACACGCCTAATATCGAGCTGACCCAGCACTTTGCTGCTGTGTTGGAAGACAAGGGGCTGATTGAAGAGCGCGTCGAGCACCAGGTCTTTTCCATTGATGATGATCGCTTCCTGCCCGACCGCTATGTTGAAGGCACGTGTCCGCATTGCGGGTTTGAGCGCGCGCGCGGCGATCAGTGTGATAATTGCGGCCGCTTGCTCGAACCGACCGATCTGAAAGAGCCTTACTCCAAGATCTCCGGCTCGAAGAATCTGGAAGTCCGCGAGACGGCGCATCTTCATCTCCTGCAGACGAAGATGGAAGGCAAGATCCGCGCCTGGGTCGATGCCTCCAAGGGCTGGCCGAGCCTGGCCAAATCCATCGCCTACAAATGGCTCGATGAAGGCCTGCGCGACCGGTCCATTACGCGCGATCTGAAATGGGGCGTGCCGGTCGCCAAGGATGGCGTCGCGCGTCCGGGATTTGAGAACAAGGTCTTCTATGTCTGGTTCGATGCGCCCATTGGCTATATCGGCGCGACTGTGGAATGGGCCCAGGCCAATGGCACGGACTGGGAGAGCTGGTGGCGGACGGATAAGGGAGGCGAGGATGTCACCTATGTCCAGTTTATGGGCAAGGATAATGTCGCTTTCCACACTGTCTCTTTCCCGGCGACGATTCTGGGCTCGGAAGAACCCTGGAAATCCGTCGACAAGCTGAAAGCCTTCAACTGGCTGACCTGGTATGGCGGCAAGTTCTCGACCTCCGAAAAGCGCGGCGTCTTCATGGATCAGGCGCTCGATATCCTGCCGGGTGATTACTGGCGCTGGTATCTTACGGCGAACGCGCCGGAAGGCTCGGATAGCGCTTTCACCTGGGAACATTTTCAGGGGCTGATCAATAAGGACCTGGCCGATGTGCTGGGTAATTTCGTCAACCGCATCACCAAATATGCGCGTTCGAAATTCGACGCTCAGATCCCGGCGGCCGGAGAGGCCGGGGAACATGAGGCCTGGATCGTCGAGGAGTTGACCACGCGTCTTAAAGCGCTGGTTGAACATTATGAGGCGATGGAGTTCCGCAAGGCCGCGGCAGAAACGCGCGCCATCTGGGCGGCAGGCAATGAGTATCTGACCCGAGCAGCGCCATGGGCCGCCTATAAGACAGATCCGGACCAGGCCGCAGTGGGCGTTCGCGTCGGGCTTAATCTGGCGGTGCTTTTCGGGATCATCGCGCAGCCGATCATTCCCAATGCCGCAAAGACGATCCTCGACGCTCTGAATGTACCGGAGGACAAGCGCAGCTTCGATTTTGGCGATCCGGCCACCCTTATTGACGCGCTGCCGCACGGGCATGAAATCGCCCCGCCTGACCTGCTCTTCGCCAAGATTGAAGATGATCAGGTGACGGAATGGTCTGAGCGTTTCGGCGGCGCCCCGGAAGCGTGATTTGTTTGGCGAGGCCACTCATGTCACCTTGACGGAGTCGTCTCGCGCCAAAACTGGAAGAGCTATGAGCATCTCGCTGGAAATTGACGAGACCCATGGGGTGATTTGCTGGAGCTATCCGCCCGGCCGTCAGGAATACGAAGACTTCATCGACCTGTTCGCCCGCATGCGCGCCGATGCGAAGCGCGTCCATGCATGCCGGTCTTTGATGATTATCTATGCCCGTGGTGTGGATATCTCCGGTTTTGATGCTAACTCGATGGAAGGCATGCAACAGACCCTTGAAGACAAGCGCGAAGAGCTGTTTGGACCTGCCCCGATTGAGCGCACGGCCTTTGTCTGTCCCGATGAAATCAACAAGCTCGCCATCGCCCACTTCCTTGCGCACTCCAAAGGGCGGCTATCGGGCGAGTTTAGCGTTTTCGACACACGTGAAGAGGCCGAATGCTGGCTGGGCGTCAGGACGGCCCCAGACCTGTCCTAGGGCGAGTCCAAACGAACCCTTTCACCCATCAGAGCCCGATTGCCCAGGCCCCGACGGTTCAAACGCACGAAGTGATGCGGCGAGTTGCCGAAGCTCGACCCATTCATGAACGGACAAACCGGCATCGGCAGCGAATTGTGGACCGTAGGCGAGGACCGTATCAGCCGCACGGCTTCGCAGAGGAACCGGAGCCTCAGGGAATCGCGCAATCTCAAGAAGGTACCGCAGTCGAAAGTAGGCGAGCCCCATAGTTTCCGACAGAGCCTCAGCCGTCTGAATCATAACAAGCGCGCGGTCTGGCTTGTCATCGAGTGCGAGACAAAGGTGGAACTGATACAGGCGGTTGAGATGCGCCGTGCTGTAATAGGTATCGGCATTGGCCAATGTCGGCTGCCAGACCGTCCCATCATCATAGAGACTTTCACATACGGAAGGTACGGGAAGCTCAAACTGCGCGATCTGGTCTGCAAAGCGCGCGTGGTCCGTCGTGCGGAAAAAGCGCATATAGAGCAAATCCCGCGGCATGTTGGCGATCGCATTGGAGGACGGTCCATGTCGCAGGCCGGGATTGTCACTGGGACCTTCCGAAACCGCGCTCGGCGATGACTCCGCCTGTGTCGAAGCTTGGGAGTGCGCGACACTCCCCATCATCAAAAGTCCAAGCGCCAGGGCGATGAGCCTGGACAACATGCATGATGAGCTGAAGCGGATTGTGATGGGCAATGATTGATGACGCATTTCGTCTCAAAATTGTAATAATACACAAAGCACGTTTCAGAATTTCTAGGGGGTCAAGCGGGGCCTGTCAAAGCTATTCAGTCTCGAGATTTCCAATCGGGATGGGGGAGTCTGGCCGCATTTTTCGTTATAGGCATTGACCTTAAGGGCGTGCCGGTCTGCTATGCGGGCGCAATCTCCAGGGAGACAGGTATGCGAGCAGCATTGTGGGCCGGACTGGCCGGATTGGGTCTGATCGGCTGCGAGGCGCCGGATACTCCGGACTGCGGTGCGGACGCTTGCGCGACTGAGGCGGATCATGTGGCCGTAGCCGAGAGCGCCGCGCCCGATTTTTCAGGCCAGCCGGATTGGCGCGCCGTCGATCCGGAAGATTTGCTCCTGATCGAGACTGCGAATGGCATGATCGCTATCGAACTGGCTGATCAGTTTGCGCCCAATCATGCTGCCCGTATGCGCCAGGCCGCTCGCGATGGCTTCTTCGACGGGCTGAGCTTTTATCGCGTGATTGACGGTTTTGTCGCCCAGGGGGGGCGCGGCGAGGATGAGGATGCGCAGGATTTGCCGCAATATCCGCCGCTGACCGGGGAGTTTTTCGTCTCGGGCGACAGTGTTTCCTTCACCCCCATGATTGACCGGGACCTCTACGCGCCGCAAGTGGGCCATGTGGCGGGTTTCCCCGCCGCGGCCAATGCTGATGCCACCGAGGTCTGGCCCATCCATTGTCCCGGGACAGTCGCCATGGCGCGGAATAATGATCCCGATACTGGCGATGTTGAGTTCTACATTGTGCTCGGACACGGCCCCCGCCATCTCGACCGGATTATGAGTGTGTTTGGCCGGGTGATTGACGGGATGGACCATGTCCAGGCCCTGCGTCGTGGCGATCCGGCGATCAATAGCGGTGTTATTGCCGATTTCGAAGCCCGTGATGCGATCATCTCAATACAGGTCGCGGCTGACCTGCCAGAGGGTGAGCGCCCAAGCTATGAGGTTATGAATACGGCGGGTGCGGCTTTTCATGCGGCCAAACAGGCGCGCCGGAACCGGACACATGAATTCTTTTTCGAAACACCACCGGCGGTGATCGAGGCCTGCCACATGCCTGGAGCCGTCCGGCAAAACTGACATGATTTCACCTTTGCCGCATTGACCTTGTGCGCAGGGGTGTTTCGAATACTGATGAACTCACGGGGAGGTTTGATCATGAAGCAGTATTGGATGAGTGCCGCTATGGCTCTCGTATTGGCCGCGTGCTCGCAGCCGCGCGATGAAGCGGCGCAGACACGTGCTGACGGACCGGTGCCGAGCGATGAAGCCGTCGCCGTCGCCGCGATTGAGGCCATGCCGGGCGATGACGCCCTGCGGCAGGCGATCCAGGCGGACTATACCGAGCATCTCGGCGCGCTTTACGAGCATTTCCACGCCAATCCTGAGCTCTCCTTCATGGAGGTCGAAACGGCAGCACGTCTGGCGGAAGAATTGCGCAGCCTTGGCTTTGAAGTCACCGAAGGTGTCGGCCAGACCGGTGTTGTGGCCGTGATGCGCAATGGTGAGGGCCCGACGGTCATGTTGCGCGCGGACATGGATGGTCTTCCCGTCGTCGAGCAGACCGACTTGCCCTATGCTTCTACGATCCGGGCCATGAACCGTTTCAATGACGAGCAGCCGGTCATGCATGCCTGTGCGCATGATACCCATATGACCGCCCTGGTCGGTGCGGCACGTCAATTGTCCCAGCGGACGGAGGAGTGGTCAGGCACGCTGGTCATGATCGGCCAGCCGGCAGAGGAGATTGGCCTGGGGGCTGTCGCCATGCTGGAAGACGGGCTGTATGAACGCTTCCCGCTGCCTGATTTCAATGTCGCCTTCCATACCTTTGCTGCCGTGCCGGCAGGGCAGATCACCTATCACCCCGGCTTCGCGATGGCGAATGTGGACACTGTGGACATCTATGTTCAGGGGCGCGGCGGTCATGGGGCCTATCCGCACACGACGAAGGACCCGATCTATCTCGGTTCCCAGATCGTGATTGCCCTGCAGGGGCTGATGTCGCGCGAAATCAACCCGCTCGAGCCCGGTGTTGTAACGGTGGGCGCCTTCAATGCGGGTCTGAAGCACAACATCGTTTCAGATGAAGCCCATCTTCAGCTGACGGTCCGCTCCTATTCAGACGAGACACGCAATTATCTCCTCGAGGGTATTCGCCGGATCGCTGAAGGTCAGGCCGCGTCCTACGGTCTGACGCCGGAGGAGTATCCGCGTATCGAGATCGAACCGGTTTACACACCTGCGCTCTACAATAATCCGCAGCTGGCGGCGCGGGCTGTGGCGGCCATGCAGACCCGCTTTGGCAGCGAAGCCGTGATGGAGGTGCCACCTATCATGGGCGGCGAGGATTTCTCGCAATTCCACCGTACCGAGGAGAATGTGCCCACCTTCATGTTCTGGGTCGGTGGAACGACGCAGGAGACGCTCAACAACTATCTCGATCAGGGGATTGCCATTCCATCCAATCACTCACCCTTCTTCGCCCCGGATGATCCGCAAGCCTCGATCACCCAGGCCGCTGAAGCGATGACAGCGATTGCCTTGGACCTCCTGTCTCCCGATCAGGATAGCTAGGCGTGAGCGAGGTCAAACGCGCTTTCACCGGCGCGCGCTGGGAGGCGGAGGTCGGTTACTGCCGGGCGATACGCAAGGGCGGGCATATCTGGGTCACCGGGACGGTGTCCGTCGATGATGCCGGCCAGCCCTTCGCCGTTGGAGACCCGGAAGGGCAGGCCCGGCGCGCCTTCGAGATTATCGAGACAGCCCTTGCCGAACTCGGTGCGACAATGGGCGATGTCATGCGCACGCGGATTTACGTCACCGATATCAGCCATTGGGAAGCCTTTGGCCGGGCGCATGGTGAGGTGTTCCGACAGCACCCACCGGCGACCACAATGATCGAAGTGTCGAGATTTATCGCCCCGGAATTCCTGGTCGAAATTGAAGCAGATGCCTTTGTCAGCGAAGAATAGCCACGGCCCCGAGCCGCTTGGCCTTTACATCCAGAATGTCAGCTGATCTTGTCCCTGCGCCGAACCGGCGCTGCGTGCGCAATCAAGTCCAGGATGTTGAATATGATCAACTTATACTTCTGCCCGCAAACCCGCTGTCGAACCGCGCTCTGGATGCTCGAAGAGGTGGGGGCGGATTATAAGATCGTCCCGATCAATGTTCGCAACGAGATTGAGAATGAGGCCTTTGCCAGCGTCAATCCGATGCGCAAAGTGCCCGCGCTTCAGATCGGTGATGAACTGGTCACGGAAACGGCGGCCATCTGTCTTTATCTTGCCGACGCCTTTCCGGCTGCGGGGTTGGCCCCTGGAATCGGTGATGCCGGGCGTGCCAGCTTCTTGCGCTGGATGTTCTTTGGTTCTGCTGTCATGGAGCCCGCCGCCTTCGACAAGGCCCAGGGCCGTGAAGCGCCGGCCGGTGCAATCGGCTGGGGCAATTGGGAACGCGTTCTGACAACATTGAAAACCGGCCTCGAGGGGCAGGACTATCTGGTCAATAATCGCTTCAGCGCCGCCGATATTGCGCTGGGGGCCACGATGGGCTTTCTCATGAACTTCAACATGATGGAAAAGGATCCGCTGTTTGTGTCCTATGTTGAACGCCTCACGGCTCGACCGGCCTATATCAAGGCCAATGAAATCGATGCGGCACACGCGCAAGCCCAATAATCCACGCCCTAATGCGGAGTAATACCGAACATGCCTCTCATTCCCGCTGATAATGCGGTGGCGAGTATCGCCGCCCTGTTTGTGATCGCCGCTCTGGGCTTTGCCATGGAAAAGACGCGGATCGGTGCGCTGTTGACAGGCGCGGTCTGGGCGATCCTGTTTGCCATTCTGGCCTCCAATATCGGCCTCATCCCGCAATCTTCGCCGGGCTATAGCTTCGTCTTCACGTATTTTGTGCCGATCCTTATTCCGCTCTTCCTGATGAAAGCGGATCTGAAAAAGATCTTCTTCGAAACCACGCGAATGACGATGGCCTTCCTCATCGCCTCACTGGGTACGGTGGCGGGTGCGATTGTGGC
>JAAEZM010000017.1 GCA_018222865.1 Alphaproteobacteria bacterium
ACGGTAAACCCGCCAATCGCCAGACCGAGAACCAGAAGAGATACACCGCCGAGGCGACCAAAACGCTTGACTGAAGTCATGATCAATAACGACCTTTCCTATAGGAGCTGGCATCAGTGATGACAGGCCACACTTAAACGTGGCCTGACACTTACATTACAATAACATTACAAACGGTAATTCGCCGGAAATGTACGGAACACGGTCTCAGCCCTGATGCGTACGGATCACGACCGGGCTGTTGAGAGTGCGGTGGACCGGGCATTTATCGGCGATTTCCAGCAGTTTAGCACGCTGTTCAGCATCCAGATCCCCTTCGAACTTCATCGTGCGCTCAATGATGTCGACATTGGTTTCCTGCCCCTCAAGGCAAGCCTCACAATCCTCGGCATGGCCTTTATTGTGATTAAGGCTGGCGGTAATGCGCGTCACCGGCCACCCCTTGCGTTCGGCATACATCCGCACCGTCATCACACTACACGCCCCCAAAGCCGCATTGAGATAGTGATAGGGTGTTGGACCATTATTCGTGCCTCCGACGGACAATGGTTCGTCCGCCATGGAGACATGCCCATCGGCAACGACGAAATTCTCGAACTTGCCGCGACCGGTTTCTTGAACCACGACTTCGAAGTTCTTTGAGGCGGGAGGCTCGCCGAGCATCTCCTCCTCGACATAGCGCGAAGCCCAGGCGGCAATGATATCAGCAGCGTGCCAGGCATCCTCCTGACGGGTGAGCAAGTGGTCTGCTCCGTCAAGGCTGACAAAACTCTTAGGGTGTTTGGCCGCTATGAAGAGCTTGGACGCATTGTCGATCGACACCGTCGCATCGACCGGTGAATGCGCGACGAGAAGCGGGCGCTTGAGTGTGGAGATCGCCTCTTCCAGTGTCCGCCCGCGGATATCATCGAGGAATTGCTTCTTGATGGTGAAGGGACGTCCGGCCAGATGGACTTTCGCCAGCCCCTTTTTTTCGATCTCGTCCAGACTGGCTTCAAACTGGTGCTTCACATGCTCCGCATCAGAGGGCGCACCCAGGGTCGCAACAGCTTTGACGCTTGGCAGGTCATGGGCTGCAACAATGACCGCTGCACCGCCCAGACTATGACCAATCAGCAGCGCTGGTGCTTGATGCTCTGCCTCGAGATAGCGGGCGGCGGCGACGAGATCCTCGACATTGGAGGAGAAATTCGTATTGGCGAAATCGCCCTCGGAATGTCCAAGTCCCGTGAAATCAAACCGAAGAACGGCAATACCGGTCTGGGCCAAGCGCCGCGAGATGCGGTTCGCGGCGAAAATATCTTTCGAGCAGGAAAAGCAGTGTGCGAAAACGGCGAAGGCGCGTGGTGTTCCAGCTGGCCATTCCAGCTTCGCGGCCAGCTTGTCGCCCTGTGATCCTGTAAACTCAACGCGTTCTGAACGAGCCATAGCGACCGTCTCCCTAGTCTATCGTCTTTCAAGAGCTAGTGACGCGGCGAGAAAACGCAATTCAATGTGTGATGACGATCACGTTAGGTCTTGCGCTAGCGCGACTCCGGCTCCGGCTCATCGCCTTCCCAGACACCGGCTTCTCGAAGCGCCTCAGCAACTTCCGGCGGCATATAGGTCTCGTCATGCTTTGCCAGAACCGTTTCGGCCGCAAAGACGCCAAGCGTGTCAAAACGCCCTTCAGCGACCACGCCCTGCCCCTCACGAAACAAGTCCGGCAAAATGCCCGTATAGGTCACACGAACATCCTCGGCGAGATCGGTAATCACGAAGGCATAGCCGGCCTCAGATACTTCCTCGACGGTCCCCTCCTTGACCAGACCACCGACACGCACTCGCTCGCCCGCCACGGGCGGCTCCCGCATCACATCGCTCGGGCTGTAGAAGAAGACCACAGCATCTTGCAGGGCAAAAAGGCCCAGAGCGACAGCTGCGACCAGAACAGATCCGGCAGCCGCGATCGTGGCAAGACGGCGATTACGATGACGCATTCGAGGGGACTCCCGGCTGGAAAATCAATGAGAGGTTATTAGCGGGCATATCCGTACGCGTCAGCGCGGCAAAACCGCCCTCACCCAGCGTGCGGATGACCAGGTCGAGATCGCGGACACCCCATTGCGGATTTCGGGATTTAAGCGAGCGATCGAAATCGAGATTAGACGGGGCGGTCTTCTCGCCCTCCTTGTAGGGGCCGTAAAGGAAAACCAGCCCGTCCGGCTTGACTATGGAGGCGGCGCGAGCGGCGAGCGCATTGAGCACGGTGATCGGTGAGATATGGATGACATTAATGCAGACCAGTGCATCAAACCCTTCAAGGTCATTATCCCAGCCCGGATCGCACAGATCGAGTTCAAGCGGCTGGGCCATCCGACCGTTGAAGTCTTGCGCCCAGGCCGTCTGCGAGGAACGGTATTCCGGGTCCGGGTCCGTGGGCTGCCAGAAAATATCCGGGCGGGCCTCAAGAAGCGTTGCCGCATGTTCACCTGTGCCTGATCCGATCTCAAGAACACGGGCGTCCTGCGGCAGGCGCGGTTCCAGCACGTCGCAAATAGCCTGACGGTTGCGTGCGGCACTTGGCGAATACAGTTTCAAAGCCTGCATCCTCTTGGAGACCGGGGCGGTCGGATGATCACTCATATCGGCTCAATTAGGGGAGTTGGCAGGTCGCTTCAAGCAAAAGCCTGCAAGGGATTAAGCCGCGGCAGCACTCCCGCGGCGGCGTAAGGTCGCTGCGATCTCGCCGGCATCTGCGGCTTCAAGGAGACGCGCGGTGATATTGAGGCCTTCCTGCGCCGTTGTCCGGTTCTGCCCTTCGCTCTTGGCGACCAGATCAACGAGAAGCTCGCCTGCATCCTGCAAGCGTTTAACAGCGGCATCAGCGATACGTTTTTGTGTACTCGCCACCGCAGCGGCATTGGCGATTTCGCGCGTTTGAGCGGTGAAATAAAGCAGACCCTCGGCGCGGTCCACGGCACTATCAGGCGGTAATTGCGCAGGGATGATCCGACCACTTTTGCCCCGCCGCGGCTCCGGCAGGCCGGAATCAAGCGCGAGCGGTACTTTCTCGATTATCTTTTCCGCGTTTGTTGAAGCCTCCGCCCGCAAGGAGAAAAGGGATTGCCCCCAGCGCCCCGCCTTGCGAATACCGAATTCCTTCGTCATGCCGGTCGAATAGGCCACGAAGCGATCGAACAGAGCGAAAGTCGCCTTTGCTTCCTCAAGCGTCGCCGGAGGATTGCGCAGCCGCGATGCAAAATATCCCGTATCCGCAAGAACAGCATCGCCGACAGCTGCGAGTTCTGTCTTGGACACAACGAGATCATCTGAGCGTTTACCGATGCGTTCAACAACACGGAAAATTTCCCACGGGCTCTCCAATCGTCCCATCGCGATGAGCAGGAACCAGACGGCGGAATCTGGCGCGCTCTCCATTAGCTCCTCATGAACTTCCTTGAGCCGGACGCACAGGTCCTCATCAAGATCAAAGATCTTGGCCGGCAGCCGGTCCAGCGCTTTGTCGAGTGCTTCGCTATTGGCCCAGAGCGTCACAGCATCGCGCAGCATGTCGCCGCTATCGGCGCCGAAACGTTTCGCAAGCGCGGTCATGTCTTTGGGCACGCGCTCGGCTTTCTTCACCGCCTCATCCAGAGCCTCGGAAAGCTGTCGGCGGAACTCATACCAAATGGGTTCGCTCGGCGGCTGCTTGCATTTGCGCGCTGTTTCAATGGTCTGTTTCGCCAATTGACGTCCGAGCCAGCCCCAGATCTTGGAGACCTGATCCGGGCTGAAGCGGGCTCGCGAGGGCGGCACGGTTTCCGGGTCACCGACAAGCGGCTTCAATGGCGCGAGGAGATAGGCCTTGGCATTGTCACCGGCAGGTTCACGGACGCTTTGTTCGAGCTCGCGGAAAACCTCAAGCAAAGCAGCATCGCCATCATTACCCGCCTGCCCCGACTCGGCAGCAGCCACCAT
Source organism: Alphaproteobacteria bacterium (assembly GCA_018222865.1). Classification (GTDB taxonomy): domain Bacteria; phylum Pseudomonadota; class Alphaproteobacteria; order Caulobacterales; family Maricaulaceae; genus Maricaulis. The sequence goes on from JAAEZM010000017.1 coordinate 3,961, forward strand.
AGCTTTGCGTGCATTCACCGGCAGTGAGCGCCACAAGGCTTCAAGTTTGGCTTTTTGGCTTGGTGACAACTTGCCCATTTCGAGGTCACACATCTCCCTAGATAAAGGAAGTGTGGACTCATTACGGTTAATGACCCTTTAGCGGGGAGTCGTGGGCAGGCTTACAACCGCAAGCAGGCCGCCCAGTTCAGACCGACCGAGCTCGATTTCGCCGTCATAGGCCTTGGCCAGATCGGCAACGATAGACAGCCCCAATCCGGTGCCTGGCGCCTGCTCATCGAGCCGAACGCCTCTTTGTAGTGCGGACTTTTGCTGTTCTTCACTGAGCCCGGGGCCATCATCCTCGATACAGATGTTGAGCATGCGATCACCGGAGCGCCGCGCACTCACCCGCACACGGGCCGTCGCCCATTTGCAGGCATTGTCCATGAGATTGCCGATCATCTCTTCAAGGTCCTGGCGCTCACCGCGGAAGATCAGTCCCGGCTCAAGCTCAGCGGTAATCTCGACACCCCGGCGCTGATAGATTTTCTGAAGCGTACGGGTGAGATCGCTGACCACCATGGCCGCCTCGGTGCGCGCGCCGATCGCTTTCGCGTGAGCGGCGGCGCGGGCTCGGCGCAAGTGATGGTCCACTTGCGACGCCATGATGCCTGTCTGCTTTTCCACCAGACGCGCCATATCACCCTGAGCAGTTCGGGCTTCATTGGTCAGGACAGCGAGCGGCGTTTTTAGCGCGTGGGCCAGATTTCCGACGTGGGTCCGTGATCGCTCCACCAGCTCGCGCGAATGATCAAGTGTCGCATTAAGCTCTTCAGCGAGAGGCCCGAGTTCCTCCGGAAACTCACCCTCCACGCGCTCGGCATTGCCCTCGCGCACATCCGCCACAGACGCTCGCATCCGCAGGACCGGTTCCAGACCAATACGAACCTGAACGAACACGCCTGCTGCGATGAGCGCGGCAAAGAGCAGGAACATCAAACCTGATGTGATGCCAAAGTTACGGACTTCCCGATCCGCCGGCGCGCGGTCTTCTGCCGCCATGGCGAGTATCAGCCCGGTCTGACTTGGCAATTGCACCGCCTGTCCCACCACACGAAGAGGCGCGCCTTCTGGGCCTTTGACATCAACAGACAGGATCTGGCCGGGCGCGGCGCGAGCGTCTTCAAGAAGCTGCGCTGGCAAAGCCAATTGCTCATCCCATAGCGAGCGAGAGATCAACAGGACTTCCGGCTCCTGCTCAGCCAGGTCGGGCAAGCGCACCAGCTCCCAGTACCGACCGGAGAAGACGCGGCTATAGTCCGGGTCAGAGGGACGCCTGGCCAGAACCAAATCCCCCTCAGGGCCGGTTTCTGCGGCGGCAACGAGCGCACCGACAACACTGGTTAGACGACTATCGACGCTTTGCAGGATGGAGCGTTGGTAAAGTGCGGTCAGCGCGACCGCACCTGCCAATAGAAGCACAAGGGCCCAGGCCGCAGCACCCGCAAACAGACGAAAAGCGAGTGAGCGGCGTAAAATCACGAGACAGGTCGTACCGCCGGATCGACGAGGCGATAACCCAGACCGCGCACGGTCTCGATACGGTCCGAGCCAATCTTCTTGCGCAGACGGCCGACAAAGACCTCAATCGTATTGCTGTCGCGATCAAAGTCCTGATCATAGATGTGCTCGACCAGTTCCGTTCGAGAGATCACTCGATCCTGATGATGCGCGAGATAGCTGAGCATGCGGAACTCATGCGACGTCACTTTGACCGGTGCACCATCGATGAAGACGCGCGCGCCCTTTGTGTCGATGCTGAGGGTTCCGCAATCAATCGTCGAGGAGGCATGACCGGCCGCACGGCGGGTCAGCGCGCGCAAACGCGCCAGCAATTCTTCCGTGTGGAAAGGCTTGGTAAGATAGTCATCAGCACCCGCGTCGAAACCGGCGACTTTTTCACTCCAGCGATCCCGCGCTGTGAGGATCAGAACCGGGAAATCCCGACCATCTGAACGCCAGCGCTCGAGAACGCTGACACCATCCAACTTGGGCAGACCAAGATCGAGCACGACCACATCATAGGGCTCGGTATCGCCAAGAAAATGACCATCTTCGCCGTCCAGCGCACTGTCCACGGCATAACCGGTATCCTCCAGCGCGCGGCCGAGCTGGCGGTTCAGATCCGGATCATCTTCAACGATCAATACGCGCATGGGAGCTCCTACCTTTCGTACAGTATACGGCCGGTGCGCGCATCCGCCACAACATCTACGCGACGACCGTCAGCAGTGAGGATCTTCACCACGTAACGCGGGTCACTCCCACCCTCCAGCTCAGCATCGAGAACCTGGGCGTTGGGATAGCGCTGGCGCACCTGACTGATCACTCGGATTGCCGGCACGACATCACCGCTATTCCGGCTGTCGCGTGCCTGGCCCGCCGTGTAGCGGTCGCGCATGTCACTATTCTGCAATTCGGCGAAAACCGTCGCTGGGTCCGCAGCGAATGCCGGAGTACAGGTGAGTGACAGAAGGCTTGTCAGAATGATCAGCTTTTTCAACATGCCACCAAACTCCCACAGCACCTCTGAACCGTGGCTGAACAAGGCTTTAACAATTCCCAAACCTTGCAAACCACCAGGGCTAAACCTTTCTAGCGCAACCCTTTTCGCGGGTCATAACCACGCGGTGGGGTCCAGGTTTCCAGGAAAGCGCGCAAAGCGTCGTCCCGGTCCGGCACAGCAACCATCAGCCGAATGATCTGATCACCGCGCCCGCCCTTCTGTCCAGCAAACCCTTTGCCACGCAGGCGGAGCAATGTGCCACTGCTTGACCCTTCGGGGACGCGGACATCTACATCGCCATCAATTGTCGGCACGCGGATCTTGGCGCCGAGGGCAGCTTCGCGAAGTGAAATCGGCAGGTCGAGGCGGACATTCTGGCCATCGCGGGAGAAATAACGATGTTCGGCGATCCGCAGCTCGACCAAGGCATCCCCCGGATTACCGCCATTTGGCGAGGCCTGTCCTTGACCACGCAATCGCAGGACCTGGCCGTCATCAGCGCCCGCTGGCACCGCGACATCCACTGAACGCCCGCCCGGCAGGACGACGCGATGCTTGCCACCTTTGGCCGCCTGCATGAAATCTAGGGTCAGGGTCTGACGGACATCCCCGCCCTTGCGGCGCGGTGGCGGCGGGCCACCACGGCCGTCATTTGCCGTACCGAAATCGGTAAACAGATCCGAGAAGATATCGCCCAGATCATCAAAACCGCGCCCGCGACCCTGACGAAAATTGAACGGCCCGCGTTGGCCTGCCGCTCCGCCCTGGCGAAACTGCGGCCCAAAACCCGCCCGCGCAGCAGCATCATACTCTGCACGCTTCTCAGCATCCGAGAGAATCGCAAAGGCCGCGGAAACAGCCTTGAAGCGCTCTTCCGCCTTGGCATCACCCGGATTGGCATCGGGATGCAATTCCTTGGCGAGCTTGCGATACGCACTGCGGATCTCATCCTGGCTCGCGGTCTTGGCAACACCTAATGTCTTGTACGGATCGTCCATACAATTGGGCCCTCAAGCTGAACTACTAGCCTTGCATGTAAGAGGCTTCGGCTTCATTCGCAAAGCATGGCTTCACACGCAGGCCTCCAGCTGCGCCCACACACCGGCACCAAAACGCTCAGACAGCTGGCACACACGCAGTCTTACACGCCCCCCCGGCCGGACAGTGACACCTGTCATTATCGCAGCGGGCTGGTCGACCTGCCCGGCCCAGATCCGTTCTGCATCAAGATAAAGCTCAACCCGGTAGCGTTCGCTCGCCTCCGCCATCGGCACATCCTCGCCCCACCAGCCATCACCACTCACGCGCGTCCGGCGGATCCAGCTGGCCTCAAGGCCGTGCGCCAAACGATGCAGGCGAAGGTGGACGGGCGCGTAGGGGCGCAAGGCGCGTTGTCGTGGCGTAAACTGGCGATAGGCCCGACGTTCACGTCCAGCCTCTATGTTCAATGGCTGTCCGATCACATCATCATTCAGCGGCAGATCGACCAGAGATGCATCGATCAATACCGCTTGTGTCCCCGCGGGAAGATCCAGCCCTTCTGGTGAACCTTTCAACCCGATCAATAGGCGTGAGAGGCGGTAGCGGCGCTCGCCAACAAGCTCGGCCTCGGCAAACTGGATGACCGCCCACTCCCCTCCGCCCAGATCCAATGCCAGTCGGTTCGCGCCTGCGAAAATCTCCAGGTCTTCGTGGCTTTGAAGATGCCCGCTTACCAGTTCGATCTCGAAAGCAGCGTCCAGCCACCGTCCCGCACCCGCCGCCCGCAAGGGTGAGGACAGATAGCCAAGCGTTGCGGGACGAACCGCCTGGCTGGCGACCGCAAAACCGCCCGTGGCGTTCTTGGCCAGAACCGGCATGGCGCCGATCCAGGGCACCGCGCTGACCGCCAGGCACAGCGCACCTTCCTGCAATTCAAGAAGAGCAAGTTCCGGCCGCGGCGCCGTCGGCTGCGCCCGCCCGGGCTCGGGCTCTCCGCCCGAGCGCAGTCTTTCTCCCGGCAAGGGCCGCACCAGATCGATGCGGCGCAGATCAATCCCATCGCTGGTGCGGATCAGATAGTTTTCATTGCCGTAACGGACCTGATCTCCGGCCTCCAGGGCAAGCTCGGAGGGCGGAAGGTTGAGGCTGAGGGAATACCCGTCACGCAAAAGGCGCGCACCAAACTGCTCGGCAGAACGCTCCGCACGCACAGGGTCACTGACCAGGGCAAGGCCGAAGGTGCGCATGCCTGCCCCTGTGGCGGAGCTTTGAGCCAGCCCAGGGGCATAATCAGCCGTCTCATCTATGTAATTCAAACGGATTTGCGCCTGCTCCAGGACCGGGTCGGAAAACTCCTTGACCTGAGCGGCGCCGCCTTCGGGTTGGACAGGATTGTCGAGCGTGCGCGATGGCCCAGGACTATCGGCTGAGAAGAAGCGCAGGCCGGTAACGGTTTCAGTCGCCTCAACGCCGAATAACCGCAATAACGGCCCCAACACATCACGTCCGCGCTGCGGACCGGTCTGCACATAGCCAGTGATGACCTCGTGCACTTTGGACGCTTCGATATCGTCATTGCCGCAATCTGCACTGACCGCCTCAATCAAGCTCCGCAAGGGAAATTGCCCGGCCCGGCCATTGAGCCAATGCCCATAGGTCCAGTTAAGTCCATCAGCCCAGATATCGGAAAGGGCTGGAAAGTCCGGCCAGGGGCGGCCATCCCAGCACCAGACATGAATCCAATCCGGCTCGACCATCGGCCCGCCATAAGTCGCGGAAACAGGATTATTTGGACCGGCCGGCTCGAAATGGCCCAGCAAGGCCTCAAGCATTCGCCGCTGGATCATGTCATCGCGCTGGCCATCTGACGCAAAGGGACGAGCGCTTTCCGCGCTTTTGGGGTCGAAGAAAAGATTGGGCTGGTTAGATCCTTTATCGATTGCGGGGCAGCCAATCTCTGTCAGCCAGATCGGTTTCATGCCCGGCTGCCAGCCCGTCGACACAGTCGCCCTCACCCCATCAGGCCGATCGAAATGCGGTTTTGACCACCAGTTGACGAGATCTTTCCGGCGCCAGATCCACGGCTCTCCATGGGCGTTATCCTGGATCGGTGTGCGGGTCTGCGACGCCCGATCCTCCTCGCTGGCATAATACCAGTCATAGTCCTCTGCCCCGAGAATATTGGCCGCGAGATAGTCCGGATCGTCGATATGATCGAACGCGGCGCGATCAAGATGCGCCTCCCCATCGCGCCAATCACTCATCGGCGGATACCAGTCGATTGCCACAGCATCGATATCGGGATGTGACCAGAGCGGGTCGAGGTGAAAACACTTGCCGCCACGACCGTCCTGATACCCCGAATACTCCGTCCAGTCCGCGGCATAGGATATCCGGCACTCAGGCCCCAAAAGAGCACGCGCGTCCTCGGCCAGGCTTATCAACGCGTCGACGGCTGGATGGCCGCCGGTCCCTGCAAGCGGTGTCAGCGCGGCGAGCTCTGTACCTATGAGAAACCCATCTACACCGCCCGCCTCCTGCGCCAGGGCCGCATAGTGCAGGATGTGACGCCTGAGACCCCAGCTATCCGGACCACCGAAAAAGCGTGCAACGGCGCTATCGATCGCCGCCGCATCCTCCCCCTCACCGACCGCAATCCGGCCGCGCCAGGGGAAGGCGGGCTGCGCACCGGGACCGGACAGGGCCGGCAGGTCATTATCCGGCGGAATATCCATCAGAATGAACGGATAGAGGATGACGCGAAACCCGCGGGCCTTGAGATAGCGGATCGCCGCGATCACGCTGTTATCGCTGGGTGTTCCCCCATATGCCGGACGCCCGTCGATTTGCGAGACGAGATAGGCGTTTTCGCGGGTTTGCCCGGCAACAGACCAGCTGACGGGATCGGTCTGCTTGTCCCGGCTTTCCACGCCCGGCCGAATACGGCACTCGCCACAGCGCAGATCATCCCCGAACCAGCTGACCACGAGCTGGATGGAACGGCAGGATGGCAAATCGCGTTCAAGATCCTCAATTGACGCCGCCAGATCGCTCATTGCACGTCCGGCATGCCGGTTTTCCGAGCGTTCACGGCCAGGCCCCAGCGTCTGCATGACCAGGTCCGGGTGCAAGGTGAACTCGCCAGAACCGGGAATGAGATTTACGCCGCGAACCGCTCGCTCGAGCGCACCGGGGTGATCAGGACCTCGAAAGACTTCAAAGGCCAGATTGGGAATCCGCCCGCCGAACTCATCCAGTGGCATATCCTCGAAAACCACATAGGCCGTGCCTCGAAAAGCCGGCGCGTCATCACCCTCAATGACAGCGATCAACGGGTCGGGCATCTGCGCCTCTCCGCCTTTGTAGAGGCGGTAATCATAGGCCTCCAAAGATAGCTGGGCCCCATTGGCCCAGATCCGTCCAATCCCGTCGATTTCGCCCTCGCACAAACCGACAGCGAAGCTCACACTGTATCGGTAATCCGTCTGGCGCGGCGCGCCTCCCTTCCCGCCGCTCGTCTCGGCATGCTCGCGAAATCGCGCAGTCCAGATGACTTGTCCGGCAATCCGCGCGCGCCCCCATAAGCGGACCATAGGCGCACCATCGCTGGAGGTTTGCAGCATCAGCTCACCGTGCCTGGGCCCCTCCATATCGGCCGTCATGAGGCTTTGATACGCCCATTGTCCTGCTGCGCTCGCCGCCAGGCGAGGCAGTGTTGAAGCCAGAGCGCGCGCGCCGGAAATCACCAGCTCACCCATAAGCTTTACTCCTTGTCGGGAAAACGGAATTCAGCCACCAGGCGGCGGCGCCACCAAGGCGTGAGCGCGGTCTCACACACATGGCGCCCCCAATAGGCGTGGAGGATATGGCGTTCACCACTGCGAATTGCGCAATGTCGCGCCGGTCCATCCAGATAAGGCCGGAAAAGCAGGACATCGCCGGGCTGTGATGTGTTCGGCGCAAGGGTAATCAGATGACGCTGCGCCGCTTCCAGCAGGGTTTCGCGACCCCAGCGCTCGGCCCAGTCTGGCGTATAGGCCGGCAAGGCTTCCGGTTCCGCCCCGTAAAGGGCGCGCCAGACGCCACGGACCAAACCGAGACAGTCACATCCTGCCCCCAGACACGAGGCTTGATGGCGGTAGGGCGTCCCCAGCCATTGCCGCGCCTCCGCCAGCGCAGCTGTGCGAAGGCTCATGACCGGCCTCGGCTGGCCCCATCGCGGATCTGATCGCCACTGGCGCCAGCGATCAGCACATCATTGCCCGGCAGATAGGGGAAACCGCGAAAATTGACCGTATTACCGAAACGGTGCTGGCAGATGTGAAAACTTTGATCACAGCCGCGCTCATAGTCTGGATGATCAGACGCAACCTGGCAGCGCGCATCCCCGAGCCGGGCATCACAGCGCCGGGTAAACTGACGCCCAATGACCGTGTCCAATCGAGCGGCGGGCCCGAGCCATTGCGCCTGGAACCGACCGTCCTGAAGCGTCACCTCCCCCAATCGTCCGCTTGCCAGATGCACCCGGCGCTCCGGGTCTCGCCAGTCAACGCGCCAGAGCTCGACCTTGGCCGCATCCCAGAGCCCGGCCAGCAACTGGGCTTCTGACAGGTGATCAGAGCGCATCGCCCCCACCAACTCCCCCTGCCCGGCCTGAAGGCCCGTCGCCTGTTCCAGCTCGCTCAAGCCAAAACCACTGGCGCCGCTATAAGTCAGGCCCTCAAAGGAGAGATCGCGATCATGGTCCGTAAACCCATGAACCTCGCCGTCCGCGCGCGTCACACGCCAGCAACGACAATGCGTGGTGACACCGCTGTCGAGATCGGCCTGCATCATTTCACAAAGCGTGCGCATGGCTAGATCCGGATCTCGATCAGAGGAATGACAAGACTGCCCGCGCCCACATGATCCAGCCCGATATCCAGCCGGTCCGTCTCAAAGCGTACGGGACAATCGAAGAGATATCCGGCCGTGACGAGACTGCCTGCAGGCGCGGGCACTTCCAGCACGACCTCTCCCTCTACCGGGTCGAAATCTGCTGTGACCTCGCTCCCATCCACCGCAACACGCAGGCTCTCCAAGACGGGCTTGAGGATAGGGCGTGACCAGTGAGACGGGCCACTGACATAGGCTTTGGTGAGCGCAAACCGGCGCTGGTTGCCCGTTCCGAGTCCGAGGCGCTGATCGTCCATCTGCGGAGACTGCCCCGCCGAGGCCGAGCTGTGATCAAGCGGATCGCGAAAGCGAAAGCCGTGAAGGCGCGCCTTGCGCGCTTCGAAAAACGCGATCAGCTGTTCAAGATCCGCACGGCTCTTCATAGCGGGGCCCACATCCCAGCGTCGCCGGCTGTCGGCCCAGGGCGTATTGCGTTCCTCATGTCCTGACATTCGCGTCACGATCTCTGTGCGGCGCTCCGGACCCCCGACCGAGCCCAAGGACAGGCTGAGCGGAAAGAGAACATCGTGAAACGCGCTCACAGCCCCGCCCTCCCGCGCGCCACCATGCGGGCCAGCTGACGAGCAAGGCGTCGCTCCGACAGCCGGTCGGTCGTCTGCCCTGGCAAATTCAACGTGACATTCATGGGCGGGGCGAGCGGGGTGATCTCTCCTGCGCGGTCGGGCTGAAAGAGTTCAGGGCCCCGTTCGCCAACCAGATAAGCACCACCGCCTGCGACCGGTCCGCCCTCAGCCCGCGCGCCGAGGAAAGGCAGGCTGGACAAGGCAGAGTGCGCCGCCCGTTCCACAGGGCGCATGATCGCCTGTTCAATGGCCAGTCGCGCCAGGTCCTGCACGATGTGATCGGTCATTCGCGAGAAGCTGTCTTCACCCGCAGTGGCGGCGCGGGCCATGGCGGCCTCTATGCGCTCACTCGCCTCTTCAAAGGCCTGGGCCATGTTTTCGCCGATGTCGTCGGCGCGTTGTTCAGCGTCACTCATTGATCATATCCGGATAAGTGTTTGTGAGTTCAGTGAGAGCCTGACGCTCCAGCGGGGTATGAGCGTTTTCGAGCTCGCTCAGAGCGCGCCACTCAATTAGGCTCAATCGCCAGAAGTCGGCCGGCGAAAGGCCCAGCCGAGCAGCCAGGCGCAGGGCTGCGGCCCAATGGTGCGATCTCATCAATCGAGCTCGAAACAGGTGATGATCGCGTCCACAGCGGCCTCGGGATCAAAGCTGGCAGACTGAAGCGCGTCGCGGGTCATGCCGTCATTGCCACCGCGCAATAACGCGACAAGTACGTCGAGCACCCGCTCGCTGGATTTGAGCCCTTGAGGAAGGGCTTCGATTTCTGCCAAGGCCCCCAGCGTCAGGCAGAGCCGGCGGCGCTCGCCATTGATCACAAGCCCGACTTCGCCGCGTGCCGTATTGATCATTTAAAGCGCCGCGAAAGTGAGCGCCCCAGCCGAAGCGAGGCTCATCGACCAGCTGGCTTCGCCATCGTGACGCCCGGAATAATCCAGCGCCGCCAACACGAAAGGCCCCTCCAGACACCCAAACCCAGGAAGAATGACCTGCCAGGGCGCGATCGTCTGATTGAAAAAGATCTCGCGCACTTTCCGGTCCGCATCGCGGTTTGCGAACAGACCAGCCCCCGTGAGGCTGCAGGATTTGAGGCCCGCGCCCCCCAGCAATTCCCGCCAACCATCCGGGCTGTCCGCGTGGGTGACATCAATCGTGCGGGCATTGAGCGCAATTGATTTCATGCGCAAGCCGGCCATGCTGGTGAAGACCGGTGGCGACGCCGCATCGCCGAGTTTGAGCAGAATATCGCGTCCAGCCATCACGCTCATGAGAAGCTCTCCATTGTCTTGATTTCAACAAGCGCCCGTACGCGCACCACGCCGCGGCGCGCATTAAATCCGCGCGTGCGCAGGACATCGCTATAAGGCACATCCCAGGTAATCAGCCGTCCGCGCGCCGGGTCCGGAAGCTCGGGCTCCAAGTCTTGCACCCAGGCCCGCAACAGGCCGGTCAGAGCGACAACATCCTCTTCGCCGGCCCAGACATGAAGGCTGGCGCGGAGCTCGACGAGTTCGACCGCATCGCCATCGCGAGGCCGAACATCCCAGCGCCCCCAGCTGAGATAGGGAAACACCGCCCGCTTACGCTGTTGCTCATAAAGGCGTGGCGGGCTTCCAAAACAGCCGGAAAGCACCGCATCTTCCGCCAGCGCACGGGTCACCACGGCGCGCAGCTCCGTTTCGATCACGCTCATAACGACAATCTCCGCCAGGGGGCGAGCAGGCTGGTCACGCGCAGCGGCAGCTCCTGCTGACCACCGTTTTCAAACAGCGATGCCGCGAGGAGTTCGATAGCGATTGCGATCGGCGCCGGGACGTCTTCGGCCGAAGGCCCATAACCAGCCCGGTAGCGGATCTCGATACCTCCGCTGGATCGACCCGGTTCGGGGAAATGACTGCCGGCCCGCAGGATAATCCGGCCAGTCTCGCCGGCGGTATCAATGCGATAGAGCGCCGGATCCCAGATCTGCGCCTGATCATTTTCGTCCAGGAGCGTTATGCGCTCCACTGCCAGCAAGGGCGGTTTGAGCAGGCGGAACCGCGAGGCAAAGGCTGTTAGACGGCCATCCCCTGCCCAACGGTCCCGGCGCTCCAGCCAGGTCTGTTCGATCAGGGCCAACCCGGTTTCCTGCTCGACGCGCATGCGCGCCGCCGTTATGAGATGGGAGAGGCGCTGGTCGAAATCGCCATTGCTGAGACGCAGGCGTGATTTCAACGCCGCAAGCGCCACCGGCTCAACCGGCGACGGTACAAGAAGTTCAAGGGACATGGAAACCTCTGGAGAAGGGCGCCGATGACGCACCACAGGATCAATGCTCTGATGGCCTGGTTCCTGGCTTTCACCATCAATCTGGCCGGGATTTATGCGCTGATTTATGCTGCGCTCAGCCTGATCGGCATGACCAGCTCACCTGCTGCGCTATTGGGACTGGCCATTCTGGCGACACTCACATTGAGCGGTATGGGCTGGTCGGTCCTGCGCCGTCTGGAAAACCTGATCCGCAAACGCGCTTTCGATCTGCCAAGCGTTGAACAGAGCAATCGACTGCAGGATGGGGATGCGCTCAGCGAGGAGGCCGAAACCGCCCTCACCGAGCGCCTCAGGGAAGAGCTCAAAAAGCGCTAGCTGGCGCCGAATTTCAAAAGCTTGATCGCATCGAAATCCTGGACGCCACCACCCACGCGCTTGGTCGTGTAGAAAAGCACATAGGGTTTGGCGCTATAGGGATCACGAAGCACTTCCACACCCTGTCGGTCAATGATCAGATAGCCGCGCGAAAAATCGCCGAATGCGATGGAAAAACTATTCGTACCGATATCCGGCATGTCCTCGGCTTCACGCACCCGATAGCCCAGTAGGCTGGACGCTCCGGCCTCACTCAAAGAGGGCTGCCAGAGATAGTTTCCGTCGGCATCTTTAAAGCGCCGCACCGCGGAGACGGTGCGCCTATTCATCAAGAAGGCTCCCCGGGTGCGATAAGCATTTTTCGGGGCATAGATGAGATCGATCAGCGCATCGGCAGGGTCAGAGGCTGGGAAGTCACCTTCAACACCGGTGGCGATATAGCCAAGCTGCCCCCAGGCCTGAAGGCCTTCAGCGGCGACATCATAGTCCAGCAGGCCGCGCGGCTTGCCATTCCCGTCACCGGCGATAAAGGCGGCGCTTTCCTGCGTGGCGAACACATCGCGCACCTCGTCAGCGAGCCACTGGTCGACATCCACCATCGCATCATCCAGCAATTGCTGCGTGGCTGCGGGCATGGCGTAGAGTTCGGCGACCGGGAATTCGAGGAGGTCGAGCTCGGCGGTATCGGTCTGCGGACGCGGATCGGTTTCCGCCACCCATCCCGCTGTCGCCCCGCCTCGCGAGACGGGTTTTCGGTAGAGCCCCGACGCCACTTGCCGCACACTGGCGAGCGCACGCATGGGCGAGACCTCCGCCATCTGCCGATCGATCAGGGCTTCGGTCGTGTCTGGCACCACATATCCGCCCTCGCTCAAAGCGCCAGCGCTGGCCGATTTCGCTTCTGAAAGCGCGGCGATATCGCCGGTGCGCATATAGCGGGAGAAGGCGGTCTTCGCCGGAGCCTCTGCTGCCAGTGCGGCCGGTCTCAGAGCGTCCAGGCGCATGCGATCAATCGCCATTTTTTGCTGGTTGAGCGCATCATCAATCCGCCCCACCTTTTCCTCCAGCAATATATCCGCGCTGGTTTTCGCTTCGATCTCGGCGAGGCGTTGATCATTGGCCTCCTTGAACGCCTCGAAGGCGCTGAGCACTTCGCCCAGAGCCTGGCGGGTTTCTACCGAAGCCGGTGTCATCTTGGTTTCCATATGTATCTCCTGAACTTAAGCGGCGTACTGAGCCATGGATGTGATCTGCAACCGCGCCTGCGGCAGCATCGGAAAAGTGACGACCGAGACTTCCCAGAGGTCGATCTTGGTCAAAACGCGCCCCCTCGGGTGACGCGGGGCGAAACTGCGTGTCCGAAAGCCGATAGACAGGCCGTCAATGACGCCCCGTTCGACCCATTGGCGGGTCTGGCAAGTGCGGGGGCTGACCCCGATCACCTCCCCTTCGACCCAGAGGCCTTTTGCGTCCTCGACAAGACGCGTCCAGCGACCGATCGGTTCGGTCGCCTCATGCTGATAAAGCATTGGGATGGTTCGGCTTTGCCTCAGGCACTCCGTGAACGCCCCGCGCGCCACAACATCGCCAGACAGATCCGCGAGATCGAAAAGACTGGCATAACCGGCGATCTTCAGAGCGCTCATACCGCCCCCTCCCGGTCCACGGGGCGGGGCTCGACATCAATGCTCAGCGCCTCACCAAACCAGGGCCTCAGCCAAACCTGGAGTGCCGCAGCGGTTTTCCGGACCAGTGGCTCAACCGTTTGCACCTCGAAAGCGCGGTTGGCCTCTTTGTAATTGGCATAGGTATTATCGCCTGGCAGCCCGAGGATGAGCGGCGGGACGCCCAGAGCCAGAGCAATCTCCCGAGCCGCCTCACGTCGTGCGGTGGTAAAATCCATCTCGGCCGGTGAGAGCGCCATCGGCTTCCATTCCAGCCCGCCCTCAAGCAATAGCGGCCGGCCGGCATTGCCCGGACCGGCGTGCAGATCTGTCATCTGACGGCGCAGACGTTCGAACTGCTCCTCGCTCAGCCGACCATCTTCACCAGACACAATAAGGGCGCCCGAGGGCCGGGCCGCATTAGCCAGCAGCGATCGCGCCCAATCCGCACCCGCACCATGAAGGTCCAGCGCCGCAGCCGCTGCGCCCAGCGGAGAGAAGCCGTAGACATCATCACCGGGATGAAACAGCCTCATATGAAAGACACGGCAGCGCCCGGACACCGGATCGCGCGACACCAGCCGCCGCCCCCCGGAAGTGGCGAATTCATATTGTGCTGAACGCCCCTTTATCGGCGGCCGGATCCGCATTCGATCCGGTCTTAAAAGGAGGATCTCGCGCGGCGCCTCATCCAGAACCTGCAGCTCGGCATAGGCATTGCCTGCCAGAAGCAGATAGCCGTAGAACGCCTCCCACAACTCCACCCCGGACCGATCCGCCCCGGGGGCGTCGATCAGCGCCTGCAGGACCGGATCACTGGCGATGAAGCGGCGGCTGGCCGCGCTTTCCGCAATCAGCCGGACACAGCGATGGGCAATGGCATTTTGCTCATACCCCGCCCGCATCAGGCTGGGCATGTCTCGTGTCAACGCGGAACTGGAGTGTGCCGTCAAAACAGCGAGTGCTGTCGACGTCTTCATCTCCCGGCCGATCAGCCGGTCGATCCATCGGGGCATGAGCGCCTCCCTTTGCAAAATTGTGTTGATCAGACCGGCCGCACTCGCGGCATTCCGCGAGGCCGTATCAGCAGTTCGAAGATTGCCCAGACCAGCGCATCAACCCGGTCCGGACTGCCGCCTCCGGCCTCAGCCGAGCCGAATGCGCACATCTGGTCGACCAAGGCGGGAAAGTGTCCGGCATGCTCGACCCGCCCGGCCTCATAGAGCGCCGCGACCGGTTCCGCCCGGGCCTGTTTGCCTCGGCTTGCATGCACCAGACGCACCGGCAGGCCCGGCGCCTGGGTGTGCAGGACGCTGGCCACCATCTCGCCGCCCTGATTGGACTCCGCGATAACGCAATCGGCCTCATAGCCTTCAAATGCCGAAATCGCCGTGCGCGCCCAATCTGCCGGTCTGGCTGGTCCGAAGGACAAGTCTGCGAGCACCACGGCACGCGCCCCGGCGCCGTCACCGATGCGCCCAGCAACAATAATTCCGCACTCATCCGAGCGTGGGCCCGAGCTTGCGGGCGGATCGATCGCCACCACGAGACGGTCCAGCGTCGGCGGTACATCCATGCGCGTTTGCGCCTCAATGCGGTCCCGGGCGAAAAGCGCTCCCGGCGGATCGGCGATCAGCTCGCCTTGCAATTCCTGGCGTCCCAGGCGCGAAGCGCCATAGGCGTCATGCATGGCCTCAACGAAACCTTCGCCCAGATTTGCGATGTTTTGCGCTGTCGTTCGGCGCGTGACCACCAGCCCCCTGGCTGTGAGCAACCGTTTGAGCGCCGGGATCGGCCTCGGTGTGGTCGAGACCATGAGGCGCGGCGCCGCTCCGAGACGAAGCCCCATGCGCAAAATATCCAACGTCTCCTGAGGCTTCGCCCAGGCGGCCATTTCGTCGCCCCAGCAGGCAGCGTATTGCGGCCCCCTAAGACCATCCGGGTCTTCCGCCGAGAAGGCATATCCCACCGCGCCGTTTGGCCAGACCAGTCGTTTGCGGCTGGCTTCATAGCGCGGGCGCTCTTCATCGGGGCCAAGCGCGCGCAGGCCTGAGGGTCCTTCAATCATCACCTCACGCACATCCGAAAAGGTCGGCCCAACCAGAGCAACACGCTCATCGCCAGCCGCAATACGCGCGCGGATCCACTCCGCCCCCGCCCGGGTTTTGCCGGCGCCGCGACCGCCCATGAAGAGCCAGATCAGCCAGTCGCCCAGCGGCGGCAGTTGCGCGGGGTCTGCCCAGTAGGGGAAATCATGGAGCAGGCGCCTTGCCTGATCGTCGCTGAGAGCCTTCAGCCAGGCCTTTACAACTTCGCGCGGCAGCGAGGCGATCAAATCGCGCGAGGAGTTCAATGCGGGGATCGGGCAGGTCTGCCAAATCTCGCTGATCGCCTTCATGCTGTGTGTCTTTCTCTTTCATGTTCAATCCCAACGCCTTGGCCGTACGCAAAATATGCTGGGTGAGGGCCTGCAGGCGCCTGGCCTGCTCGTCATCGCCGATTGCCAGCGCGGCAGCCGTCAACAAGCAGGCCTGCAAAACCGCCTGTCGCAATCGCTCGGCAACCGTGTGATCGGGCGCGCGTTTCCAAGCCCGCAACGTGTCGGCGACATGGCCGGGTGAGAGCCTTTGTTCCTGGGCAATTTCGGTCACTGACTTGCCAGCCATATGATCGATGAAGAGCCGCGCCCAGTCGTTTTGATCGAGCGGTCTTTGTCCTGGTTTTCCGGTCATACCCAAATCTAACCCGTCACTGTCCGCTCCGGATTATTCGGGACGGAAATCATCGAGAGGGTTGAAGCCAGATGGTTTTTTGCCGTGCACATCGGGATAGCTTTGCGCCTATCCCCACAAGCAGGTCATGGAGCCCGAGCTGTAGGGCCAGCAGGGCACAAAAATCAGCGAAAACAGCCAGCATTCACTCACGTCAAAGCGAATGATTTAGAACCCCTACCGGCAGTGCGGGCTTACCGCTTCGTTAACCCTGCCCTTCTTACGCTGCAGCGGACAGAGCAGCATACCAGACTAGGGACTATTCATGTTCGACTTTGAATCGGGAATCGACGCGCCAAGTCGTCAGGACACCGCACGCGCCTTGCATCGCTATCTCTCAAAAGGGGTTGATCAGGATGATACGCACCTCGCCTGGAAAGCCATCGAGCCGCGCCTTACCGATGTGCTGGATGATTTCTATGACGGGGTCACCAGCGTCTCCGCTCTGAACTATGTGATCGGCCGCAATGAAGCGTCTGTCGATGGCCTTAAATCCGTTCAGGACAAGCATTTGCGCACGGTCTTTGCCGGCAAATTCGGCGAGGACCAGATCGCAGCCTGTGAACGCATTGGTGCTGCCCATGTGAAGGCTGGGCTCGACTCCAGCTGGTTCCTGGCGGGCTATGCACACGTTCTCAGCGCCATGATCCCCCACATTGTTAAAGCCTATCGGCATGCCCCGGGCAAGCAGACCCGCGCCTTGCAGGCCATGGTCCAGACTGTCTTCCTCGACATGGTTCTGGCCAATCGCGCTTATGAGGACGGCATGCAGGATGCGCTGGTGCAGAAAAAGCAGCAGGAAGCCGATCTTGCCAGCCTGACCGAGGTGGCCAATACGGTCGTGGGCCTTAACAAGGTGATGCTCAATCTCGCCTCCTTGAATGAGACGACCGACAACACCGCCAGTGCCAGCCAGTCCATCTCCGCCGCCACGGAACAGATGATCGCTTCAACCGATGAGATCGCTGCGAATAGTGAAAGCGCCGCGGAGGAAGCCAGCAAATCCAACGCTATTGTTGGCAATTGCACGGACAGTCTGGTCAATGCAGCCGACGCCATGGCCAATATCGCCGAAAGCTCGCGGGTCTCCGCCACCCGGTTGGATGAACTCACCCAGGCGGCTGGCCAGATCTCGGACTTCCTCTGCGTTATTCAAAGCATAGCTGACCAAACCAATCTGCTGGCCCTTAATGCCACAATCGAAGCCGCCCGCGCCGGTGAAGCCGGTAAGGGGTTCGCCGTCGTGGCGTCGGAAGTGAAATCCCTGGCAACCCAGGCCGCTTCAGCGACAGAGGACATCTCGACCAAGATCTCCGCTTTGCAGGGCGGTATCGACGCCATCCAGTCGACCTTCTCGTCTTCCGCTGACGCGATCGAACATGGCCAGGGCCTCTTGCAGACCTCGACCCAGGGCATGGCCGAGGCGCAAGCACAGGTCAACGCCGTCTCCGCGCGGATGACCGAGATCGCCAGCATTCTTCAGCAACAAAAGAGTGCGAGTGACGAGATCGGTCGCCGTGTCACCGATGTGTCCGGCATGTCGATGAAAAACCGTGATCGCCTCAACGAAATCACCCTGACTTTCAATGAGAGCAATACCCGCTTCTCTGACAGTGCCAAATCCTGGTTCCGAGAGGATTCTGACCGCTCCTTGTGCCAGATGGCCAAGATCGACCATGTCATGTTTAAAAAGCGCGTGGTCGATACCATTCTTGGCGATGGCCAATGGGACTCAAAGGAAGTGCCGGATCATCATGGCTGCCGTTTAGGCAAATGGTTTGACGGCATGGCCGACCGGCTCGGTGACCTCCCGGCCTATCGGGCCCTGAGCGAACCTCATAGCCGGGTCCACACTGCAGCGCGTCAGGCGCTGGAGGCTCATGAATCCGGCGACAGCGCGCGCGCAACGCGTGAACTTGATGAGCTGGAAACCGCCAGTGGCGAAGTCATCGTCCTGCTTGATCAACTCATGGACGCGCTGGACAAGATGGCGAAAGAGAACGCGGCCTAGACGGGCAGAGGGGGCGAAACCCTACTCGCCCTCGCCTGGCCATTCCACGATATGGCCTTCCCAGCTCTCACCATCATGCTCGGTTTCATTGAGCACCTCGTCCTTTACTGACATACCGGCCTTGTGAACGCTCATCGGATCGCCGGAGACAAGCGGGTGCCAGTCATACAACTCGCGACCCTCGGCAATCAGCCGGTAAGCGCAAGTCTGCGGGATCCACGGGATTTGTGTGATATTGTCTGGTGTTAGAACCACGCAATCGGGCACGCTCGCATGGCGGTTTGAATAGTCCTTGCAGCGACAGGTCGAGCCATCGAGCAATTTGCAGCTGATATCGGTATCCAGCAGAATGCCGGTATCCTCGTCTTCCAGCTTGACGATGCAGCATTTTCCGCAGCCATCGCAGAGACTTTCCCATTCATCCCGGGTCATCTCTGCTAGAGATTTCATCTTCCAGAAAGGCTGAGACATAACACTTCGCCCGATTTTGGCCGCTTTCTAAGGGCCTTACACGCTTAGACCGGACAACTGTCCGGGTGATGAGACGGGGATCTATAGCATGATCATGGAGCCGTATCGCGCGGATCACATGATGGATAAGCAGCGGCGTGTACGCCGCAACCGCCTCATTGTCGGCGGGCTGGCCCTGTTTGTTCTCATCACCACGCTGATCAGCGCGTTCAGCATCTGGAACTGGGCTTATCATGATCTGCCCGAGGCGCCCGATAATGCTGCCGTTTTGTGGTCGGCGCGGCGGGAACCCTCTGTCACCCTGCTGGACCGGGATGGCGAGGTTCTGGCTGTCCGCGGACCGCTCTATGCGCGCGCGGTCGGCCTCAATGAACTTCCCGACCATGTCCCCCAGGCCTTCCTGGCCATCGAGGACCGGCGCTTTTACGAGCATGATGGCGTGGATCTGCGCGGCGTCTTGCGGGCGCTCTGGGTCAATCTTCGGGCCGGGCGGTCGGTCCAGGGCGGCTCGACCATCACCATGCAATTGGTGAAAAACCTGATCCTGTCTCCCGACCGGCTCTTGCGCCGCAAGCTGCAGGAAATGCGACTGGCCCGTCAGCTCGAAGAGCATTTGACCAAGACGGAGATCCTCGAGCTCTATCTCAACCGGGTCTATCTGGGCGCAAGGGCGTTCGGCGTAGAAGCGGCCGCTCAGCGCTATTTCAACAAATCGGCAACCGACCTCACCCTCGCGGAAGCCGCACTCCTGGCTGCGCTGCCCAAAGCGCCCAGCCGGCTGGATCCGACCGTCAATCTGGATGCCGCCCAGGCCCGCGCCGCCATGGTGCTGGACGCCATGCTCGATGCGGAGTTCATCGACCAGGCCGCCTATGATGCGGCGATCGCCAATCCCGCCGTCCCAACACCGCCGGAACTGGATCCCCAGGCAGGGGTCACCTGGGGCTATGTATTTGATCACGCCGTCTCACAAGCGCAGAACCTGCTCGTCGGCGAAGACATCCCTGATCTGGTCATTCAAACGACCATTGACCCGGAACTGACCGAGCTCGCGCGTGAAACCGCACTCGCCGCACTGGATGAACGTGGCGAGGAGCAAGGCGCCAGCGAGGCGGCTATCGTGCTTCTGGCGCCTGATGGGGCGATCCGCGCCTATCACGGCGGACGCGATTATCTCGACACCCAGTTCAACCGCGCACTTCAGGCCCAACGCCAGCCCGGCTCGGCCTTCAAACCCATTGTGTTCACCGCTGCACTGGAGGCTGGTTATGACCCCTCCTCCGCCGTCTGGGATGAGCCTGTGGACCTGGAAGGCTGGACGCCGGAGAACTTCTCCGGGAATTATCGCGGCCTGGTGACCCTGCAAGAAGCGCTGAAGCGCTCGATCAACACAGTGGCCGCGCAGATCGGTGATCAGATAGGCGTTGAGCGGATTGTGGAAATGGGCCAGCGCCTGGGAATACAATCGCCTCTGCCCGCCCTGCCGTCTATCGCTCTGGGGGCGGCGGAGACCAATCTGCTGGAACTGACCTCGGCCTATTCTGTCTTCCCGCGCGATGGCGCGCGGGCAGACCCGTATCTGGTAACCCGGCTGACCAATTCACGCGGCGATGTGCTGTTCGAGCATACAGCGGACACCCTGCCGCGGGCGATCTCGACCGAGCATGCCCAGGCCATGTCGACCATGTTGCAGGATGTGGTGCTGACCGGAACAGGCCGCCGCGCCTCCCTGCCTGACGGCCGTGCTGTGGGCGGAAAGACAGGCACCAGCCAGTCCTTCCGGGACGCCTGGTTCATCGGCTTTACCGCTGATTATACAGCGGGCGTCTGGGTGGGGAATGATGATGACAGCCCGATGGAAAATGTCACAGGGGGTGGTCTGCCGGCTGAGATCTGGCGCGATTATATGAGCCAGGTCCACGCGGACCTGCCGGCTCGCGCCCTCTCCGCTCCGGCACCGCGTACCCGCTCGGAACGCGAGGAAAGGCTCGCGGCCTATTATTCGGAACTGTCGGCGGCTTTCGACGCCATATTGTCCGACGAAGACCCGGATGATGAGCGTTGAAGTTCGGAATGCAGCGCTGAGACTTCAGCGCGCAAGGCCCGGATCTCATGCATCAGCTCCGCCCTTTCCTCCTGCGCTTCTTCATCACGCGCATCTTCATCATCAAAATGCTTGGCCTGAAGGCTGTCGACAATGATGGCGATGAAGAGATTGAGCACGGCGAAACTGGTCAGAACGATAAAGACCAGGAAAAAGATCCAGGCCCAGCCATGATTCTCGCGAACCGGGTTTTGAACCTCGGTCGCCCAGCCCTCCAGCGTCATCACCTGAAAGAGCGAGAGCGCGCTCTCACCCAGATTGCCGAACAGCTCCGGGTTGGTGCCGCCGAACAGTTTCACCGCCATGACGGAGGAGACGTAGAACATCAAGGCCAGCACCGCGATGATCGCCCCCATGCCGGGGATGGCGCGCAGCAGGGCTTCGATCACTTTGCGCATTTCCGGCATGACCGAGAACAGCCGGAAGACACGCAGAATCCGCAGCGAGCGCAGGACCGCGAACCCGCCGGCATCGGGCATAATCGAAACACCGACCACGATGAGGTCAAACCAGTTCCAGCCGCTTTTGAAAAACCGCATCCGGTACGCGATGAATTTGAGAATAAGCTCGAAGACGAAGACCGATACGACCACGCGGTCAACAATAGGCAGGATCGACAAGAACCATGCCTGGCGAACCGGGAAGGTCTCCAGCCCCAGCGTGATCGCATTGATAACGATCAGTCCCAGGATGAAATTCCTGAACAGCGCGCTTTCCACGAAAGCGATCAAGCGGTCAGTGGCGGTCATGGTGGCAGTACTCATGAGATTCCCCGGTGCGAGATCTTCTCAACTATCGCCGCTCCTTTCCAAGTTCAACAGTCCACACGGATGAAAAGGTTCAATTTCTCAGATCCCGCGCAAGGAAGTCTTAGGGCGTTGACGTCAAGCTTCGCCTCCATGAAGGCCGCATCGATCCATGTCCTCCTGCTCAGCGCTCTTGGCGCCCTGGCCCTGACTTCGCCCGCCATGGCCCAGGATGATGATTTGGAAGGCTTTGTCCGCACGGGCTCTATCTATCATCGTCTGGATATGTCCCAGGGCACGCCCGCGATTTGCGAAGCGGTCTGTGCCCGCGATCAGCAATGCCAGTCCTGGAGCTGGGCGCAGGCCGGCCTGATGGGACCGGATGCGCAGTGCCAGCTCCTCTCCAGCGCCCCGACCCCGCAAAGACGCCCCGGTCATGTCACCGGTCTCGCACCACAATTGCGCGAACGGATCGATCAGGCGTCCGAGCGAGCATTAAGTGCGCGCGAACAAGCCGCGCTCGCGGCGACGGAACACCGCCCCTACCCCTGATTTAGAGCGCTTTTTCATCCGCAATTTGGCAAGGCATTAACCCTCTCGGCCCACGCTTTCTTTACCCGCATGTGCGAGCTTTAGGACCAACACCAATAAGAGGGTCGCCATGCCGGTCGTCAGCAAGCTGAACAATCTGGTCGAGCTCGCCAAGGAGAAGTCCTCGGATCGCCGACGAGCCTTGCTGCGAGAGGTGACCGATCTTTTCTTTGACGAAACGCCGGAAAGCGGCGGCGACGTCTCCAACAAGTTCGAGGAAGTTCTCACCGCCCTGGCCGAGCAAACCGCCCAGGAAGCGCGCGAGGAACTCTCCGAGCGTTTCGCCGAGGCCGATAATGCGCCGCGGGGACTGATCCGACGCCTCGCCCATGATGCGATTGAGGTGGCCGCGCCGATCCTGGCCAAATCGAACGTCCTGGACG
This sequence comes from Alphaproteobacteria bacterium, assembly GCA_018222865.1. Taxonomy (GTDB): domain Bacteria; phylum Pseudomonadota; class Alphaproteobacteria; order Caulobacterales; family Maricaulaceae; genus Maricaulis. The sequence goes on from JAAEZM010000017.1 coordinate 26,375, forward strand.
AGAGCGAATTGCTCTCCATCGCCGAGACCGGCCAGCAACCGCATCTGCAAGCCATCTCGAAGCGTGAACAGGTTTCAGAACGCCTGTCCGATACAATTGTCCGGCGCGGTGATGACAATACCGTCGCCACGCTGATCCAGAATGAAGGCGCCCAGCTCTCGCGTCAGACTTTCGAGACCGTGACCGAGCGCGCTGAAACCTCCAAAACCCTTCAAGGCCCGCTGGTTGAGCGCACCGACACGCCCAATGACCTTCTCGCCGATCTCATGCTGACCGTGGAAAATCGCTTGCGTGATCGTATCGTCGAGCGCTTCAACCATGTCGATCCGGATGTGATCCAGCATGCGATGAATGCTTCACGCGAACGTCTGGCCAAGCGTCTGGAAGACGACAAGGAATTGGCGGAAGCGCGTAAATTCATCCAGTCCAAGCAAGTTCGTAAACAGCTCGATGGCGCCCTGCTCGCGCGCCTCTTGCGCGAACGCCAAAACACGAGACTCTATGTCGGTTTTGCTGAAATGACCGGTGTCGACCTGGTCGCCGCTCGCCGCGCCATCGAACAGGAATGCGTCGATCCGCTGGCCCTGATTTGCAAGGCGGCCGGTCTCGACAAGGCGCTCTTTGTCACCCTGGCCGTCCTGCGCAAATCCGCGAATGCAGAAGCGCTTGCCGACGCCAAGGAACTGGGCCTGCTATATGACAGGATCAGCCTGGAAGACGCCGAACGCGCCATGCGCTTCTGGCGCCTGCGCAGAGATGTAGCGGCTTAGCGTTGCCTTAATCAGCGGTTTTGGAGGTCGCGCCGGTCCTTGCGGCGGGCGGGGTGAAGTATTCCGCGCCCTGTTCCAGATAGATGCTGGTCGATGGGAAGGCGAAATCCGTGCCGGCCGCTTCCACGATCGTCTTGATCTCGAAAGCCAGCTCTTCTTTCAAGCGCAACCACTCCCCCCAATTCGTTGTCTTGGTGAAGCAATAGAGCATGAAGTCGATGGAGGACGGGCCGAACTTGTCGACGCGCATGAAGGTCGAGACTTCCGGCGGATGGGCATACTCAGGATGGTTGAGCACATAGCTGAGCACTTTATCGCGGATCTCTTCAAGCTGGGCGACGCTGGTGTCATAGCGCACACCGATGATCCAGTAGGTTCGGCGATGCGTCATCCGCGAAAAATTGGTGACGGCATTATCGGCCAGCTTGGAATTGGGCACATAGACCGGCCCTTTGTCGAAACGGCGGACCAGGGTGGAACGGAAATTCACCTCCTCCACCGTGCCCTCAACCACGCCATCCACCTTGATCCAGTCGCCTGGCAGGAAGCGCTTTTCTGTCAGGATCAAAAAACCGGCAATGAGGTTTTTGAACAAGTCCTGGGCGCCCAGGCCCACTGCAACCCCGAATAGACCCAGACCCGCGACGATCGGGCCGACAGAAATGCCCCAGAGCTCGAGAATGGCGGCGGCACCGACAATGATGAATACGACTTTCAGCGCCTTGGTGAGCCAGTCCAGCATCAGCGGCGTCAGCGCTTTTTGCAGACCTCGAAGCAAGGCCATGACAGGTTCGACCGAATTGTGCAGCGCCCAGAAGATCACAATGGTGATCAGGGTTCGAATGAGATTATCGCCATCCCCGAGGAAGAAACTGCCCTCGCTGGCGCCGCTGCGAAGCACTTCCATGGCAAAGAAGAGCGCGATGATCACCGGGACAAGTTTGACCGGCCCGGCGAGCGCATCGACGATGGCATCATCGATCTCGGTCTCACTCTTCTTCGCCAGGCGGCGCAGGGAGGCGACAATCCAGGCGGCGATCGCAGAGCGCAAGGTCAGGCCAAGCAGCACGATCAGTATGGCAGAAACGCCCTGACCGATACTCACTCCGAGAAAGGACGTGTTCCAGACCTCGGTTGTGATAGTCCAGAGCTGCTCGAAATCACCCATCAAGCCATTATTGCCAGCACTCATGCCGCGCGCTCCTTGGCTCTGTGGAAAGTCAGATCGGGAAACTTCTCTTCCGAATAGGAGACTTCCCAGGCGCTCTTGGCGAGGAAAACCGGGTCGCCATTAATGTCTTCGGCCATCGCGGTTTTATGACGATCCGCAAAAGCTTCGATCTTGGCGTCCTCACCTGTGAGCCAGCGCGCCGTCTCGTAGGGCGCCGCTTCAAAGGTGACATCAAGACCATATTCCGCGGCGACACGTTCCCGCATCACATCGATCTGCAGCGCACCCACCGCGCCGACCACGAAATCACCGCCTAGGGTCGGGCGGAAGAGCTGGGTTACGCCCTCCTCCGCCAGGCTCTCAAGCGCCTTTTTGAGATGCTTCGCCTTGAGCGGATCGGCCAGGCGCGCGCGGCGCAGGATTTCCGGAGCGAAATTCGGGATGCCGGAAAAGCGGATCTTGCCGCTTTCGGACAGGCTATCGCCCACCCGTAGCGTCCCGTGATTGGGCACGCCCATCACATCGCCGGCAAACGCCTCATCCGCGATCTCACGATCCTGGGCAAAGAACAGGGTCGGCGAAGAGACCGTGAGCTGTTTTCCCGCCTCCGTCTTGAGTTTCATGCCGCGTTTGAACTTGCCCGAACACAGGCGAACAAAGGCCACCCGGTCGCGGTGATTGGGATCCATATTGGCCTGGACCTTGAAGACGAAGCCCGCGACTTCCTTGCCGCTCGGTTCCACCTGTGAGGGCTTGCCGGAGATATCCGCCGCCACCGGTGCCGGTCCCGGGATATTATCTGCCAGGCCATCCAGCAGCTCGTGCACGCCGAAACCACGCAGGGCCGAGCCGAAGAAAACCGGAGTGAGATGGCCTTCAAGAAAGCTCTGCATTTTGAAGGGCGGACATAATTCCTTGGCCACTTCAGCGCCTTCACGCACCTCATCCATCTCCTCCTCGGAGAGGATTTCCGAGATCATATTGGAATTGAGGTCGACGACTTCGCTGGGCTGTCCGGCCTCGCGCTCCTCGCCCGGGCGCTGATAGACGTGAAATCCCTCGCTGGCGAGATCAAGCACGCCCTTGAAGCGGTTACCCGACCCGACCGGCCATTGCATCGGCGCGGTGTCCAGGGCGAGCTTTTCCTGGATATCCTCGAGAAGATCGACCGGGTCGAGCGCTTCGCGGTCCATCTTGTTGATGAAGGTGACGATCGGGATGTCTCGCAGGCGGCACACCTCAACCAGTTTCAGGGTCCGTGGCTCCACACCCTTGGCCGCATCGAGCACCATGATGGCGCTGTCGGCCGCGGTGAGCGTGCGATAGGTATCCTCGGAGAAGTCTTCGTGGCCCGGCGTGTCGAGCAGGTTGAACAACAACCCTTTATGCTCATAGGTCATGACGGAGGCAGAGACGGAAATTCCGCGTTCCTGCTCAATCTTCATCCAGTCGGACTGGGTACGCCGGTTTTCCCCGCGCGCTCGAACTTGCCCGGCCAAGCGGATCGCGCCTGCGGACAGGAGCAAGGTCTCGGTCAGTGTCGTTTTACCGGCATCGGGGTGGGAGATAATGGCGAAGCTACGGCGGCGCGCCCATTCCGGGCCGTTAGGGGCAGTGGTCATTGATCGGCTCTTATACGTATTCGAGCCGCGGGGGTAGCCTGATCAATGGGCGCTATGCAAGGTGTCAGTGACGCGCGTCCAGACTTCGCCGTTGATTTCATGGGCCGTCAGCGCGTTTTCATTCTGACGTTTCCACAAATAGGCCAGTGTGGTGATGGGCACATTGGCAAAGCGCAGGCCGACATCCTCAGGTCCGGTTGCCTGCTCATAGCGTACCGCCAAGAGCGCATTGGCGCCGGGCGCCCGATAGGCAATCAGAGCGCATAAATGCTGGCATTGTTCGAACTTATTGCGGGCGATATTGGGATCCACAAACACCGCCTCGCGGACCAGCGCCGTCAGATGCGCCGGATGCAGGGTTTCAAACTGAGCCGGAGGCAAAGGGAGTGTGCCATCGCGCAATAGCGTTGTCAGATCTCCCAAGTCAAAGACGACATCATTAAAGAGGAAGAGCATTCCTGCGTACCTTGCTGAACCAGTTCTACCAGGCTCAGTGTCACACGGATTCGTTAAACTTCCTCAACCGGCTCTTCTAAAAAATGACGACCTTCACGGTCCTCAATGGCAATGATCCAAAGGTCCGGATCATCCTCCGCCCGGCGTTCACAGTAAGCATCGATTTCTGCTTCATCTGCGGCAGTTTTCCACACCACCCAGAGACGCTCGCCGGTCTCGTCCCGTTGCGGAACATAAAGCACACACTCTCCAGAGGGCTTTACGACCTTTACGAGCACTGCACCCGCAGTCTCGTCTCCCCGGCGAATCACATAAAGCGCCGCGAAAGCCGATTCAGCCCGCCATTTCAGGGCATCGAGCCAAAAACTGGTCGTCAACCCAATCATTTTCGTTGCTGGCAAGCCGATTGCTTAATAATCTGTAAATGGGTGAGGGAGCGTTTCATGTCGGTACGTCTAGTTTGCGGTATGCTTGCGGCTGCAAGTGTAATGGCTGGTGGGGTTATGACTGGGGGAAGCTGGGCTGTCGAGGCCAGCGCCAACTCCGAACTGTCATCACAACAATCTACCGCAATGGCCAGTCCGGCTGAAGCCGAAACGAATATCCACACCGAAGAGCGTACGCTGGCCGATCTTGAAGCCGGTATGGACGCTTTTGTACTCTCGCCATCGCAGCGCAATCAGAGCATCAGCTTCACTCTGCCGCCAAATGCAGACACGACGGAAGCCTGGCTCCGCCTCGCTGCGCGCCCGGCAAGTGAAACCACAAATGGCCGCATCCTTGTGTCAGTGAATGGTGGCGAAGCCATCGTCCTGCGCCCGCGCCCGCAACCGATGGAAGCCCGCTTCTCCCTGTACTCCGCAGACTTCCGTCCGGGTGAGAACACGCTATCGATCGAATTCACCTCTGAAGGGGCGACGGCAGGCTGGATCGTGGACGCGCGCCGCTCGCAGCTGCGCCTCTCCTTGACCGAAGCCACACAGCTCGGCTCGCTGGGTGATCTGGAAAACACTCTGGGTGCCGATTTCGCGGCGCCGCGCCGTATCGCATTGATCAGCGAAGCCAATCGGCAGCGCGCAACGGTTGAAAGCCTGACGGCCCAGGGTCTGGCGCTGCGGGCTGGAACGGTTCCGCTTTTCACCGGGGATATGGCCGATGCGGATCTGATCGTCCGTATTGCTGAAGCCGAAGCGCTCAATGATGAGCAGCGCAGCGCCCTGCGCAATGGCCGCGAGCCCTCCGGTCCGGAGATCGCCTTCGTCGCGGGTGAGACGCCAACCCTGATTGTCACCGGACGCAATATCGATGAAGCCACCGCCGCAGCCCGCCTGCTCGCGGCGCGCTCCTTCGCAAGCTATGAGACGTCTTTCATTGCCGCCGATGCGATCTCCGCCGAGCGCCTTGGCACCCGCCAGGCCCGCGATGCGCAGCGCCATGCCTATAATGCGGATCTGCGGACGTTTGCGACCTCCGGCCTGCCCTTCAGCGCCGACCAGGGCTCGCGCACCGCTGTCCAGCTGCTCAGCGTCAATGAATATGATCGCTTCGGCGCCCTGTCCCTGCTCGCCCGCTCTGCCATTGTTGGCGGTGAAGCCTGGCTTTATGCCTGGTATGGCGATGCCAGCGACACGGTTCCGGCGGATCATAATCTTCTGGTCATTGGTCCCAACGCGACCACAAATGACATGATTGATCGCCATGCACCGGCTGAATTGCGCGCGGCTTTCCGCGCCGCTGAACGCAGCCAGGGCCAGCGTGGCCTGATGCGTCTGGCCGCCGCGGCCTATGCCGCACCGGGCGAGAGCAATGAAGCCGCTCAAGCCTCTATTGGCGTCGCCTCGATCTTTGAAGATGGCCAGACTGACGGACGCTGGATCGGCACGTTCTCGGCACCGGAGATGTCAGCCTTTGACGCGGCCGGCGCTTCCCTGGCGCGCTCGGATCTGTGGACGGCCCTGGAAGGCCGGGCCGTTGTCTGGAGCCCGCGCGGTGTCACGCCGATCGATTTCCGCGAACAGGCGCCCACTTTGACGGAGCGCGTGCAGGAATTCGCAGTCGACCATACGCGCGATGCAGCCCTGCTATTGTTTGGCCTCGCCTTCTTGATGCTGGTCCGCGGTCTTTGGCATCGCCGCCGCGTTCAAGCTTCGTAAAACCTCCTCTGCTAGGACTCTTTCCCGTGGATGCGGGGAAGAGAATGAACAAGCGGACCAAAACCGCCCTTTCCGCCGTGTGTGTCAGCGCCCTTCTTGCGGCGAATGCACCGGCCTTGGCACAAGAAAATGTTGCCGCTGAAGATGTCTTCGGCGATCGCGGGTATGCGCTGGCGATTGATGATCGCTGCAACCTGTTCACCGATGCAGAGCGCGCGGCACTGGAAGCCTCCTATCTGCAGGCGCGCGGCGCATTATTGCGCGGTCACTACGCGCCGGCCGATCTCGATGCTTATCGTGAAAACCTGGATCGTCAGGCCGATAATGAAGCGTGTGACGGCAGCCAGGCCAATGCCGTCCAGCTTCGCGTCAATCTGGCCTTTGAGGGCTATCAGCGACTGACGGATCTCAACTTCCCCGGCACGCATTTCTCCTGGGCTGCCCGTCGCCCGGACCCGATGCAGACAACAGAGTGGCTGATTGAGCAGGAGACGGACCTCCTGCGGGCCGGCCTTGTTCGCTATGATGATCAGCAGAGTTTCACCATCGCCCTGCCGAACGAAACCCTGCCGGCGGAGCGCCAGTTCAGCCAGGTCATCCTCGTCCTGCGTGACACAACGCGCGAGCCCGAGCTGTACGACCCGACCGTTGGCGGTCTCTTTCCGGGACCGGAGACGGCCCCCTGGGCCAGTTGGACGCCGCCGGACTATGCCCGCCGGTTTGTCTGGGCTGCCGGTCGTTTAAACGCCGAGGACCTTTACACCCTCACAGGCCAGTCTGACGGGATCGGCTATCGGTTCGGCGATAATGCGGCCCGCGAGATCGCCCGTCGCGATCCGCGCGAGACCGCTCGCATCGATTTTCTCGACCGGCGCGGTCAGCCTGTCATGTCACGCTATTTCGAGATCGGGGATTTCGGCGCCGCCCTCGCCTTTCTGCGCGCCGCGCCGGAGCCGGTTTCAGCTGAAGAGACAGGCGGATAGGATCTAGGCGGAGGCAAGCGTCTTGGATGCAGACTGAGCGCGCTCGATCTGCTGGCGTACATCCAGAGCATCTTCTGCTTCAACGACTGCACCGCGCTGCTGAACTAGAATCGGCAGATTCACCGTGACCGTCGTGCCAACGCCCTTGCGCGAGGCGATACTCATGGTTCCGCCGTGCAATTCCGCCAGCGCCCGCACCAGCGACAGTCCAAGACCGGTACCGCGCTTGTCGATATCGCGGGCATTGCCCGCCTGCTGATACGGCTTGCCCAGCGTCTCGGCTTCCTCCGGCTCAAGGCCGACACCACTATCGCCGACGGCCAGGACCAGGTTGGAACCAAGCGCCCGCGCCATGACAACAACCGCGCCACCAGACGGGGTGAATTTCACGGCGTTGGACAGAAGGTTCAGCAGGATTTGGCGCAAGGCCTTGCGATCGGCATCCACCAGGATCGGTTCATCAATCGGATCGATTGAGAGGGTCAGCCCGGCTTCTTCCGCCTGCAGACGCATCATCTTGGCGGTGACACCAACCACTTCGCCGACATCGAATTGCTCTTTCACCAGCTCATAGCGATCCGCTTCGATCTTCGACATGTCGAGCACATCACCGATCAGCTCCATCAGATGACCACCGCTTTCATGGATCAGATCGGCATATTCCGCATACCGTGCCGGCAGGGGGCCGAAGAGCCGCGTCTTCATCACATCGGAGAAGCCGATAATGGCATTCAGCGGTGTGCGCAGCTCATGACTGACCGAGGCGAGGAATTGCGATTTGGCCCGCGCATCCTCGATCGCGTCCCGCCGCGCTTCTTCCGCTTCGCGCAGCATATTCTCAACAACGACGCTATCATCCGAGGCGAAGCCCACAACAGAGCCGCCCGGGATAGGTTGCGCATCTACTCGTACGGTTTCCGAGCGACCGCGTTCTCCGCGCAGGCTCAGCAGGTTTGTGGATTTGGACGCCGCACCGCGACGCACTGTGGCAGACAGATGAACCCTGTCTTCCTCGTCAAAGCCGAGATCAGAGACCGGCAGGTCTGCCATCGAGCGCGGCAGTCCCGGCGACAAGTCACGCAGCCCCTGTGAGGTCGCGAGGACATTGCCATCCTGATCACACGCCGCCAAAGCTGCAGGCGCCGCATCAAAGGCGAGTGACCGGGCACGGCCCCGTTCAGCTTCGGCGCGGACCAGGTCCGCAGCTTTCACCGCACGCGTTGCCGCACAGCCAAAACCCCATGCGAGAATAAAGACGACGCCGGGGATAAAGGGCAGATGATAGGCTACTGCTTGTGGAGCCGCTGCAATAAAGCCAAGGCCTTGCAGGACACCGGTGACCAGTGCTGCGGCAAAGGCGACAGCGGCGGCCTTGATGATGGCTTCGCGATCCCCACTTGCCGCCGCGATTGCAGCGGGGAGAAGGAAGGCCGCCAGTCCAAGGCCCAACATGCCACCGCCGGTCGCCGTCACGGCAACCGCCATGGCGGTCCAGAGCATGGAAATAACGAAGCGTTCGAAATCGCGATCCAGGCGGGAATGCAGGACCAGACCGACGAGCGCCGGCATCATGATGGCAATCATGCCACCAATCAGCGCCCAGAGCGGAAGCTCCAGGACCGGATAAAGACTGAAAGCCGCCCAGCCGCATACCGCCAACCAGACAAGGTTGACGACGGGCCCGCCACGTTCAGCAATCCAGAGCGTTATATCGCGTCGTTTCTGCGTCATATCCCTAAGAATCGACTCGGTTTTCGAGCTAACTGGAGTCTTTGCCCAGAACGTTAACAAAGCCTAAATCTTAAACTTTGCCCGTTTACAGTTCTGAATAAGAAATCCTGCCGCGAACTATTCATGATTCGCCTCTTTCGAGGATGCCTCTGCCCGGGGTATGAATAGATCAAACGGGTCACGGAGTTCCATCATGCTCACCACTCTCATCGCTTCCCTAGCCCTGGCGGGCGCTGCTCAAGACGCTGAGACGCCAGAGGCCGGCGCCGCTGGCGAGCCGACTTTGCAATTGCAGAGCGCGGCACCTCAAAACGACAATGTCCTGCTCGAGACCGCCTCGGACTATGCCGCCTATCATGGCGTTGTCGCGGATCTGCGGGATGCGCCGATCGGCTCGGCAGAAGACCTTGATAATGCGATGGACAGCCTGACCGCCTTCTACAGCGAAGACCGTCTGGTGCGCGCCTGGATCGCCTACACAGCCATGATTGCAGCACAACATCCCGAATATCTCGATGATGTGCGCGAGCTGGCCGACTATTACGGACCGGAAGCGGCCATGTCGGGCCTCATGTATGATCCCGCCTATGCGACCAGTTTCGAAAACTCCGCCGATGCCCAGGACAGCGTGGTTCAGGCTATCGAGACGGATACAGCGAATTTGCGTGAGGTCTCGGAACGCTATCGCGCTGCGGCCTATGACCTCCAGGATGCGCGCTGGGCCAATCGCCGGGCCCGCGACCGTGATGCGCGGCTGGATGCGATCCAGAACGCGGCGGAGCGCCATACCGCGATGGATCAGGCGCGACTGGCAGAGGTGACCGCGCGGATTGATGCCGGCCTGCCCGCCTCCGCCCTCTTCACGCCGGGCGCACCGGCCCAGACCCCGGTCGCCCAGCCGCAATTGTCCTTGACGGTTGGCCAGGCCCAGATCAGCCCTGACCGCGCCCGCATCGGCCGCATTCTCTCCGTCGCGGCGCTGGAAGATCTCTCTGCCAATCCGGCGCGCTCGCGCGAGGTGATTGATGCCCTGCTCTCCGACCCGGTTGTCGAGCGTTGCCTCGCCTGGGTCCGTCTCGACCTGCAGCAATGCGTCGCCGCCGGTCACTTCAAGTATGAAGACAGTTTCTGCATCGCCGAACACGCCCTGCTTGATGTCAGCCGCTGTATTGGGGCGTCCGCAGCCACCAATTAAATCTTGCCTCACAGACGTCCCGACCAGCCCTGCCTGTCCAATGACAGGCAGGGTTAAATTTGCCCGCTGCCTTTCGCGCAAAGATTAACGAAAGCTTGTCCCGCATCGGGACAAGATAAAATTGCGTATAAATTTTAGACAAAAGCTCTGGCTCAGTTTCGTACGATATTTCCGCTAAGCCCTGGTTTCACTCGCAATTTCCCAATCTTTCTCCTAGCCTCGATCCTGCAAAGAAAAGAGTGGTCGCTAAAAGACCGCCGACGAGGTTTGACACATGATGTTCCTTATTCGCGCTTGTTTCTGGCTTGCTGTTGTCAGCGTTTTCGTCCCGAAGGACTTCGCTGGCGCCGATATCGCACTCCCTGAGATGACGGTCGCAGAAAACGCGATCGACGCTAGCGGAGCTGTCAGCGACTGGTGTGAGAATAATTCCGAGCTCTGCCGAGCCGGTGAAGAAGCAGCCCGCCTCGGCGGCTTCCTCGCTGAGATGGCAGTCGACCGGATTGAAACCGCGATAGAAGAACGCGAAACAGCGGCCTCGACCCGCTAGTTTCCGCGCCATAGAACGCACACCCCGGCTTGCGCTTTCACCCAGAGCGCACTAGGTCCGGGCCATGAGTGATACCAGCATCCAGACCGAGATCGACGAACTCGTCGAGGAATTCGATTTCCTCGGCGATTGGGAAGAACGCTACAAATATCTCATCGATATGGGCAAGGCTCTTCCAGGCCTTGAGGACGCCGAGCGCACCGACCTCACGCGCGTGAAGGGCTGCGTCAGCCAGGTCTGGCTGGTGCATGAGAATGACGGCGCCAAACACATCTTCCGGGCCGATAGCGACGCTCATATCGTTCGCGGCCTCGCCGCCCTGCTGCTGCGGATCTATTCCGGCCGCACGAGCGAGGAAATCCGCTCGGTCGATGCCCGCGAAGTCCTGCTGAAAATCGGCCTGGCTGAGCACCTCTCCCCGCAACGTTCGAACGGGCTGGCCTCCATGATTGGACGGATCCAGGCGGCCGCGGCCTAAACGCTCAGTCGATAGTGCCGGGCCAGTGCATCCAGCGCCAAGCCCAGGACCACACGGCCGGACCTTGCCCCCCAGCCAAAGCGTCGCTCCAGGGCCGCAAGGCTTTCCTCGCGCACCAGAACGGCCATCAGGACCGGTTCCAAGCTTGTCCCAACGGCCGCTAACGCGTCGAGCACCCGGTCTTTCGCCGCCAGGCGGGACAGGGAGGCGTCCTCCGGCCCGCAAGGCGCACCGCCCTGCCCGCGCACCGGCGCATCAATGGCCCAATTGCGCGTGACGCTGGCCATGAGACTGGAGCGGACATAATCACGATGGAAGGTCTCACCCGCCTGAAGCTGGGACGCGGTCAAAGACGCGCGATATCGCGCCAGAGGGGTCTCCAGCGCATTCGCTTCGACCTCATGGACCTTGCCGTCCGCTCCGGTGACGGGACGAGCAACCCGCTGACGATGCTGGGCCTGAAACCCTGCCACACCGCTTCCATCACGGTGCAAGGCCGATACGCCCTCGCGCGACAATCTATAGCCACCATCTACCACCTAGATCCGCCCGGCCCGCAGCGCAATATCCAGAGCGTCCTGGTCGAGCTTGGCGAGCGGCCTGCGGCGCTTATCAGCTCCAGGAAACACGCCATAGCGGCCCGTTTCACCGGGCAGAGCGCACAACCCGGCCCCGGGTCTGGCCAGACATCGCTCCCAGCGGGCGGGCCTGTCTAGCGCATCCATGTCCGAGGCTCCGGAGCCAGGCGCAGGCATTCTTCCAAAGCATCCAGGCGCGCATCGAAATCCTGATCATCGCGCTCATCTTCCACCTTGTGGCAGGCATAGGCCGCGGTGGAGCGGTCGCGACCGAAAGCCTGGGCGACCCGGGAGAGCGGTAGTTCAAACGTGATATGTGCCAGATACATGGCAACCTGACGCGCAAAAGCGGCCTGGGGCGAGCGCCGCGTCGGCGCATTCAGCTCCTGCGGCGAGACGTCAAAGGCAAAGGCCACGGCGCTTTGCGCCAAATGCGCGCGCGCCCTGTCCTGCAAGAGCTGGCCGGACAGAGGATCCGGCGTCAAATCCATCATCGTGCACTCCTGGTCCTGTCTGAGCCGGCGCGCCAATCGCGCCCGGCCTGTCCATGCTAGGAGGCTACGCCCGGGTAGGGATAATATTCCTATTTCCCGCATAAAGCGAGCCCGTACACGCTATACGCGCATACGGACTCTTACATCTCAACAGCGCTGAATTATCAGCGCGCTATGTAGGAAATCAGCAGAACAATCGCGAGCAAGGCGCTGGTCCAGATCGCAAGAAGTCCAGAGGGGATATCTCGGCTGAGAGCGCCCATAGGACTAAATGCCTCGAACATCCGGCTGCCGAATTTGGCACGTGCAGCGGCAATAAGATTGCCCAACGCCGCCATCAGACGGTCAACCATCGCCCAGGCCCAACGGACCATCCCATCGCCAAATCGACGATAGATCCAGTCGAAGTCCAGATTGATCGAACGCTTCTCATCAGGATACCAGCCCATGCGAACCAGGAAGGTGAAGGCGAACATGGCCGCGATCAGCAATTGCATCTGCCCAACGATATGGTCGAACGTGTAGGGCTCATACTGGGCCGCGACTTCCGGGAAGGGTACGAGGGTGTAGAGCACACCGTAATTCACGCCCAGGAAGACACAGAGCAAAGCTGCCAGCCCCATCGCAATCAACATATTCGCGGGTGCTTCGCGCACGCGCAGCCCGCGATCATGCGCGAAGAATGCGAAGTACGGGATCTTGATCCCGGAGTGCTCAAGCACACCGGCAGAGGCAAAGACCAGAACCAGCCAGATCGCGATCAGTTCGGGATGACCATGACTGGCCTCATAGGCGACAGCCGAAAGGGTCAGCGCCTTGGCGACAAAACCGGAGAATAGCGGGAAAGCCGAGATCGACGCCGCCCCGATCAGACAGAAGAAGGAGGTCGCCGGCATGGATTTGAAAAGCCCGCCGAGCTCGGACGCCTTCACCGTACCCGCGCGCAGGAGGACCGCCCCCATACTCATAAACAACAGCGCCTTATAGATGATATGCACGAAGGCGTGGGCGGCAGCGCCATTGAGCGCCAATTCAGTGCCAACACCAATGCCCACCACCATGAAGCCCAGCTGGTTATTGAGGGAATAGGCGAGAACCTTGCGCAGATCGTTTTCGACCACGGCGAAAAAGACCGGAAAGGCCGTCATCACGGCGCCGATATAGATCAGAATATCCGTGCCTGCGTAACCGCGTGCCAGCGCGTAAACCGCCAGCTTGGTGGTAAAGGCCGACAGGACCACAGCGCCGGTAATGGTCGCTTTGGGATAGGCATCCTGCAGCCAGTTATGCATGAAGGGGAAGGCGCACTTAATGCCGAAGGCCAGGAAGATCAGCCAGCCTCCAAGGCTATCAAGACCAATGCCGGCCGCCACTGCGCCGCCTTCCATCCCCTCGCCCCAGAACTCACCGAAGGCCCAGCTGCCCGTTTCACTCGCGCGGATAACCGCACCTGCCAAGAGCAGGACGCCGGAGAGAATATGGATGCCGAGATAGCGAAGACCGGCCTTGTAGGCCGCATTATTGCGCGCGCCCCAGATCAGGAATACCGAGGAAATCGCGGTCAGCTCCCAGAAGAAGAAGAGCGTCAGAAGATCGCCCGCAAACACCGCGCCAAGGCCTGCACCTGAATAGATCAGACCAGATGCGTCGGCGAGACGGTCGCGTTCATGCAGCCCGTACAGCCCGTTAATGAAGGCCGCCAGAATGAAGACGAAGGACCAGATCCGCGAAAGATTGTCATAGCGGAAGGTCTCCAGCGTGAAGCCGCCGAATTCGATAATGCCGTAAGTGCCGATCGTCTCCGGATTGAACCAGAGGACCAGCGCCAGGATCGGTGCGAGAAGCGCGAGAACCTTGCGCAGAAGATGGTTCGGCACAGCGGCGGCAATCAGGCCGCCAATGATGACAGGCCAGGCCGGAGAAACATCCGCCAGGGCTTCAATATGCGGGAAATCAATCATGATCGCCCCCCTCATCCCAGTAATCTTCATCGCGCTCGAGCAGGCCGCGCACCACGAACCAGCCGATCATCACGGCCAGAACGAAGGCACCGAAGCCCCAATAGGCGTAGAAGCCCGGGATTTCCGCGATCGGAATGTAATCATGACGGTGATGGACGAAATCCGCGCCGATAAAGACCAGGGTCAACACCCCGAAAATCCAGATCATTGAGGTTTTCAGCCATTTGGCATCAAGCCATAAAAACGGCTTGGCGAGCGGATGAACCAGCTCGTCTTTCTTGTTTGCCGGATCGCTCATCAGGAGCCCCCCGTATTTGCAGTCGTCATGAAGACCGGTTCGAGATAGTCGCGCATCGGTCCAATCAGGAAGAAGAGGACGATTACACCCGCAGCCGTGATCACCGGCGGGATGATGACCAGGGCCGGTGGCTGTTTCTTCAGCCCCGCCTCATCGGCCGGCGAGAAGAAGGCCCGGGCGGAAAGCGGTAGAAGATAGGCCACATTGAGAATGGAAGAGGCCACCAGAGCGACGATCATGATCGCATGTCCGGCCTCAAACGCCCCCTGCATCAAGAAGAGTTTCGGCCAGGACCCTCCCATGGGCGGCAGGCCGATAATGGACAGAGCTCCGACGGTGTAAGCGATGAAAAGCCAGGGCATGTATTTACCCAGACCACGCATTTGCGAGATCTCGGTCTTCTTGGTTGCGGTATAGATCGCACCAGCGCTCATGAAGAGGGTGATCTTGCCCCAGGCGTGCATGATGATTTGCAGCGCACCGCCCAACATGGCCAGAGGCGATGCGAGCATGACACCCAGCGTCACATAGGAAAGCTGCGACACGGTTGAGAAAGCCAGCCGGGCCTTGAGATTATCCTTGGTGATGGCCACCACAGATGCCAGCACGATGGAGATCGCAGCAATCCAGGCCAATGCATCGGAGGTTGGCGTGGCGGCGATCAGCTCCGGTCCGAAAATATAGGTGCCGATCTTGAGGATGGAGAAAACGCCTGCCTTCACCACCGCCACGGCGTGCAAGAGCGCCGAAACCGGCGTTGGCGCGACCATGGCATTTGGCAGCCAGGGGTGAACCGGCATCAGGGCCGCTTTACCAATGCCGAAGGTAAACATCACAAGCAGAATACCTGCCAGCATGGGCTGGACATCATTGAGCGCGAGCAGACCACCCGCGACAAAATCCGTCCCTCCAGCCAGGAAGTGGGTGATGATCACAGCTGGCAGCAGGAGACCAATCGAAGTGCCCATCAGGATGGACAGGTAGATCATGCCACCACGCTTGGCCTTCTCATCACCCTTATGCGTGACCAACGGATAGGTCGACAGGGTGAGGATCTCATAGAAGACGAACATGGTCAGGAGGTTGCCTGACAGGGCGACCCCCATGGCCGAGGCAATCGCGATACAGAAACAGACATAAAAACGCGTCTGCTTGATCTCTTTATTGCCGCGCATATAGCCGATCGAATAGAGCGAATTGACGATCCACAAACCCGATGCCACCGCCGCAAACACCGCGCCTAGCGGTTCAAGCGTGAAGGCCAGTTCCAGCCCCGGGGCCACATTCGCCAAAACCAGGGTCGGCGTGCTCGGAGCAATCTCGATCAGATGCGCCACATTGAGCGCCAGCAAAACCGCCGAGACCAGAGTCGCGGCTTCGCGCAGATTCGGCTTATTGCCCAGCAGGGCAACAAACACACCGCCCAGACCTGGAATGACCAGGGTCAGGGCCAGAGAGACTTCAGGCGACCACATTGTCTAGCCTCCCATCACAGCTTGCGCTGCGGCCCCGGACAGGGAAACCAGCAAGGACGCATCAAAGAAGAAGTAGATATTGGCGAAAGCGATAATGCCCGTCGGGATGAGCATCATGTAAGGCGCGTGTCGGGGCTTCACCTCGGCACCCGGATGGGCCGGTACCGGTTCCATCCACACCACCATGATCATCCGGCCGATATAGATCAGCGCCATGAGCGAAGACAGGATCAGCGCGGCCACAGCCCACCACCAGTCGCGTTCCAGCGCTGCCAGGATGAGATACCACTTACTGTCGAAGCCTACCGTCAACGGCACGCCCACCAGCGACAGGCCTGCAATGGTGAAGGCCATGGCGGAGGCCGGCATGGTGCGTCCCAGCCCGGCAAGATCCGCGACCTGGCGAACGCCGAAATTCAGGGCGAAAGCCCCCAGCGCCATGAAGAGCGCACCCTTCATCAAGGCGTGGTTGATCAGGTGGAGAATACCCGCCTGAAGACCCAGCACCGTTCCCATGCCCAGGCCGAGCATCATATAGCCAACCTGCGCGACGGAAGAATAGGCCAACAGCCTGCGGGCATCCGTCTGGAAGATCGCCTGGGCCGAGGCCACAAACATCGCGATCACACCGACAACCGCGAACACCCAGGTAAAGGACATCTGCACGAAGGCGGTATCTGGATGATAGACCGAGAAGAGGAAACGGATCAGCGCATAAAACGCAACCTTGGTCGCGGTCGAGGCGAGGAAAGCCGTGACAAAATTCGGCGCAAACGCATAGGCATTGGGCAGCCAGACATGCAGCGGGAACATCGCCGCTTTCAGTCCCAGTCCCACAACGATAAAGGCGAAGGCCGCTTCAGTCACACGGTCATGACCGTTTTCCTGAAGGATGCGGGCCATATCCGCCATGTTCAGCGTGCCGGTTGCCGCATACAGAAAGCCGACACCGATCACAAAGAAGGTCGCGCCGATCGTTCCCAGGATGAGATAATTATAGGCGGCAGTCAGGGCCCGGCGATCCTTGGAGGCGCCCATGGCGATGATTGTGTAGGTGGAGATGGAAGAGATCTCCAGGAAGACGAAGACGTTGAACGCATCGCCGGTGATCGTCACCCCCAGAAGACCGGCAAAACAAACCAGGAAAGCGGAATAAAAGAGCGCCTGTTTGCCCTCTTCAATCTCGTCCGCCACGCTTGGCAGGGAGTAGATCACACACAGCAGGCCCACCAGGCCAACAAGCGCCAGCACCACAGCATTGAGCGCGTCTACCCGGTATTCAATCCCGATCGGCGGCGCCCAGCCGCCAAGCGCATAGGAAATCACTCCGAGATCAAGCGCTTGCGCCAGCAGGACCAGTGAAAACAGCGCCACGATGGAGGCGGTGATAATGGCCACCGTCCAGCCTGCGCGCCCGTTCGGCATAATCGCCGCCAGCGCCGCGGCGATGAGCGGAATCACAACGACCAGAACCGGCACATGATGGGCCAGCTCAGCCGGAAGAAGATTGGCGAAGATATCCATTACTCGCTACTCCCCGTCTCGCGGGAATAGTCCGCAGCATTGATGGCATCATCCTCAATCGTCCCATAGGCTTCGCGGATACGCACGACAAGCGCCAGGCCTACGGCCAGGGTCGCCACGCCCACCACAATCGCCGTCAGGATCAGGACGTGCGGCAACGGGTTGGAATATAAAACTGTTTCGGCGGCATGATGCGCGCCGTCATAAGCGCCATGCCCCGCATCGGCGTGAGAGGCATCTGCATGAGACGCCTCGGCATGGCCGGTCTCGGCGTGACCTGTGTCGGCATGATCCGTGTCGGCATGATCATCACCATGATCATCGCCATAGCCGGTGGCGCCATATCCAGCCGAGGCGCCATAATCGCCGCCATGGTCATCCCCATGATGGCTGCTCTCCAGGATGGGCGGCTGACCACCGAAGACCTTGCCAATCGTGATGTAGAGCAGGAAGACCGAGGTCTGGAACAAGGACAGGCCAACCAGGCGTTTCACCAGATTGCCCGTCGCAAAGATCACATAGAGCCCCGTCATCATCAAAATGACGATCGGGATATAGTTGAACCGTTCGAGGATCGCTTCGAGCATGACTACCACTCCCCGTCCGGAATATCGGGAACACGACCAGCGAATGCGTAGAAAATCGCCAGCATGACTGAGGCTACGGTGATCAAAACACCCAGCTCAATCAGCAGGATACCGTAGTGCTGACCGGTGTGGTGGCCTTGATCGGGATGCAGGGCGTCATAATCCAGGAAGTTCACCGCCTCACCCGCAAACGGCATAACCAGAGTGGCCAGACCGACAGCCGCGTAAAGCAGGACCCCCGCAGCCGCCCCATAACGGGCTACGGCCGGCGGAACGGCGCGCTGGGCTTCATCAATGCCGAAGATCAAAGCGTAGAGGATAACCGCCACAGCCACGATAACGCCGGCCT
>JAAEZM010000029.1 GCA_018222865.1 Alphaproteobacteria bacterium
GCCGTACCATCGATACAAGCGTTGATCGGTGCGAAACCGTTCAGGATCAGGCCGCCCCACTGGCCGCGATCGAACTGACCAACCGTGCCTTCAACGTCCTGGCGGGACGTGAAGATGATCGGGTCGTTCACGGTGCCGTTCGCTTCGATGTCAGAGCCGCGCGTTACGACGACATAGTCAGAACCGGCAGAACCGAAGAGCGTCGCGCCTTCGTTGATGGTCAGCGTGACCGGAGAACCGCCGTCCGTACCAACGAAGGTCGGACCGGAGATGATGACGCCAGCGCCTGCAGCGATGACAGTGTCCTGAGAGATCGTGCCGGTAACTTCACAAGCGTTGATCGTCACATTGTTATTGGTGATGGACGCTTCACGGACAGAACCCGTACCACAGCCACCGTTTGGAACCATATTAATGGTGGTCGCACCACCCGTACCGCCACCGGTACCGCCGCCCGGAGGCGTACCCAGGTTCTGACCACCCGGAGAGGAAATGGACGAGTCCGCACAAGCTGCGAAAAATGCGCATGCGGTCGAGACAAGCAGGAGCTTGCGATAGTTTTGCTTCACCGACATTGAAGACCCCCAAAAAGGACAAAATCAATCGCGACGCGCCCCCAACCACTGGAGGCCCGTCACTTGGGGCCGGGATAAACATCAGGTTTGCAACACTTGGATGACAGTTACGGCGTAACGGGGTCCAGATTTGCAGATGCGCGCTTTTTTTGCCGGGTTTGAATGCGATCAGCGGGCTCGATAATTACGGAATAACAGGCTGATTCATCCGGGTTGCAGATTCAGCACACCCCCATGGAGCAACCTTGAAATTTTTGTGACAATCCGGATTGTTGACGCCTTCAAGTCGAATTCGAAACCCCGTCTTAGAGACAGATTCTCTTTTCGGTTTCCGTATCTATTCTCAGTGTACGAATTGATTTTATGACGATCGGATAGAGCCACTGCGGCGCAGCGAAGCGACCTCCGCCTTCACTCATCAGCGGTCACAAGCCAGCCTGTGCGGCCATCCCAGACCGCCGTGCATGCATTATTCGAATTTTCTGTCTTTACACACGCGCATTTTGGCCTTAATGGCGCGCTTCCCGGCGGAGGCGACGATGCCGGATTGGGTAAACTGCCATCAGGGGGTCACGTGAATTGCGCACGTACCATACGCCCCTGGACCTGGTCCGCTCTCGGCACTTAGAAAACCCGGTCGTCTGTAGACGCCCGGAACGACTGGCCCGAGCGAACCGCTGGTTCCAGGAGAATTTTCCAGGCGACGTCCTGTACGCCGTGAAGGCCAATCCTAGCGATTGGGTCATCGACGAGCTGTGCGCGTCTGGTTCCGATTTTTTTGAAGTCGCATCCTTGGCCGAGGTGGAGCTGATCGCACGCCGCGCGCCTGATGCACGCATTGCCTTTCTCCATCCGGTGAAGAGCCGCCATGCTATCCGCCGCGCCTATCATGACTTCGGTGTTCGGATCTTCGCCATTGATACCCACCAGGAGCTTGAAAAGATTCTGGAGGAAACCGATCAGGCAGATGATCTCACCCTGGTCGTCCGGCTGGCGGTCTCCAGCGACTTCGCACGTTTCTCTCTGGCCGGTAAGTTCGGCGTTACGGCACTCGACGGCCCTGAGCTCATCCAGTCAGCGCGCCATCACGCCCATGAACTCGGTGTCAGTTTCCATATCGGCAGCCAGTGCATGGAACCGATCGCGTTCCGCGCAGCCATGCTGGAAGCCTCCCGGCTGATCGTTCAAGCCGGCGTCACGGTCGACATTGTCGATGTTGGCGGCGGTTTCCCCTGCATCTATCCCGGCATGACCCCACCGGCCATGCAGCGCTATATTGATGCCATCACGGACGCGTTCCAGGACATGCTGGTCCTGGAAAATGCCAAGCTCTGGTGCGAGCCGGGCCGTGCGCTTGTGGCCGAAGCAGAGTCGCTGATTGTTCGTGTCGACCTGCGCAAGGACGACACGCTTTACATCAATGATGGCTCCTATGGTGCCCTCTTTGACGCGGCACATGCGCAATGGCGTTTTCCAGTGCGCATGCTGACCCGTGAAGACCGCCCCCAGACCCCGCTGTCAGGCTTCAAGCTCTTCGGCCCCACCTGCGACTCCATTGATGCGCTGGACGGCCCCTTCGATCTGCCCAGCGATATTGATGAAGGTGATTTCATCGAAATCGGCATGATCGGTGCCTATGGCGTGGCTCTGACCACTCAATTCAACGGGTTTGGCGCGTTCGACCATGTCTTCGTTCAGGACGACGCCTTCGCCACCATGTTTGGCGAAAACAATCAACCTACTGTTATTCCTGCGCAAAGCGCATTCATCGATGAAGGAATTGCTCGATGAACATGATCTCCAATATCGACATCCCGCGTGATAATCCTCAGGACGCTCCGGACCATTTCATCATGGTCGATGGCAAGGAAGTTGCCGGCAAACACCTGATTATCGACCTGATCGGTGCCAAATATCTTGATGATGACGCCCGCATCCGCACTGCTATGACGGAGTGCGTGAAAGCGTGCGGCGCGACGCTGCTGCACATCCATACCCATGTCTTCAGCCCGAATGGCGGCGTGTCCGGTGTGGCAGTATTGGCAGAAAGCCACATCTCCACCCACACCTGGCCCGAGCGCAATTATGCGGCATTCGACGTCTTCATGTGCGGCGATGCACAGCCGCATCTCGCCGTTGATATCCTGAAACAGGCTTTTGAAGCCGATGAGGCACGCGTGACCACGATTCTGCGTGGTGAAGGCGCATGATCCCGAAATACTGTTTCAAAGATGATGAGGGCCAGCTCTGGTTCAAAGAGAGTCTGACGCCTTCCGTCGGGAATGCGCTGCGCGTGGATGCACTTGTCCATTCTGACGAGAGCGATTTGCAGCACCTCATCCTCTTCGATAATGAGACCCATGGCCGTGTGCTTGCGATTGACGGGCTGGTCCAGGTCTCACTGTCTGACGAGTTTATTTATCACGAGATGGTCACCCATGTTCCGCTCCTGGCGCATGGGTCCGTCAAGTCTGTCCTGGTCGTCGGTGGCGGTGATGGCGGGGCCATGCGCGAAATCCTGCGCCATTCAAGCGTGGAGCGTGTTGTCCTGGCGGAAATCGACAAGGATGTGATCGACTTCTCGCGCGAATGGCTGCCAACGGTTTCCGATGGCTCGTTTGATGACCCCCGCGTAGAGATCAAGATCGTTGATGGTGTCGATTATATGCGCACGGGCGAAGAGACCTTCGACCTCATCATCATCGACAGCTCGGATCCGGTCGGACCAAGCGCGGTCCTCTTCACCGAGGAATTCTACCGTGATTGCCATAAACGCCTGGCGCCCGGCGGCATGCTGGTCACTCAGTCCGGCCTCGCAGCGATCCATTCCGATGTGGTTGAGAACACGTCAGAATACTTTGCCCGCATCTTCAAACACCACGGCTTCTACGCCATCACTGTCCCGACCTTTTCTGGCGGTGTGATGACGCTGGGCTTTGCCAGTGACAATGCCGAGACACTGGCGCCAGCCGACGGTGCGATCGAAGCGCGGTTCGAGCGCTCAGGACTGCAAACGCGGTATTACAGCCCCGCTGTGCATCGCGGCGCCTTCGCTTTGCCCCGCTATCTCGATGCCTTGCTGACGCGCTAGACCATCATGGCGGGCAACACGCCTGTCCGGTCCGTCAATAAGGAGACACCTCCGCCAATGCGGGACACCACCTCTTGCCTCCATGCGTAAATGCATAGGCAATTTGCCGCACCCAACGCCAAATAGAACGTGACCTTGCCAGGTTTCAGGAGTAAGGCGGATCTCAAGACAGGAATATTGCTATGCTTGAGCTTTTCACGACTGCTTTCGTCACCTTTTTCGTGGCCATCGACCCGCCAGGTGTCGCCCCCATTTTTGGCGGCCTGACCGAAGGCTCCTCCGCCGACCATCGTCGCAAGATGGCGATCAAGTCTGTCGTGATCGCAACAGGCGTTCTGCTGGGTTTTGCCCTGATCGGTGACTGGCTGCTCTCAGCCCTGCATATCAGCCTGGATGCCTTCCGGGCCGCCGGCGGCGTACTGCTTTTCCTGATGGCGCTGGAAATGATCTTTGAAAAGCGTACCGAGCGCCGCGAGGAACGGGCCGAGAAGATCTCCGATGAAGACGAAACCATCCCCGGGACACATGAAGACATCTCCGTTTTCCCGATGGCCATTCCGATGCTGTCCGGCCCGGGTGCTATCGCGACCATGATGCTTTTCATGTCCGATCCGGATAATTCCAGCCTGATCGCTCAACTGATCATTCTGAGTGGTGCTGGGATCAATTTGCTGATCTGCCTCATCGTCTTCCTGGCGATCGGCCCGGTCATGCGGTTTATCGGCGAAAGCATGGCCGCCATGATCACTCGGATCCTGGGCGTCATCCTGGCCGCCCTTGCTGCTCAATTCATTTTCGATGGCATTCGCGGCGCACTGCTAAGCGGCTGACCGCCTTCAGCTTTCGCTTTTTCGGGCGATTTTTTGCCGGCTGGCAAGGAGTCGTTAGCCCTGTTGTGCCATGATTTTGGCACTGAGGGGTCATAACCCGAACACGCGGGGGGTATAGGAGGACCGGATGGTGTTTCGCATACTCATGATGCTTGCCGCTGCGGCGATGACTGCAGCCGGAATCACGGCTGCCGCCTTCAGCTTGACGCATGGCCAGACCGATCAAGCCATCGCTTTCGCCTGGCCGGCTCTGGCCTCAATAATCGCGCTGGGCTTGATGATGCCGACGCGAAAACAAGTCCACGCAGATCACGACCGGAAATAAGGCGCGTAAAGATCCGTACGGCGGTCCCGGAAGAAACCCCAGGCCGCCCTGTCCCGCTCCACGGCGGCACGATCAAAACGGGCCATGGCGATGCCGGCACTTTCACGGTCAAGCACCTCAGCCATCGCGCCGGTGTGATCACAAACAAAGCTGGAGCCGTAAAACACCTGCCCATCCTCATCGCCGATACGGTTTGCCGCCACGACCGGGATGACATTTGAAACAGCATGCCCCTGCATGGCCCGTTGCCATCGGGCCGCGGTGTCGAGTTCTGGATGCTGCGGTTCAGCTCCAATCGCCGTTGGATAGAGTAAAACCTCAGCGCCCATAAGCGTCATGATACGGGCGGCTTCCGGAAACCACTGATCCCAGCAAATGCCGACGCCGATACGCCCAAACCGGGTATCCCAGACCTTGAAACCTGTATCGCCCGGCCGGAAGTAGAATTTCTCCTGATAGCCAGGCCCGTCCGGAATATGGCTCTTTCGATAGACGCCAAGCGTCTTGCCGCCGGCATCAAGCATCACCACGCTATTGTAGTAATGCGGTCCGTCCCGCTCGAAAATCGAAACCGGAATCACGACACCCAGCTCCTCGGCTAGAGCGCGCATGGCCTCAACACAGGGATGACGCTCAGCCGGATAGGCGAGATCAAAACACGCCTCTTCCTGGGTTTTGCAGAAATACGGCCCCTGAAACAGCTCGGGAGGCAAAATGATCTGCGCCCCTTCACTCGCGGCCTGGCGCAGCAGCGCCTCGACCTGCTCGATATTGTGTTCCATGGAGCCAGAAAGATCGAGCTGAAGCGCTGCGACAGAGACGGTCTCGTTCACCTAGTTATCCTCAAGAAAACGCGCGAGCCACTGGCTGCCATCACCTTGTCCCGTGCGCATATCCATCACAACGGGCCAGAGCCACCAGGCGGGACGATTATCGGAGTTCCAGAGCGCGACAAAGGCGAATCCGGTCTCGGGCTCCAGCACAATCTGGGCGCCATAGCCCGACAAATAGCCTGAATGCATCACCAGGGTCCGCTCGCCCCAGTCATAAACTCGCCAGCCCAGCCCGTACCAGGTATCGGACACGCGGCTGGACAGATCGCCCAGACGTCTTGTTTCGCGCCGGGTCTCAGTGAGCCGCGCATGGGCCCGCTCGCGCACACTCTCCGGCAGGCCTTCACGCACGCCGAGCTGGGCCTGGGCC
>JAAEZM010000030.1 GCA_018222865.1 Alphaproteobacteria bacterium
GTGTAGAGCGGGGTGAAGCCGAAGCGAAGGATGTCTGGCGCTCTGAAGTCACCAATCACGCCTCGGTGGATAAGCGCTTGCATTATGGCATAGCCATCGGGGTGGCTGATGGAGACCTGGCTGCCGCGATGTGCCGCAAGACGAGGGCTGACGGTTTTGAAGCCCGTCAGATTCTCATCGACCAGTTTGATAAACAGATCGCCCAGCGCCATGGATTTTTTCCGAACCGCCTGCATATCCGCTTCCAGCATCAGATCGAGCCCGACTTCCAATGCGGCCATTCCGAGAATGCCTGGCGTTCCGCACTGAAAACGGTCAATGCCATCGCCCGGGGAATAGGTGTCATCAAAAGCAAAGGGCGCTTTATGGCCTAGCCACCCGGACAGGGCCGGATAGACTTTGTCATGATGCCGCTTTGCAGCGAACAAAAATGCCGGAGCTCCAGGGCCACCATTGAGATATTTATAGCCACATCCGACAGCGAAGTCCGCGCCGCAAGCATTGAGCTCTACGGGCAGGGCGCCGGCGGAATGTGACAAATCCCAGATGACCAGAATGCCTTTCTCCTGCGCTCTGCGCGTTATGGCCTCCATGTCCCACAACTCTCCAGTCTTGTAATGCGTGTGGGTGAGCAGGAGCGCCGCGACATCTTCATTGAGCGCTTCAAGCAGGTCCGATCGCTTGACCAGCTGGGGCTGAATTCGGCCGGCCGATACAGCAGCCAGCCCCTCCATCATATAGGCGTCAGTCGGGAAATTACCTTGCTCGGAGAGGATCAGGCTTCGGTCAGAATTTAGTTGAGCAGCAGCCGACAGCGCCTTGAATACATTTATCGAAGTGGAGTCGGCACAGATAACTTCGCCGGCGTCGGCGCCTACCAAATGGGCGATCTTGTCGCCAAGCCTGCGCGGCGCTTCGATCCAGTGGTTTTTATTCCAGGAACGGATCAGGTCTTCGCCCCACTCTCGTTGAACGACGTCATGAACACGTTCTGGCGTACGCGATGGCAAAGCGCCTAGGGAGTTTCCATCAAGATAGACAATGTCGTTTGGGAGAACGAATTTGGAGCGAAATCCGGCCAGAGGGTCATCGCGATCCATGTCATGGATGTCGTCAATGGTTGTGGTCATGAGAGCTCCCTGAGAATGGCGCGCACCGGCGAAGCATCAGCGTTCTGGATGGGTAGGGGAAGCGCGATCAATTCATAATCACCATCTGGCACACCGTCAAAAACCAGACCTTCAAGAATGCGCATATCTGCAGCTTCTACGGCTTTGTGGGCGTCAAGGGACTTGGATGTCTCCGGATCTATGGACGCGGCATCCGTGCCGATAAGCAGGCCGCCAAGACCGGCCAGTTTCTTGATCACGTCAGGGTGGATGGCGCGGAAGTTATGATCCCAGGCATCATGCGGAAAGCTTTGATAAGTCCGCATCAGAAGGCGTTCCGGGTAGGTGACTCTATCCCAGTTTATTTCATCCAGCTGCACCTGAGGATCGGTGCCGTTGACGGTTCGCACACTGCACTCGCCCAGATAGGGCTTGAGTGGAACCGATGCGATATCAACGCCATCGCGGCCGTAATGCTCTGGCGCGTCAGCATGCGCTCCTGAATGGGTGGAGAGGGTCAGCTTGGAGACCTTGACCGGACACTCATCGGAAATCGTCCAAGTGTCATCACGCTTGAAAGATGTGTCACCGGGCCAGACCGGTAAGCCCGCGTGGAGAGGCTGCGAAATATCAAAAACTCTGGGCATGGCTCAAAGCAGTGTCCGCACAGTCCAGATCTCCGGGAAGAAACGCAAATCAAGCGCTTTAACGAGATAGGAAACCCCAGACGT
Source organism: Alphaproteobacteria bacterium (assembly GCA_018222865.1). GTDB lineage: Bacteria > Pseudomonadota > Alphaproteobacteria > Caulobacterales > Maricaulaceae > Maricaulis. Next base: position 1,841 of record JAAEZM010000030.1, read on the forward strand.
TCCACCGGTGCCGCGGCGATAGCCGATAATGCGCTCGACGGCCTTCATGTGATTGAACCGCCATTGCTGAAATTTGTGCTCAAGATCGACAAGTTTCTCGCCGAGCTCGTAAGCCTCCCAATGGGTTTCGCTGTCTTCGTAGACTGTTTTCCAAATCGCTTCCACGTCTTCAGAAGCCTTGTAGGACTCGGTCCAATCTCGCTCCAGGCGATCCGCTGGAATGGGGTAACCCTTGCGCGCCAGGAAGGCGAGGGTCTCATCCCAGATCGACGGCGCGTTCAAAGCGGCCATAACCATTTTATAAGCGGGAGGATTGTCCTTGTGGACCCGGGTCATCGCGGCATTCTTATTGCCGAATGTGAATTCGATTGTGCGGTATTGATAGCTCTGAAAGCCGGAGCTTGGCCCAAGACTGTCGCGGAAGGCGAGATAATCAGACGGTGTCATTGTCGCAAGCACGCCCCAGGCATCAATCAATTGTTCCTGTATCCGCGAGACGCGCGCGAGCATCTTCAATGCCGGTCCGACCTCATCATCACGTAAATGCGCTATCGCGCCCTGGCTTTCGTGGATGATCAGCTTCATCCAGAGTTCTGCGACTTGATGGATAATGATGAAAAGCGTCTCGTCATGCTCTTCAGTCAATTTGTGCTGGGCGTTGAGAACAGTATCCAGGCCGAGATAGCGGCCATAAGACATTGCGTCTTTGAGGTTCCAGTGAATATCTTCGCCGGACACATCCACTTCGGACGAAAACGTGTCGCTCATCTTATCCCTCCCTTGGCACTCTGCGCTCTGGGATGAGGCTTCGCCTGCAGCGGCTTGAAGGTCAATGGGAGAGACTGACAGAGATGTTAGAAGCGGTGAATGAACAGACCCTCTGGGACGTTATAGCGCTCTATCTGGAGCTGGGCTTTATTCATATCCTGCCGCGTGGTCTCGACCATATTCTCTTTGTAATCGCACTCTTTCTAACCTCTGCCCGGATCCGTGATCTGGTATGGCAAATTTCTGCCTTCACGCTTGCGCACACGATTACCCTCGGCCTGGCCACGACCGGGCATGTTTCGCTTCCTGGTTCAATCGTGGAACCCTTGATCGCCCTGACCATCGCTTTCGTGGCGATCGAGAATTTGGTCTTCAAAGATATGCCGCGCTGGCGTCCAGCGATGATTTTTGCTTTCGGTCTTATTCATGGACTCGGCTTTGCTGGGGTGCTCGGCGAGCTCGGATTAGCAGAGCAAAACTTCATCGCCAGCCTGATAAGCTTCAATATTGGCGTTGAGCTTGGGCAGCTTGCGATAATCGCGGCCCTTATCATTTTGCGCCTGGGATATCACAGGCTGGGTCTTGATGATGCGGTGCGTCGCGCAGGATCCGTACTGATAGGCCTGGCTGGGATCTGGTGGGCCGTAGAGCGCGTTTTCCTCTAGGAGCCGGTGAGCTGACCGGCGGCGAGAAGCTGGAGCAGGGCGCCCTCCGGAAGTCGCCAGGGAACCAGCTTGTCTTCTCCAGAATACTTCAAGACGAGAGAACGATTGGCTTCGGTGTCCGCGTAATACCCCATGCGCCATTCGTGGAAGAAACGGCGATCGACGGTTCCGCAAGACACCAGCTCGATATCGCGGTGACGCGTATCCGCAGCAATGCGGTGATAAGTTTCGCTGACCTTTCTGCGATCACCTTCCAGCACCTGCACGAAAATATCCCCGTCGAACCACAAGGCGCCGGTAATGTTGTTCTGCGCATTATACTTTCTTGCGCTTTGTAGGATCTGGTCGATCTCCATATCCTTTTCAGTCGTGCAATAGCTAAAGTAGAGAAGACGCGTGAGGAACATGGTGACCTCCGATCAGGCTTTGGACGGTGAAAACGCTAGCTGGATTCGAACTCATAAGAGGTCAAAACCGGTAATCGTTTCCTTTTCCTGAGTGATTTCTTATGAGCCTGCGCGTCTAGATAGCATCAAGCACGGCATGGATCGCGTCGAGATTCGCCGCTCCCAGCTTTCGGCAGCGCTCTGGCGACCAGCCATAGACCGGGTCTGGAAGGTCTGCATTGTCCTTGAACGGCATTTCCAGTGTCATCGCCAGGCAATCGAACGTGTTCGACATATAATTTGTACAAATGGAAAGATCGGCAGTCCCGGGCGCATCGACGGCATAGCCATATTCAGTCTGGAAGTCGGGGCTGATGGAGGCGAGCGCGGTTTTAAAAGCGTCGAGCATTGCCTGATCAGCTTCAGTGAAATTGGGCGCGCCTTCTCCACCGGCTATGAAATTATAGGGCAGGCCTTCATCGCCGTGGACGTCGAGATGAAGATCAACCCCGGTCTCCTTGATCTTTTCCAGCACGTGAAAGACCTCAGGTGAGTTTTCAAGACTGGCCTTGTCCCATTCGCGATTGAGATTGATGCCCTTGGCATTGGTGCGCAAATGGCCGCGAACACTGCCGTCCGGATTCATGTTCGGGACGATGTGAAAGCGCACCTTGTCCTTCAGCACACGGGCGACCGGATCATCTTCATCAAGCAGGCGGTTCAGGAACCCCTCGACCCACCATTCTGCCATGCTCTCTCCGGGGTGCTGGCGCGCGGTGATCCAGATGGTTTTTTCACCTTCGCCAACCGTAACGCAGTCAAGCGTCCGGCCATCCAGTGTTTCGCCGAGAACATCGACGAAAACATCATCATGGGTCTGCGCCCATGCCAGAAGGTCCTGGTGTCGCTCGTGCGAGTAGGGGGCGAAATAGGCAAACCAGATCGTATCAAGGTCTGCCTCGTGCCGGAGCGTCAAAACACCATCCTGGTAATCCGTGTCGATGCGGAACCAGGTTTCCCGATCATAGGAGGCGCAGGCCTGGTAGTCGCTCCACCCCTCCAGATAGGCCGCCTCAGATGCATTTTCGATATGCATGACAAGCGTCTCGCCACGCGCGCCGGAAACCCGAAAATGAAACCACTGGAAGAAGTCGGAGCCATTGTCCCGGCGGATCTCAAGGCGGATGTCATTCGGCGACTGAGCGTCTTTGACGATGATATTCCCGCTATCGAATTGATCACTGATATGAAGGCTCATCGTCTGTCTCCCGCTTCTTATAAATCGTGGTCATAGCCCTAAGCCGCTGCGCTCGCCCTGCCAAGCCATATCGCTCGCGCGACAGGTCGCGTGATGCGACAGTCACGACATCTGACGGAAGCTTGAGATGACGGTGATTGCAACTTGCCGCTAGCAAGGGCTCAAGACAGGGAGGGGCAAATGCTCAAACGTGTATCCATGATTATCCGTATCGCTCTGCCGCTATTCGTTTCTGCGGTATTCCTCGACTCATTGCGTTTCAAGTTTACCAACGCGCCAGAGACGCAGGAGATTTTCGGCCGTCTTGATGGCTGGGCCTCGAGCCTCGGCGCACCGGGTCTGTTCGCTCATACCGGGCTATTCTCCCAATATGTTATCGGAACAGCAGAGCTGTTTGCGTCTGCATTAATCCTTGCCGGTCTTTTTCCTGCATTGCGCCGCCTTCAAGCGCTTGGCTCGCTCATCGGGGTGGCGGTAATGACAGGGGCAATCAGCTTTCACCTGTTTACGCCGCTTGGAATTGACCCAAATAATGACGGGGGCGGACTGTTCTACGCGGCGATTGGTGTGTGGATTTCATGCATCGCGCTTTTGGTCTTGAATCGGTCTAGCCTGTTGGGATTAGGGAGCGGTTTGCTATCCGCCTTTAATGAAAACGCGGCAGGGGGATCAGCTGGCAATGGCGGGGCAGCGGCTAAACGTTGAGGTCGAAGGCGGCGCTTTAAGCGTCTGGCATTTTCCGAAACCGGAGGCGCCCAGGCTGATTTTCAGCCATGCCAATGGCTTCAATGCCTCGACTTATCGCCAGTTTCTGGCACCGCTTAACGCCCATTTTGAAATAATTGCGCCGGACACGCGCGGGCATGGCTTGTCTCAATTCCCATTGCCGAGCACACGCTTGCCTGACTGGCATGTTTTCGCTCGTGACTTGGTTGCTGTCAGCGCGGCATTTGAGCCCCGGACAACTGTCTTTGCAGGGCATTCCATGGGTTCCGTTTGTGGCCTTTTGGCCGCGGGGCTTCATGGGCTGGATGTAGCGGGCATGGCCATGATTGAGC
>JAAEZM010000006.1 GCA_018222865.1 Alphaproteobacteria bacterium
AGGCTCAGGAAGTCAGAGCGCCATTTGCTGCGGCTGTTCCGGCCGGCGCGCCCATGTCCTTCGCTGATCTGATTGAAGGTGTGAGCCCAGCGGTTGTCACCATCCAGGCGCGCGCTGACTCGCGCGATCCTCAGGAAGCGCCGAATATGGAAGGCCTGCCACCGCAATTGCGCGAATGGCTGGAACGTCAGTTCGGCGGTCAGGTTAATCCGAACCCGCAGCCGCGGCAGGCACTGGGATCCGGCTTTTTCATCTCCGCTGAAGGCCATATCGTCACCAATAACCACGTCGTGGAAGGCGCCACCGAGATCACCATCGGCACATCTGACGGTGAAACCTATGAAGCGCGCATTATCGGGCTGGACCCGCAGACCGATCTGGCTTTGCTCAAGGTCGATGAGGCGGATGATTTTCCCTTCGTAACCTTGGATGATAATCCGCAATACCGCGTTGGTGACTGGGTCGTTGCCGTCGGTAATCCCTTCGGTCTTGGAGGTACGGCGACGGCGGGCATTATCTCCGCCACGGGCCGCGAGATCGGCAACTCGACCTATAATGACTTCATCCAGATCGATGCGCCGATCAATAGTGGTAACTCCGGTGGCCCAACCTTCGACCTGGAAGGCAATGTCGTCGGCGTAAACTCGCAGATCTTTTCGCCTACCGGCGGCAATGTCGGGATTGGCTTTGCGATCCCGTCTGACGTCGCCTCGCGGATCGTCGGTGAATTGCTCGAAGACGGACGTGTGTCGCGTGGTTGGCTGGGTGTTTCGATCCAGAATGTCACCGAGGATATTGCCGGTGCAGTCGGGCTGGACGAGGCGCGCGGCGCCATCATCAGCTCGATTGTCGCAGAGGGCCCCGCTGACAATGCCGGCTTTGAGCGCGAGGATGTGATCCTCGAGGTCAATGGCGAAGCGGTGGATGGATCGCGAGAGTTGACGCGCCGCATTGGTGAGTTCGCAGCGGGCGAACGCGTGAACTTCCTGGTTCTGCGTGATGGTCGTGAACGCACAGTGCGTGCAGTTCTTGGCGACCGCCCGAGCGAGGATGATCTCAATAACCGTCAAAGCCGCGAAGAGGCCGAAGCCAGTGTTGCGCTGTTCGGCATCCAGCTGAGCCCGCTTGATGATCGCTCTCGCGAAGCATTGGGTCTGGGTGAGGATGTGGTCGGCCTGGTGGTCGACGAAGTCAATCCGGGCGGCGAAGCGGACAACAAGGGTATCCGTCGCGGTGATGTGGTTCTGGAAGCTGGCGGTGAAGCCGTCGGTACTCCCGACGCATTCCGTGCGGCAGTGGACGAGGCCCGCGAGGCTGGCCGCTCCGCGATTCTGCTGCTGGTCGAGGGGCGTGGCGGTCAACGCTATGTCGCGCTGCAGCTCGACGCCGCCGAAGAATAAAGGAGAACAGGGTGCGCATTCTTATTGTTGAAGACGACCGCGAAGCGGCGAGCTATATCCGCAAGGGGCTGCGCGAAAGCGGCCATGTGGCGGATCATGCCGATAATGGCGAAGAGGGTCTGGAAATGGCTCGCGCCGCCGAATACGACGTGCTGGTGGTCGACCGGATGATGCCGCGCATGGACGGGCTGACCATGGTGGAAAGCCTGCGTGGCGAAGAAGACCGCACCCCGGTTCTCATTCTCTCGGCTCTGGGCGAGGTGGATCATCGCGTTGAAGGCCTGAAGGCGGGCGGCGATGATTATCTGGTCAAGCCATACGCCTTTGCCGAACTGCTCGCACGCGTGGAAGCGCTGGCACGCCGCCGCGATCCTGAAACGGTCCGCACCAAGCTGGTTGTCGGCGATCTGGAAATGGACCTGCTCGCGCGCACCGTGGTGCGTGGTGAGGAGGAGATCCTGCTGCAGCCGCGTGAATTCCGTCTGCTTGAGTTTCTCATGAAGCATTCCGGCCAGGTCGTGACGCGCACCATGTTGCTGGAGAAGGTTTGGGATTATCATTTCGACCCCCAAACCAATGTGATCGATGTCCACATCTCCCGCCTGCGTTCGAAAATCGACAAGCCCTTCCCGCGTGCGCTTTTGCACACGGTTCGAGGCGCTGGCTATCGCCTCCAAGCCTGATTGGCGGCATAGATAGACGGTGAGCAGGGGCCCCGCATTTCTCAGGACGACGACCTTCCGGCAGACGCTTTTGTCGGCAGCGCTTTTCGCCCTGTCCAGCTTTATCATTCTCGCCTTCGTCTATGCGGCGTCGGCGGGAATGACGGGCCGTCGCGCTGATGCGGCGGTCGCCGAGGAAGTAATTGCACTCCAGGCTCAGTTCGATGCGGGCGGTATCCGCACGCTCAATCGTTATATTCTCCAGCGCACGGTCGGCGGCGGTGCCGACTATCTCTACTTGCTGGTCCACCCATCGGGACGAACCCTGTCGGGCAATCTGTCTGGCCTTCCGGATCTGGAGCCGGATGAAGAGGGCCGCTTGCAGTTTCCCTATCGCCGGCCTCTCGCGATAGGCACTGAGGACAGTGAGAAGGATGATCGTACCGCGCGCGGACAGATTATCGAACTGACCTCGGGCTATCAGCTCTTCGTCGGGTTGGATGTGCACGAGGAGTACCAGCTCGTCAGCCGGATGCTCAATACCATCCTGGCCGCATCCGCGCTGGCATTGGCGCTCGGTGTCGCGGGCGGTGTCTTTATCTCACGCCGTTTCGTCGCGCGCCTCGACAGGATTAATGATGTCGCCCGGACTGTACGGGCCGGTGATCTCAAACGGCGGGCGCCTCGCACCCATTCCGGCGATGAGCTGGATGAATTGTCCGAAAACTTCAACAACATGCTCGACCGGTTGGAAGCGCTGATGCATCGCATGCGTCAGACCGGCGACAGTATCGCCCATGACCTGCGCACGCCTCTAACCCGGATGCGAAACCGGCTTGATGAAGCTTTGCGGGAGGATGGGGATCTGGAGGCGCGGGAGCAGGCGCTTGAGCGAGCGGTCTCCGATACTGACGAGATATTGGGCATCTTCAACGCCATCCTCTCCCTGTCGCGTCTTGAGTCCGGGGAAAGCCGCAAAGCATTGAGCGAGCTCGACCCTGCGGATGTCGCAGAGGATCTGGCCGAGCTTTATGAGCCGGTCTGTGAGGATGAAGGGCTTGCCTTTACCGCGGAGATCGAGCGCGGATTGACCATTCAGGGCGATCGGGGGCTTTTGTCCCAAGCGCTGGCCAACATGCTCGATAATGCTGTCAAATATACGCCGAGCGGTGGAGCCGTGGCGCTCCGATTGCGCAGGAATGGTGATGGCCGCGTCGAGTTCTCTGTGACCGATACAGGCCCGGGCATTCCCGAGGCAGATCGCGAACGTGTGGTTCAACGCTTTGTACGGCTGGACAATTCGCGCTCACAGCCCGGGTCGGGTCTGGGCCTTTCGCTCGTAAAGGCGATCATCGATCTGCATCAAGGGCGCTTCCTGCTTGACGAAGGTCCGGGTCTGGTCGATGGCGATCATGGTCCAGGTCTTCGCGCCTCCATGTGCTTTCTTCACGTTTCAACCTAGCTTGCCCTGCCGCGCTGATCGTGCTGGTTTGCAATTGAGTGCAAACAGGGGACGGTCATGGAAAAATTCTGGGGCGGATTCATGCTCGGAGCCATCATCACCATCATTGCCGGGCTGACTGCCTGGTCGATGGCGCCAGGGGCCGTCAGCCGTGTCGTACCCGGGCTTCAGCCTGGGCTGTATGCGGGAGACGCCTTCACCGACGCCGCCGCATTGACGATGCTTCATTCTGACTATTCCAGTCGTCTGACGGCGGCGGAACTGGAACCTCTGGCGCTCGTTGCCGGGCAGAGCATTGCCGGGGCACGTGATGCGACGCGCACCGACCCCACCCTGGATGCGGAAACGGCGCAACTCCTCTGCCTGCTCCTGTCCCAGCGCGAACGTCTGCCGGCGAGCCAAGCCTATTCGCAGGAGGATCTCGATCGTTTGCTCGACGAGATAGTCACCAATGTCCGGCGCCAGCTCGAGCCGCATCTGGGCACGGGTGAGTGCACAGGTGTCGTATTGTCGAATTTCGGCCGCCGCTAGAGCTTTCCACATTGCGCGGATCGGTTCAGATTTGCGGCCATGACCATAGCGCTCCTAGACAAGATTGACCCTCTGCCAGGCTTGGCGCCGGGCCTTTGCGATCATGTCTTTGACGCGTTGGACCTGACGCTGGGTGCTGATGCACGCGCTTTTCTTGACGGTGTGTTCTATTCGGCTCCCTATCTCGCAAGACTGGCCCAGCGGCGACCAGAAACGCTTGAACGTCTGACCGAAGTCTCTGCCGACCAGGCATTTGAGGATTTGCTCCTCGAGGTCGCGCTGTGCGGCCGTGAGGCGCGGGATGTGACCGAGCTGGATCAGCGCCTGCGTCAGGCGAAATCCGATGCCCATTTGATTGCGGGGCTCGCGGATCTCGCCGAAGAGTGGGAGGTGATGGATCTGACCAACGCCATCACCCGTTTCGCCGATGCCGCGGTGCAGGCCGCGCTTTTAGCGCATACCCGCTTTGGCGCACAGATGGGGCGGTTCGAGACACCGTCTGACCCGTCTAACCCATTGCCAGGCCTGATCGTCTTTGCCCTCGGGAAGATGGGGGCGGGCGAGCTCAATTATTCGTCAGATATCGATCTGGTGGTGTTTTATGATGCTCAGGCACTGGTTCTGCCGGCAAGCGAGACGCCGCATAAACGATTGCCACGCCTGGTTCAGGCCATCGCCAGATCCCTCAATGATATCACCGCTGACGGCTATGTTTTCCGTACGGATTTGCGATTGCGCCCAGATCCCGGAGCCACGCCCGTGGCCCTGTCTACGGATGCGGCGCTGAATTATTATGAAAGCCTGGGCATGACCTGGGAGCGCGCGGCATGGATCAAGGCTAGATGTTGTGCCGGTGATCAGGCGAGCGCAGAGCGCTATCTTGAGCATATGCAGCCCTTTATCTGGCGTCGTTCGCTCGATTATGCCGCCATTGACGATATCCGGGCCCTGGCGCGGCAAATCCAGACTGTCGGTCGGCGCGCAGTAATCCGCGCGGCCGGGCATGACCTCAAACTCGGTCGCGGCGGCATACGAGAGATCGAATTCTACGCCCAGATCCCCCAACTCGTTTTCGGCGGGCGCGATAAAGTGGTGCGGACGCCGGCCACGCTGGACGCGCTTGATGCTCTGGCGGATCGGGGGGCGGTAGACAGCGATGCGGTTGCCAGCTTGCGAGAGGATTATTTCCAACTCCGAGCGCTCGAACACCGCATCCAGATGCGGCAGGACGAGCAGAGCCAGACCCTGCCCAGCGAAGAAGAGGCCCGCGCAATGATTGCCGCGATGGCGCGGTATGAAACCCTGGTTGATTTCGATGCGGATGTTGAGGCTCTGCTTCAGCGTGTCCATGGGCATTTCTCAGACCAGTTCGAAGCCGATCAACCGCTTGCATCAAAGGCCGGATCGCTGGTTCTGACCGGTGTCGAGCCAACCCCGGACACTTTATCCACCCTGAGCGTGTTGGGGTTTGCAGAGCCGGAGCGCAGCTGGAAACAGCTCAACGCCTGGGCGGCGGGCCGAGCCAAGGCCGTCCGCTCTGACAGGGCCCGGCGGGTTTTTGCGCAACTTGCGCCGCGTCTGATTGATGCAATTGCGGAAACGGGTGAACCCGATCAGGCCTTCTCGCGCTTTGCCGGGTTTTTCGAGAATTTGCCATTCGGCGTCCAGCCACTCTCCTTGCTGATGAATGAGCCGGGACTCGCGGCTGATCTGATTGGCATTATCACCATGGCCCCCAAGCTGGCCTTGGACCTGTCGCGGCGGCCGGACCTGATCGACAGCATGCTTGATGCGCGTTTCTCCATTCCGATTGAGCAAGATGCGCCAGATGCTTTCCATGATCGTCTGGCGGAATTGGTCCGTCAGGATGCGAGCTATGAGCGCGCCTTGAACGTGACGCGCCGCTTGGTCCGAGAAGAACGATTGCGCATCGGGACGCAAATCCTGCGCGGGCGGCTGGATGCCCAGACAGCGGGGGCGGCCTTCGCATCGGTCGCCGATGCCGCGATCGAGATCCTCGCCGAGGCCGCGCGGAAGGAAACCGAACGCAAGCATGGCCCTATGCCCGGTCAGTATGCGGTTATAGGAATGGGTAAGCTGGGCGGGCGTGAGCTTTCAGCGAGCTCGGATCTGGATATTGTTCTTGTTTATGAGGGCGATGAGACGGCCCAGACCTGGTTCATGCGCTTCACTCAGAGGCTTGTTTCCGCCCTGTCTGTTCCAACCGAAGAGGGCGAGCTGTACGAGGTCGATATGCAATTGCGTCCCTCGGGCAAGTCCGGGCCGGTCGCGGTGCAGCGGGCGCGGTTTGACGCTTATTATGACAGCGAGGCCTGGACCTGGGAGCTTCTGGCCTTAACGCGCGCCCGGTTGATCGCGGGCAATAGTGAGCTGTGTGACCGATTGGCCGAGGGGATTGAACGCACGCTCGATCGCGCACGTGATGGGGAGCAAATCTACGCAGATGCACGCGCAATGCGGCATCGATTGAGCGAGGCGAAGCGACCCAGGAATGCCTGGGATCTCAAGCATCGCGCCGGCGGGCTCCAGGACATCGAATTTATCGCTCAAACCCTGCAACTTGCCGCGCCGGAACGCCTGGGCGGCATGCGCACCTCCACCGCTTCCGCATTGGCCGCGCTCGCAGCGGCCGACTTGCTCGATCGCGAAGATGCGCGTTTCCTGATTGAGACATTCAATCTTTATATGACCTTGTCCCAGATTATTCGGCTGACGCACGGTAGCGAGTTTGATCCGGGGCAGGCGAGCGCGGGATGTCGGGCGAGCCTTGGTCGCAGCGCTGGTGTGCCAGATCTTGGCGCGCTCGAGCTTGAACTTAATGAGCGCTCCAGGCGCGTGCGTGCAATTTACAATGATCGACTGAACGATAATCTCAGTTGGAGCGACGGAGTTTCTCACGGCGCGCGTTGAAGGGTCAGGTGTGGATAAGACACGCAAGGATTATAAACCGATGACACTCAATTACGCTCAAATCCTGCTTGGCGGTTTTGCCGTCTTTGCCATGGCTGCGACCGTAGACGCCCAGCCACGTCGCCATGGGCCTCCCGGAGGCGGCGAAGCAGGCCGGGTTTCGATGATGCTACGCGCTTCTGACGTCAATGGGGACAACACGATTACCCGGGCTGAGGTGGATAGTCTGCAGCGCGAAATGTTCGCCTGGATGGACCGGAATAATGATGGTTTTCTCGATGTTGAGGACCAGTCGCCCATTAATCGACGCCTGATGGAATTGCGCGAGCAAACGCGCGCGGAACGCGGAGATGATGGCGAGCGTCGCCGTGGTCCTCGCCGTGGCGGCCGTCGAATGATGGGGCCGGATGGTCCGCCTCCCGGTATTGATAGCAATGAAGATGGCCGGATTTCTCTGGAGGAGTCGCTGGCTCTCAATGACCAGATCTTTGACCGGCTCGACACCGATGGCAGCGATGCCATAACGCCAGACGAGCTTGATGCAGCGATGGCGCGTCGTGAGGAGCGCCGGGAAAACCGTCGGTATTGGTGGCGTGACTGATCTGCCGTTTGACGGTCTGGCTCGCTGCGGCGCAGGGGAGAGAAAAATTCGACTGATCAAATCCCCCGCGCGCCGCGAGCCGGCTCTGCTCGCCGATGAAGATTTAATGGCCGCGATTGCCCGCGGTGATCGCGCAGCCGCGCGAGAGCTGATGCAGCGCAATGCGCCGCGCCTGCTTGGCCTGGCCCATCGCATGCTCAATGATCCGGTCGAGGCCGAGGATATCGTCCAGGAGACGTTTATCCGCGTCTGGAAGGCGGCCGAGCGGTGGGAGAGCGGGCGCGCCAAGGTCTCCACCTGGCTGAGCCGGATCGCCATAAATCTGTGTTATGACCGGATGCGACGGCGGCGCGAGCAATTGGTCGATGAACTCCCCGATCAGGTTGACCATGCCCCAAGCCAGGAAGCATCCCTGGTACAGGCCCAGTCAGGCAATCGGGTCGCCCATGCTGTCGCGGGCCTGCCAGAGCGTCAGCGGATGGCCCTCGAACTCGTACATTTCCAGGAAATGACGAATATCGAGGCCGCAGAAATTATGGATGTCAGTGTCGAGGCAATGGAATCATTGCTCGCTCGCGGCCGCCGCAAACTGAAATCCGTCCTGCTGGCTCAGGCGGATGATCTGATTGAAAGTTACACGGGCGAAAGCCCATCTGCGATGCAAGGGGTTCAGCGATGAAGTCTGAAAACACGATCACGGTCGACCGTGCGCTTGAGATCCTTGAGGCCTATGGCGCGTCCCCGACGCGCTGGCCCGAAGCAGAGCGTGCCGCCATGCTGGACTTCATGGCGCGTGAACCTGAAGTCTTCGACAAAGCGCAGGCTGAGGAAGCGGCGCTGGATGCGCTGTTGGGGTCTGGCCATGTCCAGCCATCAGACATGCTTGAGCGTCGCATCATGCGGCGCTTGCCATCAACGGGCGGGCGCACGGCACGGGGTGGTGCGGGATGGAGCTGGCGGGCACCGGCTGCAGCCGCCGCGGCTGTCCTGCTTGCGGTCTCAGTTGGCGTCGGGGGTGGTTTCTTCGGTTCCGTCAGTGAGGAGCCGGATCTGGAAACCCTCTATGCCGATGCGCTCGACAGTTATGGATATGACTGGTCGGACTGGTATGGTCCGGAGTCCGACGGATCCTGAATGATTCAGGCCTAGCGCGCCTGGCCTGCTGCGAGCGGGGCATTGCCATCGACGAATTCCAGCGCGTCCTCGCCAAACTCGTCCAGCTCACCTTCGAGATATTGATCAGGCTCAGTCGCACCTTCGGGCAGCGGCTGGTCCTGGCTGATGGGCAAAACGAAGCTGACTGTTGTGCCTTCACCCAGGGTGGATTCTATGGTGAGCGAACCGCCATGCAGTTCAATAAGGGATCGCGACAGGGCGAGCCCAAGACCAGATCCTTGGTAGCTCTTGGAGTGCTGGCTCTCGATCTGTTCGAATGGACGCCCCAGACGCGGAAGGTCTTCTGCTGCGATGCCGATACCTGTATCGGCAACCTGGAAGACAACCGCCGTGCCCGAGAGGAAGCCGCGAATAGTCACCGCGCCGCCTTCCGGCGTGAACTTCACGGCATTTGAAGCCAGATTGATCATCACTTGTTTGAAGGCGCGCGGATCAAGCTCGATTTCCGGCAGTTCCGCGACATCAGCGCGAAGCCGCAATTGCTTTTCTTCGGCCCGGCCGCGGACAATGCGCAAGCATTGCTCCACGAGCTCCGCCGCATCTGTCGCCTCGGGCTGAAGCGTCATCTTGCCGGCTTCGATCTTGGACATGTCGAGGATGTCATTGATCAGTTCCAGCAGATGCTGACCGGAGGAGAGGATGTCCTTGGTGTAGCCCTGATAACGTTCATCACCGAGCGGGCCGAACATCTCCTGAAGCATGATTTCGGAGAAGCCGTTAATGGCGTTGAGCGGCGTGCGCAGCTCATGGCTCATATTGGCGAGGAACTCACTCTTCGAGCGGTTGGCTTCCTCGGCGCGGATCTTCTCTTCCTCATACTTCTTGGCCAGGTCTGCGATGCGCGCCTGGCTTTCCTGCAGATCGGTCACCGAACGGCGCAGCTGGCTCTCATTCTCCGTCAGCGCTTTTTCATGACGTTTCAGGTCGGTGATGTCAGCGCCAAAACTGACCAGTCCGCCATCCGCCGTCGCGCGCTCGGAATAGTGAAGCCAGCGTCCATCCGCGAGCTCGATCTCATAATTATCCGAAGCGCTGGTATCACCATGCACGGTTTTGATCGCCCGGGCGGCGTTCTGTTCAACGCCAGCATAAGACATTCCCGGCTTCAAATTCCCGTCCGCGAAGTCGAAGAAATCGCGGAACTTCCGGTTCCAGAGCACAAGACGCCGACGCGAATCCCAGAGAACGAAACTCTCGGACATCGATTCAAGGGCAGCGCGAAGACGTGATTCCGCCGCTGCGACGCGGGCTTGCGCGCCCTTGCGCTCGGTGACGTCGATCGCGACGCCGACAATGCGTGGCTGCCCGTCCAGTTCATTGGCGAGAATGCGGCCGCGAATCTGCAACCAGACCGGTGCCACAGCGGCGAGAACTTCCAGGTCGACTTCACTGCCGGCGCGGGTTCCGCGCATGGCGGCGCGCAAGCGATCGCGATCCGGGCGGCTGAAGAGTTTGAGAAAGTCATTGCCGGTGCATTCAACGGCGTTTTCCAGTCCGAGCATGCGCGCGAGACTGTCCGTGACATAAACCGAGTCCGCTTCCGGGTTCCAATCCCAGACGCCGCAGCGCGCGCCTTCAATGGCAAAGCGGAAGCGTTGTTCATTATCGGCCAGCTGGGCCCGTGTGGAGCGCAGGCTGCCCATTTGAAGGAAGACGAGGGCGACCAGTCCGAGGGCGACAATGAGCGGCGCGATGAACATCAGCCCGTAAAACGAGATGGTCCGCACCCACTCATTCTGGTCAATGCGCATGGCGCCGAGGGCGTAAACCTGAAGATTGGCGCTGGCGACCGGAGCGACGGCAAATGTCACAGTGTCATCGCCGAAGCGCGCTTCAGACGTGGCGCCGCCGCCGCCGGAGGCAAGGTCCGTCACAAAGCTCTGGGTCAAACCGAAACGTTCGGCGAGCGGCATGCCCGCACGGGCTCCGCTCATCACCGGCCGAAGCGCCAGCATGCGACCTTCCGGATCGGCGAGAGCCACGACGCGATCATCTCCCCAATTGGGGATGGCTGCGAGCGCGGGTACCTCAGCGGCCAAGGCACCGACCGTCCCGTCGGCAAGGGCGAGTGGTTCGACGAGAACAATATCTGCACTGCCATCCGGGCGCAGCGAAATGCTCATCGCCTCCGGTGTCGCCAGCGCGTCGCCCGCGCGTGCGCGCAAGGCGGCAGCGGGCTGGCCAGCGGAGATGATACGGCCGTCTGGAAGCAGAAGGGAGAGGGTGGAAATCAGTTCCGATGCGCGCAGGGTTTCCAGTCTTTGCCGCGCCGCAGCCTCAATCTCATCCAGCGGCGTCCCGGAAAGGTCAGAGGCCGCGAAAGCGATCGCATAGCGCGCCTCCGCAAGGCGCCCCGCAACACGTTCGGCGAGATAGCCCGCCGCATTGGCTTCCGAGCGTTCGGTATCTGCGATCAGTGCCAGGCGTTCTTGCTGGATCTTCACTGCGAAAATGCCGCCATAGGCCAGCGTGAACACCGCCATGGCAAGGGCTATCCAGAGTGCGCCGCCAGACCGTCGCGCAGGCTTTTGGGCGCCGTCATCATGTGCTGACGAGGACATGCCTGCCTGCCGCTTGCGCGACCGATCCTTATCCGACTCACTCTTGGTCATTCATACCAACCTAGTTCGCGTCTGCCGCGCATGTCGACAGGCGCACCGCGGTATTCCACGGTTATGCGGCGCTCGCGCCGTCGTCCTCAACCTGGACGGCATCCTCATCATCGTCCGGTGCGTTGACCTTCTTGAGCCCCTTGCGGCGTTCCGGCCCTTTATAGGTTGAGTCTTCAGTCGCCATACGGCGCCGATCCGGTCCGAAATATGACCGGTTGCGGACGAAAGGACGCGGTTCATTGATCACAGCAGCGATCTTGGAGAACATCTCCTTTGCGGTGATCGGCTTGCAGCAAAATTCCGTGACGCCCGCATCGCGCGCGGCCTCGACCCGCGATTTTTCCGAATAAGCGCTCAGCATAATGATTGGGATTAAGGGATTCGGGCTGTCATCAGCGGTGCGCACCAGTCGCACAAAATCGAGACCGTCGAGGATCTCCATCTGATAGTCCGTGATGATGATGTCGACATTGTCCGAACGGACAGTGTCAAAGGCGTCAGCAGGGTCTTTGGATTCTAAAATCTGTTTGATTCCAAACCCATGGAGGATGGTTCGCAGAATCGTGAGCATGTATCCATTGTCATCGACAATGAGGATTTTCACGCGGCTCATATCTACGGCCATGCGCCTTTTCCCTTCAGCTTACGCGGCGCGAATCGCCCCGTTTCTCGGATCCGACAGGGATTTTAGCGGAACGGGCTTACCGAAATAGTAACCCTGTGCGTAGTCCACACCGAGGGACTTCAGCGTCTTCACCTGCGCTTCGGTCTCGACCATTTCTGCGACGACTTTTGTATCAAGTGCCTTGCACAAATCGACCATGGAGCGAAGCAGAACGCCATCGCGCGCAGTTCTGCTCGCACGGCGGATATAGGAGCCATCGATTTTGACCACATCCGCGGGGAAGTCGCGCAGATAATGGAAGCCGGCCGAGCCCGCACCGAAATCATCGAGATAGACCTTGTGGCCACGCTCCCGGATTTTCGCAATCACCTTGTTCACCGCCTTGACGTTCTTGACGTTAGCTGTCTCCGTCAGCTCGAACATCAGACGC
Source organism: Alphaproteobacteria bacterium (assembly GCA_018222865.1). Lineage (GTDB taxonomy): Bacteria > Pseudomonadota > Alphaproteobacteria > Caulobacterales > Maricaulaceae > Maricaulis. The sequence continues at coordinate 12,431 of JAAEZM010000006.1, forward strand.
TTGCGATCAATCTTGGCCAGCGCCAGAAGATTGAGAAACTTCGTAGCCCAGTTGGTGTTCGCCAGGGATTTGCCGGACAGGTTCACCGCCAGAGATGGGCGGTCAAAATCTTCCGTCAGGAAGTTGATCGCGATCTCCGTCATCGCGGTATCGATTTCATAGATCAGACCCGTGCTTTCAGCGAAATTGACGCTTTCACTGATCGGTCGGCCGCCCGGCAGGCGCAGAAGCATTTCGTAGTGATGGACTTTGCCAGAGGCGAGATCGACGATGGGCTGCGCGTGCGGTTCGATAACCCGGCCCGCAATCGTTGTCCGCAGCTCCTGCATGCGCTTCTGCGTCTTGTCCATCATATCCTGTGCAACTTGCTGCAGGCTTTGAACATCAAATGTTTCGCTGGAGTCCGCCGCCTCATTCACAGCATGAATGAAGGCCTGGACGGCGATCTCCGGTTCGAGATCCGGCGCATCGGGAAGCGAGTCTATTTTTACCTCGCACTCCTGAAGGTCGTTCTCAGCAAGGATGCTCTCAATATCCGACTTCAATTGCGCCAGATCGGCGTTGGATTCGTGGATGAGCGCTGTGCGTCCTTTATCGACCTGACGCGCAACCCCCGTATCGCCTACGGTCAGTGCGCAGGCTGCGGCGATGGCGTGCTGCAGCTGCCGCGCATCCTCGGGGCCGATTTGGCGTTCCAGATCGTCCGCGCCCGTAATGACAAGCACAGACATGGAGAGGGGCTTGCCCAGGTCGCGCGCTTTGAGGACAGCCTCAGCCGCGGAACGTTCAAAGGCCTGGGGGTCGATATCTGCCGGTGCCGTCAGCGCCTCAAAGGATAAGGTCCAGCGAATGCGCTGATCATCGCCCAGACACCAGCCACTCAGCTTGACCTCTCGACCGCCAATGGTCACGCGCACCGGTCCGGCACGGCGACCCGGTTTGATGCTCTTGAGCAGCGCCTTGAAGATGGGCCGAGATGTACGATCAAAACGATCGGCCAGCACAGCCTTATCGATGGTTATACAGGGATCACCGAGCGGGCCCGTGGCGCCGGCCGCATAGACGACCTTGCCGTCTTCATCCGTCTCCACAAGCACATCGGCTGATGCAAAAGCGAAGGAAAGAAAGCGATTGCGTTGCTCGATCAACGACATCAGCAAGTCCGAATAATGTTTGCCCAATGTCTGTTTTGTAACGAAATCCTTAGGGGGAGATTAAGTCCCGAAAGAAAACGGAACGGAATATCATTATGCAACGCGCCGGGGCGGGGCGGACTTGTTTTCGTCCGGCTTGGCACTGACACCTTTGATGATGTCACGGGCGTATTTCACCAGATCGGTCCAGGCCGTTGGTAATTCCGTATCCTGAGCGCCTTGCTCTGCAAGCTTGTTGGCAAGGTCGAGCAAGCGAGGGGCTTGAACCAGCAGACGGGCCTGAGCTTCGATGCGAGCGGGGTCTCGATCATATTCTGCCGCCGGCACGCGCCAGCCGCCCCAGTCCATGCTGTCCGTAACGATGACCGGGAAAGTGCCTGGGAAGGGGTGTCGCGCGGTTTCTGCATCCGTCTGCCACTTGTTTTTTGCTCGCAGCAGACGCCATTGACCGGTTTCCACAAGTTCGCAGTGTTCCGCCGTCAATTCATCGGCCATGAAGTCACGGCCGAGCCCGCAGTCGTAATAGACCCGGACGGGTTCTTCGACATCCTTGACCCATTGTGGTTTGACTTGCTCGATCAGCGCCCAGGTGCCGACCGGACGTACGAATACACGCTGATGCTTGTGAAATATTGCTTTGGCCATGACGACGTCCTCCCTGCAGGCCAGTAAACCGGGCAGGCATTGAAATGTCGTGAATCCGGTGAGGGGTATTTGAGCCAATTGCCCGATTTCACCATCCTGCCTGGGGGCAACGCCATTCTTCGCTTGTGCGGGCAAGCGTCCCGGTTAGGCTCTTCAAGAGCGCGAACCAGTTATGGGGCCAAGTGAATGACCAAAGTTTTCCTGACCGGAGCGTCCGGTTTCATTGCCAAACACATCCTGCGGGAACTTCTGGAAAAGGGGTATCAGGTACGGGCCTCCGTGCGGTCGGAGAAGCGCCAGTCCGAGCTTGAAGCGCTATTCCCTACGGCTTCGCTTGAATTCGCCTTTCTAGATTTGACGCGGGATAAGGGCTGGGACGCGGCCATGGCGGGCTGCGATGTGCTCATTCATACAGCCTCACCCTTCCCAATGGCTGATCCGAAGGACCCTGAAGAGCTGATCCGTCCAGCGGTGGACGGCACTTTGCGTGCGATGAAGGCCGCCAAAGTAGCAGGGATCCAGCGCGTTATCCTGACCTCATCCAATGCTGCAATCTACAAGCAGGCGGATAAGCCCGCCGATCAGCAATCCGATGAAACCAATTGGACCACGCCGGACCATCCATCGGTAGGGGCTTATGAAGCCTCAAAGACCCTGGCCGAGCGTGCCGCTTGGGATTATGTCGCCGAAAACCCGGATATCGCCTTGACGACGATTAATCCCGGCGGCGTTTTCGGCCCCCCCATGGATGGGCGTTTTGGGACGTCATTGGACATTGTGAAGCGCTTGATGAGTGGACGGGATCCATTTGCACCGCCGATGGAATTGCCGCTGGTCGATGTGCGCGATGTGGCCATGATGCATGTCGCAGCTATTGATCTCGAAGCAGCGAAGGGCGAGCGCTTTTCCGCCACATCCCAAACACTGCGCTTCATCGAGATCGCGGATGTTTTGCGGGAGTGGGATCCCAGCCTGAAAATCGCCAAGTCCGAAGCGCCGATCTGGCTGATGCGTCTCCTGGCGCTCTTCATGGCGGAGCTCCAACCTGTCCTGGCCAATATCGGGCGTAATCTTTCCGTCTCGGGCGCCAAGGCGGAGCGGGTCTTCGGGTTCGAATTCATTCCGGTCAAAGATGCGATTATCGCTTCGGCAGAGGCCGTCAAAGCCTATCGCAACGCGCCACGCTCATAAGGGGCAGCAGCCCGCCGGCATTGGCGCGGCGCGATGAGTGGGCTATGTCGCGGGCATGAGCGAATGTAAGACGATAGATCGCCGCTTCTCTGTGGCGCCGATGATGGACTGGACAGACCGGCATTGCCGGGCCTTTCACCGTGTCCTCTCGCGCCGCGCCTTGCTCTATACGGAAATGGCTGTCGACAAGGCGATCATTCATGGAGACCGGGATTATCTGATCGGCTTTGATCCGGCCGAACAGCCCGTCGCGATCCAGCTGGGGGGCAGCGACCCTGCCGACTTGTCCAAGGCCGCTCGCATTGCCGAAAGCTATGGCTATAGCGAGATCAACCTCAATGTCGGTTGTCCGTCCGACCGGGTCCAGTCAGGCCGGTTCGGCGCCTGTTTGATGCGTGAGCCCGACCACGTGGCCGATTGCGTCAAAGCCATGCAGGACGTGGTCAGTGTTCCGGTGACTGTGAAATGCAGGATCGGGGTTGATGATCAAGAGCCCGAGCAGGCCTTGTTTGCCTTCGTCGAGACAGTCGCGGCTGCGGGCGTGACCAGCTTCACCGTGCATGCGCGCAAGGCGTGGCTCAAAGGGTTGAGCCCGAAGGAAAACCGGACAATCCCGCCGCTGGATTACCCGCTCGTTCATCGTCTCAAAAGAGAGCGTCCTGAGCTGGAGATCATTCTCAATGGCGGGCTTGAAACCCTCGATCAAGGGCTGATTGAGAGCCAAGGCCTCGATGGCATGATGCTCGGCCGGGCCGCCTACCACACCCCCTGGGTGCTCGCCGAGGTCGATAGCCGGGTTTTCGGTGCGGCGGATACCGTCGCGTCCAGGGCGCAGGCAGTTGAGCTCTATCTGCCCTATCTTGAGCGACGGATGGGCGAGGGCGTTCCCTTGCATGCCATCACCCGCCACATGCTTGGCCTCTTCCATGGTCAACCGGGCGGGCGTCACTGGCGGCGCATTCTGACGGAAAAGGGCGGACGTCACGGTTCACGCCTGGATGTTATTCACGAGGCCCTGGCGGCCGTTATGCCCGGAAGTGAGGCCGCGTGACTGAGTATCTCCCGCTTGTTCTGGCGCTGGCTGCGACCGGGGCTTTTGCCGGTCTGATTGCCGGTCTGTTTGGCATTGGTGGCGGTATCGTCATGGTGCCGGCGATGTTCTATGTCTTCTCCGCGCTCGGCTATGAAGGCGATCGCGTTATGCATGTGGCTGTCGGCACATCGCTGGCGGTGATCATCGCGACTTCGCTGCGGAGCGTTTCCGCGCACGCCAAGGAGGGCGCGGTCGATTTTGACACGCTCAAAACCTGGGTGCCTTTCATCATTATCGGGACGCTGATTGGAACGGTGATCGCGGATTATATCCCGAGCCGCGGACTGACCGCCCTATTCGGCGGGATGGCGATCCTGTTATCGCTCCAGTTTTTCTTTGGCCGCCCGAACTGGTCACTGTCGGAAGAAATGCCGGGCGGCATTCTTCGTATCCTCCTGGGCAATATTATCGGCCTGCTCTCTGCGCTGATGGGAATTGGCGGCGGGGTGATGGGCGTGACATTGATGACGCTGTGCGGCAAGACGATCCACCGCGCTGTCGCTACGGCCGCCGGTTTTGGCGTCGCGATCGGTGTTCCCGGCGCGATCGGCTTTATCGTCAATGGCTGGGGCTCTGACGACGTTCCGCTTTCATTGGGTTATGTGAACATGCCCGGCTTTGCCCTCCTGGCAAGCTCGGCCTTTTTCGTGGCACCAATCGGGGCAAGGCTGGCACATTCCCTGCCGGCTCAAACGCTCAAGCGTTTCTTTGCGATCGGCTTGGCCATTGTCGGCGTTATGCTTCTGCGTGAAGGGCTGATCGGCGGCTAGCGACGCAAGACCAGACGGTCATCGCGGATTTCAACGGATGTGAATTGTCCGATGATCGACATGCCCAGCAAGGATTGTTCGCCGCCGCGCATGACCAGGGCGGGAACCCGCTCGAACCGGTGTCCACGAATATCGAGGTAGGGCAGGGTCACGGCCGCGCCGAAATCCATTCCGGATGCAGTTGCCACCTGAATATTGAAGTTCAACCGGTCCTCGCGAACACCCAGACGACGTGCATCATTGAGTGACAGGGCGATCATGCTCGCGCCCGTATCAACAAGGAAATCGACCGTCTCATCGCCCATGCGCGCATCGATATAGTAATGCCCATCAGCCTGGCGGCGCAGCATGATGTCACTGGGCACACCGGGTGTGCTGCCGTCAACAAGTGCGGCCTCGAACTGCCAGGATCGCTGCATATACCAGTTTTCGTGATCCTGATCGATGACGAACAAGGCGGGAAAGCCGATGATCAAAGCGCCCCAGACAATCCGGTTGGCATGTGCTGAGGTTTTCATGGACAGGGCTGCCGCAAGGATCGCTCCGGCCAGGAATGTGAGGACGGCAAGCGAAAGAGTGAGGCGCAGGACCGGGTCGACACCCTGCCATAAAGGCCAGGAAATCAGGCGCAGGGCGAGCAGGACTGTGCTGAGGCCCAGAAGACCGAAGGCGAGCAGGGGAAGGTAGCGAGCGATCATGACGTCACGATCAGCGCTTGGAGGCCGCATAGGCGGCTTCACGTTGGGGCAGAGAGGCCATGATATCCTCGCGCTGGCTGTCGGAGAAAGATGTCCAGCGACCCAATTCTTCCATGGTGCGAAAACACCCCACACAAAGCCCCGCCTTGGGATCGACGAAGCAGACTTTGACACAGGGCGTTTTGATCGGAGTGCTCATGGCACAGATATTGTCGCGTTGATCCGCAGTAGCAAGTCCTTGCCGCTTTGCCTGCTCCCGGAATAGGGTGTTCGCGGATTATCGGGGGCCCCCTTCATGGTGGATGTATCGCTGCAATTGCGCAGCTTTATCGGTTTGTTTCTTCTCGCTGCGATCGCCTGGCTTTTGGGACCGCGCAAGCGCGTTCCTGTCGCCCTGCTTCTGGGCGCGATCGGTTTGCAGCTGGGGCTGACCTGGCTCTTGTACACGGCGCCGCCCTTCCGGGCTTTTTTGACCTCGCTGACAGGTGTGGTTGAAGTGCTGCAGCAAATCACCGATGAGGGCGCGCAATTCGTCTTCGGCTATCTTGCCGGCAGTGAGGCTCCCTGGATCCCCAATCCCGATGCGGCGCCAGGATCCGCCTTTCTCTTCGCATTCCAGGCCCTGCCGATGGTCATCGTGCTGTCTGCCTTATCAGCCTTGCTCTGGCGATGGCGCGTGCTGGAACTCCTCGTCCAGGGCTTTGCTCTGGCATTCCGGCGTTTGTTGAACCTGTCGGGGGCTGCCAGCCTGGGCGCCGCGGCCAATATTTTCCTTGGCATGACAGAGAGCCCGGTCCTGATCCGGCCGCGTCTGCCGGATATGAGCCGGTCTGACCTCTTCTTGATCATGACGGTCGGGTTTTCCACGGTCGCCGGCTCGGTGATGGCGGTCTATGTCACCTTCCTGAGTGGTGTGATTGAGGATGCTGCCGGGCATATTTTCACAGCATCCCTGATTTCCATCCCTGCCGCTGTTCTGCTCGCGCGTTTGATGATGCCGCCGGAGGGTGAGTCCGAGGAGGCCAAGTCGCGGGAAAAGATCCCACAGACCATCTACCAGTCGTCTATGGATGCGCTGACGACCGGCGTATCGGACGGTATGCGGCTTTATTTCAACATCATCTTCATGCTCCTTGTCTTCACCTCGCTCGTTGCTCTGGTGAATGTCCTGCTGGGGGTTTTCCCGGACTTCGCGGGTGCACCGCTCTCTGTGGACCGGATTTTGGGCTGGGTTTTCGCGCCCATTGTCTGGCTCGCCGGCATTCCGTGGAATGAGGCGAATGCCGCAGGGGCGCTGATGGGGCTCAAGACGGCATTGAACGAGTTGATTGCCTATGGCCGTCTGGCCGAGGTGAGTGACGAGCTTTCGCCGCGAACCTCTTTGATCATGACCTATGCGATCTGCGGTTTCGCCAATTTCTCCTCCATCGGCATTTTGACTGGCGGGCTTGTGGCGATTGCGCCTTCACGCCGAGAGGACATTCTGCAACTGGCACCGCGCGCGCTGATCTCCGGGACGCTCGCGACCTTGATGACCGGCGCGGCCGTGGGTGTCATGCCGATGTCCATGTTTGGGCTTTAGGCAGGTCCTGGTTTCGGCCGGTCTCGGATGACGCAATTCTCATCCGGACAAGCGGGTCTGCTTTTCTGGGCTGGCCTTTGGCCCCAGCTGAGTTCTGGCGCCCTGCAGGGGCATGTTCGGTTGATGTGGCGTGGTTGTGTCAGGCGTCTGGCGGGTGCGTGACGTAAGACTGGCATGGTGCGGGATCGGATTTTGTGTGCTCATCCGGTCGTCACAGGGGATAAGCCTCAAGGAATGAAGCCATGTCGTTCAAGGTAGACGCAGAAAAAATCAAGCGCTGGCGCGAGGAGCACCATTGGTCGCAGGAGCATCTGGCGGAACTGGCCGGGGTCAGTCTTCGCACCTTGCAGCGGATTGAGAAAGGCGAGCCGACCTCCCGGGAGTCTTTGAAGGCCCTCGCTGCCGCATTCAATGTGGATGTCAATGCGCTTGCGATGGATCCCGAAGCGCGCGCGGACGAGATCGTCCGTTCAAGAGAGGTGAAGGCGAGCGCCGCGCTGCGCCTGTCATTGTGGATTCACCTCGCCGCATTCGCGATCGGTGTCGTTACATTCACGGGCATCGGTCTTGGTGTCGGCGGGGACAGTTTTGTGATGAAGTGGCCCTTGATCTGGTGGACCATCGGCATTGTCGCGCATGCGGCAACGACTGTGATTGTCGAGGTCGTGAGGCGCTATGGTGAGCGCTGATACAGCGCTATATCCCGCGTTCAGGGAAGAACTTCGATTTCAGCCAGCCCCAAGTAGAATTGCCTTTCATCGCATCGCGGTAGGAATTCTCCATGAATTTATCGAGGGTTTCGAGTTCACCCAGAAGATCCGCGCGCGTCTTCATCGGAGCCTCCGGATCAAGGCGCTTGATCAGTTTGGCGGGATTGCCGGCAACGACCGCATAAGGCTCGACATCCTTTGTCACGACGGAGCGCGCGCCGATAACCGCATGATCACCAATGGTCACGCCTTTGCCTATGAAGGCACCGTCGCCGATCCAGACATTCTTGCCAATCTTCACCGGCTTGAAGGGCGGATTGGGATCGACCCGGTCATAGAGTGAGTGCCAGTCGCAATCGGTGATCGTCGCCTCACGGGCAATCAGGCAGCTATCGCCGATCTCAATCTTGCCGGCTGCCAATATCCGAACGCCGCCAGCCATGAAGACATAGTCACCGATCTCGATCGTGCCGGCCTGATCCTGTGGTGACCAGACGGTGAAACGGATCGGATCGGCTGCGGACGCGACCAGGTGAAGCTGATGGCCTGCATGAATATTGGGGCCGAAAACTTCCACATTCCAGGGACGGACGATCTTCGGCTTGCGACCGAGAGTCTCGAAATGCGGGCGCAGAAAATGGCCGGTCCAGCCATTCTCGACATCCTCCCAGAGCTTGTGCATCCAGTAGGGGCGGTGATCTTTGCGCATGAGACGCTCCGGTTGGGCAAGCTGGCCTTGCGGGCCGAATTCCTCTTAATTCCGGCCATCGAAGCGCAGATGCAGTGATTTGTCTTCTGCCGGTGTCAGGTTTTGGGTGAGAAGGTCAGGCGGCATGCCATATAAGGTGCTGATGGATGCACAGGAGGTCGCGGACTTTCTGGATCAGGTGTTCCCGCAAACGCGAAGCGGCGGGCGTATCATTACGATTAAATCGATCTCGCCCGGCGAGGCGGTTGTGCATTTCCGGGCAGGCGAGGACCATTTGCGGCCCGGTGGAACTGTATCCGGGCCGACGCTTTTTACCCTCGCGGACCTGGCCGCCTACGCGGTCATACTCGGGCATATCGGACCCAAAGCCCTCGCTGTGACGACGAATCTCAATATCAATTTTATGCGCAAGCCAGAGCCTGGCACGCTGATTGGCAAGGTTCGCCTTCTCAAACTGGGCAAGCGTTTGGCCGTCACGGATTGTGAGATCCGGTCAGAAGGCTCGGATGATATCCTGGCTCATGCCACTGCCACTTATTCCCTTCCCGCTGACAGGAGCTGATGCGATGAGCGAAAATCCTCAAGACGATCCGATTGAGGCGGCAATCTTGCGTCTCACCGAAGCGGCCGCAGAAGGCCGGTCGATCGCGCCAGCAGATGCGGCAAAGGCCGCCGACCCGGAAAACCATCACAAGCGTTTTGGCCATGTAAGACAGGCTGCAATCCGTTTGGCCAAGGAAGGAAAGGTCTCCATCCTGCGCAAGGGCAAGCCGGTCGAGGATGTCGATACATTCAAGGGGGTCTACCGCATTAGCCGGCCGGTCGTGAGCGATGGTGCTAAGTGAACTGCTGAGTGAAATCCGCGGCTGCCGTGTTTGTGCGGCCGATCTCCAACACGAGCCACGCCCGGTCATCCAGGCGTCGCAGGAGGCGCGCATCCTTATCACCGGGCAGGCCCCCGGGACGCGGGTTCATGCATCAGGGCGTCCGTTCACAGATCCATCCGGCGATCGCTTGCGCGATTGGATGCAGGTGGATGAAGCTACATTCTACGATCCGGCGCAGATCGCGATTGTGCCGATGGGATTTTGTTTCCCGGGACTGGATGCCAAGGGCGGGGACTTGCCGCCGCGCAAGGAGTGCGCTCCGCTTTATCAGGCCCGTGTCCGCGAAGCCTTGCCGAATATCCAGCTGACCCTTCTCGTTGGCATGTATGCACAACGCTTCCATCTGCGTTCGCAGGTGCAAAAAACGCTCACAGAAACAGTGCGCCAAACCGAGCGCTATCAACCGGATTTTCTACCGCTACCCCATCCGTCGTGGCGGAATAATGCCTGGCTTTCCAAGAATTCATGGTTTGAAGCAAAAATTCTCCCCTTGTTGCGCCGCCGCATACGCGATGTTTTACATAATTGATAAATATTAGCGGGTTTTCGCGCTTGCCGGGGCGGCGGTGAAACTGTATTTCACGCGCCAGCTGGCGGAAAACCGCCCTCATTGCAACGAAAGGGTTAGCGCGTCATGAGTGTGTTCGAGCACGCCTCCTTTGATAATCACGAAAAAATTCTCTTCGCGACCGACGAGAAGACCGGCCTGAAAGCCATTATCGGCGTTCATTCCACGGTTTCTGGTCCGGCATGCGGAGGCTGCCGTTTCTGGACCTATCCGAGCTCCGCTGAAGCGCTGGAAGATGTTCTGCGTCTGTCGCAGGGCATGAGCTATAAGAACATCATGGCTGATCTACCGATCGGCGGCGGCAAGTCCGTCATCATGAAGCCGGAAGGTGAGTTCGATCGCCAGGCGCTGTTCGAGGCCTTCGGTCGCGCGGTTGAAAGTCTGGGCGGTCACTACATCACCGCAGAAGACGTCGGCGTGAGCCCGGACGACATGATGGCGGTCCGCAAGTCCACCGAGCACGTGGTTGGCCTGCCGGAAGGCAAGGCGGCATCGGGTGACCCATCCCCGATCACCGCTGAAGGTGTCTTCCGCGGAATGAAGGTTTGCATTGAGCGTGGTCTCGGCAAGACTGATCTGTCGGGTGTTCGCGTTGCCATTCAGGGTGCTGCCGGTCATGTAGGGGCTTACCTCTGCGGCCATCTCGCTGAGGCGGGTGCTGAGCTGATCATCACCGATATCAATGAGCAGGGCCTGAAGGATCTGGAAGCCAAGTACGGCGCCAAGATTGTCGGCCTGGATGAGATCTACAGCCAGGATGTGGATGTCTTCGCACCATGTGCTCTGGGCGCCATCATCAATCCCGATACGATTGACCGCATCACCGCCAAGGTGATCGCCGGTGCGGCCAATAACCAGCTCGCAACCCGCGAGCTCGGTGCGGAGCTGCAAAAGCGCGGCAAGATCTATGCGCCGGACTACGTCCTCAACGCAGGTGGCATTATCAATGTCGTAGGCGAGATCCAGGGCTCTTATGATCCCGAATGGGTGCAGGAGAAGCTGGTTGGCCTCGAAAACACGCTGGGCGAGATTCTCGACCAGTCTGAAAACGAGGGTCGCCCGTCCAACATTATTGCCGACGAGATTGCGCGCGCGCGCATCGAAGACAAGGCCGCCGGCAAAGTCCTCGTCGACGCCTAAGTTACAAGCTCAGTCTCGGAGCTGGAAAACCCCCGCCATGTTCAGGCGGGGGTTTTTGTTTGAACCCTCAGCCTTGCTCGACGATGCGGACGAAATCCGGATCAAGGCCCAACCCGACACGGTCGCCACGCTGCAAGCCGGTCGTGGCAGAGGTCTGCGCATGCCAGAGTGAGCCATCGCTGGCTTTGAGTTCCAGACGGACCTGCGCGCCAGCATAATCCTCTCCGCTCACCTCGAAGGCCTCGCCTTGGGTCACTGAAACGCCCTCGGGGCGCACCAGAATGTCGACCGTGATGCCGTCCTCCATCTGATCTGCGGGAAGGTCGCCAAAGACGCTTTCGACCTTGCCGGAGCGAACCTTGCCCTGCGCGACATCAATATCACCCACTAGGCGCGCGGCATCGGCGCTGACCGGGTTGAACCAGACGTCCTTGGGGGTGCCGGTCTGGATGATTTCACCGTCTTGCATCAAAGCGAGTTGGTCTGCGGCCTCCAAGGCTTCTTCAGCATCATGCGTGACGAGAAGGGCGGCGGCGCCGCTCTTCCGGATTGCTGTCATGGTTCGCCGGCGCACATCGCCGCGCAAGCGACGGTCAAGGCCGGAAAAGGGTTCGTCGAGCAAAATAATGGAGGGCTCGGGCGCAAGTGCGCGGGCTAGAGCCACGCGTTGCTGCTCGCCGCCGGAGAGCTCATGCGGGAAGTTCCTGGCCTTACCCGCCAATTCCGCGTGTTTGAGTTGATGGAGGGCGCGCTCTTTACGATCGGCCCCCTTCAGACCGAAGGCGACATTATCGAGCGCATTCATATGCGGAAACAATGCATAGTCCTGAAACACCAGGCCAACGCGCCGGATTTCCGGCGGGCAGTGCTTGCCCGGCCCGCTCCAGAGCGTGTCGCCCATGCGTATCGTGCCATCATCGAGATGTTCTAATCCGGCAATGGCGCGAAGCAGGGTCGATTTGCCGCTTCCTGAAGGGCCCAGAAGCGCTGTTACCTGTCCAGGAATGATGTCGAGATCGACCCCGCACAAAGCCCGGTGTCCCCCCTCAAACCGGCGTAATGCGCCGCGAACGCTTAAGACCTCGTCCGATACCATCTACTCATCCCCGGAAGCGTGCCTTGAGAGATAGCGTGCTACGAAGATCATGGGAATGAGGGCGGTCAGAGCAATCAGCAGTGCTGGAGCTGCAGCTTCACCCAGTCGTTCATCGCCGGCATAGTTGTGAGCAATCACGGCGAGCGTATCGAAGTTGAACGGGCGCAGGATCATTGTTGCCGGCAATTCCTTGAGAACCTCGACGAAGACCAGCAGGGCTGCCGATGTGACACCCGCGACGATCAAGGGCCAGTGCACACGGCGCATGAGGTCAAAGCCATGCGAGCCCAGCGTCCGAGCCGCGCCTTCGAGATTGGGTGTCACGCGCGCCAGGGCATTCTCAGCCGGGCTGATGGCCGCGGCGGCAAATCGCGAGAGATAGGCGAAGATCAACGCGGCCGCGCTCGCGGTGAGCAAGATGGGGAAGACAGCGCCCGTCAGGCTGCGCCAGGCCGGGTCGAGAACGCTTTGAATGCCGGAGAGCATGGCAATCACCCCCACGGCAGCGACAGCGCCGGGTACCGCATAACCCAGGCCCGCCAGTCGCGCCGCGGCGACAGGTATGAAGCCCTTGGAGCGCAAGGCATAGGCCGTGGAAAGGCCGAGAATCGCGGCGAGGATGGCGCTGATCGTGGCTACGATCAGCGAGTGCTGGACCGCATCAAAGAGGCCGGACGCCAGCGGCGCGCGCAAGGCCCGCCAGACCAGTCGGCCAAGCGGGATGGCCATACCGAGTAAGAGCGGGGCCGCGCAGGCCGCAAACGCCGCAAAGGCCTGCCCACCACGAAGCTTGAAACGTTGGGGAGGCCGGTGGCGCCCGGAGGCTGCATGCGAGCGCATGCGGCGGCGCTGAAGGCGTTCCACGCCAAAAACAAAAAGAGCAATGGCGACGAGGATGAGTGAGAGGCGCGCTGCATCGAGCAAGGACCCAGCACCGGACCAGGCCCGGATCAATCCAATCGACAGGGTGGGCGCACCGAGATGCGAGACCGTTCCGTAATCTGCGAGGCTTTCCATGACGACGAGGGCCATGCCGGCGGCGATGGCCGGGCGGGCCATGGGGAGAGCCGTGGAGGAAAATGCGTGCAGAGGCGAGGCGCCGAGCGTGCGAGCGGCGTCATAGGCATCGGCCGATTGTCCGGCAAAAGCGTCGCGGGCCAGCAGGTAGACATACGGGTAAAGGACAAGCGCAAACATCAGCCCCGCGCCCAGGCTGCCGCGCACGGTCGGGAAAAGGCCGAAGCTCAGCGCATCGAGAGGACCGCCGGCTTGTGAGAGATCCAGCCAGGCATAGGCGGCGACATAAGCGGGAACGGCCAAAGGCAGGATCAGGACCCAGGAGAAGATCTTGCGACCGGGAAACGCCGTGCGGGCGATCAGCCAGCCAAGCCCGGTCCCGATGATGCCAGCTCCCAATGCGGCGATGGTGCCGACCAGGAATGAGTTCCACAGATAGGTGGGCAGTCGAGTCTGGGCGAGGTGGCGGAGGTAGTCTGTCGATCCGTCAGACAGGGCAATCAGCGCCACTGCAAGGATCGGGGCGGCGCAGACGAGCGCAGCGATAACGGCAACGGCAAGAGCCGCTGTTGGACGCTGCGCTCTGTCCGAGCCTGAAATCACTGCCAGCCGACGCGGTCAAAGACGCGCTGGGCGACGGCGTTATTCTCGCCGAGCTCATTTACATTGCGCGTATCTTCCACGAAGGGCAGAGAGGCCTCCAGAACCGGATTATCCCATTGGGTCGTCTCGACCACCGGGTATTCATTGGTCATTTCCGCAAAGGCTCGCTGACCAAAATCGCCCAGGAAAAAGGCAATCAGTTCACGGGCTTCTTCCGGGTGCGGTGCATTCACAGCAATGCCGGCACCGGAGACATTGATATGCGTGCCGCCCATATCCTGGTTCGGGAAAATCAGACCCACAGCTTCCGCGACCGCATTATTGGCCGGGTCGTCGGAACGCGCGAGGCTGCCGTAATAGTAATTATTGACAATGGCGACATCGCATTCACCCGCCGCAATGCCTCGGATCTGGTCGGTGTCACCGCCCTGGGGGGCGCGGGCCATATTATTGTTGATCGCTTGCGCCCAGGCTTCGGCTGCCTCTTCGCCGGACCGCGCGATGAGGCCGGCCATCAAGGACTGATTGTAGACATTGCCAGAGCTGCGGATACAGATCCGACCTTCCCATTCCGGGCCGGCCAGGTCTTCGTAGTTGCTGATTTCTGACGGGTCGACGCGATCGACCGAGTAAGCGATGACGCGGGCGCGCTTGGCCAGGCTGACCCAATGTCCCTCCGGGTGGATCAAGTGGTCAGCAATGTCCGGCAGCATGCCGCTGAAATCGGTTGGAGCGAACAAGCCGGCTTCGTCGGCGCGGTAAAGGCGTGCGGCATCAACGGTGATGAGAACATCGGCGGGGCTGCGTTCGCCATCGGCGCGCACGCGCTCGATCAACTGGTCGCCGCCAGCCTCGATGAGATTGACCTCAATCCCGGTTTCTTCAGTGAAAGCGGCGTAGATCGCACGGTCGCTGGCATAGTGTCGCGAGGAGTAAACATTGACGATACGAGTCGTTTCTTGCGCCGTGTCGGTGGTCTCCGTGGCACTTTCAGGGGCCGGAGAGCAGGCTGCGAGGACCAGAACACCGGTCAAAATCTTGGCAAGAGCTTTCATTTCTTATCCGATCTCAATTTGCTCACATGGTGAATGACATTATTGCGAATGTTTCGCAAGAACTGCCTTCACTGACGGGCTGCGACAAGAGCGCGCTATGCGAATAGCGGCGATGCAGTCTGTTGAAAAGTCGGAAAAATGGTGGGCGATACTGGGATTGAACCAGTGACCCCCTCGGTGTGAACGAGGTGCTCTCCCGCTGAGCTAATCGCCCCACTTTAGCGGAAGAAGGGTTTGTATTGAGGCGCAAGTAGGGGGTCAACTACGCGTACCGGTTGAACTGCATGTGCGATTTCTTTGGGGTGCGACAACTTGACACACCTTCATGGTCTCGTCATATTCCGTCTGGGCATATATCACCCCGCGCACACTCGGGGTGCCGAACTGTTTGGGCCCTGTAATTCACAAGATTTGACGAAATGCCCGACCGAGGCATCCTCGGTCGTGTAGGAGGTTTTGTTCATGAGTAACGATCTGTGTACGCCGGAAGGTGCACGTCGCCTTAAAGCCCGCATCGAAACCTATTGGGCTGAGCGTGGCTACGACGTAAGCGTCGACCTGGTTGACGCGGGTTTCATGCCGGCTATGCGTTCTGCACGCACTGATGTGCGTTCGAACCTGGTCAACGGCATGCCGACACGTCCGGCCAATGATACGGGCCGCGAGCGTCGGACCGCATAATCAGGCTTCGCTCCGCCAGATATTGGCGAGAGCACTCGGTACATCGCCGAATTCATGAATCAGCCGGTCAGCTCCCAGTGAGCTGGCCGGCTGTTCACTATAGCCATAGCTCAATACGACTGACGCGACGCCTGCAGCCTTGGCCGCGTCCACGTCCGGCGCGCTGTCGCCGACCATTCCAAGATACCCGTTTTCCTGATCAAGCGCCGTGCGAACATGGTCCGGTGCGGGCTTCTTTGCGCTTGTTCTTTCCGGCCCAATAATGCGCTCAAAGAAATGCGTCAGGTCCAGGGCCTCAAGCAGAGCATCAGAGAGCACGGACGGCTTGTTCGTACACACTGAGAGCCGGGCACCAGCCGATTTCATCGCTTCAAGCGTCTCTCGAACCTGCGGGAAGATCCGGCTGTCGCGGGCGATATCGGCTTTATAGACTTCAATAAAATCGGCCACCTGCTCGATCGCGTCCGGCTCTGCCAGTGCACGCCCCTGTCGCGCATAGCTGCGTTCGATCAAGGCGCGGGCACCGCGACCGACCATGGCGCGCACATCCTCCGTCAGGACCGGGTCGAGCCCGCGCGGGAGAATGACGGCGTTGAGTGCACGCACCAGATCCGGTGCGGTGTCGACCAGAGTACCGTCGAGATCGAAGGCGATTGATGCTTGCGCGAAGAGGTCAGTGGGAAGGGCTTTCATCATATCCGGCTGTTCCTTTTCCTGCAGTGTCCCGGTGAAGTGCTTACACGCTCTGCTCTGATGGGCTATAGCGCTGAGTCATCTGAGTCATATCGCTCCTCATACTCCATTCGAAAAGGATAGCGCGCATGCCAGCAAACCGGGCCGCCATTATTCTCGCCGCCGGGCAGGGGACACGGATGAAGTCCAAGACGGTCAAAGTGCTCCACAGCGTGGGCGGTCGCCCGATGCTGGACTGGACACATGCTTTGGCTGGCGCTGTGCACGCGGATGAGAGCGTTGTCGTCTATGGCACGCATTCTCCCTCCGTATGCAAGGCCGCCGAGAGACTTGGCGCGAAGACCGCCTTGCAAGACCCGCCTCAGGGCACCGGCCATGCTGTCCAGGCGGCCGAGCGCGCGCTTGAGGGCTTTGATGGGGATGCGGTCGTTCTGTACGCTGATACACCGCTCATTACCGCTGAAACGGTAGAGAAAGTCTTTGACGCGCTGGCCGCGGGGGCCTCGGTTGCCGTTCTCGGCTTTGAGCCTGAAGATCCGGCAGCCTATGGACGCTTGATCGCCCATCCTGATGGTACGCTTGACCGGATTGTTGAGTACAAGGACGCCAACGAGACGGAGCGCGCGGTCCGGCTGGTCAATTCCGGCGTCCTGGCTGCACCGGCGAAGCTGTTATTCGAGCTGCTCGGTGAAGTGACCAATGAGAATGCCAATGGCGAATACTATCTGACGGATGTTGTTGGATTGGCGCGGGCCCGCGGTTTGAAGGCCGTCGTGGTTCACGCGGATGCCGATGAAGTGCTTGGCGTGAATTCACGCGCCGACCTCGCGGCTGCAGAAGCCGCTTTCCAGACGCGCAAGCGACAGGAGGCGATGCTGGCCGGCGTGACACTGGTGGCGCCGGAGACGGTGTTTTTCTCCCATGACACCCAGATCGCTCGCGATGTTGTGATCGAGCCGAACGTCGTATTCGGGCCCGGTGTCCGGATCGAGGAAGATGTTACCATCAAAGCCTTCAGCCATGTCGAAGGAGCGGTAATCGCCAGTGGGGCCAGCATTGGGCCCTATGCCCGCTTACGCCCGGGCAGCGATATCGGCGCCGGTGCGAAGATCGGTAATTTCGTCGAGGTCAAAAAGGCGCAGCTGGGTGAGGGTGCGAAAGTCTCCCACCTTTCCTATATCGGCGATGCGCAGATCGGTGCGGACGCCAATATCGGTGCCGGCACGATCACGTGTAACTATGACGGCTATGACAAGCACCTGACCGTGATCGGGGAGGGGGCTTTCATTGGGTCAAATTCTGCCCTGGTTGCTCCGGTCACCATTGGCAAAGGCGCATTCACGGGGTCGGGCGGTGTCATCACCAAGTCTGTGCCGGATGATGCTCTGGCGCTGGCTCGGGGTGAGCAGACAAACAAAGAGGGCTGGGCGGTCCGGTTCCGCAAAGCCAAACAGGCGCGAAAAGCCAAGGGAGAGAAATCGAAATGACCATTGCTGAACGAATTTCCGATAGCTTGATCGACCGTCTCTCTGACAAGACGCTATTACAGACCGATAGCTTTGTTGACGGCGCCTGGATGTCCGGCGAGAGGCGTTTCGACGTTTCCAATCCGGCCGATAATTCAGTCATCGCTTCTGTCGGTGATGTCGGTGAGGCTGGCGCCCATCAGGCCGTCGCCGCAGCTGCGCGTGCATTTGAAACATGGAAGAAGGTTTCTCCCTTCCAGCGCGCCGCATTGTTGATGAAATGGCACAAGCTGATCCTGGAAAACCTGGATGACCTGGCTGCCATTCTCACCACTGAGATGGGAAAGACGCTCACAGAGGCCAAAGGCGAGATCCTTTATGGCGCCGGTTTCATTGAGTGGTCCGCAGAGGAGGGCAAGCGGATCATGGGGGAAACCCTGACGCCGCCCTTCCCGAATAGCCGGGGTTGGACCTTGCACCAGCCGATCGGTGTCGTGGCCTGTATCACTCCCTGGAACTTCCCCAATGCGATGATCACACGCAAATGTGCGCCAGCGCTGGCCGCCGGCTGTACGATGGTCATCAAGCCCGCTCCGGAAACCCCGCTTTCCGCCCTGGCTTTGGCCGAGCTCGCCAAGCGCGCCGGTATACCGGACGGCGTTTTCAATGTGGTTTGCGGTGATGCACAGAAAATCGGCCCGGTCCTGACCGGCTCCTCCGAGGTTCGCATGATCGGTTTCACCGGCTCTACGCCAGTGGGCAAGCTGTTGATGCGTCAGGCTGCAGACGGTGTGAAGCGCGTGGCTTTGGAACTCGGCGGGAATGCGCCCTTCATCGTGATGGATGATGCTGATCTGGACGCTGCGGCTGATGGTGTTGTGGCATCGAAATTCCGCGTCTCGGGTCAGACATGTGTGTCGGCTAACCGCATTATTGCCCAGCCCGCCATTGCCGACGCGCTGATTGAAAAGCTCAAGGAGCGCGTCGACGCGCTCAAGCCGGGCAATGGATTTGAGGCCGGAAGTGATCTTGGCCCGCTGATCCATCACGAAGCCGTTGAGCGCGTTGATGCTCTGGTTCGAAGCGCCCGCGACAGCGGCGCCAACATCATCGCCGGCGGGGCGCCCCTGGTCGATGAGCTCGGTGGGGCATTCTATGCGCCCACGCTGATTGAAGGCGGCTCTCCGGACATGGATCTCGCCTGTTTCGAGATTTTCGGTCCGGTTGCCTCCGTCTATCGCGTCGAGAGCGAAGCGGACATCGTCAAGCTGGCGAATGACACGCCTTATGGCCTCGCGGCTTATATCTACACGCGGGATATCAACCGTGTTCATCGCCTCTCCGAGGCTCTGGAGTACGGTATGGTGGGCGTGAATGCGCCCATGGTCGGCTCCTTCTCATCGCCATTCGGCGGGATGAAAGAAAGCGGTATCGGGCGTGAAGGTGGCAAATGGGGTGTCGAGGAATTCACCGAGCTGAAATGGGTGATCCTCGGAGGCATTGACCAATGAGCGAGCGCCAAAAGACCCACGCCGCCGCCGCTGCCCTCGACTATATCGAGAGCGGGATGACGGTCGGACTGGGCTCAGGCTCGACCGCTGAGATTTTCGTGCGACTTCTGGCCGAACGGGTCAAGGAGGGTATGGCGATCAAGGGTGTGCCGACATCGGAGCAGACAGCCGATCTGGCCCGCGATGTCGGCGTGCCGCTCGTTGAAGTGGATCATGTTGACCATATCGCTGTGACCATCGATGGCGCTGATGAGGTGGATGGGCGTTTTCAGCTGATCAAGGGCGGCGGCGGCCGGCATTTGCGCGAGAAGATTATCGCCAAGGCCTCGGATCTGATGGTCGTTATCGTTGATGAGAGCAAGCTGGTCTCAACGCTCGGAGCCTTCCCGCTCCCTGTTGAGGTCGATCCGTTTGGCTTCTCTATCAGCGCCAAGCAGATCTATGATGCGCTGTGCAAGGCGGGATCAACGCGCCCGGATGTGCAGCTGCGCCGCAAAGGTGACGGACTGGATCCATTCATCACGGACGGCCATAACTTCATTCTCGACTGTCATTGTGGCGCTATCCCCGACCCGGCGGAGGCAGCGCTCCGCCTGAACGCCATTCCTGGCGTCGTCGAGCACGGACTTTTCATTGATATTGCGCGCGTTGTCATTGTCGGTGAGGACGATGGCGCACGCGTTATGGAACTCTGATAGGGGAATTCATGAAACACGTAATCATCGCTGCTGTTGCGGCCCTGTCTTTCGCCGCGAGCCCGGTTTTCGCGCAAGAGGGGGATTATGAGCAGCGGCGGGCGCTGTCAGCAATACTGGCGGAAATGACGGGTGCCAGCGGCGCGATGACGCAAATCATCGGACTGATGGTGCCGGTCTTCGAAGACCAGATTCGCCTTTCCGCGCCGGAGCTGACGGAAGCCCAGGTGGATGATGTTACGGCGATCATTGCTGAGGAGTTTGAGGCGGCCATGCCTGAGTTCGATGCCTTGATCGTGGACCTCTATGCCGAGGAGTTCACCACGGCTGAATTGCAGGCGGCGATTGATTTTTACAACACACCTGCGGGGCGCTCCATGCTGGAACGCCTCCCGGCGATTTCTGCGGCAGCAACGGCGCGCGGTGAACAGCTTGGCGTTGAAGTGGGGCAACGCGCTTTCCCGCGTATCGGGGCCTATCTTGAAACGATCGAGAAATGATCACCAGCCCTTCGTTCTGCGAGGCTGACCATTAGACAAATGCGACGTGCGATTGATACGCGGCGCGGTAAGGATCGAGAATGACCCAGTTCGACTATGACCTTTTCGTTATTGGTGCCGGATCCGGCGGCGTTCGCGCATCACGCATGGCGGCGAAGCACGGTGCCGGCAAGATCGCCATCGCCGAGGAGCATCGCTATGGCGGGACCTGCGTCATTCGTGGATGCGTCCCGAAGAAGCTCTTTGTCTATGCGAGCGAGTTCGAGAAGACGTTCAAACTGGCCGAGAGCTTTGGCTGGAGCGTGGGCGAAAGCGAATTCAGCTGGGAGAAGCTGATCGCGGCGAAAGATGCCGAGATTGACCGGTTAGAGGGCATTTATCAGCGCTTGCTCAAGAATTCCGGTGTCGAGATGATCTCTGACCGTGCTGTGATCGAAGGGCCGAATACGATCCGTCTGGTCAATGAAGACCGCACGGTCACGGCCAAGAAAATCCTGATCGCGACAGGCGGTACCCCGTTTGCGCATGAAGGCATGGTCGGTCACCGGCTCGGCATTACCTCGAACGAAGCCTTCTACCTGCCCGAACTGCCCAAGCGGGTCGTCGTCGCGGGCGGAGGCTATATCGCCTGCGAGTTTGCGCAGATCTTCAAGGGCATGGGCTCGGATGTCGTGCAGGTCTATCGTGGCGACAAGGTTCTGCGCGGCTTCGATGAAGACGTCCGCGATCACGTCCACAATGAAATCGAAGCCTCC
This sequence comes from Alphaproteobacteria bacterium, assembly GCA_018222865.1. Taxonomy (GTDB): domain Bacteria; phylum Pseudomonadota; class Alphaproteobacteria; order Caulobacterales; family Maricaulaceae; genus Maricaulis. Next base: position 33,650 of record JAAEZM010000006.1, read on the forward strand.
GGCGTGCGGATCATCACGAATACGATCTTCACCAAGATCGAGGACATCGGGGATGGCGTGAAGCGCGTCCATCTCAAGAATGGTGAAGTGCTGGAAGCGGAATGCGTCATGTACGCAATCGGCCGTAATCCACACACAGTCGGGCTTGGCCTGGAAACGGCTGGCGTTGAGGTTGATGAAAAGGGCGCCATCAAGGTTGATGCCTATTCCAAAACCACAGCAGACCACATCTACGCTGTCGGCGATGTCACCAATCGAGTGAACCTGACCCCGGTTGCGATCCGTGAAGGCGCTGCCTTCGCCCAGACCGTTTATAACGACAACCCGACCGCGTTTGATCATTCCGATATCGCTTCAGCTGTTTTCACCCAGCCGCCAGTCGGCAGCGTTGGGATGACGGAGGCAGAAGCACGGGAATCTTTCAAGGAAGTCGATATTTATAAAACGTCTTTCCGTCCGATGAAGTATTCACTCAGCGATTTTGGAAGCAGAATGCTGATGAAATTGGTCGTTGATGGGGAGACACAACGCGTTTTGGGTGTTCATATAGTCGGTCCCGATGCGCCGGAGATGATCCAGCTCGCCGGAATCGCCGTGAAGGCCGGTCTCACAAAGGACCAATATGATGCGGCATGCGCTGTGCATCCCACCAGCGCAGAGGAATTGGTGACGATGGCCGACAAGTGGGTGCCATCGGAGTAAGAAGGCGCGGCCCGTCCGCGAGTAAAAGATGAGCTGGAGCCCCCGATCCTGGCGCGATAAACCGGTCAAGCAGATGCCGACCTATAAGGACCCGGCTGCGCTTGATTCTGCGATTCACGAACTCTCTCAGCGTCCCGCGCTGGTGTTTGCCGGCGAGGCGCGTCGATTGCGCCGTCAGCTTGGCGACGTCACCGCCGGTAATGCATTCCTGCTTCAAGGCGGTGATTGCGCGGAGAGCTTCAAGGAATTCTCCACTGAGGGCGTTCGCGATACATTCCGCGTCCTGCTCCAGATGGCTGTGGTTCTAACGTTCGCGGCAACAAAGCCAGTGGTGAAGGTGGGGCGTATTGCCGGTCAGTTCGCCAAACCGCGCTCGGCGGATATGGAAACGCGTGACGGTGTCACCTTGCCGAGCTATCGCGGTGACAGCGTCAATGATGCGGCGTTCACACCGGAATCGCGCGAGCCTGACCCGCAACGCCTGATCCGGGCCTATGACCAGTCCGCCTCAACTCTCAACCTCCTGCGGGCCTTTGCCTCCGGCGGGTATGCGGATCTCAACAACGTCCATCAGTGGACGTTGGATTTCGTCAAGGACAGTCCGGCTGCAGAGCAATATGCGGAGACCGCGTCTCGGATTTCTGAGTCCCTGGCCTTTATGAAGGCCTGCGGCGTGGGCCGTGACAGCGCACCTTCCTTGGAAAGCGTAGACTTCTTCACCAGTCATGAAGCGCTTCACCTTCCCTTCGAGGAAGCACTGACGCGCCGCGATCCCAATACGGGGCAGTGGTATGCCACGTCTGCGCACATGATCTGGATCGGCGAACGCACACGCCAGCTTGACGGCGCTCACGTTGAGTATGCCAAGGGCATCGCCAATCCGATCGGCGTCAAATGCGGTCCGACAATGACCCCGGATGTGCTTTTGCCTTTGATTGATGAACTCAATCCGCGCAATGAAGCGGGCCGTCTGGTCCTGATCGTCCGCCAAGGTGCTAATAATGTCCGCGAAACCCTGCCGGCACTCGCCCGGGCCGTGACGGCTGAAGGCAAGAAGGTCGTCTGGTCGTCTGACCCGATGCACGGCAATACCGTGAAGACCGATAGCGGCTATAAAACGCGCGAGTTCGATAAAGTCCTCAATGAGCTGGAAGGCTTTATGGATGTGCTCTACGCGGAAGGCGCTTATCCGGGCGGTGTCCATTTCGAAATGACGGGCCGGGATGTGACCGAATGCGTGGGCGGAGCGAAAACGGTCACCGAGGCCGATCTGGCGTCTCGCTATCACACACATTGCGACCCACGGCTCAATGCGGACCAGGCGCTGGATATGTCCTTCCGCATCGCTGAATCGCTCAAGCGTGTCCGCCAGAACAATTCTGCTGCCGACGCCGCCTGAAGCTGACGCGCAATCCAGGCATAGAAAAACCCCGCCCAGATCGCTCTGGGCGGGGTTTCCTTTGAACCCTAAGGCTCCGGCTTAGATGTCTTTAAGAGCAGCAGCCGGGCGGAAAGCCGCCTGCGTACGTGCCTTGGACATCATTTTTTCGCCGGTACGCGGATTGCGCACTTCGCGAGCTTCGCGGTGCTTCGCGTAGAAGGTGCCAAAGCCAGCCAGCTGGACGCTGTCATTTTCTTTTACGGAGCCAATGATGGCTTCGATGGCAGCATCGACGGCCTCGCCTGCTTGAGCGCGGGACAGGCCGGTTTTGTCGCTAACGGATTTAGCCAGATCAGACTTGTTCATAGGGTTCCCCCCGGAGTTGTTCGCGGGTCGGTCGGGACGGTCATCGCCCCAAGCCGCTGACCGCATGCTTGGTTCACACCCAATGAAGGCCGGAGGTTTTCGCGCTTTGCAAGCAATAACAGGCGAATCGGGCCGATTTAGCTGCTATTTCCTCTGCAAAACGAGTAAAATTCCATTTCGGCCCCTGATTTGCGACGTTTTCCGGTATGTTTCAGAGTGAAACGCATAGGACCGAGGGCAGGATGATTCGTCCGATTCGCATGCTCCCTCTCGCTTTGACGGCGGCCTTTGGCGCATACGCCCTGGCCGCATTCATTGGCGCGAGCTCGTTGTACGCCGCCCTGGCTGGGGCGGTCGCTGGTGGCTGGCTGCTGGGGCGATTGACCCGGACGCAGACCTCTTAGCTCCGCTGTTCGCCCGTCTTAGGCCAGAGGATCATCTGGGTGCAGCGAAACAGGGCGACCGTTTTGTCATTTTCAGCTGTGTAGGCGCGCGCATCCCAGACCTGGGTGGAGCGGCCGCGATGGACCGGTGTGGCCTTCGCCTCGAGATAGCCCGCGCGCGCTGTTCCAAGGAAGTTTGATTTAAGCTCCACGGTCGTGAAGGAAGCGGCCCCGTCTGGCAGGTTCGCTATGGTTCCATAACCGCACAACGTATCGACCAGACCGATCACGCTGGCAGCGTGGAGGAAGCCGTTGGGGGCGAGCAGGTGGGACTTCACCTCGAGCCGTCCGTGGATGCAGTCGAGCGAAGCCTCGACAATCTCGACACCCAAATGCCCGGGGAGAAATCCATCTCCCCGGGTTTTCAGGCTTTCAAGCGAAACGCGTCCCATCAGATCTTGACCAGCATCTTGCCCTTATTCTCGCCCTTAAACAGGCCCGCAAAGGCGTTTGGTGCATTCTCGAGGCCTTCGACAATGGTCTCGGCGGGATTGATCTTGCCAGCCATCATCCACTCCGTGAGGTCTTTCACGAATTCCGGCTGGATATCGAGATGGTCGGAGACGATGAAGCCCTGGAGCTTGAGCGATTTGCCGACCATATAGACGAGATTGTCAGGGATTGAGGCCTGCGCGGTATCATTATAGCGCTGGATCATCCCGCACGCGGCCACACGACCGTATTGTTTGAGGTTTTCCATCGCCGCGGTGAAATGCGTTCCGCCGACATTTTCAAAGTAGGCATCAATACCTTGCGGTGCGACTTCGCGGATCGCCGCGGTCAGATCATCGGTGGCCTTGTAATCAACCGCCGCATCCGCGCCGATAGACTTGCAATACTCCACCTTGTCCGCGCCACCCGCAGTCGCGATCACCTTCGCGCCCATGGCCTTGGCGAACTGGATGCCCGCCGAGCCGACGGCACCGGCGCCAGCCGACATCCACAGCGTCTCACCTTCTTTAAGGTCGATAATCCGCTTAATGCCGACATAGGCGGTCAGACCGGTCAGGCCGGCAATGCCCAGATAGGCTTGTGGTTGCAGGAAGGTGGTGTCGATCTTCATCAGCCCATCGCCGCGCGCCGTATAGCCATCACGCCAGCCGAGCATGGACATCACATGGTCGCCGGGTTTCAGCCCATCAAACTTGCTTTCCACCACTTCGCCGACAGCGCCGCCTTCCATGGCTGCGCCGAGTTTGAAGGGGTCGATATAGGTTTTGATGCCGCTCATCCGACCGCGCATATAGGGGTCGACGGAGATGTAGAGGTTTTTCACCAGCACTTCGCCGTCACCGGGAGCAGCGAGCTCGGTCTCGACCAGGCTGTAATTCTCCGGCTTGGGTGCGCCGGTGAGATATTCATTCAGATGGATTTCACGCGCTTTCATATGACGTTTTCCTCGACCGTTTATTGCTGAGCAGTCTGAAGCTGCCCGTATCATTAATTGCTGACAGAGGCGGGGACCCGCCCTCTTACTGCTCACATTAGAGCGCCGTGCTGCGCCTGCAAGCTTGGCGCTCCGCGCAATGCCCGGAAACAAGAGGTGATGCATCTTTACCTTGATTGCGGCGGCAGCCCCGGTATTGAGCCCAGCGAAAAGCCTTTGGGGATAATGCCATGTCGAATGAGTCCACGCAGTTGCGAGCCGGCGTTGTTGGCGCCGGTGTTTTCGGTGGTTTCCATTCATCGAAGTATGTCAGCGATGCGCGGACCGATTTCATCGGCGTGTTCGACCCGAGCGCTGAAAAGGCGCAGGCCCTTGTGGAGAAGCATGGCGGCAAGGCATTTGGGACCCTTGCCGAGCTTCTTGCCGAGGTCGACGTTGTCACCGTTGCCTGCCCGGCCATTCACCACTTTGCTGCAGCAGCGGCCGCGCTTGCCTCTGGCAAGCATGTCCTTGTTGAAAAGCCGATCGCCTCTACCGTTGAGGAAGCGCGTGAACTTGTGGCGCTCGCATCATCCCATGGCTGCGTTCTGCAAGTGGGTCACCAGGAGCGCTTCGTCTTCCAGGCCATGGGGCTTTTGCAGGTTCCTGAAGTTCCCAAGCGCATTTTCGCGCGCCGCATGGGGCCTGCATCCGACCGTAATCTCGATGTCTCGGTGACATTGGATCTGATGGTTCATGACCTTGATCTCGCCATTGCACTGGCCGGGGCGCCGGTGACCTCTATTGAAGGCGAGACCGATGCGGGACGTTTTGGCTCTCCCGATATCGCCAAGGCCGTCATCACGTTTGAAAATGGCTGTGTCGCTGAGCTTGAATCCAGCCGCGTGCATCATGAACGCGATCGTAAGATGCGCGTTGAATACGAGGCAGGCGCGCTGGAGATCGACTTTATCGCCAAGACTTTCGAGAACGCCACGCCTTATGACCTCAACCCGGATTTCGCAGAAAGCGAAAGCGCCAAAGATTCGCTCGGCGCCAATGTGAAAGCCTTCCTGGATTCCGTCATTGAGGGCGCGCCGGTCGCGGTGCCGGGCATTGCGGGGCTGCGGGCACTGGATGCGGCTCGCGCCGTCGATGGCGAGCGCGTCTATGGCAGCTAGGGCCCGCTGGGCTCTTGCACCAAGACGGGCGCGGGTCTAAGTCGCGGGTTATGACCGACCGTCTCAAGATTGTTTCTGCCCAGCTCAATCCCGTCGTCGGCGATGTGACGGGCAATCTCGCCAAGGCTCGGGCCGCGCATAGCGAAGCGCGCGCGCGTGGTGCTGACCTCATCCTGTTTCCTGAAATGTTTCTTCTGGGCTATCCGCCGGAAGACCTCGTTCTGAAACCGGCCGCCATTGCCGCCTGCTGCGAAGCGCTTGAAGCCTTGCAGGCTGAGACCAAGACCGGCCCGGCCATCCTGATCGGCTTGCCCTGGGCACAGGGGCATCATCTGCATAACGCGGTTGCTCTTCTGGATGAGGGGCATCTTGTGGCTCTGCGGTTTAAATACGAGCTGCCCAATTATGCCGTCTTTGACGAGAAGCGGGTTTTTGCGCCAGGGCCATTGCCAGAGATTGTGCGCTGGCGCGGCCTCAAGATTGGCCTGCCAATCTGCGAAGATATCTGGCTCCGCAATGTACCGGAGGCCTTGATCGCGCAGGGCGCGGAATTCTTCATTTCGCTCAATGGTTCACCCTGGCGCCGCTCCATTGAAACCGAACGCCGCGAAGCCTTTGCCCCCTGGTTTGACAGCTGGCATGGCCCCAAAGGGCTTATCTTCATCAACCAGATCGGTGGTCAGGACGAATTGGTATTCGATGGGGCAAGCTTCATCCTCGACAGTGCGGGTGAAGAGGTCCAGCGCCTGCCCGCCTTTGAAGAGTGCCTCGATACGTTTGATTGGGTCCGAACTGATGCGGGCTGGACCGCCGCCGGTGCCCAAAAAGCGCCGGTTGTGACCGGTCTGGAAGCGGACTGGAAGGCCATGTGCCGGGCGCTGGGCGATTATGTCCGCAAGAACCGTTTCCCGGGCGTGGTCTTGGGCATGTCCGGTGGTGTCGATAGTGCGATCAGCGCAGCGATCGCGGCGGATGCGCTGGGGCCCGACAAGGTCTGGGCGGTCATGATGCCGTCCAAATACACCTCTGACCATTCCCTTGAAGACGCCAAGGACTGCGCGGACCGTCTGGGCGTGCGCTATGACATCATTGATGTCGAGCCGACGATTGAAAGTTTCAACGCCATTCTCGCGCCTTCCTTCAAGGACATGGCGGCGAATGAGGCTGAGGAAAACATCCAGTCGCGCTCGCGCGGTGTCGTCCTCATGGCCCTGTCCAACAAGTTCGGTCCCATGGTCTTGTCGACTGGCAATAAGTCGGAAATGGCGGTGGGTTATGCCACCCTCTATGGCGATATGAATGGCGGCTATAACGCGCTGAAAGATATCTACAAGACTGAAGTCTTTGAGCTTTGCCGCTGGCGCAATGAACAATCCAGCCCGGTGGGGCAGGGGCCTGTGGGCGAGGTGATCCCCGAACGTATCATCACCAAGCCCCCCAGTGCGGAGCTGCGCGAAGACCAGAAAGACCAGGACAGCTTGCCCGACTATGCCGTGCTCGACGCCATTCTCTATGGCTTGATCGAGGATGAGCAGGGTGCGGAGGAGCTGATCGCTGCCGGCCATGATCCGGACGTGATCCGCCGGATTGAAAACCTGCTCTATCGCGCGGAATACAAGCGCCGTCAGGCGCCGCCAGGCGTGAAGATCGGCCGGAAGAATTTCGGCCGCGACCGCCGCTATCCGATTACCAACCGCTTCCGCGCGAGCCAGTAGTCGAGCTTTGGTGTGCCGATTTGGCTTCTCATCCTGACGTAGATCGGGATGAGGGGCTATTCAAGCAACCGATACTCCTGCGTCACCCCGCCACATCGTCAAATCATCCCTATAACGTAATTTCTGTCATGACAGAAATTACCGCAATGGAGGCTGGTTGTGACCCAAGCGCTGACCCTGACACCAAAGCCGAGATTCGAGCTGGGGGTTCGCGTCTTCCTACCATGTGTGGCCTGGCTTCTCGCCTGTCTCGCCGCGGGGCTGGTGCTTGTTCTGAGCATTGTCGTGTTCGCGGTCTACGAGGATGGCTGGGGCGCCTGGGAAGGCTTGAGTGGTGTCCTGGCGGTTTTTTCTGCCGCTCTGTTCGTCGCGGCTTTCGTAGCGGGCTTCACTATCCTTCCCTGGCCTTTACTGGTTCTCGCCGCAAAAGCTCTGCGTTTTCAGCGCGGCTTTGCTGACGTGATTCTGGGGGCCTTGATGGGCGGCGCGCTGATCGAGATGGTGAGCAATCCTTTGGGCCAGGGCGCACCCGGCGTCACGCTCGCCTTCGCAATCGCTGGCGCTGCAGGCGGCCTGACCTATTGGCTCGTGGTCGGGAGGCCGAAATGACCACCCAGACAGCCAATATGCCAATCGTGGACAGACGGGCCGGCCCTGCGGCCGGCCTTCTTCGCTCGGCCCTGGCCTGGCTGGGCGGCTGTATCGCCGCAGCGATGACGGTTTACTGGGCGCTGGGCGTTTCTCACCTGGCCGGCGGTGTTGGCGAGGCGGGGCTTTTCATCGAAGGATTGATCGCGCGCCTGCCACAGGCTGCAGGGCTGATCGGCCTTATCGCCTTCCTCACGATCGTGCCCCTGCCGCTGATTATTCTCCTGATCCGCGAGACCCGGCTTCCCCGCGGCACAACCGACATGCTCCTGTGCGCTCTGCTTGGCGGATTATTGGCTCAAATCTTCGGCTTGCCAGTCCTTGAAGGCGGAGCGGGGATTGCCCGCACCCTTCTCGCAGCGCTTTCCGGCGCCATGGGCGGGCTGACCTATTGGATCATGGCCGGGAGGCCCGACTAACCCCGCCGCTTGCCCTTCTGCGCCACGCGGAGTAAGCCACGGCCTCTTCTTTTCCGCAGGCTAATTCCATGACCAAAGTCCGTTTTGCTCCCAGCCCGACCGGTAAACTCCATGTCGGCAATGTCCGTACCGCGCTGTTCAACTATCTCTTCGCGCGACAGGCCGGCGGCATATTTGTGCTGCGCATCGATGATACGGATGTGGAGCGGTCGACCCAGGAATATGAGGACGGTATCCGTACCGATCTGACCTGGCTGGGGCTGAAATGGGACGAAACCTTCAAACAGTCCGACCGGTTCGAGCGCTATGCGGCCGCCGCCGAAGAGCTCAAGGCGAAGGGCCTGCTCTATGCCTGCTATGAGACCGGCGATGAGCTGGAGCGCAAGCGCCGCCTGCAAATGGCCAATGGCCGACCGCCGGTCTATGACCGTGCCGCACTCGAGCTGACCGATGAAGACAAGGCGAAGCTGGAAGCCGAAGGTCGCAAGCCGCACTGGCGCTTCAAACTCTCCGGTAATCCGGTGCAGTGGGAGGATATGGTCCGCGGTCCGGTCTCCATTGAGACCTCATCCCTGTCCGATCCGATCCTCATTCGTGAGGATGGGTCCTATCTCTATACCTTGCCGTCGGTTTGCGATGATATCGATGCGGAGATCACGCACATCATCCGCGGTGAAGACCATACGACAAATTCCGGCGCCCAGATCGAGATCTTCGAGGCGCTGGGCGGCAAGGCGCCAGTCTTTGGCCACCAGGCGCTGCTCGTCGGCGCGGATGGCGGCAAGCTGTCCAAACGTCTCGGTTCGCTGTCCATGCAGGATCTGCGTGAGAGCGAAGGGTATGAGGCGATGGCTGTGAATTCCCTGCTGGGTCGCATCGGGACTTCCGATCCTGTTGAGCCCTTCCACGCGCTGGAGGCGCTGATGGAAGGCTTCGCCCTGAGCAAGCTGACCCGCTCTCCGGCGCGTTTTGATGAGGAAGAGTTGGCACGTTTGAACGCCAAAATCCTCCATGAAACCGAATACGCCACTGTAGAGGCGCGTCTTGGCGAAATGGATGCTGCGGCTGGTGAGGCGTTCTGGGCGGCGGTGCGGCCGAATCTGGAGCGGCTTCGCGATGCCAAGGATTGGGCGGCCCTGGTCAACGGACCGGTCACACCTGTTATTGAGGCCGATGATGCCGACTTCATCACTGCGGCGGCTGAGGCGTTGCCGGAGGGCGAACTGACCGAGGCCAGCTGGGGGGAGTGGACGAATGCGCTCAAATCCTCGACCGGGCGCAAGGGCAAAGGGCTGTTCATGCCGCTTCGACATGCGCTGACCGGCCAACCGCGCGGTCCGGAAATGGCGGTGCTCCTGCCGCTGATCGGCCGCGAAGAGGTCCTCGCCCGGCTCCAGCGCGGCGCGGCCTAGTCCAGGCCATTGATTTGCTGATCAAAACAAGCCCGGCCACTGGGAAGTGGTCGGGCTTTTGTCTGGTAAGCACGATATTTTGTCAGGAGTTCTTGACACATCTGTCCTTGGATGTAAGGCTTGCATGACATCAAGTCAGGGAGACGTGTCTATGGCCTTTAACTCCAAACGCTATACGCGCCATTTCGGCGGAGCGATGATGGTTTATTCCGCGGTCTGTATTGCGGCGATGAGTGCATTGGACCGAAACGAGTTCGAACCGCTTATCGCCGTCGCGATCGCGCTTTCCCCGGTATTGCCGATCCTCTACGCGCTGCGGGCCTTTATCGTTGAATTTCGTTCCACCGATGAATTTCACCAGCGTGTACAGTCCGAAGCCATCATCTGGGGGGCGGGCCTGACCGGGTTTGGGACTTTCGCCTACGGTTTCGCCGAGCTCGCAATCGAGCTGCCCAGCGTGCCGACGCTGATGATCCTTCCCATGATGATCTTGCTCTACGGGGTTTCCAGCATCCTGCTTTACCGGTCGCTGAAATGAAGAACCGGCTGAGAGTATTAAGGGCGGAGCGGCGGTGGTCACAGGCAGAACTTGGCGAGCAGGTTGGCGTGTCGCGTCAGGCGATCAATGCGGTCGAGACCTCCAAGCACGACCCGTCCTTGAGCCTGGCCTTCGCCCTGGCTGAGGCGTTCGAACTGCGCATTGAAGATGTGTTTGATCCCAAAGGTGAGGCGGATTAGTCCGCCATCGCCTCCAGCAGCCGGGCAATCGCCTTGTCCGGATCGGATTCAAGCACCAGGTGGTCCGCGATGGATTGTGGTGAGAAGCCTTCGCTCACCGTGTGCGCAATGAGATCGACGAGCGGGCGCCAGAAACCGTCAATATCAAGGAAGACAATCGGTTTGTCGTGCAGGCCGAGTTGCTGGCGGGAGACGACATCGAAGACTTCTTCCAGCGTTCCAGTGCCGCCGGGCATGATCAGATAAGCGTCTGATTCGGCGATCAGCTGCTTTTTCCGTTCTGACATGGTTTCGACAATCCGGACCTCGACACCGTCCAAATGCCCCTCACGCGCGATCAGGAAACCGGGAATAATGCCCAGCACATCCCCGCGATGTGCAGCGGCCGTCGAGGCGGAAACGCCCATCAGGCCTACATCTCCACCCCCATAGACAAGGCGCGTGCCGGATTTGGCAATGGCAGCGCCAACAGCTTCCGCTGCAAGTTCATAGCTGGTGCGCTCACCCAGTCGTGAACCGCAAAAGACACCGATCGACCTTACTTTCGCCATTGAAGCACGCCTCTAGTTTGCATTCTTGGGATGGGATGGTATTCGCCGTAGACCGTCGGCGCGAGGATTGCATTGCAGCTCATCCGATCTGAATGCAGTTCACCCGCACGGTTGAAGACATTGGAGGCCCAGCATGACCGCCACGCGGTCGTTTCTCATCGCTGCAGTCTTGGCAGTGCTCGCTATTGCAGCGGCGCTAGCCTTTATCGTGTTCCGGCCAGCGCCGGAACCTGTCGATCCTCCTGCTCCGGCGGACGCTGTTGACGTCGCCGGGTCCGCTGATGGTGTGTCCGGTGATGACACAGCCATCCTCATCGCCCCGCCCGTTTTTGACATTGTGCGTGTTGATCCGCGCGGCTCTGCTGTCATGGCTGGCCGCGGCGAGCCGGGGGCTATCATCCAGGTCCTCGCCGATGATGTGCCGATCCGTTTCGAGCATGATGGCGTTGAGACCGATGAAATGCCGGTCAATGAGCGCGGGGAGTGGGTGATTATCCTCACCGATCCGCTGCCGCCCGGCGCGATCCAGCTGGGTTTGTTGATGCGCACGCCGCAAGGGCGCGAGCTGCGCTCTGAGCAAGTCGTCGTCGTTTCCATTCCGGAAGTCCCGGGACCCACACCGCTCGTCGTTGTCGGACGTCCTGGCGAGGCCAGTCGCGTTTGGCAGTGTCCGTCCTGTGCGGACAGTGAGATGGGTGCCCTGGTGCTGGAAACGATCGATTATGATGAGACAGGCGCAGTCCTGTTCTCCGGACGTGCGGAAACCGGATCGCGCGTTCGCATCTATGCCAATGGCGCTCTCGTTGGCGAAGCCACTGTTGGCACGGATGGTCGCTGGGATTTGCAGGCCGGAGCCCTGTTGGCACCGGGCATTTATGACCTGCAGCTCGACCAGGTCGATGCGAGTGATCGCGTGACCGCGGTGATCGCCCTGCCATTCGAGCGGGTTGCGGCCGAGGACATTCAGCTTGGTCCGGACAGTGTCATCGTTCAGCCTGGCAATTCGCTCTGGCGTCTTGCACGTCGTCTGTATGGCGAGGGAATTCAGTACACGGTGATCTATGAAGCCAATCGCGAACAGATTCGTGATCCGGATCTCATTTATCCCGGTCAGGTTCTTACAGCGCCTGAGACTGACGAACCGCAAGGCGGCTAATCTCGCTTTCCATTTGCACACAGGTCGCAGACTGGAAGTTTGCGGGCCGAGACCCTATGTCTGGGCGCGATGAGACCGTCCAAGCCCGATAGTGAAGAAGACGCCAATAGCGCGCCGCAAGGCTCGCTGGGTACGGCTATGGCGCGCCTGTTTGCGCTCCTGGGGTCGGAAGATATGAAGCGCTGGCGGTTCCGCATGGGAATCGCACTTGGCCTGACGATTATCTCCAAACTCTTCGCCGTCAGCGCTCCGGTCTTCTTTGGTGAGGGCATTAATATCGTTTCCGCGCGCGAGGCGGGTGAAACTGTCGCCAATGCGGCGACGCTCTTCGTCTTTGCTTTCCTGGCCTATGCGGGCGCGCGCTTCCTTTCCGTCGGGGCGCCGCAATTGCGCGATGCGATATTCGCTCCCGTCAGTCAGGACGCGCAGCGTCTCACCCAGGTTCGAGCATTCGGTCATGTCCAGCGTCTCTCGCTGGCCTATCACCAGACCAAGCGCACCGGGGCGCTCAACAGGATTATCGATCGCGGCGCGCGCGCCGTGGATTTCCTCATGCGCTTCCTGGTGTTCAATATCGCGCCGACCCTGTTTGAGCTGGTGCTCGCTGCCGGTGTGCTCAGCCTCAATTATGGCTGGGAGTTCGCGGTGATCGCTGTGATCACTGTGATCACCTATATGGCGCTGACCTGGTCGGTAACGGAATGGCGGGTGAAGATCCGTCGCCGCATGAATGATGCGGATAATGAGGCCAATGCACGCGCGGTCGATACGCTGATCAATTTCGAGACGGTCAAGGCTTTCGCCGCGGAAGAGCGCGAGACGAATCTCTACGATGATGCCCTGCAACGCTATGCCGGCGCTGCGGTGAGTTCCCAGTCTTCCCTGGCTCTGCTCAATGGCGCTCAGGCCTTCATCATGAATGCCGGGCTTTTGGCGATGGCTCTCGTGGCCGGCTGGAAAGCCTGGACGGGTGTGCTTCAGCCCGGCGATGTGGCCGCCGTCACCTTGATCCTGATGAATATCTATCAGCCGCTCAATATTCTGGGATGGGCCTATCGAGAGATCAAACAGGGCGCCGTCGATATGGAGCGCCTGTTCGACACGCTCAATATCGCACCTGATGTCGCCGACCGGCCCGACGCCCCCGCGCTCGAGCTCAAGGGCGGTGCTGTACGTTTTGACCAGGTCAGCTTCACACATGATGGCCGTTCGCGCTCTGTCGAGGGGGTAAGCCTTGATATCGAGCCGGGCAGCTTTGTTGGACTATGCGGCCCCTCCGGGGCAGGCAAGTCGACCGTTTTGAAGTTGCTCTTTCGCTTTTATGACCCCGAGAGCGGCCAGGTGCTGTTGGATGGCCAGCCGCTGAACAGTGTGACCCAGACAAGCCTGCGCTCGGCCCTGGGGCTCGTGCCCCAGGATGTGGTGCTGTTCAATGATACGCTGCGCGCCAATGTGATTTATGGACGACCGGACGCGTCAGAAGAGGCGGTCTGGGATGCGATCGAGCGGGCCCAGCTGGGCGATTTCACGCGTGCGCTGCCCGAAGGTCTCGACACCAAGGTTGGCGAACGCGGCTTGAAGCTTTCCGGCGGCGAAAAGCAGCGCGTTGGTGTGGCCCGTGCGATCCTGAAAGATCCGGAAGTCCTGATCCTGGATGAAGCGACGTCTGCCCTCGACAGCCAGACCGAGAAACAGGTCCAGGCCGCTCTGGCTGAAGCGGCGCGAGGGCGCACGACGATTGCGGTGGCGCACCGCCTCTCCACGATCGCAGAGGCCGACAAGATCATCGTGATGGAGGCAGGGCGTATCGCGGAAGAGGGCACGCATGAGGCGCTTCTCGCCAAGGACGGCCTCTACGCCCAGATGTGGGCCCGTCAGAGCGAGGCGGGAGGGGCCGAGGTCAGCGAAGGCGCAGCGGCCGAATAAAAGCCGCCGCGCCATGGCCTCGCGTATCCGTACTAGCCGCCCGGGCAGGTAATCTGGTTTCCATCGACATCATAGCAGACGGCATCGCGCTGATAGCCATTATCCTGATCATAGGAGGCATCAACATTCAGGCTGTTGCCGTTCTGGTCGCTGTATTCGGTGCCACGATCGGCGGACAGGCCATCATCTCGTGAATAGCCGAAATCGCCTTGGCTCTGGACCCCGCCATTCTCGCCTTGATAGGCGAGCTGGTTATTGCGGCGAGCCATCATGCCGTTCTCTTCAGACCACTCGGCATTTCCTTCGCTATTGAGGAAATTTCCATTGCGACCTTCTGCATTGAGCTGGGCCTGGCGCGCGCCATTGCCTTGCCCATCAAAGTTTAGATTTGCAGCGCGGCCGCCATGGCCGGCCTCACCTTCGTAATAGCTTCCGAACTCGCGCTCTCCGGAGCCGTCCCCTTGGATCTGCAGCAGCGCAGCGCGCGCACCGACCTGTTCCTCGGCACCGATAAATCCGGCTCCGCGGGCACAGTCCACGCCACCCGCACCATCCTCGGCGCATCCGGCGCCCCGGGCTCCTGCGGCGCCATTAGGTGCCATGACGGCACCACCACGTCCGCAATTCTGGCCATTCTGGCCTCCCAGGCAGCCACCTCCGCGCGCATAACGTCCGCCATTCTGGCCTTGGGCGGCGGCGGCGAAACCGTTTTCACCGCGTGCTGCACCGCGACGCGGTTGAGCATCGGCGAGCGTTGTCAGGGTAAGGGCTGCGACGGCTGCGCTGACGGCCATGACACCAAAATTCATTTTCAACATGTTCAACTCCATCTGTCCCCCGCGGCGAGGTTTCGCTGCGGCTCTTGGTGGGGCTGATATGAAACGCGCGCATTGCCGGATTTCGCCACGAGCCGGCTTTTTTGTGACGAATTGTTGCGAAACAGGTCGCAGGTGTCTGAAATCGCCGGGAATATGGTTATTTCAGTGTTAACCACCGGATCGCCCTTGACCCTGTCTCGTGGCGATTGATGCCATCCAGACGGGCGAAGAAATCAGCTTTGATTAAATTGAAAACGAGGGCGAGATCGTCAGAGGTTTTGACCGCGGCTGTCCGGCCAAATTGCACCGAATTCGCTAGCATCGTAATCTGCCAGACAGGCTCTACCTGAGAATGGCTCCCCCGGACGGGCTCGAACCGCCGACCCGGTGATTAACAGTCACCTGCTCTACCAACTGAGCTACAGGGGAATACCGTTCTCTCAAGCGAGACCGGGCGTATATCAGAGCGCCGCCCTGGCTTGCAAGCACCTAAGTGCACCCGAAGGCCGATCTGACTGCAAAAAAAATCGGGAGCCGATATGGCTCCCGAAAAGGCATTGGGTGGATGGTGGGGTGTCTTCACGGGAAGACGCATACAAATTCGGCCCTGAACCCTTAAAGAGGGGTTAATGGCATCGCTCGAATTGGCTATTTGGTTTATCGTCCTTGCCGAAATCCTAATGGAATCACGACAATGCGGGATCTGTTCTTGTATATGTCTTGACCTTGTGAGGGATGGGAACAAGGTCTCGGATCAGGCCTGTTTTACGAATCAGGGGCGCGAATCAGCCGAATCAGTCGGGCGGCCCAGGGGAGAGAGATGCGCGAATACCAAAGCTTTTCGGCCTTCTGGCCTTTTTACCTGCGCGAGCATGCGCAACCGATGACACGGGTCTGGCACTATGTCGGATCCAAACTCGCCATCGCCGTCCTGATCGGTGCGATCATCACGCAAAACGGGTGGCTGTTACTGGCTGTCCCGCTCGCAGGATATTTCTTTGCCTGGGTGAGCCATGCCTTCGTGGAGCGGAACAAGCCGGCCACATTCACCTATCCGCTCTGGTCCTTGATCGCGGACTATAAGATGTATTTCTGCTTCCTCACCGGAAAGCTCGATGAAGAGCTCGACAGGGCCGGGGTGGCAACCGGAAAACAGCCGCGTCCGGGCAAAGAGGCCTAGCCGGAGCGCCGGGGAAGTCTATCTGGGCTGTCATGCCTGATCGAGAGCAGCCCATTCAGATTGTCTGGTTCAAGCGCGACCTCCGCCTGGAGGATCATGTCGCCCTGTGCGAAGCCGCCGAAGCCGGGCCCGTCTTGCCGCTCTATATCCTCGAGCCCGACTACTGGGCGCTGCGCGATGTGTCCGGACGGCATTTCGAATTCCTGCGCGAGAGCGTTGAGGCTTTGGCTGGATCGCTTGCAGCACGTGGCGCGTCCCTGGTGTTTCGGGTCGGCGTGGCCGAGACTGTGATCGGTACGCTTCTTGATCGTTTCAAGGGCGCGCGGCTCGTCTCGCACGAAGAGACCGGCAATGCCTGGACCTATGCCCGAGACCTCCGTGTCGCTCAAATGTGCCGCGACAAGGCCGCACCCTGGCTGGAGATCCCGCAAGCGGGTGTGACGCGCCGGTTGAAGTCTCGCAATGGCTGGGCGCGGCGGTGGGATAAAACCATGTCGCAGCCCATACGGGGCATTCCGGACCTTACCCCCGTTTTAGATGTTGATCGCGGTCCAGACTGGCCTCAAGCAGATCATTTCAAGCTGCCCCCGGATGCCTGTCCGCAGCGCCAAAGAGGCGGCCGCGAGGCTGCACTGGCGACGCTGGAGAGTTTTCTTCATGAGCGTGGTGAACCCTACCGCAAGGCGATGTCCGCGCCGGAGGCGGGCGCGAAGCATTGCTCACGGATTTCGCCCTATCTGGCGCTGGGAAGTCTTTCGATGCGTGAAACGGCTCAGGCCGGCTGGCATCGTCAACGCACCTTGCCTCAATCCGCTGACGCCCGGCTCTGGTCCGGTTCCATGCGGAGCTTCATGAGCCGATTGCACTGGCGCGATCACTTCATTCAAAAGCTCGAAGACGAGCCAGAGCTCGAATGGCGCAATATGCACCCCGGCCTTGAGGAGCTTCGTCCTCAAGAAGCCGATCAGGCCGTGTTGCAGGCATGGAGCCGGGGCGAAACAGGAATACCTTTCATTGACGCGTGTATGCGCTGTCTGATCGCAACCGGCTGGATGAATTTTCGCATGCGGGCCATGCTCACATCCTTTGCCAGCTATCATCTCTGGCAACCCTGGCAGGCGAGCGGACAAATTTTGGCTCGATTATTCACCGATTATGAGCCGGGTATTCACTGGTCGCAGATCCAGATGCAGTCCGGCACGACCGGTGTGAACGCTATCCGCATCTATAACCCGGTAAAGCAGGGACATGATCAGGACCCCGATGGCAGTTTCATCCGTCATTGGTTGCCGGAGCTGTCTGGGGTTCCAGATGATTTCATTCACGAAGTTTGGCGCTGGCCCCTGGCGATGCAATCGCTCGAGGGGCGATATCCACGCCCGGTAGTTGATGTTCAGCTGGCAGCGAAGCAGGCACGCGACCGCGTCTTCTCAGCACGCAAGACGCTCGGCTTCAAACAGGCCAGCAAAGCCGTTCTGGCCAAGCATGGTTCGCGCGCGCCGATGCGGCGCAAATCACGCAAAACTGCGCCTGACAGCCAGTTGACGCTCGGGCTCTAGGGGGCAGCATGGGACGCCACGTATCGAAGAAACCGAAGATGACAAAGACTTGCGCGCATTGCGGCTTGCCCTTCGAGTGGCGCAAGAAGTGGGCGAAGGTCTGGGATGAGGTGAAATATTGCTCCGAGCGTTGCCGCCGCGCGCGCTAGAGCATCGCCAGAACGTCTGCAGCACGGCTGCGGTACGCATTCTGCTTCTCTTCGCTCATCCGATCCCAATTGCGGTAGACCGGCCCCAAGCGCGGATTGCCGCGCAGCTTGTCCTGATTGCGATCGAGAAAGTCCCAGTAAAGGCTGTTGAACGGACAGCTATTCGCATCGGTCTTGTCTTTCACATTATAGCGGCACTCGCCGCAATAATCGGACATGCGGTCGATATAGGCGCCACTCGCCGCATAGGGTTTCGAGCCCAAAAGCCCGCCATCGGCAAATTGCGACATGCCGATCACATTGGGCGCTTCTACCCATTCATAGGCATCAGTGTAGACGGCCAGATACCATTCATGCAGCTCAAACGGATCGACGCCGGCCAGCAGGGCGAAGGTTCCGGTGACCATGAGGCGGTGGATATGATGGGCATATCCATGCTCAAGCGTTTGACCGATCGCCTCGCGCATGCAGCGCATATCCGTTAGACCGGTCCAGTAGAATTCCGGCAAGGCGCGTGTGGCGCCGAGCGCATTGCGGCGGACATAGTCGGGCCCTTCGCGCCAATAAATCCCGCGGACATATTCGCGCCAGCCGATGATTTGGCGGATATATCCTTCGACCGCATTCAAGGGCGCCCGCCCGGCGCGATACTCGGCTTCTGCCCGGCGGCAAAGATCCATCGGATCAAGCAGGCCGGCATTGAGATAGGTGGAGAGAAGCGAGTGCCATAAAAAGGCTTCTCCAGTCAGCATGGCGTCCTGATAATCTCCAAAGAGGGGCAGGGCCTGCGCGATGAAATGATCGCGCGCTGTCTCGGCGTCTTCGCGGGTCACGGCCAATGTGAAGGGGCGCAGCGTCCCGGTGGCATCGGGGAAAGCCCTATCGACCAGATCGAGCACTTCGGCGGTTATCCTATCCGGCTCGAAGCCGGCCCGTTTGGGCATAAGCAGAGAGGCTTCGGCGGGTTTGCGGTTCTCCGCATCATAATTCCACTTGCCGCCCTCTGGCTTGTCGCCATCCATTAAGAGCCCGGTCCGCTTTCGCATTTCGCGGTAGAAATACTCCATGCGTAATTGCTTGCGGCCCTCCGCCCAGTGCTCGAAATCGGCGTGAGAGGCGAGAAACCGCGTGTCTTCCACGAGCATGACGGGCAGGTCGAAGCGGTCCGACCAGCTCTCCATTTCTGTGCGCAACCGCCATTCTCCGGGCTCCGTCACGATCAGGCGGTCATAGCGTCCATCTTCCAGGCATTGTGCGACGGCCTCGGCCAGGCTCGGGCAGGGCGTGGCGGCGTCATAGGCCTTGTAGGTCAGCGTCCAGCCGGCGTCGCGCAGCTCTTGCGCAAACTGGCGCATGGCGGCGAAGGTGAAGGCGATCTTCTTGCGGTGGTGTGGCACGTAATGCGCTTCGGCCTGCACTTCCGCCATAAGCACTTCCGCGCTCTGCGGCGAGCGGCCTGCGAGACTGGACATGCCGGGGCTCAGCTGATCGCCGAGGATGAGAATAAGATCCATGGGGCGCAGTATCCCTTTTCTTGTCGCCTGAACGGGTTACGTCAGCAGCGAGCGCGCGGACTTGCCAGGGATGAATTTCATGCTTCAAGACAGTCAGATTGCAGTCATTATCGGGGCCAGCGGCGGGATTGGCGCGGCTTTGACTGCGGCATTGCAGACCCGGCTCGGGGCGGACCGTGTGATCGCCCTGTCGCGCTCGAGCTCACCTATGCTCGATCTGACCGATGAAGCCTCAATCGCCGCCGCCGCCGCGTATGTGAAGGCCGATGGCCGATCCATAGGTCTGGTCTTTGACGCGACCGGTTATCTGCATGGGCAAGGCTTCATGCCGGAGCGGTCCTGGCGCGAGCTGGATGCGGAGCACCTCGCCCTCGACTATGCCATCAATACTATTGGTCCAGCCTTGTTGATGAAGCATTTCCTGCCAGTTTTACCGCGCCAGGGCCGGTCCATATTCGCGACCTTGTCCGCCCGGGTCGGTTCCATCTCGGACAATAAGCTTGGCGGCTGGCACAGCTACCGGGCGTCGAAGGCGGCGCTGAATCAGATGGTCCGTACCTGTTCGGTTGAGCTGAAACGGAAGAAGCCCGAGGCGATCTGCATCGCCATGCATCCGGGCACAGTGCGCAGCGCCCTGTCTGAACCGTTTTCAAAATCAGGCCTGGATGTGCGCGCGCCCAAGACCGCCGCCGAGGATTTATTGCGGGTCCTTGATGGGCTGAGTGTCACAGATAGCGGTCATCTCTTTGACCATAAGGCCGAACGTATCGATTTTTGAAGTGTGAGATGGCTCACCACCCGAGGCGCAAAGCGCGAAGGGTGGAGGCACCGCCCGGAATCGAACCGGGGTACACGGATTTGCAATCCGCTGCGTAGCCACTCCGCCACGGTGCCCGAATTTGCGAGACGCGACGTATAACGAAGTGATGGCCGCGCTGCAATCGGGGAGGGCATGATCATGTGCAGCCAGCGACAATTCGCATCCTGCGGCTTCAAGCGCTTGCCCGGTTGGCGCGGCACAGGATATAGGAACGCCAATCCCGTCCGACGAGGCTTACTTTCAAGGAGATCTCCGTGAGCGATTTCGACCTGGCCCGCAAGCAGATGGTGGATAATCAGATCCGCCCCGCCGATGTGACTGACCGCCGTTTATTGGCCGCGTTCGAGACCGTCCCGCGCCATGCCTTCACGCCGCGCTCCCGTCTGGCTTCGGCATATGGCGATTGCGAAGTCGCGACCAGTGAGGCGCGCCGTATGATGAGCCCGCGCGATATGGCCAAATTGATCCAGGCTGCCGATGTCAAGGCGACCGATATGGTTCTCGATATCGCCCCGGGGCGTGGCTATTCCGCCGCAATCCTTGCCAAACTCGCCGAGACCGTTGTCGCCCTTGACGATGATGAGGACGGCAACGGCCGTATCAGCGACCTCCTGTCCGAGTGTGGCGCAGATAATGCGGTTGCGATCCCGGGCGATGTCGCCGCCGGTGTCGCGGACCAGGGACCGTTTGATGTGATCTTCGTCAATGGCTCTGTCGCGGAGGTGCCGCAGGCCTGGTTTGATCAATTGGCAGATGGTGGCCGTCTGGCTGTTGTTGTCCGCTCTGGCCCGGCTGGCAAGGCGACGATTTTCACCAAGTCCGCTTCCGGGATTGGCGAGCGTGTTGTCTTTGATGCGAATGCCAGCCTGTTGCCGGGTTTCGAGCCGAAAACTGCGTTCCAGCTCTAATACGCGACGGAATGCCACCTTCACGGCGTTTATGCGCTGTGAGATGAGGCAGCACTAGTCGTGCAAGAAAAATGAAGTGAACGCTGTTCACTTTTGGGTTTTGGCTCCCTATATCGGACTTCATATCGTATAGGGTAAATCGCCTGTACGGGTTTTAATGGGACGTATAGCCAGTGAGCTGGCTATTGTACTGCGCGGCGCGGGACATAATTACCCCCGTGCATTGACGAGGGATCAAGGGATCATGCGGATGTCGAAATGGGCTATGGCGCTGGTTAGCAGCGTCTCGCTTCTGGCCATGAGCGGGCAGGCTCAGGCTCAGTCGCTCGAAGAAGCGCTGGTACAGGCTTACAATTCCAACCCGACGCTACAGGCCGAACGGGCCAATCTGCGCGCGACGGATGAGGGCCTGGTTCAGGCGCGTTCGGCGCGTTTGCCGACAATCTCCGCAGATGCGTCGATCTCGCGGCAGGAGACGGAAAGCACCAGCACTTTCGTCATCAATAATCAGCAAACGACCTCCACGACCGAAACGGATTCGACGCCGAAGAATTATTCCATCACCGCCAACCAGTCGATTTATCGCGGTGGCCGGACTTCTGGCGCCATCAATCAGGCGACAGCAGGCATCATGGCAGGCCGTGAGACCCTCCGCGCGACTGAGCAGACTGTGCTCGTCGATACGGTTACGGCGTTCATGGATGTTCGTCGTGACAGTGAGGTGGTCAATATCCGCCGCAATAATGTCGAGGTCCTCAGCCAGCAATTGCAGGCCGCCCGCGACCGTTTCGAGGTGGGTGAGGTGACCCGGACGGACGTCTCCCAGGCCGAGGCCCGCCTTTCCGGGGCTCAGGCCGAATTTTCCGCTGCCCAGGCGCAGCTTGCCGCCAGTCGCGCCGCCTATGAGCGCATGACAGGCCAGCCGGCAGGAACGCTGGAAGACCCGCCGACATTGCCGGCCTTGCCGGAAACCCTTGGCGATGCCGCAAGTATTGCGTTCGATAATTCCCCGCAATTGCTGGCTGCCCAATATGCGGAAGAGTCTGCGCGCTATGGCGTGAGCGTGGCGCGGGGGTCTTTGCGTCCGGAAGTGTCGCTGACCGCTTCGGCGTCTGCAGCGCGTGACAGTAACTTCAGCGGTGATGAACGCGACACGACCTCCATTGTCGGTCGGGTTTCCGTGCCGCTCTTCACCGGCGGGCTCAATCGTTCGCGGGTGCGTGCGGCCTTGGCGTCAGAAGATCAGGCGCGTCACCAGGTCAATCTGGCGCGCCGTCAGGTCACCGAAGGTGTCACCAACACCTGGAGCAATTACGTCACTTCTCTGGCGGTGATCGAATCAAGCCGCCAGTCGGTCCTGGCCAATGAAATCGCGCTTGATGGTGTCCAGCAGGAAGCCTTTGTCGGATTGCGCACCACGCTGGACGTGCTCAATGCCGAGCAGGAATTGCTCAATGCCCGCCTGTCCCTCGTGACTGCGGAACGCGATAACTATGTTGCGGCCTATCGTTTGATGCAGGCCATGGGCATTTTGTCGGCGCAGCAATTGGGCTTGCAGGTTGAACTGTACGAGCCACAAACTGTGGATAACGGCTCTCGGCGCTTTACTAACCTTGACTTAACGCCCTGGAATTAACCTCTAAGGCGAATCGCAGGGGTGGACATCACGTCTTCACCCCGGTTTATTCGCCACAGGCGAGAATTGACGGACAAAGGATCCGCACCCATGGCAGAAGCTGCTGAAAACGAACCGTCGATGGAAGAAATCCTCTCCTCGATCCGTCGGATCATCAATGAGGATGAGGATGAGGCCCCTGCGGCCGAAGCCGAACCGGCGGCCGAAGAGTCAAATAGTCAAGACGATATCGATTCCATGTTCGATGAGGCGCCGGCTGAAGAACCGGCACCGGCAGAGGCGAGTGATGATGTGCTCGAACTCACCGACATGGTCGAGGAAGCCGATACCGGCACGGAACCGATGAGCATGGATGATGATCTGATGATCATCGACCGCGAAGAGGAAGAAGAGCCCGTTGCCATGGCAGAGCCGGAGCCGGCTCCTATGGCAGATTTCGGCGATCTGGAAGACCAGGTCGCGGACGGCATCATGTCCGATAGTGCAGCCACTGCAGCTATGGGATCTTTCCACACGCTGGCGGACACTATCCGTATTTCTGAAGAAGAGGGCCGCACGCTGGAAGGCGTTGTTCGCGCTTTGCTTCGCCCCATGCTGAAGGAATGGCTCGACGCCAACCTCCCGGCCATCGTAGACGAAAAAGTACAAGCTGAAATCGACCGGGTTTCCCGTCGTCGTCGCTGATCCGTTTCGTCCGACTGAGAATTCACAAAGGGCATCGACGGAGACGTCGGTGCCCTTTACTTATGCGCGCATCATGATGGAAAAAACATTCAATCCTGCCGAAGCCGAAACCCGCCTTTACAAGGCGTGGGAAGAATCCGGAGCCTTCCAGCCAAAGGATGATCCGAACGCCAAGCCGTTCTGTATTGTCATCCCGCCGCCCAATGTGACGGGGCGCCTGCATATTGGCCACGCGCTCAACAATACGCTGCAGGATGTACTGTCCCGTTATAAGCGCATGCTCGGGGACAGCGTGCTCTGGCAGCCCGGCACCGACCATGCGGGAATCGCCACGCAGATGGTCGTTGAGCGCCAGCTGGCGGAGCGCCAGGAGCCCTCGCGCCGCGATATGGGCCGCGAAGCTTTCCTCAATCGTGTCTGGGAGTGGAAAGAGGAAAGTGGCGGTCAGATCATGACCCAGCTGCGCCGCCTCGGCGCATCCTGTGACTGGTCCCGTGAGCGCTTCACCATGGGGGATAAAGACGCCGAGAATGACCAGATGCGCGATGCGGTCTCCAAGGTCTTTGTCGAGCTCTACAAACAAGGGCTGATGTATCGCGGCAAGCGCCTGGTGAATTGGGATCCGAAATTCGAAACCGCCATTTCCGACCTCGAGGTCGAGAATCTCGAAGTCGACGGTTTCATGTGGCATTTCAAATACCCGCTCGCTGGCGGCAAGACCTATACCTATGTCGAGAAGGATGAGGACGGCAATGTCACGCTGACCGAAGAGCGCGACTATATTTCCATCGCCACCACCCGTCCGGAAACCATGCTGGGTGATGGCGCCGTAGCGGTGCACCCTGATGATGAGCGTTATGCGCCGATCGTCGGTGAGCTGTGCGAAATCCCGGTCGGCCCGAAAGAACATCGCCGTCTCATCCCGATCATCACGGATGAGTATCCCGATCCGGAATTTGGGTCTGGTGCGGTGAAAATCACCGGCGCCCATGACTTCAATGATTATGAAGTCGCCAAGCGCAATAAGATTCCGCTCTATCGCCTGATGGATACGCGCGCCGCCATGCGCGCCGATGGCCCGGCCTATGCGGAATGCGCCGAGAAAGCCCAGGCCCTGGCCACGGGCGCTGACCTGCCGTCCGAAGCCGAAGTCGATGCGATCAATCTCGTTCCGGAGGATTATCGAGGCCTCGACCGGTTTGCGGCGCGCGAGAAGATCATCGCCGATATCTCCGCCGAAGGTCTGGCCGTGATGATCACGCCGGAGGCGAAGGAGGGTGATGAAGAACCACCGCAGCCCATCCCCTTCGTCGAGAAGAAGAAGATCCAGCAGCCCTTCGGTGACCGGTCCAATGTCGTCATCGAACCCATGCTGACGGACCAATGGTTCGCCAATGCCGGCGAGCTGGCCAAGGACGCCATTGCCGCTGTCGAAGATGGTCGCACGACCTTCCATCCGAAAAACTGGGAAAAGACCTATTTTGAATGGATGCGCAATATCCAGCCCTGGTGTGTCTCCCGCCAGCTCTGGTGGGGTCACCAGATCCCGGCCTGGTATGACGAGCAGGGCGGTGTCTATGTCGCTGAAACCGAAGCGGAAGCGATCGAGCAAGCGGGCGGCAAGGCTTTGCGGCGCGACCCGGATGTTCTCGACACCTGGTTCTCTTCGGCCTTGTGGCCGTTTTCCACACTTGGCTGGCCTGACAAGACACCGGAGCTTGAGCGTTTCTACCCCAATACCGTCCTGATCACGGCGTTTGACATCATCTTCTTCTGGGTGGCCCGGATGATGATGCAGGGCCTGCACTTCATGGACGATGTGCCCTTCAAGGATGTCTATATCCACGCGCTGGTGCGCGATGAGAAGGGGCAGAAAATGTCCAAGTCCAAGGGCAATGTGATCGACCCTCTGGAACTCGTCGATGAGTATGGTGCTGACGCCGTGCGCTTTACCCTGGCCGCGCAGGCCGGGCAGGGCCGCGATATCCGCATGTCCAAACAGCGCGTTGAAGGCTACCGGAATTTCGGCACCAAGCTGTGGAATGCGGCGCGTTTTGCCGAGATGAATCAGTGCGTTATTCCAGATGATTTCGACCCGTCTAGCGTCAGCCAGACGGTGAATAAGTGGATCCTGTCGGAAGCCCAGTCGACGGTCGAGGCCGTCAATAAAGGCTTGGAGGATTATCGTTTCAACGAAGCCGCGGCGGCCGCCTATCGCTTTGTCTGGAATATCTTCTGCGACTGGCATCTTGAATTCGCCAAACCACTCTTTGGCGGAGAGGATGTGGCGGCGAAGGCCGAAACCCAGGCGACCACGGCCTATATTCTCGATATTGCCCTGAAGATCCTGCACCCCTTCATGCCTTTCGTGACCGAAGAGCTTTGGGCCCAGACGGGTAAGCGCGAGACGCAACTCATCACTGCGGCCTGGCCGGAGCTCTCTGGCTTTTCCGATGCCGATGCGGAAGCGGAGATGGGCTGGCTGGTCGATCTCATCACTGATATCCGCAGCCTCAAGGCGGAGATGAATATTGCGCCGGGCAAGCCGCTCAAGGCGGTTCTGGTCGGGGCATCGCCGGATATCCTGGAGCGGGTCGAGCGTAATCGCCCCCTGCTGGAGCGCATGGCGCGTCTGGAAGAGGTGACGTCTTCTGATGTCGTCCCACCGGCCTCCGCCCAGACGGTTATTGGTGCGACGACCATCGCCTTGCCGCTGGAAGGGGTTATTGATCTTGATGCCGAGCGTGAACGTCTGGTCAAGGAGTTGAAGAAACTCGATGGCGAGATCACGCGCCTGGACAAAAAGCTGGGCAATGAGAAATTCGTCGCCAATGCGCCCGAGGCCGTCGTAGCCGAACAGCGTGAGAAGCTGACGGAATACACGGCGCAGAAGACCAAGCTTTCTGAAGCGCTGGGTCGGCTGGAAGGCGTTTAAGACCGATGGACCAGCGCTTTGATACATTATGGAGTGAGCAGCTGGAGCCCTGGCTGCTTGCTCTGGAAACGGAGCGCAAAAAGGCGGTTCGCGAGACCTATATTTTCGGCATTCCCGGGGTTTTGCTGATTATTGCCGGGGTGATTGCGACCATTGCGATGGACCAGCCGTTGGTCTTCTTTGCAGCGTTTGTCGGCGGGTTTGGTTTGCTCTGGCTCGGCAATCGCCGGCTGGGGCATGTCCGCGAGGTCGTCAAAGCCAAACTCAATTCGCAGATCGCCGAAGCGTGCGGGCTGAATTACAGCCTGACGCCTGAAGAACCCCATCGGTTCGCCCAGTTTCGGTCTCTCGGCCTATTGCCCAGCTATAACCGGCGCTCATTCGAGGATCATTTCTCCGGCAAGATTCTCGATTGCGACTTCGACCTTTATGAAGCCAAGCTCGAGCAGAAGCGGCGCTCGAAGAACCGGACCTATTACGTCACTGTTTTCCGCGGCGTGCTGATCCGGATCAATTTCCCGCGCAAGGTCGAAGGCGTGACGGTGATTACGCGGGACCAAGGCTGGTTTAACGGGCTGACAGCGCTGGGGCGGTCATTCGGCTCCAACAAGCTTGAGCGGATCGGCCTGGTAGACCCCAAATTCGAGGACGCTTTCGAGGTCTATGGCTCCGATCAGGTCTTGGCGCGCTATATGTTGACCCCGACTTTCATGGAGCAATTGCTCGAGCTGGAGCTTTCCCTGAAAGGCAAGAAGATCAGAGCGGCGTTTGATCAGGGCCTTGGCCAGGGCGAGCTGCTTGTCGCTGTGGAGACCGGGGATCTCTTCGAGGCTGGGTCCATGTTCAAGCCCTTGGCCGACCGTGGCCGTATTCGCACCATCATCGAAGAGATCAATCTCATCACGCGTATAGTCGGCACGCTCGTCGAGCGGCCAGGCGCGCGGATGGATGATGCGGAAAACACCAAGGACTAGCTTTCCTGCGCTTCCACATGATCGGCCTGGATTTCATAGGCCGCGTCTGCAAAGCCGTTCTCGATCATGAAATCAGCGATCGCGCTGAAGGTGGTTGTGCGGATGGTGCCGCTATGATCTTCAAGCCGGATGCGATCATCGACGGACGGGCCGAACATGCGCTCCAGGAGGCTGGTGCGTAGACGCGCCGGCTCGAAATGGGCGTCGAGATTACGCTTGAGGCGCTCGCGGTCCGTGGTTTCCCAGATCGCCGCTGCGATGACATCGAGCATGTATTCATTGCAGTTTTGATAGCGCAGATCATGAGGGTGGGAGATGAGCGAATAGTCTGGATGGTGGAGCTCCCGGTAAGCGCCGCTGGCGAAGAGCATCAAGATGCGCCGCTGGAGTTCCGGCGTCGGGATGATCACACCCACTTCGCCGACCACATCGCCCTGGACAAAATTGATGGGCCAGTCCTGAGCCAGATAGGATTGGCGCCGGTCCTCGGCGAAATGATAGAGATTATGGACGGCATAGCCGCGATGGGTCTCGCCATCGACGGTTTGTGCCTCGGCATAAATCCAGAACGCTCCATGCGTATACGCTATCCCGTCCGGCAGATCTTCGCGGGGACGTCCGCTGCGAAAGACCAGGGCAAGGCGCGTCCCCTGTGCAGCAAGATCGCGCTCAATCTGCTTTGCGAAATCCGCACTGTCTTCGATCGCAAACGGCGTGATCGGCTCGGCGCCAGATCCGGCTTCAGCCGTTGGAAGGGTGGTCAGGACAATCAGCCCCGCCAATGCGGCGCGGAGGCGCGACATCATGGTTGAGTGTGCCGCGGGATGACCGGCATATCGTCAGCCAGCAATACCTCATCGCTGATATCAAGCGGTTGGCCATCAAAGCTGAGGCTCAACATCTCTTCGGCCAGCTCGGCGCCGGATTGGGAATACCGGACGTCCCCCGTCACAAGCGTGGCGCCGCTGCCAGCGATGAGCACACTGGCGCTGGGGCCGATAATAACCGCGCCAGATCCAAGCGTGGCCGCTACTTCGACCGAGGCGGCGGCACTCTCGGCGGAGGCTTGGGCGAGGGGTGGGGCGGAGTCCTGTGCGGATGCCATGCCGGCGAAGAGGGCAGAAAGTCCAAGGGCGAAAACAAGGTTCGCGAACTTTGATTGGCGGTGTGCTGATGCACGCATAATTATCACTCCAGACTGAGGTCGGCCGTGCCGACATTTTCCTCGTCTGGACAGGGTGGACGTGAATGAAATTCAGGCAACCCGTTAATATTATTTACTAAAATGGTGGGCGGAGATGGAAAGCGCCCCGGGGAGAGCCAGTGGGCGAGGCTCCAAGCGTGTTGGTGACGCTCATCCCCGGGACGCCCTAACCGGGCTGGGCGCGAACTCCAGCGAAAGCCATAAGGCTCTCACAGTTGGGGTGAGCCTGCGCCTTTGTCTCCAGCAGATCCGGACAGCTCCTATCCATGGGGTGAAGGAGGCCGGACGAATTAAGAGTGCGTGTGAATCTTATTCATTCAAGGAAAAATCACGCTAGGCGCGCAGAAATTCACGTTCACACCTGTGAGGCGTTATTCCGCTGCGACCGAGTCGCTGAAGCCCGGGGTGGAGCGCTCGCCGATGAAATAGGGCGCGTCGATTTCAAACACATCCTCCTGATCCGCCAGATCGAAGGCCAGCATGAAGTCTGCCATGGAGGCATAGGTCGTCGTTCGAATATCTCCGGTGTGATCGTCGAGCCTCAGGCGCTGGTCGATCAATGGTCCGACCCAGCGTTCAAAGACATTCAAATGGACACGCGACGGGCTGAAATAGGCGTCGAGATTGACTTTAATCTGCTCGCGACTTGTCGTCTGCCAAATGGAGGAGGCCACGACATCCAGCATGAATTCATTGCAGTTCTGGTAGCGCGCATCGCCGGGATTGGAGAGGAGGGAATAGTCCGGATTGTGAAGCGTCTCAAACAAGGGAGAGGCGATCACATCGAGAATGCGCTCCTGCATCTCTTCATTGGGAATAATCACGCCGACCTGGCCGATGGCATCGCCGCGGGTGAAGTCCAGCGGCCAGTCCTGGTAGAGGCCGGATACGGTCACCGGGCTGATCTCATGATAGAGATTGAAGACGGCATAGCCGTATTGCGTGCCGCCATCGAGTGTGGGCACGGGCGTGTAAACCCAAAAGGCGCCATGGGTGTAGCGAATGCCATCAGGTAGGCCGGAGCGCGGGCGTCCGCTGCGGAACACCATCGCGACATAGGCGCCGCGATGGGCGAGCTCGCGTTCTATCTGTTTGGAAAAATCGGCTGTTTCCTGAAGGGTGAAATTATCAACCGGGCGGCCATTACTTCCAGCTTCAGCCGCGGGCAGACCAGCGAACAGGCTCAGCGCCATCAAACAGACGAACAAGACGCGCATGATTAGAGATCCGGGCCGGAACGGCGATCTTCGTCCTGGATGACCGCTTCTCCGATGGGAAGCGGCGCGTCGGCTTCTTCCGTATCCGCGCGTTCACGCATTACACGCTGAGCGTCACGGGCGTAATTGCGCGCGCGATCCATATTGGAGCTGTCAGCCGCATAATTCATCGTATGGGTGGTGACCTGCTCATTGGCAGCAGGGGCGTCCTGGGCGTCAGTATTGTCCTGTGCATTCGCAACGCCGGTATAGGCTGCGAAGGTGCAAGCAGAGATCAGGATCAAACGCATGAGGTCGGTCCTTTCGACTAGTGTTAAGAGAATACTAACACACCTCGCGCGTGAACCTAGGGTGAATTTTGCGCCTAAAGCGCGAAGTGGCCGACAATGGGGATATGATCAGACGCCTTGGTCTCGCCGCGTGTCTTGCGATGGATCTCGACGCTTTCCAGCGTGTCCGCCGCCTGGGGCGATAAAAGAAGATGATCAATGCGGATGCCGTGCCCCTTCTGCCAGGCGCCGCCCTGATAATCATAAAACGTGTATTGATGTCCGCGCCCGTCGACCTGCTCAAACGCCTCGGTCAGGCCTAGCCATTTCAGCTTTTTAAAGGCGGCGCGGGTTGCCGGCAGTGCCAGGGCATCATTGGCCCACACAGCCGGATCCCAGCAGTCTGAATCGCGCGGAATGCAATTATAATCGCCTGCCAGGATCAAGGGCTCCTCATAGGCGAGGAGGTTTTGAGCATGGCTGTAAAGCCGCCCCATCCAGGCGAGCTTGTAATCATATTTGGGGCCGGGGGCGGGATTGCCATTGGGCAGGTAGATCGTCGCCACGCGCACTGGTCCGCCCTCCGCCGAAATCACGGCTTCAAGATAGCGCGCCTGTTCATCGTCCTCATCGCCAGGCAGGCGGGCCGTGCATTCCTCGACCGGATAACGCGAAAGAATGGCGACACCATTGTAGGATTTCTGCCCGTGCGTTTCGACATTATAGCCCAGGCTTTCAATCTCGAGACGGGGAAAGCCCTCATCGACCGTCTTGATCTCCTGCAGACAGACCACATCCGGCTTGGCTTCCTCCAGCCATGCAAGGACATTGGGCAGGCGGGCCTTGATCGAATTAACGTTCCAGGAAGCGACAGTCAGGGTCATGGGGCGAATCTCAGCGGCTGGCGGAAGAGCGAGCATAGGCGGTTCGCGCAGCGATGAAAGTAGGGGGTGTAGATGCGGTCATGGGCCGCCATCTCAGCGGTATATTGCATCCATTCGCGCTCTCACGGACATCACAGTCCGGAACAGCCTGGAGGGGATGATGTTTCGAAGCTTACTGATTGCAAGCCTTGGTTCCTGTGCCGCAGTGCTTTCCGGTGACGTATTCGCGCAAAGCGAAACCGGCGCCAATTTCCACTATCAGGGCGAGATGCAGATCCAGCCGGAGGCGGGCGAGGTGGCGCTTGACTGGCAGATCAGCATTTTTGAGAGCGATCTTGATGAAGTTCGATTCATGCTCTCGCCGGCCTTCGACAATGTCGACATCACCGGTGCAGATGTACGCTCGGTAGAGGTCTCGACCGTGGACGGGTTTTCCGGCCCCATATCGGTTTATGCCATCTCGCTGGCCGAGGGCGCAGATGTGCGAGAGGTGTCGCTGAGCTATAGCGGCCTGCTCCTGCCCGAACCCCTGCAGCACGAGATCAATACGGTCGATAGCGAAAAGATTGAACTGACCGTAGACAGTTTCTGGATGCCGTTCGATCAGCGCTTCTCTAGCCTTGTTACGGCCGACCTGGCCATCCGTCTGCCCGGCCATGAAGCGGGCGATTGGGCCGGTGTTTCCATGCAGGAAATCGAACCCATCGAGGGCGGATTTCGCCTGCGCCAGACCCGTCCCGCACTCGACGTCGCCTTTACCCTCATGTCGGACTTCCACCTGGTCGAGACCGAAGCCTATTCGATTTATGATCTGCGCGGCGATGCGGCGGACCTGACCGATCTGATCGGTGCATTGGAGTTTTGCTCTGACTATCTCAACACTCTTGCAGGCCCGGCCGGTCCGTTGCCGCAGGCCAAGATCATCATCACTCGCCGAGAGGCGGCGGGATATTCGCGTGGTACGCTGATCGCGCTCACCGACATTGCCGACAATCAGCCGGATCGGCTAACGCAGTTTATCTGCCATGAGCTCGCGCACCATTGGAGCTATGGCAATGCGATGACGGTGGAAAACTGGCTCAATGAGAGCTTTGCAGACTATATCGCCGTCATGGGGATGCGCGAGGCCTTTGGCGAACAGGCCTTCGAAGATCGGCTTGAGAGCTATCGGCAGCAGATCTCCGAGGCGGATCTGCCGGCGATCTGGACGCCTGCGATGACGGCCCGGCCGCCCTACCTCATTGCCTATCGCAAGGGACCACTGGCGCTGGCCGAGCTGGAGGCCGAGATCGGTCGCGAAGTCTTCGCCGATTTTCTGCGAGCGGCCATGATCGCGCGCATCTCCACGACTGGGCAAATGCTTGATGTATTGGAGATGAGTGCGGGGGCAGAGGCCCGTGACTGGTTCGAAACCGTCTTGGCTGATGCAGGCTAAAACCCCTTAAACACTGCAAACTCCTCCACGGCGGCGCGTTCAGAGCGCAGCGTATTCACCTTGGCGTTCTTGTCGGCATGGCCAAGCGCCAGTCCGCACCAGATGCGTTGGTCTTCGGGCAGGCCGAGGGTTTTTTCGATGGTCTTGTGGCGGGTCATCCAGGCTTCCTGTGCGCAGGTGCCCAGACCCTTGTCTTCCGCGGCCAGCATGAAGGACATGATGAACATGCCCAGATGGCCCCATTGATTAGGGTTCATTTCCTTGTCGAGGCTGAAGAAAATCCCGACCGGAGCGCCAAAGAAGCGGAAGTTATCGAGGAGGTGGTTGAGCCTGGCTGCCTTGTCCTCGCGCGGGATGCCAATCGTATCATACATCTGCTCGCCGAGCTCGAAGCGGCGAGTGCGATAGGGCTCCCAGAGCTTGGGCGGATAGGCGCCGAACTCGCTCTCATCCTCAAACGGCGCTTCATCCAGGCGGGCACGGACGGCATCAATCACGGCCTGGCGGGCCTCGCCGGCAACAACATGCACATTCCACGGCTGGAGATTGCCCCCGGACGCTGACCAGCGAGCGGTATCGAGAAGGTCGCGGATTTCGTCCTCACCCACCGGGGTGTCGAGGAAGGCGCGGGTGGAAATGCGAGCGCGCATCAGGCGCTGAAAATCGGTCATATCACTCATGCGCGCAAAGCTAGCGCAGTTCGCTCAAAGGTCGATGATTTTCTCAAAGCCGCCAAAAATCAGGCGCTTGCCATCAAAGGGCATGTCTTCTTCCTGCATGCGCGCATCGCTCATCATGCTCTCCATGCCCTTATCGCGCGTCGCCTTGTCCGGCCAGACCACCCAGCCTGACGCGATCGTCTCATCATCCTTGCGCATGACGGCGGTGTGGAAGGAATTGGTCTCGCCCTCGGGTATGTCATCGCCCCAGACATCAACCACTGACAGGGCGCCATGGTCTTTGAAGACGACGGCCATGGCCTCGGCATGCTTGCTGTAAGCGGCCTTATTCGCTGTCGGCACGGCGGCTAGAAACAAGTCGACATATTGCATTGCGCTCTCCCCATTTGCGGGAAAACGCTATCGCGAATACGCGTTTCAGGCGAGGGGAATTAGACGGAAAAACTCGTTCCGCACCCGCAAGCCGCAGTGGCATTCGGGTTTTTGATCTGGAAGGAGGCCCCGATCAGCTCATCGACATAATCAATGACGGAACCTTCAAGGAAGGGCAGGGAGGCCTCATCGATCACAACGCGCGCGCCATCCAGCTCGATCAGCAAGTCATCGCTCTTTTGTTCCGTATCGATATCGAACGTGTAGGAAAAGCCTGAACATCCGCCGCCAACAACGCCAATACGCAAGAGGCCATTGGCCGCCTGGCTGGCCATAATCGTATTGATCTGTTTCGCGGCCGAGGCCGAAAGCGTGACGTCCTGAGACATTTGACATCCATCCAGCTATGCGGTTTCACCATGCTCAGGTCAGTATATGGACTGCCATCCCGCCTTTAGAAAGACCTACACCTGATGACAATTGCGGCTACCGACCGTTTTCGCGCCCCTTATGCCAGTCACCCGTCTCAATCGCGCGGCCGGTTTCATGACCAGCCAGCGAGCTTGATGCGGAATTGTTTCCAGCGCGACCGAGACCGCATCATTCATGCGACAGCTTTCCGCCGGCTTAAGGAAAAGACGCAGGTCTTCGTCGCCCATGAAGGCGATCAATACCGGACTCGCCTGACGCATTCTCTCGAGGTCGCCCAGATCGCCAGGACCCTGGCGCGCGCCCTTCACGCCGATGAGGATCTCGCTGAAGCGCTCGCGCTCGCGCATGATCTCGGCCATCCGCCCTTTGGGCATACGGGCGAACGCGTCTTGGCCGAGAAGATGGATGCCTATGGCGGTTTCGATCACAACGCCCAGACCTTGCGGGTCGTGACCAAACTGGAGACTCAATATCCGGATTTTGAGGGCCTGAATCTCACCTGGGAGACACTAGAGGGTGTGGTCAAACATAATGGACCCTTGCTTGGGCCGGGCCGGGGGGCTGAGGATCTCGCCTGGGCCTTCACCGATTATGAGCACTGGCAAAAGCTCGAACTGGACACCCATGCCGGGCTGGAAGCTCAAATCGCCGCGATTGCTGACGATATCGCCTATAATAATCACGATATCGATGATGGTATTCGCTCCGGCATTCTGGAAATCGGACCGCTAAGGGAGATCCCGCTTATTGGTGGGATCTTCGACCGGATTGAAGCTCGCTGGCCCGAAATCTCAGAAACCGTGAAGATCTATGAAGCCGTGCGTGAGCTGATCGGTCTCATGGTCGGCGATGTGCTTGAGGAAACCAAACGGCGCCTGGCGCGCGATAATCCAGAAAGCGCCGACGCGCTTCGGCGCCTCGGCTATTCCGTCGTCGCATTTTCGGAGGATTTTCTGAAAACGCTTTCGGAGCTTCGACGCCATCTCTATGAGCACATGTACCGGCACTACAAGGTGAACCGGATGATGAGCCAGGCGGGGCGCGTCACCAGAGATCTATTTGATCTTTATCATGAAACCCCGGGCGTTCTGCCCACGAATATTCAAAAGCACATCCGTGCACCAGGATCTGAGCAGTCCGCCCGCGTCGTTTGCGATTACATCGCGGGGATGACGGATCGATTTGCGATGGAGGAACATCGCCGACTATTCACAGTTCAGGCGTATTTCTAGCGCATAGCTTATTCACGCTGGAGCCGAAAATTGGCTGCAGGCGGGTGCCGGGGCGGGGCTTGCTGGTGTTATCTATTGGGGAAGAATGTGATTCGGCAGACCCGCTTCGGGTCAAAGCCGGAATTTCAGGTCGGGACAAACAGGTCGACACAGTATGACAGACCAGGACGACGATAGCCGTATCGGTGCATATGCACCGCCCTCTGACGGGTATGAAACCTTTGACGCGCGTGAGGAGGATGGTCGCCGCGGCACCTTCCTGCTTCTTGTCGCGGTGGCCGTGATCGCGCTTTTCGTCGCTGTCGTCTGGGTCGCGTTCAATCGGGGTGTGAGAGAAGCGGACCAGGCGCCGCGCATTGTCGCCGATGTCGAACCTTATCGAACCCGACCCGCCGATCCGGGGGGTGAACAGACGCCCGATACCGGTCTGGCTGTCTATGATCGGCTGACCGGCGAAAACGACGATAATGAAGATGTGTCGCTGCGCCCAACGCCGGAAGAACCCATGGAAGAGGCCCGACCGTCCTTGCGGGTCGAAACCGTTGGCGCGGATCAGACGAGCGCACCGGCCGAAGACGTCGAAGAGGCGACCGTGGAAAGCGAGACGCCCGATATAACGCCGCGTCCCGCACCGACGCGCCCCCAGCCCGAGCCAGAGGCGCCAAGCGCTCGTCAAACCCCTGCCGAAACACCAGATTTCGAGACGCCTCCTGCGTCGCAACCGGCAGAGTCTGAACCTTCAGCTCCAACTGAGCCGGCGGTACAGCCGGTCGCTTCTGGCAATTGGGTGGTCCAGATCGCCTCATTCAGGACCGAAGCGGATGCGGAAGCGGCCTGGCTTGCCTTCAGAACCCGCTTTGCTGATATCGCATCGGGTCTGGCGCCAGATGTTGCCAGTGTCGAGATTCCCAATCGGGGAACCTATCACCGACTGCGTATCGCAGCCTTTGGTACACGCGATGAAGCCATAGCCTTTTGCTCGACCCTGCAAGGGCGAGGGCAGGATTGTCTGGTGGCCCGCCGATGAGTGCAAACGCCGTTATCTACGGTCTTGGCGGTCTCGAATTGACCGCGGATGAAAAGGCCTTCTTTCGCGATGCGGATCCGTGGGGCTTCATCGTTTTTGCGCGCAATATTGAAGGGCCCAAACAGCTTTCAAAACTGACGCTGAGCCTGCGCGACTGCATGGGACGCGATGTTCCAATCCTGGTTGACCAGGAAGGCGGGCGCGTGCGTCGGCTTCGTCCTCCGAGCTGGCGTGAAATGCTTCCGGCGCAGGTCTATGGCGATCTGTATCTGCGTGAGGAAGAAGCCGCGATTGAGGCGGTTTGGCTGAACCACCGTCTGATGGCGGAGGAGATGCGCGCAGTCGGTATCGATGTCGATTGCGTCCCCTGCCTTGATCTGCGCCTGCCCGGAGCGGATGCGATCATTGGCGACCGTTCTTTTGGCGAAACGCCTGAGCCCATTATCCAGCTGGGTCGCGCCGCCATGGATGGCGTGCAAGCCGGTGGGGTTGCTCCGATCATCAAGCATATACCCGGTCATGGCCGGGCCGATGCGGATAGTCATCTCGAACTCCCCGTTGTGCGGGAAGAGCACGGATTGCTTCTGGAAACCGATTTCGCCCCCTTCAAGGCGCTTAATGATGCCGTCATGGCGATGACCGCGCACATAGTCTATCGCGACATCGACCCGGACCATCCGGCGACGACCTCGCAGGCTATGGTGCAGGATATCATTCGCGGTGAGATCGGATTTGGCGGACTCCTCATGACTGATGATCTCTCTATGAAGGCCCTGAGCGGGACATTCCGGGAGCGCGGTGAGGCATCGATCCAAGCGGGTTGTGATCTGCTACTGCATTGTAATGGCGAGATGTCTGAGATGATCGCCGTGGCGGAAGCCGCGCCGAAACTCGCCGGCAAGGCGCTGGAGCGCGCCGCTGCGGCCGAAGCCGTTCGTGAAAATATCGAGAGTTTCGACGCGCAAGCGGCCGAATCGCGGCTCAATACGCTTTTGGATTTGGCCAAGGCGTGAGTGAGGCGTGAGCGAGGAATTCCAGGAAGATATCCGGTTTGAGGCTGCTGAAGAGGCGGAAGGGCAGGGCTTGGTCGTCGATATTGACGGTTTTGAAGGCCCGCTTCACTTGCTGCTCGCACTCGCGCGGAAAAAGAAGATCGACCTGGCCAAGCTCTCCATCCTCGAATTGGCAGAACAATATCTTGGATTCATGGAAGCTGCGCGCCAGCGCCGACTGGATTTGGCGGCCGAATACCTGGTGATGGCGGCCTGGCTGGCCTTCCTGAAATCCAAACTCTTATTGCCCAAGCCGAAGAAAGAAGATGACGAAGCCCCGGCCGAACAGATGGCAGCGGCTTTGGCCTTTCGGCTGCGCCGTCTTGATGCAATGCGCGCTGCCGGTGAAGCGCTCTATGCCCGTCCTCTTGTGGGACGTGATGTGCATTTACGCGGAGAACCGGAAGGCGTGCGCTCCACGCGCTCCGTGATCTATGAAGCGGATCTTCACGATTTGTTAAAGGCTTACGCGACGCGCCGTTCGATTATGGCGCGAAAGGTCTATCGGCCTGTTGTACCTAAAGTTTATGGCCTGGAAGCTGCAAGAGGTCGCCTTGAGGCGCTACTTCCGCAAGTCGCGGAATGGCGGGATCTCGACAGCCTGCTGCCGCGGGCCGAAGAGCTGGGAGCTGAGGCGCCGCCGCGTCGTTCGGTCCGGGCGAGTTCGGTTCTGGCAGCGTTGGAAATTACCAAAGAAGGTCATGCGCAGATCCGTCAGCGCGAGGCCTACGCCCCGCTTTATGTGCGTGCGGCGGAACGGGAGGACACGCCGAATGAGTGAGGAACAGGACCCACCTCAGGACGCTATCAGCCAAGCTATCGACGCGCTGCGCCATCAAGCGATGCACCAGGGGCCTGCTGATCTGGAGCAGGAAGAATTGGCTCTGGGCGTGCGCCTCGCCGTCAATACCGAGCGCAAGCATTTGCGGATCCTTGAGGCGCTACTCTTTGCGGCTGAAGAACCGCTTGACGAGGAAACGCTGATCGGTCGCTTGCCGCTGGAAGCCAATATCCCCGCCTTGCTGGCCGCTTTGCAGCATGAATATGCCGAGCGCGGTGTTCATCTTGTAGAGGTCGGCGGTCGATGGCGCTTCGAGACCGCTGCGGATCTCGCCGAAGTGCTCAGTGAAGTCCGTCAGGAGCCGCGCAAACTGTCCCAGGCGGCGCTGGAGACCCTTTCCATCATCGCCTATCATCAGCCGGTGACGCGCGCGGAGATCGAGGAAATTCGCGGCGTGGCCGTGTCCAAGGGAACGCTGGATCTTCTTTTCGAACTGCGCTGGGTGCGGCCACGCGGTCGCCGCCGGACGCCTGGTCGGCCGGTGACATACGGGACGACCCCCGCCTTCCTTGAGTATTTCGGTCTTCAGGCGATCGGTGATCTGCCGGGACAGTCTGATCTCAAGGCGGCTGGCTTGCTGGATGCGCGTATCCCGCCGGACTTCTCCGTGCCGGATCCATCCCGGCATATCGAAGATGCCTTGCTTGAAGATCCGATGGATGAGGAAGAGGCGCATGCCTTCCATATCGACTTCATGGAATCGGACGAGACTGAGCAATCCTGATCGTGGTGTTGGACGCCGCGCTGGAGTTGGATTAGACCTGTCTTAACGTGGTTAGACGGAGGGCTTTATGGCTCCGGGTATGTGGCAGATTCTGCTAGTCGTCCTGTTGGCGGCCGTGCTTTTTGGTGGTCGCGGCAAGATTGCTTCGGTTATGGGCGATTTCGCTAAGGGTATTACCTCTTTCCGCAAAGGTTTGCGGGATGAGGAGGAGGAGGCCTCGACGTCTGAGCGCGCCTCTTCTGATGGCTCAGCAGCCATTTCCGAAGACGCGCCTGCGGAGGCGCGCGAAACGCGCGAAACCGATAAAGCCGGGAGCTAAGCGATGAGCCCCGGCATTGGCATGCCGGAAATGTTCGTGGTCCTGGTGCTGGCGCTTGTCGTCGTGGGACCGCAGCAGCTTCCGATTCTGATGCGCCGTGTCGGTCGCATGATTGGCCAGATGCGCGCGATGGCCAAAGAATTCCAGGCGAGTTTTGATGAGATTGGTCGCGAGACCGAGCTCTCCGAATTGCGCAAGGAAATCGAGGCACTCAAACAGGCCAATCCGCTCGAGGAAGTGCGCGGGGCTGTCGACCAGGCTGCACTCGACGCTCAGAACCAGAAAATCCGGGATCTGAAAATCAAACAGGCTGGCGGACCAGCAGGCAATGTGGAACGCCCCATGCCTCCGGAAAACCGCTCGCCACAGATCGAGACGATCCAACCCCGCCGCGCTGCGGATGATGAATAGCCATGTCCCAGATCGAACATGATGAAGTCGAAGCCAGTCGGGCGCCCTTGCTGGAGCATCTGGTAGAGCTGCGTCAGCGCCTAATGGTCATTATCGGCTTTTTGACCGTGGGCTTTATCGCCTGTTTCATCGTTTCAAACACGATCTATGAATGGCTCTTGCTGCCCTATCGCGATGCCGCAGCCGCTGTGCGCGGTGTGCCGGTCGATGAGCTGGAGCTGACAGCGAATTTCTTTGCGCCGCTGGAGTTTTTCTTCGTGCGGTTAAAGCTCGCCCTGGTGGGCGCCTTCATCATCGTCTTCCCGGTGATCAGCTGGCAGGTCTATGGCTTTGTTGCGCCTGGGCTTTACAATAATGAGCGAGGGGCTTTCGCGCCCTTCATGATCCTTTCGCCGCTGCTCTTCGCATTGGGCGTGTCTTTCGTCTATTTCGTCGTTCTGCCCATGGTGATGCGCTTCTCGCTCGGCCAGGAGCAGATGGGAACGGATAGCGGTCTGTCGATCGAGCTTTTGCTCAATGTGTCAGACTATATGAACCTGATCACCACGCTCATGCTGGTGTTTGGCATTTCCTTCCAAATGCCGATCCTGATGATGCTGCTCGCAAAAGCAGGTCTGGTGCGCTCATCGACCATGCTCAAGGGCTGGAGATTCGCGGTCGTCGGTATTGCCTTGTTCGCCGCCTTTGCGACGCCGCCTGATCCGGTCAGCCAGATCCTGCTCGGCGGGGCTTTGCTGGCGCTTTACTTCCTCTCGATCGGCGCAATGACCCTTATGGAGGGCAGGCGTCAGGACGAGGACGAAGAAAGCGACAGCTAGGGCGTTTACCCCTTGCGTCTGGGCGGTTATAGCCCGCAACAGAATTCCTTCCACCGGACACCTCCCATGCACGATATCAAGATCATCCGAGACGAACCTGCACAATTCGATGCCGGCCTGGCCCTTCGTGGTGTTGAGCCGCAATCTGGCCGCCTGATCGAGCTGGACAAGAAGCGCCGCGATGCGCTGGGACGTCAGCAAGAAGCCGAGACGGAGCGCAATACGCTCTCAAAACAAATCGGGCGCGCGAAAGCGCAGGGCGATGAGGACGAGTTCAATCGCCTGCGTTCTGAGGTCGATCGTCTTAAATCCGTGCTGGAAGAAGCTGGCGAGGAAGCCCGGCATTTCGACGAGACGCTGAACCAGCATATCGCAGCTCTGCCCAACCTGCCTGAGGCCGGTGTGCCGGAAGGCGAGGACGAGGCGAAAAACGAGGAAGTCCGCCGCTGGGGTCAGCCGCGTGAACTCGGTTTTGAGGCCCGCGATCATGTGGATCTGGGCGAAGCCATGGGCGGTATGGATTTCGAGGGCGCGGCGAAACTGTCCGGTTCGCGCTTTGTCGCCCTGAAAGGCCAGTTGGCACGTCTCGAGCGCGCACTGTCGCAATTCATGCTCGATACGCACACCGCCGAGCATGGCTATATGGAAGTCAGCCCGCCCTACATGGTGCGCGATGAAGCCATGTTCGGAACCGGCCAATTGCCGAAATTCACCGAGGACAGCTTCCGCACCACCAATGGTCACTGGCTGATCCCGACCTCGGAAGTGCCGCTGACCAATCTGGCGAGCGATGCCATTCATGCCGAGGATGTGCTGCCCATGCGCATGACGGCACACACGCCATGCTTCCGCTCTGAAGCGGGATCTGCGGGTCGTGATACGCGTGGCATGATCCGCGTGCACCAATTCCACAAGGTGGAGATGGTCTCGATCGTGAAGCCGGAAGAGAGTGAAGGCGAGCTCGATCGCATGACCGGCTGTGCCGAGAAAATCCTCCAGGCCCTGGAATTGCCCTATCGCGTCATGCTCTTGTGCACGGGCGATATGGGTTTCTCCGCCAAGCGAACCTATGACCTCGAAGTCTGGCTGCCGAGCCAGGAGACCTATCGCGAGATCTCCTCCTGCTCCAATTGCGGTGACTTCCAGGCCCGCCGGATGAATGCGCGCTATCGCAAGGAAGGCGAGAAACGTCCGCAATTCCTGCACACGCTCAACGGCTCCGGTGTGGCTGTTGGCCGAGCGCTGCTGGCGGTTATGGAAAACCACCAGAATGAGGATGGCTCCATCACCGTGCCGGCCGTCCTGCGTCCTTATATGGGTGGTCTGGAAAAAATCGGCGGCTAGTGCGAATAGCGAGCTGGAATATTTTTTCAAAAATTCCGGCTCGTTTTGCGTCGACGACTACTCCTACTATTAAGGCGGGGATAGGCGCTTTCCTGCCGGCCCTTTGCAATCTGAAAAATAAAAACTTTCAGCGGGTTGAGGGTGGTTCCCGGTTCGTCCTGGCGGGATAGGGGGGCTTGGGAGGCTGTTATGGGGGCCGCGTCTGCGCTGCGATGGACGCCAGATCCGCGAGCAGGCGACGCCGGCCAAAACGGGCTCGCCAAGACCCACAAGCAAAGCCCCGTCCGCATCGACCCCTTCGCCAAGACCCACCAGGCAGGACCCACCGGCGTCAGCGCCCATGCCGCACAAGACCGGCCTGCACCATGGCACAAGCGGGCATGCCCTCGACGCAGAACACAGCGAAGCCCTGCGCCCGCACGATTGCCCTGGTCTTGATGTCCACACTGTCAAAGAACGAGGCTCAGTCTAGCCGCGCGCGAGCAAGCGAGGATAAGGGGCGCTCCCAAAGCGGCGGTCTAAAACGGTGCTTGCGCATTGTGAGGTGTGAGCGCGGCGCTATGGTCTGCAGCAAAGCATGGTGTGATGGGGTCGGGCTGCGCGAAAACAGCCCGTGGAAGGGAAATCATCTTGCGACAGCAATATCGTACCGAAATGGCCGTACATGATGCCCAAGCGCTCTATTCGCTTGATGGAGACGGATCCTTCAATCTCACCCTGGTCGGCGAGATCCTGGTGTCGGAAGACAAAGCCTTTCGCATCGGCCTGCCCGTCCATGCGGCTTTTGGCGAGTTCTGGCCTGAACATCTTGGAGCGGTCCTGTTTCCAAGCCTGCTGACCATCAACACTGAAAACGAGCCCCAGCAAATCGATGCGCTGCTCGCTCTGCTGATTGAAGATCAAGCCGAGCCGCGGCATTTGCGCGCCGATATCCAGCACTTTGATGATGGGCGAAGGAGCGGCGACACGACCATCTGGTCATCTGCCATCGCGCAGCCCCGCAGAGCCGAGACCCCGCTTGCAAAACCCCGCCTTCGCGCCGACCGCGAAGATGCGGACTTCATGGGCACGGTGAGAGTTTCGGTGTCGGCGTGTGAAGGCGATTGCGATAGGGGGCTGGAAATCTCGGGCTCAGTGGTCCTGTCAAAGCAGGACGAGCTGCCAGAGGGGCGTTTGGTGAAAGCGCGCTTTGAGGTGGGCGATGGGCGGCCCGGTTTTGACCCCATTGCGGGGGCTTTCACATTTCCCATAGCCGCAGAGGACCTCAAGCGTCTGGTCCTTCTGGCTCAACACGCATCCTTCCAGCCAGACCGCGTGCTTTTGGACATCGACCTGCGCAAGCGGGCGGTGGACGCCGAAACGGCATCCTGGTTTGTCGGCGAGACAGAGCTCTGGTTTCATCAGCTTTTGAGCACGCCTGCCGGCTTTTGAGCACACCCGCCGGCGATTGAAGCCAGCCCGCGACGGCTCTGCCGCGTGGACTATGCCGCGCAGAAATCGTCGAGAGCACATTGCCCTGGCGTTCGGGCTTCCCCCGGCCTTGTGCCGGGGCCTAGCTTCATCTCACCCAATCAGCTCAGAAACATAATATGTTTCATGCGGCATAAGGCAGGATGGCGGTGCCCGGGCGGTGCGGGAGAGGGGGTGATGAAGGCGTTTTGAAATATCGAAACGGGTTACGCATCAGAAAACGCTACGGTTTTAAGCCAATCCGCTCAAACCGGTTTTCTTCTGACAGCGCCATCTGACACTGCCCCCAAGTTCTTCTGACGACGCCTTCAATCCAGCTGGTCGGAAGGAACTCGTGCGACGTCTATTTCGAGCGACTTTACCCAACGATTTTCCAAACCATTGAAGTGGTCAATCAGCCTGTCTTCCACGTGTGGAGCATCCCACACCGCTGCGCATTCCAACCCCTCGCACTCTGACAGACGCGCCGGTCGCTCATAGCCAGTGGATGCAAAATCCGCATGGTAAAGCGCTAAACGCCCAGTAATTTTATCCTGCTTAAACATTCGCGGCATAGCCCCAGTCTGATCTGAAATCGGGATATTACCTAACCTTTTCCACCTTCCGCTTTTAACGTCTGCGTTGTGGACACAAACCTTAAACGCGACTGATTTCGTGTCGATATCCTTGAGTTTTTGTGATGAATCGTGCAGTCGATCAAAAAAAACAATCAACGGACTTTCGGACACTTGCGCGTATGCGAAGCCATTTGGCAGTGCGATTTCGAGAATATCTCCGACCGTGCGACGCATGTACTTTCTCCGAATTTTAGCAATCAGTTCTATTATTGTTGCGCGCTATTCACCATCATCCAAGCGCGTCATATAACCGAAGCCACCCACGAAGTTTCCCGCCTCCCCCGTTGGATCATTATACATCAACGGCGAGTTCCCCACATACGCATACAGGTTCCACTGATCTGCATAGCCGATGGGGTCGCCCACCATCTCCACCCTCCCGGATCAAGTCCGGGACAGGCTTCCGGTGTGACATGGATTTGTTGTTCGACATTGTTGCGCAGAAATCGTCCAGAGCACATTGCCTTGGCGGTCGGGCTTCCCCCGGCCTTGTGCCGGGGCCTGGCTTCATCTCACCCCAATCAGCTCGGAAACATAATATGTTTCACGCGGCATAACGCAGGATGGCGGGGGCTGGTGCAG
The DNA here is from genome assembly GCA_018222865.1 of Alphaproteobacteria bacterium. GTDB lineage: Bacteria > Pseudomonadota > Alphaproteobacteria > Caulobacterales > Maricaulaceae > Maricaulis. The sequence goes on from JAAEZM010000006.1 coordinate 77,761, forward strand.
GAGAGGGGATTGATAAAGGCGTTTTGAAATATCGGAACGGATTGCGCATCAGAAAACGCTACGGTTTCAAGCCAATCCGCTCAAACCGTTTTTTCTGACGGTGACATCTGCACCAGTCCCTAATATTCGCGATTACATATCCACCTCTATATCGCCACGAAGTCACCATCAATTGATTGAAAATTAAGCGTTTCAAACCCGTTAGGGCTTAGTTTGAGAAAAATAGTCCAAGCACAAGAATTTAGGGTTATTTTTCCACTCTGCTCCGCTACAATAAAACTAGAACCTATCATTACATCGCGAATGCAAAATTTTTCATCTTCCGAAATAGTACTAATATCGAATCTGAATGAGTTCGCTCGGTATTTGGCGTTTATTTTTTCATCTTTTAGAGCGAAATAACCCGTGCTGGTTCTTATCTTAAGTTCGTACGGATCAAATACTAAGTCCTCAACAACAAAGCTCCCCCTGTGAGGAATTTCTTCTAGCCGCCTTCGTAGGTATTCCATCACCATCTCCTAAGAAGGGCGAATGCGTAGCATGCCCAATGGGGTTGTGCATATATGCCCGAGAATCTGGAGCTCCCGTACAAATGCTGATTGGTTTTCCCTGAACTCTTAGCGGCGGTAGAAATGGCGTTCGAGGTTGAAGTGATTGTGGCCCGCGGCGCCCGCGGCGGCTCTGCCGCGAGGACGCGCAGATCACACATCGGGTTGCTGGCTCTCTGCGCCCTCTTTTTCCATCGCCTCTTTTGCGGGGCACAATTTGACCCCTGTCTTGCCGCAATGGAGTGAATAGGTTTGGGATGTGACCAGATGGGGAAGGCATCGCGATGTGGCGGGGTTTATTGGCAACGATTTTTGCGTGGACCGCGCAGGGCGTTCTGACCACAGCGATCCTCGTGGTCAGCGCCTTGCTCGCGATATTCGTCCTGATCATGGCTTGGGTTGCCTATCCCCGGCCGCAAGGCGATTTTACCCATGAATTGCTTTGGGCCAGTGACCCTGGCTCGGATGAGGATCACCTGACATACACGCTATCGCTTGAGCGTTTTTTTGGAGCGGAGATGAGCCATGTTTGCGTTTTCGCGGGCACGGCTGGGTATCAGGCTCGGCGCACCGACCGGTTGGAGCGGGCGGCGAGAAGAATTTCCAATCGCTTGCTATTGGATATGGATAGCGATTTTCACCATCTTTATATCGAGTTCGCTGATGGGTCTTACCGGGTAGACCGGTCGCATTTCCTATCCAATCATTGGCGGATGGATCCTGATCGCCGGCAGCCCTATTGCGCCTTGGCGAACGGCCATGTCGTTGAAATTTCCCTGACCCGGAATTCGCAAGCGGGCGGCGGTGATTTTTATTGGGTCTCGTTTGTTCCGGGCGAATAAGGCGCGCGCGCCTCGTACCTTAAAGGCTGGCGCACGGGGGGATTCGCGCTAGAAGCAGGTTGAGACGAGCGAAAAGGCCTGACAATGATCCCTGACAATCCGCGCATCCTGCTCACCAATGATGATGGTATCCGCGCTCGCGGCCTCCAATCGCTGGAAAAGATCGCCCGCGAGCTCTCTGACGATATCTGGATCGTGGCGCCGCATGAGGAGCAATCGGGGGCGGGGCGGTCCTTGACCCTGCATGATCCCTTGCGCATTCGCCGCTGGGATGACCGCCGGTTTTCCGTCACGGGCACACCGACCGATTGTGTGCTGATGGGCATCCAGGACATCATTACCGGTAAAAAGCCGGACCTGGTCCTTTCCGGCGTCAATCGTGGTCAAAACATCGCGGAGGATGTGACTTTCTCCGGGACCGTGGCCGGCGCCATGCAGGGCATGCAGTTCGGCATCCCCTCTGTTGCGCTCAGTCAGGCTTATGGCTTTCAAAAGGGCGCGCAAATCGCCTGGGAAACGGCGGAGACCTATGGCGCGCCGATCTTGCGCCGACTGTTTGACCTGAAATGGCCTGAGGATGTTCTGATCAATGTGAATTTCCCGGACTGTCCGCCCGATGCGGTCAGCGAGGTTGAAGTGACCCGTCAGGGCCGCCGCGATCAGCATATCCTGCACGCGGAAAAACGCACGGATCCGCGTGGGGTGGATTATTACTGGCTGGGTTTCCGCGGCAAGCTGTCCAATCCGCCAGAGGGCGTGGATCTCAAGGCCGTCTATGATGGTAAGATCTCTGTTACGCCGCTGCACATGGACCTGACGCACGGGGAAACACTCGGCAATCTCAAGCGCATGCTCGGTGGCGTTCCGCCCAAGCAATAAGGGCCAGGCTTTAGGGATCTTATAGATGAGCTTTCCTGATCCACGCATGATCCAGCTGGTCATGTCCCTGCGCGGCGGGGGGGTGACGGACAAGGATGTGCTAGGCGCTGTAGAGCGTACGCCGCGCAATCTCTTTGTGCCTGAGCGTTTTGGGGACCAGGCTTATGACGACCGGCCCTTGCCGATTGATTGCGGCCAGACCATCTCCCAGCCGCTTATCGTGGCCCTGATGACCCAGGCCTTAAAGCTTGGCGATCGCGATAAAGTCCTCGAGATCGGAACAGGGTCGGGCTATCAGGCGGCCATTCTCGCCAAGCTGGCGCGGCGTGTTTACTCGGTTGAGCGTTATCGCACCTTGTCCAAGGAAGCCGAGGCGCGCTTTGCCGAGCTGGGCCTGTCCAATATCGTCACGCGTGTCGGCGATGGCTCTATCGGCTGGCCGGAGCAGGCCCCGTTTGACCGGGTGATCCTTACCGCGTCCGCACCCGAGCGTCCTGACGCCATTCTTGAACAGCTCAAGGAGGGCGGTATCGCCGTCGCGCCTGTTGATCGCGGGAATACGCAAATCCTGGTGCGTTACGAGAAAACCGCCGACGGGATTGTCGAAACCGATCTGATGACGGTGCGCTTTGTACCGCTGATCAAGGGCGAAGCGCGCGCGCTCTGAGCCTGTCCGGGCCGACTTGATTCGTTATTCGCCTTGAGTGCGAAGATCGTGGCTATGGATAACCGCCGGTTAAGCCTTATCTGGCTTGATGCACCCTGATTGTTGTCTAAGAGGTGTGTCCGGAGCCATGCGTAAGTCCGTTGTGATCTGTTTCATCGCAGCGCTGAGTGCAAGCCTTGCCGCTTGCGCCACGCCGCCGCGTGATCCGGCGCGGGTGGATTATCGCAATTTTTCCGGCAATGCCTCATCCCAGCCGCGCAGCGTGACGCGCTCTTGCCGCGAGGGCTATACGGTCCGCTCGGGCGATACGCTCTCGGAAATCGCCGAGGCCTGTAATGTGCCCATGCGCGAGCTGGCGGAGGCCAATGGGCTGAGCGCGCCATACTCGCTGCGCTCTGGTCAGCGCCTGGACATGCCGCGTCCGCCCGTCCATGTCGTCCAGCGGGGCGAAAACCTCTACCGGATCGGGCTTCGCTATAATATTCCCTACCAGCAATTGGCCTCGCACAATGGTTTGCGCGCGCCTTACGAGATCGAGGTCGGTCAGCAGATCCGCCTGCCGGTTGGTGCGCGGGCTGTGAATGCCTCCTCAAGCCGTTCAACGGCGTCACGTCCGCCGCAATCCACCTCGCGCAATAACCGCAATGCGCGCGTTGAACGGGCCGAGCCAGCAGCCGGTGCGCCGCGTTTCGACTGGCCCTTGCGGGGCGAGATCGTCTCTGGCTTTGGCCGCACGTCCAATGGCGGTCGCAATGACGGGATCAATATCGCCGTGGCGACGGGCACGGATGTGCGGGCGTCGGCGGCCGGGCAGGTGGTCTATGCGGGCGCCGAGCTTGATGGCTATGGCGAACTCATCCTGATCCGCCATGCCAATGGCTATGTGACCGCTTATGCCCATAACAGCCGGCTATTGGTTCGCGAAGGCGATCAGGTCGAGCGCGGTCAAGTCATCGCGCAGGCGGGCTCCACCGGCACAGTCGATAGTCCGCAACTGCATTTTGAGATCCGCCGCGGCGTCAGCCCGGAAGATCCGATGCGCCATTTGCGCTGATTTCCCCACATACTCTTACCGCTAGGGCTTGTTGCAAGCTGCCGGGACCCCGATATAGTCCCGCGCAACCTTAATTGTGTCGCCATACAGGCGGCCCCTAATCTGCGGAGACGACTTCTGCCATGACACCGGAACTTATGAATACCATTATGATGTTCGGACTGATGTTTGCGGTCCTGTACTTCTTCATGATCCGGCCGCAGCAAAAACGTCAAAAAGAGCACCAGGCGCTGCTTGAGGGCCTCAAGCGCGGTGATGAAGTCATCACCCAGGGTGGGCTCATCGGCAAGGTCTCCAAAGTGGCTGACAGTGAAGTCACCATTGAGATTTCTGAAGGCGTCAAGGTGAAAGTGGTCAAGCAAACCGTGCTCGATGTGCGCAATCGCACCGAGCCGGCGGCTGCCAACGACGCTGAGACCAAAGACTAATCCGACTGACCGGGACATAACGCCATGATGCATTTTGGGCGCTGGAAACTGCTTTCCATCATCGCCGTCATCCTTTTGGGGGTGATGTATTCTCTGCCCAATCTCGTGCCGGAGAGCCAGCGCGTCACCACCAATGCGGTGGGTGAGGTCGAGCCGGCTGGCATTTGGCGCTATATCCCCAATCGCACGGTAAATCTGGGCCTCGACCTTCAGGGCGGTTCTCACATCGTTTTTGAAGTGGATATGGACGAGGTGCGCGAGCAGCAATTGGAAAACCTGGCGGCGAATGTGCGCCAGGTGCTCTCCGAGCCGCGCCGCATCTTCCGCTCTGTCTCTATTGTCGGTGATGAGGTCGTGGTGCTGACCGTACGCCCTGAAGATCGTGACGGGGCGTTGGAGACGGTCCAGGAATTGTCCCAACCGGTGGATCAGGCGGCGGGCGCGGTCAGTCTTGACCGGACGCTGGATGTCCAGTCCGGTGGGGAGGACGAACCCAATGCCATCCGTTTGAGCATCACAGAGGCTCAGTTCCAGGCGATCCGAGCGCGCACGGTCCAACAATCCATCGAGGTTGTGCGTCGCCGTCTTGATGGGATGGGCACGGTGGATCCGACCATTGCCCGCCAGGGCGATAACCGGGTGCTGGTTCAGGTGCCGGGGGCGGATAACCCGCAGGAAATCATCGATATCGTTGGCGCCCAGGCCTCAATGAGCTTCCACCTGGTTGCGGAAGGTGTGGATCCGGGGCCGGATGGTCGTGGCCGTGTCCCGCCGGGCATCAGCGTCTTCCCGATCGCTGAATCGAATGGTCAGACATTCCTGGCTGTTGAAAGCCGGGCGCTGTTGACCGGTGAGAACCTCACCGAAGCCAATGTAACCACCCATCCAAGCTATGTCGGCCCGGTGGTGGGCTTCCGTCTGGATACGCAAGGCTCGATCATGTTCGGTGATGTCACCCGACAAAATCGCGGTCGTAGTTTTGCGATCGTGCTGGATGATGAAATCATCACCTATCCGCGCATTAATGAGCCGATCCTGACGGGATCTGGCGTCATCGGCGGGGGCTATACCTACGAGACAGCAAACGATTTGGTGATCCTGCTCAATGCGGGCGCGCTGCCAGCCTCGCTGACCCCGGTGGAGCAGCGTGTGGTTTCCGCCTCGCTCGGTCAGGACCAGATTGAAAGTGGTCAGCTGGCCATCCTCATCGGGTTCGGCCTTGTGATCGCCTTCATGGTCGCGGTCTACGGCCTGTTCGGTGTCTTCTCCACCCTCGCGCTCCTGGTCAATGTGGTGCTCATACTGGGCGGGCTGTCAGGTCTTGGGATGACGCTGACCCTGCCGGGTATCGCCGGGATCATCCTGACCATTGGTATGGCGGTCGATGCGAATGTTCTGATCTATGAACGGATCCGCGAGGAGGCCAGGCGACCCAAGGTCAAGCCCATGCAGGCTGTCCGCAAGGGTTATGAACTCGCCCTGGCAGCCATTCTCGATGCCAATATCACCACTTTCATCGCGGCGGCTGTGCTCTACATGCTCGGTGCAGGTCCGGTGCGCGGCTTCGCCGTGACGCTGGGGATTGGTATCTTGACCTCGGTCTTCACCGCCTTTGTCTTCTCCCGCCTGCTGGCGGTGCTCTGGCTGCGGGCTGCCAAGCCCAAAGCGCTGCCGATTTAAAGGGAGGACATCGACATGTCGCTTTCTCTTTCCCGATACCTTCCGGTTGGTTCGACCGTTCCCTTCATCCGCTGGCGTTTCATCGCGCTGGGCGTGTCCGCCTTGTTCATTGTCGCCTCCATGTTCGAGTTCGTGACGCTGGGCATTAATTTCGGCATTGATTTCCGCGGCGGTATCCAGACCGAAGTCGTCGCCAGTGAGGAAACCTCGATTGAGGATTTGCGGACCCTGGCCAATTCGCTCGAGCTCGGCGAAGCCCGTGTCCAAGAGGCCAGTAGCGTCGGCCTTGACGAAGGTACGAATAGTTTCCTGATCTCCCTGCCGCTGCAGGAGGGTGAGGGCCTTGAAGGGGAGCAGGCGCAAAATGATGCGCGTGAAGTCCTCAATAATGCGCTCACCGAATCCTTCCCGAACATCGAGTTGCGGGGCACGACGGTGATCGGTGGCGCAGTTTCCGGCGAGCTGATCATGGCCGGTTTTCTGGCGATCGGGATCGCGCTCTTATTGATGCTGGTCTATATCTGGTTCCGCTTTGAGTGGCAGTATTCCGTTGGCGCCATCATCGCTCTGACCCATGATGTGATCGCCACGATCGGCATGTTCTCCCTGACCCAGATCACATTCGACCTGGCGACGGTGGCGGCTATCCTGACCATTGTCGGTTACTCCATGAACGATACCGTCGTCGTCTATGACCGGATCCGCGAGAACCTCCGCAAGTATAAGAAAAAGCCGCTGGATGAGGTGCTGAACCTCTCGATCAATGACACGCTCTCACGGACAATCCTGACCTCTGTGACGACACTGGTCGCGCTGCTCTCACTCTATCTGATTGGTGGCGAGGCGCTTAAGGGCTTCTCCTTCGCGATGATCTGGGGCGTCCTGATCGGGACCTTCTCCTCCATCTTCGTGGCCGCACCGATCCTGCTTTTCACCAAGGTCAATCGGTCTCGCGAGGACGATGTGGAAGTCATCGATTTCTGATCGACTTATCCTGACAGGCGAATTCGGCTAATTTCCCTCTCCTAAACAATCAAAATGATTCTTAGGGGAGGGGCCTCATGGCTGCATTACTGACAAATCTTCGCACGACCGTGCACGTATCTTTGGGCTTGGCGATCTTGTTACTGGTTGTCTTTGTGGGCCTGGGATGGGCGCAGATGGACATGCGGTTCTGGGAGGGTTTCGCACGCTGGACCCATGTTGTGTCCGGCATTATGTGGATCGGCCTGCTCTGGTATTTCAACTTCGTCCAGATCCCGAACATGCCCAATATTCCAGATGAGCAGAAACCGGCGATCGGCAAGGTGATCGCGCCGGCGGCCCTGTTCTGGTTCCGCTGGGGCGCAGCGGCCACTGTCCTGACGGGTCTGGTCGTCGCGCATCTGAACAATTATCTTTTCTCGGCCCTGACGCTGGGCGCGATGACCGGTTTTTCCGTGCCCTATCACATCTTCATTGGTATCGGCATGTGGATGGCCTTGATCATGGCCTTCAATGTCTGGTTCGTGATCTGGCCGAACCAGAAGATCGCGCTGGGTATTGTCGAGGCGGAAGCCGATGCCAAACCGGCAGCCGCCCGTACGGCGATGCTGTTTTCGCGGACCAATACGCTGCTGAGCTTCCCGATGCTGGTCACCATGGCGATGGCCCAGACCCTGTTCGGATAAGCCGGAGCGCAAATACCCCAATGAAAAGGCCCGCCGGATGGCGGGCCTTTTTTGTCTGCAGCACTTGGCCGTTATTGCGGGAGGGTTCCGTAGGCATAGGGGCGCCACCAGCTGGCGGTACGGCCCTCGGGCATGTTTGGCCCGGGCAGGACCTGGGTCATCATGATTGCGACCAGGCCCGAACCCGGGCTGACGAAGAAATCGGTATCGAAATACCCACCCCAGCCATAATCGCCTGGAATACCCATGGCTGGTCGATCATCCGTACCAGGCAGGACAACACCAACGCCGAAGCCATATGACCATCCGGCCATGCTCTCCGGCATGCTCTCCGGTCCCACATGCGGCTGGATCATGCTGGCCAGGGTTTCGGCCTCCACAAGACGCACACCATCCAGCTCACCACCATTTGCCAGCATCATCGCAAAACGGGCGTAATCGGCACCGGTGGACAACAGACCGCCGCCGCCGGACGCCCAGCTCGGGACGTATTCGGGATTGTCTTCGGAATAGGGCGCAAACAGCTGGCCGCTTTCGTCATGGGTATAAAGGGCGGCGGCGCTGGCGATTTCGGCCTCGCTCGGGAAGAAGCCGGTATTGCTCATGCCCAGCGGTTGGAAGATTTCCTGTTCGAGGAAATCCTCAAACGCCATACCGGAAGCCACCTCGACCACCCGGCCGAGAACATCGTTGGAATAAGAGTAGAACCAGCGATCGCCCGGCTGGAAATACAGGGGGAAGTTCGCAAGCTGGTTGATCTTTGCTTCCAGATCGCCATCGCCCTGATAGAGCGTGCCCGCCGCCATGGCTTGCCCAAGACCGGTCTGTGTATCGAAGATATATCCGATACCCGAGGTATGGGTGAGCAGGTGGCGAATGGTGATCGGCTGTGCCTGCGGCGCCGTCTGGAACTCGCCGGCCTCATCGGCCTGGAACGCGGTCGCAACGCCGGTGTCGGCGAAAGCGGGAATGTAATTGGCAACCGGATCATCCAGATTGATCGCCCCGCGCTCCACAAGCATCATGGTCGCAAAGGCGGTCACCGGCTTGCTCATGGATGCCAGGCGCATCAGCGTGTGCTCGGAAACCGGGACGTCGCCGCCCAGCGATGTGGCTCCAGAGGTGAGGATTTCCTCTTCGCCATCGCGGATCAGGATCACAGCATAGCCGGCGCGGCGGCCCGCTTCGACGCGCTCATCCAGAGCGGCTTGGAAAGCGCTTAGGCCCTGCTCGGAAAAAGCCTGGCCCAGTACGGGTGCGTGCAGCGCCACGCTGACCAGCGCCGCAACACATACGGATTTGAACATTGTCTCCCCCTCGGGATGATTTATCGACCGAGGGGGAGATTAGGGCGGCCTGCCATGCTTGGCGAGCCGGTTCTTGCGCTAGGCTGCGTCTGTAAGTGCAGAGTTGAGGTTCTGCGCCGCGAACTCCCAATTGATCAGGTGATCAAGGAAGGTGGAGATATAGCTCGGACGCGCATTGCGGAAGTCGATGTAGTAGGCGTGCTCCCAGACATCCATGGTCAGCAGCGGGGTGACCCCGGCTTCTGTCAGCGGCGTTTCGGCATTGAGCGTCTTGCGGATTTCCAGCTTGCCGTTGGCAAGAACAAGCCAGGCCCAGCCAGAACCGAACTGATTGGCACCCGCCTCGGCAAAGGCGGTCTTGAACGCATCAAGCGAACCGAAATCACGCTCGATGAGCTCAGCCAGCTCGCCGCTCGGCGCACCGCCGCCATTTGGCGCCATGGAGTGCCAATAGAAGGTATGGTTCCAGATCTGCGCGGCATTGTTGAAAATGCCGGCCTTGGACGCGTCGCCTGCAGAAGCGTGAATAATGTCTTCCAGGCTCTTGTCTGCCAGCTCACTACCTTCAATCAGGCCGTTCAGCTTGCCCACATAAGCATTGTGGTGTTTGCCATGGTGGAAATCCAGCGTCTCGGAGGAGATATGAGGAGCCAGTGCATCTTTCGCATAAGGAAGGTCGGGCAGGGTGAAAGCCATTGTATCTCTTTCTTTCATATTGGGAGGAAGGGATTACGTGGACCGTATCCCAACGTCAGCTCTGGATATGGTGACTGGGCGCCAAGTGTCCAGCGGAGTGAAGCATGAACGACGAAAATTTTGACACGCTGTTACAAAACAGCGACCCGGACCGCCGGCTCGCGGCGCTTCTGGCTCCGCCGGAACAGCGCCAGCGCTTGCTGACGCTTTACGCCTTTCATCATGAGATTGCGAAAATTGCCGAGGCGACTTCAGAAAGCCTGATTGGCGAGATGAAGCTCACCTGGTGGCGCGATGCCGTCGATGATCTATACGCGGATCCGACCAAGGTGCGCCGTCACGCCGTGACGGAAGGTCTGTCGGAACTTACCGGCTTGATCGGGTGCGACGCGCTTCAAGGTCTTATCCTGGCGCGGCTGGATGATGTCACGGCGCGGCCCTTTGCGGATCTTGATGAGGTGGTGGCCTATGTGGATGCCACCGCGGTCGCTCTGATGGACATGGCGGTGCGCCTTTGTGAAGCCGAGCTCGATAAGGCGTGGACACAAAGCGCGGGCCGGGCCTGGGGGCTGGCCGGCCTGCTGCGCGCCTTTGCCCACCGCGCATCTATTGGTCGGGCACCGGTCCCGGGCGACCATCTCAGTCGCGAAGGTGGATCCGCTGCGATGATGGCCCAGGGGCTTGGCCGTGAGCCAGCCGCGATCGCGGTAAAGCCTGTTCGTACGGCGGCTCTGCAAGCGATGGCGGAGTTCAAGGCCCTGGGCGCGATTCCCGCGGCAGCGGTACCTGCTTTGGGTTATGCGGTGCTTGCGCCAGCCTATTTCAAGCGTTTGCCTGACGACCCGTTCGCAATTGCAACCGAACCCGCCCTGCTGGGGCGTCAATTACGTCTCAGCTGGCTTGCTTTGACCGGTCGATAGGAAATTACACGTCTGCGGGGCTGACAGCGGCGCTGAATTGTCTAAGTTCCGTGACAATTCGACGACGGGAGACTTGTACATGCCTCATGCTCTGATCACGGGCGCCAATCGCGGCCTTGGCCTTGAACATACGCGTCAGCTGCTGGAGCGCGGCTGGACGATTTCAGCGGCGTGCCGGGATCCGCAAGGCGCTGAAGAGCTGAAGGCGCTCGATCCAGATGATGGACGTCTGCGCCTGTTTGCTTATGACGCCAGCGATCTGACGGCAGCCGCAACACTCGCCAAGTCGGTCTCCGAGCCGATCGACCTCTTATTCGCCAATGCCGGAATGATGAGCCCGCAAACCCGCGGTTTCGGCAGTGCGGCTAGTGAGAGCATGATCGATGAATTGCGCGTCAACACTGTCGCTCCGCTGGCGCTTGTTGAAGCCTTTGTCGACCAGGTTGAAGCCTCGGAAATGAAAGTGATTGCCCTGCAGTCCAGCCGCATGGGCTCGATCGCGGATAATGATAGCGGTGGTGGCTATGGCTATCGCTCATCCAAGGCGGCCCTGAATGCAATCGGCAAGTCGCTGAGCATCGATCTCGCGCCGCGTGGCGTTTCCGTGCTGATCCTGCATCCGGGCTGGGTGAAGACCCGCATGGGCGGTCAGAATGGCCTTTTGACGGTTGAAGAATCCGTCTCTGCACAGCTCGATCTGATCGCGCGCGCCTATCAGACCGATGCAATGTCCGGGCGCTTCTTCCACGTTTCCGGCGAAGACCTGCCCTGGTAGGTCCGTCAGCTGCTCAAGAAAAAAGCCGCTCCGAGAGATCGGGGCGGCTTTTTCATGCGGGTATGCGCTTATGGCCCGGCCTATTGCGGAGAATGCAGAGAGAACGACTCGGACACGACCCAGCCTGTGATCCCCACTCAACTTTACTCAAGGCACAATTGAGCAGAGTTGAGAGTGGGGATCAATCTCTCCGTGCCGCATTATTAAAATGCACCTGCCCGGGTATTTCAGGCGCTCAGCCAACCCGCCAGATCGTCCAGCGCGCGGGCGGACATGGCGCGTTTCTTGGCCACGGATTTCGCCTTGCCACGGATGCGATTGCCCTCGGCATCGCGCGAGGGTGCGTCCATGTGCGGGAAGAGGCCAAAATTGACATTCATCGGCTGGAAGCTGTGCTTGTCGCTGGTGATATGCCCGCCCGTAATATGCGCAATGAGCGCGCCCAGCGCCGTGGTGGCAGGCGGGGTTGTAATCGGTTGTCCTAGGCGCTCAGCGGCCGCGAAACGGCCCGCCAGCAGTCCCATGGAGGCGCTCTCGACATAGCCTTCCACACCGATGAGCTGACCGGCAAAGCGAAGCCGCGGCTGGGATTTCAGGCGCAGCTGGTCATCAAGCAGTTTCGGTGAGTTGAGGAAGGTGTTGCGGTGAATGCCGCCCAGCCGGGCGAACTGCGCATTCTCCAGCCCCGGGATCATCCGAAACACATCCGTCTGCGCGCCATAGCGCATCTTGGTCTGGAAACCGACCAGGTTGAAAAGCGTGCCCAGCGCATTGTCCTGGCGCAGCTGGACGATGGCGTGCGCCTTGATGTCGGGCTGGTGCGGATTGGTCAGACCGACCGGTTTCATCGGGCCATGGCGCAATGTTTCGCGGCCGCGCTCCGCCATGACTTCAATCGGCAGGCAGCCGTCAAAATAGGGCGTGTCTTCCCATTCTTTGAACTCGGTCTTGGGGGAGTCCAGCAAGGCATCGATGAAGGCATTATACTGGTCTTCATCCATCGGGCAGTTGAGATAGGCGGTCCGGTCAGCCTCGGTCTCGCCCTTATCATATCGCGACTGGAACCAGGCCTTCTCCATGTCCACGCTCTCGCGATAGACGACCGGCGCAATGGCATCAAAAAAGGCCAGCTCGCCTTCGCCCGTTTCATCCAGGATGGCGTGCGACAAGCTTTCCGAGGTCAACGGGCCGGTGGCCACGATCACACTGTCCCAGTCTTGCGGTGGCAGGGACGGGATCTCCTCGCGTTCAATCGTGACCAGCGGGTGTTCGCTCAAGCGGCGTGTCACCGCCTGGGAGAACAGATCGCGATCGACAGCCAGGGCGCCCCCGGCGGGCAGGCGGTTGTTATCGCCTTCCTGCATGATGATGGAGTTGCAGCGACGCATCTCCTCATGCAGCAGACCCACTGCATTGGTCTGCGCGTCATCCGAGCGGAAGGAGTTGGAACAGACCAGCTCGGCCAGACCGTCCGTATTATGGGCGTCGGTTTCTTTGACGCCGCGCATTTCGTGCAGGATGACAGGAACGCCAGCACTGGCGATTTGCCAGGCGGCCTCGGAGCCGGCCATGCCGCCGCCGATCACGTGAATAGGTTTGAGAGCTTGCTCAGTCATGGGCGGCATATCGATCCGTCACGGGGGGAAGTCAAGTTTGCGCGGACAGTCACGCCGCGACCGACTGACGCGATAGCTTGCCTCTTCGCCCCCACGCCTATTTATACGGGGCAAAGAGAGGTGAGATGAATCCGACCCCCGTCCCGATTATTCGCAGCGTGGCCGCCGGCTATGCTTTCCTGATCTCGCACTGGCATCGCGCCATGATCGCAGCCGCTCCCTATACCGTGGCCTATATCGCGCAATTGCTGCTATTGCGCCTGGTCGGACAAGGCGGCTCTGAAAGTGCGGTGCTGGAAGCAGGTATCCTGGTTCTGTCTGTTTTGACCGTAATCGCCTCACTGGCGCTGTCGGCCTCGATGCTGCGCATGGCTGTGCTGGGCGACTATTCGGGCCGTTTCGGATTGAAGGTCGGGAAGGATGAGTGGCGTCTTTTCCTGGTCTCCATCCTGGTGGCGCTCCTGCTGATACTGGTCTTCGTCATGGTCTTCATGTTCTGGGCCGTCTTCTTCTCGATGATTGCGTCGGGTGCTTTGGAGCGTGAGGGCATTGATCCGGAAACCTCCGGTTTCGATCTCGCACAAGCCACGGCCTATATGAGTACAGCGGACTGGGCGTCCGTGGTGGTGACGGGCGCCTTGGGGGCTTTCATCATTGCCTGGCTGGCGGCACGTCTGGTCTTGTCCTTCCCGGCGACGATCGACCGGGGCCGGGTGCTGGTCCTGTCTGTCTGGCCGCTGACCGATGGTATGGCATGGCGGATTGCTCTGGCCTTGCTGCTTGCATCCATTCCGCTCATCGCGGTGCAGATCGGCCTTTATGAGCTGCTCTCTGCGCTGATGGGGGAGCGCTTCCTGGCTGAGGCAGCCTTGATTTCAAGCGAGGTCGATACGGCGGAAGGGGTTCAGCGCTTTCGTGAGTATGAGCGCTGGCTGGGCCTGATGGCGGCGATCAATATCCCTCTCTTCTCCGGTGTTTACGCTTATATCTACCGTCAGCGCACATCCCAGGATCAGGCCTAGGGATCGGCTCGGGAAAACTTTCATACTTATCCCTCTTCAAGAGGGGCGCGCGCCGTGAGAGGGTAACCTAAGGTGTTTTCATCTCACGGTGCAGGGCCGTAATGAGGGGCAAGTGATGAGTAATCGATCCAGCAATGGCAGAAGCTTTGATATCGCAGACGCGATTTTCTGGTTCTTCAAATGCTTCGGAGCACGACCGCTTGGGGCCATGTGGATCGCTCTCTGGCAGGCTCTGGTCGGCGGTTTCCTGGCGGCCCTGATCTTCTATCTCATCCTGCCCGCCTTCGCTGATCTCGGTGCGACGGTCATCGAGTTGGATGATGGCTCAATCAGCGAAGAAGAGGGCGGGTTGATAATCCTAGGCGCTGTTTTCAGACTATTGGCCGCCGGCAGCTGGGGCATGATACTCGGCGTACTCGCGGCTTTATCCTTCCAGGGGGCCTGGCTGCGCTTTTTGACCCGCGGCGAGATCGCGCCGGTTATCCCATTGCGTCTCGGATCGGACGAGCTGCGCCTGTTTGGCGTGAACCTGCTCTATATCGGTGTGGGCATGGCAATGTATTTCGGCGTCGTGATGGTGCTGCTGACGCTCGGCGTGACCGGCGGCGGCATTATTGCGGCGAGCGGCGAGAACTCCGTGTCCGGCGCTGTCGGCTTCGGCCTGACCATGTTTCTCGGCGTTATTGCGATTGCTGTGTCGGTCATCTTCATCGCTGTCAAACTGTCCTGTGCGCCGGCCCTGAGTGTTCATGATCGCAAATTCCGCTTCTTTGAAAGCTGGGAAGCTACCAATTCCGTCTTCGGGCATATGGTGCTGTCTTATCTGGTTGTGGGCATGCTGATCCTGGTGCTCGCCCTTGTCGTGGGCACGATGATTGAGCTGATTTTCCTCGGCGCGCTTCTCCCGCTGCTGGGGGAGATCATGGTTCTGGTCGAGCACGGCGCGCAGCCGACGGTCGATGAGCTTATCGAAATTGTGCGCGGACGTCTCATGCACGCAGAAGCGCTCGTGCCCGTCGCGATTGGCCTGGTGCTGAGCTATATACTGCAGATCGTCTATGAGGGGATGTGGCATGGCGTGGCGGCTTATAATGCCGTGCGTTATCGCGACGGCTCCACCCAGGATGAGGGGGATGCCCCTGTTCTGGGGGAGGACAGCCCGCTTGGCGCCAGCCCTCGCGAAGGGTGATCACGGCCGTTCCGCCGAGCCGAGAAAACTCTGGCGTTGACGGGCAGGGGCGCTGCAGCCCAGCATGCCCGTCATGACCGCAAAAAATGAAGCCGGTGAAAACGAAACCGGTGAGACCGAAGCCGGACAGGCTGAAGCCGTCATCGGCGTCAGCCGGGCCTCACGGCTGGAGGATTTGTTCGACGGATTGACCGGAGCCGCCGATGAGGGGCCGGATTTCGTGTCGGTGGCGGACATTCTCTCAGCCCTTGCGCACCGGTCCTACGGACCGCTCCTGCTTTTACCGGCTCTGATATCCGTTTTGCCAATTGTCGGCGCCTTGCCCGGGGTCACATGGACGATGTCGGCGCTGTCCTTGCTGGTCTCGCTGAATTTTCTCTTTAGCCGCCGGTCTCTATGGCTGCCCTCGGCCTTGCGCGCGATCAAATTCCCGCGCCGCACCTTCGAGCAGGCGGTGGAATGGTGCCGGCCATGGCTGCGACGACTGGATGGCTTTATTCATCCGCGCCTCAACTTGATGCTCGGACCGCCCTGGCCGTTCCTGGTGGCAATCCTCTGTGTGCTCCTCTCCCTCGCCATGTTTGTGGCGTCTGTTGTTCCAGGAGGCGTTGTCATCCCGGCACTGGGGATTGTCTTCCTGGCGATCGGCCTGACCACGCATGACGGGCTGATCCTGCTCCTGGGCATTTTGGCCTCCGCTGCAGCCTTCTGGGGGCTGGCAGAGCTTATCCTTTAGGTGCCCAGAGTGTTGCGCAGCGAAAACCTTGCACGCTTGGTGGCATAATGCGGTTGAGTGGCGCGCGCAGGCGTGGCACCAAAACTGCGGGGGTCATAAACCGAGTTCATAACGGGGGGATGATATGAACGAGCGCACGACATTTATCGAAATGGTGACCTATGGGTTTCGCACGCTGTTCTGGCGGCCAATGCATTCCCTGATCTTCATCGCTGTCTATTCCGTCGCCATGATCGCCTATTATCGCTGGTCGGCCAGTGAGGCCGGGGTGAGCTTCTTCGCCGATTATGCCGACGCCATCATGGGCCTCTCCAATGGCTATGGTGCCGACAATTTCTTCCAGTTTTTCGGGGCTATCTTGCTGGTGAGCTTGCTGATCGGCACTGTTTTCTATGCCGGAGTGTATCGCGTCCTGGTCCGTGAGGATGCCAAGCCCTGGCTGCCAATTCAGTTGGGGCTGGATGAGCTGCGGCTCTTTATGGGGCTGATCGCGCTTTTTGTGATCTCGATGCTTGTGATCTTTCTGATCAGCCTGGTCGTCGTTATCGCCTCTTTCGTCCTGACCTTGGGGATTGCTGCTGTGCTTGGTGGAAATGATCCACAAGCCCAGGGCGTGATTGGGACATTTGTGGCTTTCGGTCTCGGCGTGGTCGGCATTATCGGGGCCGTCCTTCCCACGCTCTACATTCTCGGGCGTCTTGCTGTGAGCCTGCCGCTGATGATTAAGCTGCGCCGTTTCACCTTGGGCGGCTGGTCCGCGAGCAAGGGGATGGGCTGGTCTTTGCTCTTTGCCCATCTCGTCGTCTATCTGCTGGCGATCGGGGTGCAGATAATCTTTGCCCGCGATGTCCTGATGGCGAGCTGGTCCATGCAGGCCGATCCGGGACAGTTCTCGGAGCAATTCTCGCAAATGATGGCCAATCCGATGGGAGATCTGGTTTATATCGGCGCTCCGGTCTACATGCTGCTCTATCTTTTGATGCTGGGCCCGACCGCAGCCATCGCCGCCAAGGCGGGGGCGACGTCGTCCGCATCGGATACGCCGCAAGACGCTTAAGGCACGCTGATAGATTTGGGGTGCTCAATCCTCGGCGAACGCGCTTGCCGGGACTGTCGAACAGCGCTTAGAAACCTTTGCTTTCGCCAGCGAAACAGGGAGACGCAGAGATGATGAAGCGGTTCGAAATCATGAATGCGGTGACGCTGTTTCTGCCTGTGGCGAAAGCCAGACCAGCGGCCTTCTGGCTTCTTATTGCCTGGATGTACGGGCTTTTGCTGGTGGCTGGCCTGGTGACCGCCTCCCTAGGCGCAGAGCCGCTCGACCCTGAAAATGTCGATCTGGCAGCGAATCTGATGCCGGCCCTGATTGGGATATTGGTTCAGGCCGTCATCGGGTTTGCCCTGGTGACGGTCTGGGTGCGCCTTCTGGGAACCGGCACAGTCGCCGGGGTGATGCCGTTCAACTTTGGGCCCAACGAGAAAGCTGGGCTTATCGCCATGGTCATGGTGATCGCTTTGACTTTCGCCGTCACCATGATCGCCTTCATGATGGCCAGCGTCCTTCAATTGCTGACCTCACCGGTCATGATGGGCATGCTCTTCGTGCCCCTGGTGATCCTTGCGATTGTCTATGTAACGATAAGAACTGTGCCAGCCGTGGCCTTGAGCCTGCTGACCGCTCAGCCGGCCTTCAAACTCGCCTGGCGTGAGACATCGAAGATTTTTGGCGGTTTGCTGGGCGGGTTTGTCACCGTGGTCATTGCCGCCATGATCCTCGCCGGACTCAATCTGGTCCTCACGGTGACGCTCATATCGGCGATGGGGATCGAACTGGAAGCCTTTGAAGCGGCGATGAATACGCCCGGCCTGAGCGCGGTAGAACTCGTCTTTCAGCTGCTCCAGACAGCCTTCCTTATTCCCATCCAGTTGATGAGCATCAGCCTGGCGACCTCCGCCGCGCTGCATATTCTGGGCTGGGACAATGAATGGACGCGGGAAATCGGCGCTGCGCGTGAGGCCTGATCGCGGAATGTACGATCTGGGCCGTGCCCACCTTTCCGGTCCGGATGATGATTTACGGCGCCAATATTCGCGGCGCGATCTCACGGCGCGGGATGCGGCGAAGGCGCTGCACGCCCCCGCCGCCAGTCCGGCGTCCAAAGCCTAGGGCGTGGTGCGGATGAGCTCCCGCCCGTCGGCGTCGCGGACGGAGAAGGTCATGCAGGACGGCCCATATTCGCTTTCGGAGCGGCAGGGCAGCCACTCAATCTGCAGGCGATTGTAATCGGGGCCGTAATCGACATCGATCGAGAAGTCCTCCTGGCCGCCGCGCCACATATTCACCATGCAGAAGCTGAGGCGGCCATAATTCTCGTCATAGGATGCGGCGAGTGCGAACTCGCCAGTCTCCGACCAGCCGAAGATATGATCCGGGCCCGTGCGGCCGCATTGCAGGGCCTCGGTGTACCAGCCGCGCTGTTCATTGCGAACGACCACGCTCACCGCTTCATTCATCGGGCCGCGAACGCCCAGGAAGGCGGCGTCGCCGCGCCGCATCACCCAGAACTGCTGCACCTCGGCGTCAACGATCCGGGGCGGCCGGCTCGGCGCCGGCCCGGCGGTGAAGACGCGGCCATCCGGATAGTGAACGCGCACATCGCCCTCATGGATGGACAGGCCGCACAAGCGGTTATCGGCTTCGAGCGGCGCGCTGGCGGCTCGAAAGTGGGCGCAGGGATGAATCGGGGCGGCGGGCTCGTCCTGCATAAGGCCCAGGGCCGCGCCGATAATAAACTCGAACATGTCTCACTCCGGAAACTCTACTCGCCAGAGTGAAACAGAGTCGATCCGGACCCGGCAGGCAAGCGCTCCTCGCAGACTTAACTGTGAAAAGCTCGGCTTTTCTCCCGTCTGGGGAATCCCTGCCTAGCCCGCTTTCTCGCGGGCCTTCTCGCGTGCCAGCAGCGGTTTGAGATAGCGCCCGGTCCAGGAGCGTTCGATTTCAGCCACGTCTTCAGGTGTGCCGACAGCAACGATTTCGCCACCGCCATCACCGCCTTCAGGTCCAAGATCAATAATCCAGTCAGCGGTTTTGATGACATCGAGATTATGCTCGATCACCACAACCGTATTTCCGGCCTCGACCAGCTCATGCAGAACCTCGAGCAGTTTGCGGACATCCTCGAAATGCAGACCTGTGGTCGGTTCGTCGAGAATATAGAGCGTCTTGCCGGTGGCCCGCTTGGAGAGTTCCTTGGAGAGCTTCACACGCTGGGCCTCACCGCCGGAGAGCTGGGTGGCGGGCTGGCCGACCTTCACATAGCCCAAGCCGACACGCTTGAGCGTTTCCATCTTGTCGCGCACCGATGGCACAGCCTTGAAGAAGTCAGCGGCCTCTTCAACGGTCATGTCGAGCACATCAGCGATGGATTTGCCCTTGAACTGGATCTCCAGCGTCTCGCGATTGAAGCGTTTGCCGTGGCAGACATCGCATGGAACATAGACATCGGGCAGGAAGTGCATCTCGATCTTCACCACACCATCGCCCTGGCAGGCCTCGCAGCGTCCGCCCTTGACGTTGAAGGAGAAGCGGCCGGGCTTGTAGCCCCGCGTCTTGGCCTCAGGCAATTGCGCAAACCATTCGCGGATCGGTGTGAAGGCACCGGTATAGGTGGCCGGATTGGAGCGCGGCGTACGCCCGATCGGGCTCTGGTCGATATCAATAATCTTGTCGAGCTGATCGAGACCCTCAATCTTCTCGTGCGGGGCCGGCACTTGCTGTGATTTGGACAGTCGCCGCGCCGCCGCCTTGTAAAAGGTCTCAATCGTCAGTGTCGACTTGCCACCGCCGGAGACGCCGGTCACGCAGGTGAGGACTTTCAACGGGAAATCGGCAGACACGTCCTTGAGATTATTGCCGGTCGCACCGATCAGGCTGACTTGCTTCTTTTTGTCGACCTTGCGGCGCGCGGAGGGGACTTCAATCGAACGGGCGCCGGACAGGTATTGTCCCGTCAGGGATTTCGGATTGGCCTGAATCTCTGCGGGCGTTCCCTCTGCGACCACTTCACCTCCATGAACACCAGCGGCGGGTCCAAGATCGACGACATAATCTGCCGTCAAAATGGCTTCTTCATCATGCTCAACGATGATGACCGTATTGCCCAGATCGCGCAGGCCCTGAAGACTGTCGAGCAGGCGGGTATTATCGCGCTGGTGCAGGCCGATCGAGGGCTCGTCGAGCACGTAGAGCACGCCGGTCAGGCCCGAGCCGATCTGGCTGGCCAGACGGATGCGCTGGCTTTCCCCGCCCGACAGCGTGCCCGAAGCCCGGTCGAGGGTGAGGTAATCCAGGCCGACATCGACCAGGAACTTCAAACGCTCGCGGATTTCCTTGAGAATGCGCTCGGCGATCTGCTTATTCTTCGGCGACAGCGTGTCTTCGATCTCTCCAAACCAGTCGCGCGCTTTGCGGATAGACAATTCGGAGGCCTGGGAGATGTCCTGGCCAGCAATCTTTACCGCCAGGGCTTCGGGTTTCAGGCGCCTGCCGCCACAGGTTTCGCAAGGCTGGGAGGACTGGAAGCGGGCCAGATCCTCGCGCACCCAACTACTGTCGGTTTCGCGCCAACGCCGCTCAAGATTGGGGATGACACCCTCGAACGGCTTCTTGGTCTCGAACTTTCGAAGCCCGTCCTCATAAACGAAGGTGACGTCTTCCTTCGTGCCGTAAAGAACGATCTGCTTGAATGCGTCCGGCAGGGCGCGCCAGGGTTGGAACATATCGCCACCGAAATGCTCCGCCAGAGCCTGCAAGGTCTGCTGGTAAAGCTTGGAGGTGGCGCGCGACCACGGCGCAATGGCTCCATCATTGAGGGATTTGTCGCGGTCTGGAACGACAAGTTCCGGGTCGAATTTCAGGGATTGGCCGAGGCCATCACATGTCGGGCAGGCGCCGAACGGATTGTTGAAAGAGAAAAGGCGCGGCTCAATCTCAGGGATGGTGAAACCGGAGACCGGGCAGGCAAACTTCTCCGAAAAGACTGTGCGGACCGGATTGCCCTTTTCGTCCTTCTCATCCGCGCTCTCGGCGATCGCGATCCCGTCGGCCAGGCCGAGCGCGGTTTCCAGACTGTCGGCCAGGCGGCTTTCCAGGCCTTCCTTGATGACCACACGGTCCACGACAACGTCGATATCATGCTTGAATTTCTTGTCGAGCTGCGGGGCGTCCTCAAGCGTGTAGAATTCACCATCGACCTTGACCCGCTGGAAGCCGGCCTTGAGCCATTCGGCGAATTCCTTGCGGTATTCACCCTTGCGGCCCCGCACTACGGGGGCGAGCAGGTAAAGTCGCGTGCCATCGCCCATATCCATCAGCCGGTCGACCATCTGGCTGACCGTCTGGCTTTCAATCGGCAAGCCGGTTGCCGGGGAGTAGGGCGTTCCAACGCGCGCAAAGAGCAGGCGCATATAATCATAGATCTCGGTGACCGTGCCGACGGTCGAGCGCGGGTTTTTCGAGGTCGTCTTCTGCTCGATGGAAATCGCCGGAGAGAGGCCTTCAATGGAGTCCATGTCCGGTTTGGCCATTAATTCAAGGAATTGACGCGCATAGGCGGACAGGCTTTCCACATAGCGGCGCTGGCCCTCAGCATAAATCGTGTCAAAGGCGAGGGAGGATTTGCCCGAGCCGGACAGGCCGGTGAAAACGATCAGACTGTCGCGCGGCAGATCGACGGATACGTTTTTCAGATTGTGTTCGCGTGCGCCTTGCACGCTGATTTTGTCGAGCGCCATACGGATTGCCTGCCTTTATCCGGAATCATAGTCTGCGTCGCGGAACAATGCGTGAACGTGGCGGTCATGTCCACAAAGCGGCGCAATCGCTGTGATGTAGGCCCGAGGCAGAGCGGCGTCCAGTGCAGCGACAGCGCGTGCTGACAGGGTTATGTCGGGAGCGGGGCTTTGGTATCCCCGGGCTTGCACCGGAGCCTTCAGGCTAATCGCCGTAAACTGGTCGGCCCCGGAATAAATCCGGGGAAAGGAATAAATCCCGGGGGAAGGCCGAACTGGCGTGTGGGCTGTGAGGTGTTGTGAACCGGGATGGCCGCGCTTGCGCGGCTGCCGGCTACTCCGCTACGGCTTGCGCCTGGAAGGCTTCCAGACATTCAGCCTGGGAGCGGGCCTCAAGCGTGGCGTAGAGCGCAAACGGATCGGCGATAGGGGCGCCGAGAGCGGTTTCGAACGCCTCCTGATTGCTGCGCTCAGCATTGATCGCGGCGTCGCCATCACCGAGATTGGACGCGAAAATGCCCGCCGCGCTGACCGGCAGGAAATCCTCATAGGTCTGCGGCGTCGCGGCGACCAGCCCGCGCGCGATCAGGGTGTCGATATCGAGATCGCACTCGCCGCCGCTCAGCGCCGCGGCCTGACCTTCTGGCGTCAGTGCGTATTGGAAATAGGCGAGGCCTTCGCGGCGCAGCGTTTCCCAATCATCGGGGAAGGCTGCGAAGCCCGCTTCAAGGCGCGCACGGTATTCATCGGCATTGGAGCCATCGCCGGCGGGGAGAATGTCTGCGCGCACAGCATCGAGCAGACGGTCATAGAGCGCCCGGCCTTTCGGCGTCAGGGCGGCACCGCGCTGTTCGATCTCGCCAAAGCGGGCAAGGTGCTGTCCGCTTTCACCATCGGCGAATAGCACGGGCTCGACGATCGCTTTGAAAGACGTCTGACGCAGAAGGATAGGGCATTGCCGCGCCGGCGGGCCTTCAATCACAGCCTTGGGCGCAATGCCATGCTCGGGCATCTGCGCCTGCACGGCTTCAATGTCGAGCGTGCGCGGGGTGAGATGATTGATGTGCGGCCCTTTGAACGACACGATATCTGCTGTCAGGCGATGTGAGGCGAGCAGTTCTTCATAGAGCGCCGCTGTAACCGGCGCCTGCGCATGCCACTGGAAGGTCTTGGTGAACTCAGCGACGAAAACATCCGCCTCATCCGCTGTCAGCCCGCCGATTTGTTCGGCGCGGCTACACAGATCAAGGGCAAGCGGGGTGAAGATGGAGCGTGCCTGCAAGAGGGATTGAGCTTTCGCGCGCAATTCATCCGAGGCTATCAGGTCCAGACGCAAGAGCGAGGTGAAAACCCGAAACGGGTTGCGCGCCAGAGCATGCGGGCTGGTCGGGCGGAAGGCTGTCGAGTGGACTGGAATACCGGCGACTGAGAGGTCGTAATAGCCCACTGCTTCCATGCCCAGCAGGGCGAACATGCGGCGCATATCAAACAGTTCGCGTGCCGTGCCCAAGCGGATCGCGCCATGGCGTTCCACGCTGAGCCGACCCGCTGAGGCCGTTTCGACGGGCGCGTCCGGGGCCTGCTCATTCACCGTCTCAACAATGTCGAGCAGCGTGCCATAGGCCGGCACTTCATCGCGATACATGCGGGACATGCCCGTTGAAAAGCGGGTACGAAGCTCATCGGCAGACACAAACTGGGGGGACATCAACAAAACTCCTGGCAAGAGCGCGGAAAAATAGGTGTTTTGTCTCGGGCGCCCAGCAACATTTCAGCGCAGGCCCTATGCATTTTTGTGCAGTGCAGCAGCTGAGGCGGGCTCCATCGCTGGCAAACAGCGGTAATGCGTGCCTAGACTCTTGTGAGCGCCTCCGGTCATATCGAGGTCAGATTCGACGGTTTACCCGTGGAACGAAATGTGAACATATAAGCCGCAAAGGCGGCAAGAAAAGCGGAGACACGGCATGGCGGGCGTCAATAAGGTTATTCTGGTAGGCAATCTTGGTCGCGACCCGGAGGTCCGCCGTCTGAATAGCGGTGATCCGGTCGTCAATCTGCGTATCGCGACATCCGATCAGTGGCGCGACAAGTCGACGGGCGAGCGTCGGGAAAAGACCGAATGGCATAGTGTGGTGATCTTCAACGAGAACCTTGCCAAGGTCGCTGAGAACTATCTGCGCAAGGGCTCGAAAGTCTATATCGAGGGCTCGCTTCAGACGCGCAAATGGACCGATCAGAACGGTCAGGAAAAATACACCACCGAGATCGTGCTGCAGCGCTATCGCGGTGAACTGCAAATGCTCGACGGCCGCAACGAAACTGGCAGCAGTTTTGAATCATCCGGAGATCGAGGTGGGTCGCAAGCGATGGAAGCTCCCAAGGAAAACTTCCGCAGCGCCGATCTGGACGACGAAATTCCGTTCTAGGCCTTTCTTTTGCCGCCATGGGGCGCAAGGGTGCCGGTCTGTTCGGGCATGATACAGGTAGGGATCAATGCGTTTCTCTAAGAGTGGTTTGAAAGCTGTCATCTGTGCCGCCGTGGCATTGGGCCTTGGCACACCGGTTTCAGCAGTATGGGCGCAGGACAGCGAAGAGCTGACCGTCCCGGGGCCGAATTATCGCATCCCGAGCCTCTACCGCGTCGATGAGGATGGCGTTGAAGCCTTCCTGATCGTGGGGCAGGGCGCTTGGGGCGATACGATTGCGACGCTGGCCGCACTTCGGGAAATCGGTCCTGAGCGTGATGCCGCAATTATCGAACAGCTCTGGCGCGAGCGCGATACCAATCCGCCCCTCTTCCTGTTCGAAGTTGCGCGCCGGGCCGTCGCGACCCAGCCGGATCTCGCGCTTGAGGCCTATATGCTCGGTCGGGTCCGCACGATTTATGATGCTTCGCGCTGTCTGGATTCCACGGCGATCGATGTTGTGGATGTAGCAACGCAGTATGCCGGTGAGGCGGTGATTGACGTGATGGCCGAGCGCCTCTCGACGGTTCCTGCCATGCTTGAGGGCTTTTTGAGCAATGGCGATGCCTTTGCATCGCAGGCCTCGCCATGGTGGGCCTGTTCCTTCAGTGACAGCGTATATCTTGCCGCCGTCAATGGCGCGCCGATGACGGGGCCGGAATGGCTCAAGGTGGAAGCCGTCTGGCCGTCAATCCAGGCGGATGTCAGCGAGAATGTCCAGGCCAATGCGACGCTGGTCCGGGCCGCGGTCGAAAACGGCGCGGCGCAGTAATCAGGGTCTGGCCATGCGGATACTGATATGCGGTGCCGCGGGCTTTATCGGATCTCATCTCGCCGCTCATTTCCGCGCGCTTGGACATGATGTCCGCGCCGCTGCGCGCCGGACCGGTGAAGCACGTCAACGTCTGCCGGGCTATGAGTGGATCGAGTGCGATTTCAGGCATGACCGGGAGGCGGACTGGCATCCGCGCCTTGACGGCGTCGACGCGGTCATCAATTGCGTCGGTGTCTTGCAGGACGGGTTAGGTGAAAACTCGCGCGCCGTGCATGTCGATGGCGCAGCGGCCTTGTTTCGCGCCTGTGAGCAGGCTGGCGTGCGCCGGGTGATCCATATCTCAGCGGTTGGCGCGGACAGTGAGGCCCAATCCTCTTACGCCGATGACAAGCTCGCCGGAGAAAGCGCCCTTAAAGCGCTGGATCTTGATTGGGTGATCCTGCGGCCCTCATTGGTCATTGCGCGCAATACTTATGGCGGGACCAGTCTGATCCGAGCGCTTGCCGGACTGCCCTGGATCTCCCCGCTCGTCGGGGCGACACAGAGATTTCGTCCGGTGATGATGCCGGATCTCTGCGCTGCTGTCGAAGAGTGCCTTGCCCCGGATGCGGCGGTCCGCCAGTCCTTTGATGTCGGCGGTAAAACCGAACTGAGCATGGCGGACATTCTGCGGGCCTATCGACGCTGGCTGGGTTTCGGTCCCAGCTGGGTTGTGGACATACCGGCCTCGCTGGCGCGCCCGGCCTTCTGGTTCGGTGACCTGCTGGGCTGGCTGGGTGTGCGGACCAGTCTTCGGAGCAATTCCCTCAAACAGCTCCAATATGATGTTGCCGGACATCCAGAGGCCTGGCTGGCTCAAACCCGTATTGAACCGAAAAGCCTGGATCAGTTTCTCGATCAAAGCCCGGCCGGTATCGCCGATAAGTGGCAGGCCAGGCTTGGCTTCGCCCGCCCGGTTGCGCGCTTCATTCTGGGATTGTTCTGGCTTGTCTCCGGGCTCATTGCCCTGAGCGCCGGACGCGTTGAGGCGCTGGCTTATCTTGAGAGCGTCGGCGTCACCGCGGGTATGGGCGAGGGCGTGCTTTGGAGCACATCCCTGTTTGATATCGCGCTGGGGCTGGCCATGCTGGTCAATTGGCGCACGGGCTGGGTCGCCGGTTTGATGATTGCCGGGACACTTGCCTATGTCGCGGCGATAACCGTGTTATTGCCAGCCTTGTGGGCGGAGCCGCTGGGGCCCGTGGTGAAAGTCTTCCCCGGCATGGCGCTGGCGCTGCTGATTGCCGCCACACAGGATGAGCGCTGATGAGCCTTTATGTCCTGCTGAAGCTGATCCACATCCTGTCTGCTGGCGTGCTCTTCGGTGCCGGCGCTGCGATTGCCTTTTTCATGCTCATGGGATGGCGCTCCGGCAATGTCAGCGCATTCTATTTTGCCGCCCGTTTCACCGTTACAGCCGATTGGCTCTTCACCAGTTCTGCCGTCATCATCCAGCCCTTATCGGGTCTCGCCCTGGCCTTGCACCTTGGCTATCCGCTGACCGCGCCCTGGCTGTTGGCCAGTTATGCGCTTTATCTCTTTGTCGGCGCATGCTGGCTCCCTGTGGTCTGGATCCAGCTGCAAGTGCGTTCCGAGCTCAGCCATGCAGGCGAAGAAATCCCCGTGCGTATCCAGCGTCTGATGCGCTATTGGTTCATTCTCGGCTGGCCCGCATTTACGGCTTTGATCGGAATTTTCCTCTTGATGATCATCAAGCCCGAGCTCGCGATCTAACCCGTCGCCCTGTCACATTTCCGGCCGAGGTTTGGGCAGGCGGACCCAGATCGGCATGTGATCCGACAGATCGTGTTCAAACAGTGCGAAAAACGCCCGCCGTTCGGATGAGCTGAGTTGGTTGAGTTCGCTCTGTGGACCGTAGAGCAGGTCCAGAAACAGCCGTACAAAGTTGAACATCCCATAGTCATACTGCCCTTCGACCGCGCCCGCATCGCGATTGGCCGTGTGATCGGGCAGGCGCGGATCGTGCGAGAAAATCCCGATTTGATCATAGGTGTCCTTCAGCCGGGCTGTTGTGCGGAACGGTCCCGGCGCTCCCGATTTAAGCGGGAAGCCCGTCCCATATTCCGGATGGGCATCGAAGAAGGGGAAGTTGACGCGCGCGCCCGTGCGCGACTTCAGGAAATCCTGGTCGATCTCCTTGATCTTGTTTTCAATTCGCGCGCGGTCCTCCTCCGGATCATCAAAATCGAGATTCAGGTCGCCCAGCAGAATGAAATTGTCATGATAGGTGTATTCGAGCTTTTTCGCGCGCGTATAGATCCAGTCGAGCAGCGCCTCGAATTCCAGCTGTCGCTCCAGCTTCTGCTTGCTCGCATCGCCGTAAAGAAGGTGGGCATTGATGGCGAGAAACTCGTAAGGCTCAGCCGGTCCGAGGGGTTTCACTTTGAAGGAGCAGCAATAGGGGGAGCGGATGAAGGTCAGGAAGTGCGGAAGCTTGAAGGGCGGCATGCTGGGCCGTGACGGCTTGTCATCGGTTTCGCCATTATCATAGCGTTCCTTGTCGATCGCATATTGCAGCTTCTTGCGCTCAAACTCGGCAATCTCCTGCTCACGCTCCTTGAGCGCCGTGTTGAAGTCCTCACGCCGCGTCAGAAGGTTTTTCTGAACAGCTGAGCGATCATAGGAGATGTCAGAGGCCACCTCCGTGCGCTCGATCGTCGACCAGCGAAACAGGAAGCCAAGCCGCTCCACCAGGCCTGGACGACCGGGAATGGCGCCGGTGACATCGGAAACGGCCATGCCGAACGCATCGCCGGCGAGCGATTTCAGAAAACCCAGCGCGGCAAGATCGTCCTGGATCTCCTGAATGGCGAGCAGATCTGTGGCCTGGACATAGCGCGCGAGCAGGCGGAAGGCGCCCGCGGACTTGTTCTTGACCTTGCCCAGTTTGCGAATGTTGAAGGAGGACAGGATGACGCTGTCCGCGCGC
Source organism: Alphaproteobacteria bacterium (assembly GCA_018222865.1). Classification (GTDB taxonomy): domain Bacteria; phylum Pseudomonadota; class Alphaproteobacteria; order Caulobacterales; family Maricaulaceae; genus Maricaulis. Next base: position 105,812 of record JAAEZM010000006.1, read on the forward strand.
TGTTCCGGGAAGCCATAGCGCTTCGGATCCTGGTCCAGAAGCGCATTGATCTGCTTCCATTGCTCTGGCGAGAACTCACCCATGAAATCCCCCTTAAATTGTTTGAGGGGATGATAATCGCTTGGGAGGCGAGTGGCGAGTAGAAACTGGCCGCATGCGTTGGTTTATGGGGTCAGGATCTCGACCAGGTTGGATGTGTCATCGCCGCCAACGCGCAAGGCGCCGCCAATGGCGAAAATCTGGCCGCCAACCGCAACCGCGCCAAGGCCGTGTCGCGGTGAGGCCATGTTGGGGCCCGCCTCCCAAGCATCGCGGCTGGGATCATAAATCCAGCATTGGGCATAAACGCCGCCGCCATCTGCAAACCATTCGCCACCAAAAGCATAGAGCTTGCCCGCGGCTGCGGCGACGGCTAGGCCGCCCTGGCCTTGCGGGAGCGGTGCGCGGCGATGCCAGGAATCGGATTGCGGATCGTAAGCCTCGTGCTCGGCATTATTGCCCGCATTGACGCGGCGGCCCCCCACGACATGGAATTGCCCATTGAGCACAGCCCCGGCCGCGGAATTGCGCGGTGTGGGATTGGGGGCAGCCCTGCGCCAGCGATCTTCCAGGGCGTCGTAGACATAATGCTCGGACCGGTCGCCATGATCATTCCAGTTGGCGTTCGCCGGACCATTAGGCTGTCGTCCCGTCGCGACATGGATCAGACCATCCAGCGAAACCGCACAGGTCTCGCCATAAGGGCGGGGCAGGGGCGAGACCTCGGTCCAGCTGTCGAGAGCCGGATCATAGCGCGTTGTATTGGCGATCATGGTCCAGCCACCGGCTTCGCTCGCCCGGAAGCCACCGACCGCATAAATCGCATCATCATGGCCGACGAGATTGGGGTGATGGCGCGGTCTTGGCAGCGGGGCTAAACTCGTCCAGCCGCTGAAATCCGGATTGCTGACGAAGAGGGCATCGCTCACAGCGTCGATCGAATCGGAGTTGCGGGCTTCAAAGCCTCCCGCCACATAAATCCGACCGTTGAGCACGGTTGGATAGATCTCCTGGATGCGAATAGGCAGCGGGGCGCTGCTCGACCAGGTCGCAGTGTTTTGGCGGGCAAAGGCGGGGGCGGTGACCGATAGAGCGAGTGCTCCGGCGGTAAAATTGCGGCGTGTCAGCTTGATCATCACTCTTCACCCTCTGCATCCATTTGACGTTCATCTTTCGCGGTTCAAAACACGACCCGTCCAGCGCGTTTGATGGAGCTTATCGACTGATATGGTGATAGGCCAATTGCTAAGTGATCTTGACTGGACGGTTTGCACCGCAATTGCGGTCGATCAATTGCCGTGCGGGGCGGTAATAATGCACTCTTCAAGGGGGAAGTGGCGATGCCAGCTTATATCAACTGGAAAACGATAACGGCGGCGATCATCGCGCTTTTATTGGGCGGGCTGGCCTGGCTGATTGCGCCGGCCTGGAGCTTTTTTGCCCATAGTGGTGAAGCCCCTTTCACGCCATTTGGCTGGGTAGAGATGCCGCAGAGCGAGGCGCCCTCGACCCAGATCGTTCATGACACGCGCTATCAGGACGCAAGTGATCAGGCGATCGAGGCCCTGGCTGCCTGGCGTGCGCGCATTGGTGCGCCCTCATACTCGGCCGCCGTGTCCGTCGGCGGCGAAGTTGTATGGGAAGGCGCTACGGGTTGGGCGGACCTGGCCGAGGAGCGCGCTGTTGATACCGGCGATCTTTATCGTATTGGCAGTACCTCCAAGGCGATAACCGCAATCGCCCTGGCCCGTCTGGTCGATCAGGGTGTGATTGACCTTGATGCGCCGCTTTCGAGCATTTTTGAGGACCTGCCGAATCCGCAATGGGCGGAGATTACGCCGCGCCAGCTCGCCTCTCACATGGCCGGTGTGCCGCATTATGACGGGGTGACAGAGGTCCGCGGCCTGTATCAGATGATCCGGCTGAGCAATCATTTCGCTGATATCCGCGATGCACTGGCTCAGTTTGATGAAAGCGAAATGCTCTTCGCCCCGGGCGAGGCGTTCGAATATTCCTCTTTGGGCACGGTTTTGCTCGGCGCGACGATGAGTGAAGCGGCCGGCATGTCCTATCGCGATATCATGCGCCAGGAGGTGTTTGAGCCGGCCGGCGCGCTCAATACGATCGTGGCACCGCGTGATCCTGGTGAGCCCATGGTGGAGCTCTATTATCGCGACGATGACCGCTATCGCGTCTGGCGACCGGTCGATCTGTCGCATCGTCTGCCGGGCGGGGGCTGGGCCTCTTCGCCAGCCCAACTGGTACAGATGGGCGCGCTGATGCTCGATGAGACCTTTATTTCTCCGGAAACCCGGGAGGCGTTCTGGACGCCGCAACGCCTCAATAATGGCGAGGTCAACGAGCAGGGCTATGCCATTGGCTGGCGCTGGCGGGAATGGGAGATTGAAGGTGTCGGCGCGGTGCGCAATGCCAATCATGGCGGTGTGTCGCGCGGCTCTCAGTCCTGGCTCATGGTCTTGCCGGACTATGACATGGTCATCGCGCTGAACATGAACGGGCAGACCGATCCATTCTGGGAGTTCGGCGGGGCTTATGAGGAGATCGCCGCAGCCTTCATTCCTGTCGTGCAGTCAGCAGTACAAAGCCCACAATAACAGACAATCTCACATGTCCGGACACGAAAAAGCGTGCGTCCGGTCATGCGATTTGTTTCCTTCAGAGGCGGCTGACCGGATTGTCATCTTCGGGTCAGTCGCCCGAAAGCTTGTCTGTGTGAAGTTGGACACATGAAGAAGTATCGCGAAAAGCAATCCGAAAGCCTTGAGATCCGTCTGGGGCATTGCGCCAAGACGGAATTCATGGAGGCCTGCCGGGAGCGAGGTCTCACGGCGAGTGAGGTCGTTCGCGAATTCGTTGAGTCCTACCCGCAAGCCAAACTGAAAAGGCGCTGGTCCGTCTCGAAACCCAAATTTACGGAGCCAGTGATGAATTTCTCAGCCGTTTTTCTGCTTTCAGCCGCCCTCGGCACTAGCGCTATCATGCCAACCGCTGCTACCGCGGATCGAAACGATCCCCATGAGAGCTTTGCGGAGATCGATCTGGACGGGGATGGTCGTTTCGACCTCGCCGATCTCTACGAAGCGGCCGGTCTCGATGCGGACGGGCATTTTACCCAGGCCATGCGTGACGATGTTGTCGCCAATATCCACGCCTCCATCGAGGATCTGGACATGCTGGCCCAAACGCCGGTGCTCAATCCTGACTTCATCGAGCGGACGTTGCGTCAGGCGGAAGCCGGCGCCGTGCGCGGCGTGCAAGAGGCATTTCATGAGATCGACTACAATGCGGACGGGCATGTCAGCCAGTCGGAATACATTGCGCATTGGCAAAGCGGAACACGTCAGCTCGGTCCGAATAACGGCGAGTAAGGCCGGTTCCGCTCCGGCCGGGTAACAGGCTAGTTGTCTGTTGCACAACGACCACCGGTGATGCGGGCGACTTCGTCCACATCACCATCGGTCTGTGTCGGTTCGATGCCGAGCCCGCAGGCGATCAATCCATAGATGTTCACATTCTCGAATCCGGCCGGCCGCGTGCCTTCCGGGAAAATGGGACCGGCCCCGATGAAGGTCGCCCCCATTTCATCGTCGGCGTTATCCCAACCATGTGTGGCTTGTAGAGAGAGGTAATAGGGGTTGGTCAGGTCAGTTGAACGCAGTGTGAGCAGCCATCCCGTATCTGCAGCGATGAGCAGGTCCGGCCCCCGCGACGGATGGTTGATATGGAAATGTTCAGGCATTTCACCGCGACGATAAACCGAGAGATGGGGGTGGGCATTCGTCAGCGCCAGAAAGGCACGATCAATATCTTCCGGCTCGCCGAAGCCGTAGAGATAGGGTTCGAGACCGGCGCCGAAACGGCCAGCGTGTTCAGCGATAAAGACACCGTCGAGCGTGGCGTAGTCGTCCAGGAAGATTAGCCGGTCCATCGAAACATTGGACATGCCATGGTCCGATACGATCAGAATATTGGTGCGTTCGAGAAGGCCGCGTTCCTCCAGCCCGGCCACCAGCTCACCGACCAGCGCGTCAACCTGCTGGACGGCACTCGCTTCAGCGTCGCCGAAAATTCCATTGCGGTGCGTAACCGAGTCGACATGGTCGAAATAGACAGCGGCAAAGTCAGGGCGTTCCTCTTCCGGGCCATCGAACCAAGCCAGGACCTCCGTGACCCGTTCATCATAGGGCTTGTCATGTTGATAAGGGGTCCAGACGGTCGGGCGCTGCCCCTCGACTTCCGAGCCCAGCCAGAACATGACGTGTGCGCGGCGGCCCTGGTTTTCAGCCGTCTGCCAGATCGGCTCACCACTCCACCAGAACGGGTTTTGCGGGTCACCATTGCGCGATGAAAAGAGGGTTTGAGCTTCTTCATCCCAAGGCGCATTCGACAACATGCCGTGATTTTCCGGATAAAGGCCGGTCGCCATGGAGTAGAAATTGACGAAGGTTTTGGTCGGCATCACCGAAATCATGCGTTCGGGGCGTGTGCCACGCTCGGCCAGTGCCGACAAATTCGGCGCTTCATGACGATCAATCGCATCAAAACGCAAACCATCAAGTCCGATCAAAAGGACAATGGGATCCTCTTGCTGTGCGGGGGCGGTGCCTGGTGCCGAGCCCGGCATGGGAAAACTCGCACAGGCGGACACCGCGAGTGCACCGAGTACGGCAGCGAATTTGGCAAATCGGAACATCGACATGGCTTCCCCCGGGAAAACAAGATTGCGCGCCTTCTAACCACAGGCTCACCGAACAGAAAACAACAAAAATCCGAGCTTTTTCGAGATGCAGCGATGCAGCGCCGATTGCAGCGCGCATTTGCTTGGAATCGCCCCAATTGTTAAGACTCGGTGACAGATAGGCTGTCCGATTCAGATGCTGTGTTCGGCATTTTTGGTGAGGGCAGTTTTCACTTATTAAGACAGTCGCTTAGAGCTGTCGCATTGATAAGAAAGAGGCCGCCTTGAGCGATCACGACGACGATCTGAACACGCCACCGACCGGTGGTGATTCTGGTTTGCCAGACGGTATCGGCAATATCGCCATCGAAGAGGAGATGCGCCGCTCCTATCTCGACTATGCAATGAGCGTCATCGTCAGCCGCGCGATTCCTGACGCGCGCGATGGTCTCAAGCCGGTGCACCGGCGCGTGCTATGGTCGATGCATGAAAACGGCTACACCCACGACAAGCCCTACCGGAAGTCGGCGCGTGTTGTCGGTGATGTGATCGGTAAATACCACCCGCACGGTGATCAGGCGGTCTATGACTCGCTCGTCCGCATGACCCAGGAATGGTCCATGCGCGTCCCGCTGCTCGATGGTCAGGGTAATTTCGGCTCAATCGATAATGATCCGCCGGCAGCCATGCGTTACACCGAGGTCCGGATGGACAAGACGGCCTCGGCGCTTTTGGCGGATATCGACAAGGCCACTGTCGATTTTGCGGACAACTATGACGGTCAGGAACACGAACCGGTCGTCTTGCCGTCGCGTTTCGCCAATCTTCTTGTCAACGGATCCAATGGTATCGCTGTTGGCATGGCCACCAATATCCCGCCGCACAATCTCGGCGAGGTGATTGATGCGTCCCTGGCGCTTCTGGAAGATCCAGATCTGTCCGATGAGGATTTCCACGCCATTCTGCCGGGTCCCGATTTCCCGACCGGTGGTTTGATTCTGGGTCGTTCCGGTTCGCGCAATGCGATCCAGACCGGGCGCGGATCGATCGTCATGCGCTCCAAGACGACGATTGAGGAGGTTCGCAAGGACCGCCAGGCGATTATCGTCCATGAGATCCCCTACCAGGTGAACAAGGCCTCGATGATCGAGAAGATCGCTGACCTGGTCCGCGAAAAGAAGATCGAGGGCATTGCCGATCTGCGCGATGAATCCGACCGGTCCGGTATTCGCGTGGTGATCGAGCTGAAGCGTGACGCAAATGCCGATGTGATCTTGAACCAGCTCTATCGCTGGTCGCCCATGCAGACCTCCTTTGGTGCCAACATGCTTTCGCTCGTCGATGGGCGTCCGCAATTGCTCGGCGCGAAGGAAATCATCCGTGTCTTCCTGCGCTTCCGGGAGGAAGTCGTTGCCCGTCGTGCGAAATTCGAGCTCTCCAAGGCCCGTGATCGTGCGCATGTGATCATTGGTCTGGCGCTTGCTGTTGCCAATATTGATGAAGTCATTGCGCTGATCCGCAATGCGCCCAATTCGGCGACGGCGCGCGAGCAGTTGATGGCGCGCGAATGGCCTGCTGCCGATGTGGCGCCGCTGGTGGAACTTGTTGCTGATCCGCGCTCTATCCTGACGTCGAACGGCACATTGCGCCTGACCGATGAGCAGGCCCGCGCCATTCTCGAATTGCGACTGAACCGGCTGACCGGTCTGGGCCGCGAAGAGCTGGGCAATGAGGCGGCGACGCTTGCTGAACAGATTGAGGACTTGCTGGCAATCTTGCGGTCCCGGGCGCGGGTTCTCGACATCATCCGCACGGAGATGGAAGAGGTCAAAGAACTCTACGCGACACCGCGCCGGTCTGAATTCACCGATGCCGAACTCGATTTCGAGGATGAGGATCTCATCCCGCGCGAGGAGATGGTGGTCACCGTTACCCATGGTGGTTACGCCAAGCGGACGGCGCTGTCTGATTATCGGGCTCAGCGCCGCGGCGGCAAGGGTCGTTCAGGCATGGCAACGAAGGATGAGGATTTCATCTCAACCCTCTTCGTAGCCTCCACCCATGCTCCGCTGCTGTTCTTCTCCAATAAGGGCATGGTCTACAAGACCAAGACCTGGCGTTTGCCGCTTGGCGCGCCGAACACAAAGGGCAAGGCGCTGGTCAATCTCCTGCCTCTCGATCAGGGCGAGACCATTACCTCCATCATGGCTTTGCCGGAAGATGAGAGCACGTGGGCGGACCTCAATGTCATGTTCGCCACCAAGTCCGGCACTGTACGCCGCAATCGTCTGTCCGACTTCGTCCAGGTCAATCGCAATGGCAAGATCGCGATGAAGCTTGAGGGCGAAGAGGAGCGCATTATCGATGTGCGCCTGTGTACCGAGGATGATGATGTCTTCCTCGTCTCGGACCGAGGTCGGGCTATTCGCTTCCCGGTCACCGATGTCCGCGTCTTCGCTGGCCGTAACTCGGTCGGTGTGCGCGGTATCCGCATGGGCGAGAGTGACACGCTGATCTCCATGGCAATCCTGCGTCATGTCGATGTGACACCGGCTGAGGCGCGCGCCTACATGAAACACGCAACCGCGATGCGCCGTGCCCTCGGTGATGAAGAGGGCGATGTTGCACCAGAGACCGCTACAGATGGTGCAGAGGAGGGCGAAGAGGCCGCTCTGACGCCAGAACGTATTGCGGAGCTGGGCGCAGCCGAACAATTCCTGCTCACCGTGGGAGCTGATGGCATGGGCAAGCGGTCCTCAGCCTATGATTACCGCGTGATGGGACGGGGTAATCAGGGGGTCGCGGCACAGGATCTGTCTCGCGGCGCGATGCTTGCGGCCAGCTTCCCGGTGGAAGATGCAGACCAGATCATGGCCGTCACCGATGGCGGACAGCTGATCCGCTTCCCGGTGGATGGTGTTCGCATAGCGGGACGATCGACCCGCGGTGTCCGTCTGATCCGTCTGAATGGCGAAGAGCAAGTCGTCGCCGTCGTACGCATTGAGGATGCGGGCGAAGACGAGGATGACATCATCGAGACGCCGGAAGGTGGCGATAGCGAGGCTTAAGGATAGATGAAATCGGGGTGATTTTCAGTGCGCCCCGTTTTCTCTGCGCTCTAAACCGGTTATTCGTCAGGCCTAGGAAGCGGCCGAACGGCTCGCTGCGCAACGGGGAGGTTGCAGATGATCCGCACGGCGCTTTATCCGGGGACGTTCGATCCTCTGACAAATGGCCATTTCGATATCATCCGCAGGGCTGTGAAACTGACGGACAAGCTGGTCATTGGTGTCGCCATTAACGAGGCCAAGAAACCGCTCTTTACGCTGGAAGAGCGCGTCGAGATGGTTGAAGAAGCTGTTGTCGGTCTTCGCGATGTGACCCAGATTGAAGTGCGCCCCTTTGACGGCTTGCTGATGCATTTTGCCGAAGAGGTTGGCGCAAATTCTATTGTTCGCGGTCTTCGCGCGGTCTCTGATTTCGAGTACGAGTTTCAGATGGTCGCGATGAACCAGCGGCTGAATGATGAAATCGAGACGGTGTTTCTCATGGCTGACCCGCGGCATCAGGCAATTGCCTCGCGGCTGGTCAAGGAAATCGTCAAGCTCGGTGGCGATATTTCGGCTTTCGTCTCACCCGAGATCGAGGCCCGTCTTAAGGAGCGCTTTGCGTGATCATGCGTCTGTCCCTGTCTGTCACTCTTGGCCTTGCTTTGGCCACGTCTGCCTGTGCTCGCGAGGCGGAAACGCCGATCGAGGATAATCCGGCGATTTCAACCCTGGCCCAGGACGAGGCCGGTGCCGGCCCGGCCGTCGCCAGCTTTGAATTTCCTGAGGACGCCTGGCGTGATCTCGACCCTGAGGAGACGCTCTATATCGAGACGCCTCATGGTCTGGTGATTGTCGAGATGGCGCCGGAGTTCGCCCCCAATCACGTAGAGCGCATGACGACGCTGGTGCGCGAGCGCTTCTATGATTTCCTGATCTGGCATCGTGTGATTGATGAGTTCATGGCGCAGGGCGGTGGGTCTCGCGCCAATCCCAACCACCGCACGGAAATGCCAAACCTCGAGGCTGAATTCACCGTTCAGCGCGGCGCCGAGCTGACAGTCAGCGAATTGATGCCGCGCGTGATCAACCCCCAGGCTATTCCGCAAACCGCCCAGGCCGGTTTCTTTAACGGCTTCCACGCGGGCACCCAGCCAATCGCCCAGGCGATGATCACAGCGACGGGGCAAGTTAATTCCTGGCTCCTGCACTGCCAGGGGGCCGCCGCAATGGCACGAACCAGCGACCCGAACTCTGCGGGCAGCCAGTTCTACATCACCCGCGGCGATGCCAATCACCTCAACGCCCAATACACCGTCTGGGGCCGGGTCCGCCTGGGCCAGGACGCGGTCGATAATATTGCTGTCGGAACGCATTTCCAGGATCCGGGTTTCACCCCGGACGTGATCCGCTCGATGCGTATTGAGGCGGACATCCCAGAAGGCGAACGCACGCAGGTGCATGTCGTCGACACGAATCATCCGGCCTTTGCGGCCTATCTGGACACACTTCGCGATGACGCCGGCAATCTGCCGGATATTTGCGAGATTGAAGTTCCCACACGCATTCAGGACTAAGATAAATGGCTGAAGAACAAATCGTATTTACCCTGGACGGCGGCGATGTCGTCATCGGTCTGCGCCCGGACCTTGCGCCGAAGCATGTCGAGCAGATCACCAAGCTGGTCAAAGAGGGCTTTTACGACGGTCTGACCTTCCACCGTGTCATTGACGGTTTTGTCGCCCAAGGCGGCTGCCCGAATGGCAATGGTATGGGCGGTTCGGGTACGCATATCCCGGCCGAGTTCAATGAAGAGCCCCATGTGCGCGGCACCATGTCCATGGCACGTGCGGCTGATCCGGACAGTGCGTCCAGCCAGTTCTTTATCTGCCTGGATGATGTGCCCTATCTCAACAACCAGTACACGGTTTGGGGCCAGGTTGTTTCCGGTATGGAGCATGTCGATGCGCTGCCGAAAGGTGAGCCGCCGCGTGAGCCGGGCAAAATCATCAAGGCCGTCGTCGTCGAGGCTTAATCGCTCTGCCAACCAGTACTGGCGCGGGGCGTGGCTTTGCTCTATGTCCCCGCGCCATGAAGGTTACCGATTTCGATTTCGAATTGCCGGAAGAGCGTATCGCGCTGCGTCCGGCCCGGCCGCGCGATGCCGCGCGGCTTTTGCATGTCCGCGCTGATGGCAGTCACGCTGATCATGGCGTGCTTGATCTGCCTGATCTTCTCCAGCCCGGCGATCTCATGGTCTTCAATGACACCAAGGTCATCCCGGCCGCGCTGGAAGGCGTGCGACCGGCGCGCGACCACGGCGGGGGCGGTGATGTGACCGTCGAGGTCAATCTGCACAAGCGCGAGACCGGTGACCTCTGGCGCGCCTTTGTGCGTCCGGCCAAGCGCCTGCGCGAAGGCGATATCGTGCATTTCGGCGAGGCGCTCCACGCAACAGTCCTGTCAAAGGCTGACGGGGGCGAGATTGAGCTGAAATTCTCTGAGACCGGTGCAGCGCTTGATGAGGCGATCGCGGCGACAGGCGCGCCGCCTCTACCGCCCTATATCGCCTCCAAGCGCGATGTGGATGCCCAGGACAGTGAAGATTACCAGACCCTGTTTGCACGCGAAGAGGGCTCTGTTGCCGCCCCGACTGCGGGTCTGCATTTCACCGAGCGATTGATGGATGCGCTCGATGCGCGCGGTGTCGAGCGTGTGCATGTGACCTTGCATGTCGGGGCGGGGACATTCCTGCCGGTCAAGGCCGACGACACCGAGGATCATGAAATGCACTCGGAGTGGTGCGAGATCTCCGCCGAGGCCGCGGAGGCGATCAATCGGGCGAAAGCGGACGGGCGCCGCGTCATCCCGGTCGGGACAACGGCGCTGCGAACCATTGAAAGCTTGGCCAGTGGTCAAGGTGTGGTTGAAGCGTCCAGTCGAGACACCGACATCTTCATCACGCCCGGCTATGATTTCCGCATCGCCGATGCCCTGATGACGAATTTCCACCTGCCCAAATCAACGCTGTTCATGCTGGTCAGCGCCATGTCCGGCCTTGAGCCCATGCAGCGCGCCTATGCCCATGCTGTGAAGGATGAGTATCGCTTCTATTCCTATGGCGATGCCTGCCTGCTGGAGCGCGCCTAGCGCGGGCAGGGCGGCAGGTCGGCATTCACCTGAATAGTGGTTGAGCGCGTGCGGGTGCGCAGGACATTGGTCGCGCCGCGGCCAGCGGTCGTGGCCGTCTCGCCGGCCTCTGCGCGCGCAAGTCCGTCCTCGCCAACAACACCGCGTTCTCCGACGAAGGTGACTTTCTGATAGTAAAACGCGACCTCTTCGGTCGGGCGGTCATCGGCATCGCCTGCCGCAGCGCGGTGAACCGTGCCGACACGGCCATCGCTGGCGCGGCATTGTCCGGCCTCGCGCCAATCCACGCCCGGAAACGCATCGGCCGAGACTGTGCGGACCTCAACGGCTTGCCAGTCAACGCCCGGGAATTGATTGGGCTGACCGGCGAGTAGATCATCGGCCGGATAATTGGCGTCGCTCGTCCGGGCGATGGTGGCAGGCCTGTGGCGGCGATGGCTGGAGGCTTGCCCGGTTGCCTGATCCTGTTGCGCTTCAGCGATAAAAAGGCTCGCGGCGGCCATGAGTAGAATGCTCATCTTGGTCTCCCCCTTAGGATGCGTGATGATACCATATAAAGACATTGAATTGAGCCCGAGATGAACGCAGCGGCTTCCGCTTTCGGCGAATGCGGACTAGAAGCGCGCTCCATGAGCGCTTTTCCCTATACTCTTCACGCGACCGATGGCGCTGCGCGCTGCGGGACGCTGACCACTTCTCGCGGCGAGATCCAGACGCCTGCCTTCATGCCCGTCGGGACTGCCGGCACGGTGAAGGCGCTTTATATGGATCAGGTCAAGGCGACCGGCGCCGACATTATTCTGGGCAATACCTATCACCTCATGCTGCGCCCCGGGGCGGAGCGGGTGAAGAGGCTGGGGGGATTGCACAAATTCTCCACCTGGAAAGGGCCCATGCTCACCGATAGTGCCGGTTTCCAGGTCTGGTCCCTGTCCAAGCTTCGCAAGATGAGCGAGGAGGGCGTGAAGTTTCGCTCTCATATCGATGGGTCGGAATATAATCTCACGCCGGAACGCTCGATCGAGATCCAGGCCGATCTTCTCGGTGCGGATATCTCCATGCAGCTTGATGAATGCACACCCTTTGGCTGTTCCGAGAGCGAGGCTCGCCAATCCATGGAACTCTCCATTCGCTGGGGCGCGCGTTCGAAAGCGGCTTTCGGCCATCGGGATGATCAGGCCCTGTTCGGAATTGTCCAAGGCTCAGTCTTTGAAGCGCTGCGCCGAGAAAGCGCAGAGCGCACGCTGGAAACCGGCTATGACGGTTATGCCATTGGCGGTCTGGCTGTCGGTGAAGGTTTTGAAGTGATGTGTGAAGTTCTGGACTACACAACGCCACACCTTCCAACCGAGCGTCCGCGCTATCTGATGGGCGTGGGCAAGCCCATTGATCTGGTTGAATCGGTAGCGCGCGGTGTCGACATGTTCGATTGCGTCCTGCCAACGCGGTCAGGGCGTCATGGTCAGGCCTGGTCTGACTGGGGTCCGATCAATATCAAGCGGGCCGAGTTCATCGAGGATGATACCCCTCTGGCTCCGGAGCTGAATTGCCCGGCCAGCCGGGATTATTCCAAAGCCTATCTCAACCATCTCTTCCGTTCAGGAGAATATCTGTCGGCCATGCTGCTCAGCTGGCACAATATCGCCTATTTCCAGGACCTGACACGCCGGATGCGCGAGGCTATCAAGGCGGGGGAATTCAACAGCTTCCGCGCCCAGTTCAATGCGCGCTGGCAGGAAGGGCAGGCGCGGATGAAAGCCGGTGAGGCCCCGATCGGGTCAGCGCGCTAGTCCGCGTCCTCAACCAGCCCATAGGCTTCAAAGGCCTCGCGAATATAGGAAGGCGGGCAGCCAAACCCGTCATACAGTCCGCGCAGATAGGCACGTCGACGCTGGGCGTAGTCGCGCTGTTGCTGAGCCTCCCGCTCGATCCGGCCAGCGCCACCAATAAAGCGGACCACCGGGCGCACGGGGTTCAGGCCGACAATTGTTGAGCGATACAGACCGCGCGCGCCGTCCGCTGCGGCGCCGGGGGCCCGGGAGGCGGCATGCCGGCCGCGCGCGACCCAGCCCTCATCCTCGGGCTGATTCTCTTCCTCAACCCGCTGTTCTTCTTCAATATCCGGGCCCAGCACCACGGTGAGTCGGGCAATATCCTGAGACACGGTAGAGCATCTGCGCCGCGATCCTTCACCGCCATAAGGCGTAGGGACCGTGTCATCGCCTTCATCCACCATGATCTGTCCGGGACGCTGGCGCGGCAAACCCACAGCATCATTCACAGCTGTGCGGGTTTCACTGGTCGCGAAACTCCCGGCCCGGCCAGCCTGGTCGCGAGTCGATGAGCATGCACTCAAGGCTAAAACCATGAATACGCTCAGGAAAACAACGTTTCTTCCCCTCATGAGCGCCATAATACGGAAGAATGTGACGAAATATCATCAAAAATGCTGATTTCTTGCAGTAAGACCCGATTGACCCGGGAGATTCGCGCGTATAGGTTCCGCGCTCTTCCGAAACGGGAGCCGATAGCTCAGCTGGTAGAGCATCTGACTTTTAATCAGACGGTCCAGGGTTCGAATCCCTGTCGGCTCACCATTTTACCTCAATAATTGAAATGGTTGCAGGGTGGCCAACGGCCAGCTGGCTTAGCGGTATTATTTCTCGCATGTCGCATCGTGGTGCGAGCGATTGCTCAATAATCGTGTCGTAGGATTACGCGTATTCGTTAGACGGTGCAGGCCAATTTGATCCGCTTTGACGCAAAAAGAAGAGATCTCCGGCGGATCGGGAGCGCATCGCTCGGGCGTGTTACAGCGAACCGTGACCGACCGACGCGCACTATACGCCTTGTCGCAAAAACGCGGTCTTCCTAAGGTAGTGAAAGTTACGAACACTTCGCTTAACTCGTCGCATCTTCACTTCATGTGTGGTCGAGTATGGGACGCTTCGAATGCCGCGCATCCTCGTCTTCGCATGTCTTTTCTTCCTAGGCTGTTTAAGCTTTCCGGCGGCGGATGCGCAATCCGATGAAGACATTGCCGCGTATGTTGCGCGCGCCGAAACCGCGTATCAGATAGGAAACGCCCTACGCCGAACCAGTGATCATGCGCTGAAGGTGCGCGTGCTGACGGCAGCGATTGAGAGCAACCGATTCGATGGGGTGGGACTCGGCTATCTCTATGAAGACCGAGGTGCCGCGCGATTTGCGATGGAGCGCTATAGTGCCGCTGCGGACGATTTCGAAACAGCCATCCCGCTCCTCGAACTATCAGCACTGGATCGACATCCTCTAGCTCCCAGGCTGATAAGGGCATTGGTCTTAGCTGGTCGGTTTAATGACGCCGCTTATGCAACAGATCATTGGCGCGCGTCGCGCGGTGCTCCGTCGCGATTTCAAAGGTATGATGCCCGCTACGAAATCGAAGCCTATCTCGGAGCAGGAAGGTTCGATGACGCGCTGCGCGCCTGGCGCGAACTCCTCGCGAGTGATGATGAGAGCCCTGCGCGGTTTAATGATGTTTTGTGGGGCTTTGGCGAGCGGCTCGATTATCTGCCCACCCGAGAATCCCGTGAGGAATGGATTGAACTCACTCGCATTGCGGTCGCTGACGCGCCGTCCTCCAACCGGCTGTTTCACCGACTGATGATCCGTCACCTAACTCAGGGGAATAATATCAACGAAGCGACGGTTTGGGCGAACGCGCTTGTCGATTTGGAATTAGAGCGGACGGGAGGTTCGCGCGGAGACGGTAACGTCGCCATCGGCGGATTCCGATCTGGAGGCCCAACGTCAAGTCAGCTTGGCTTGCGCCTGGAGGGGGAAGATCGAGAGACAATCCAGGGCTCGTGCGCCGTTCTTTATGATGTGAATCACTCCGGCTGGGTTGAAAATGTACGAATTGAAAGCTGTGACTATGACGTATTGGCTGAGGCGGTGGAGTACCACACGCGCGATCAGGAGTTCGCGCCGCTCGTTGTCAATGGGAGGGTCGAGCCTCAAAGCGACCTTCGGGCCGTCTATCACTGGCCGCTCACGCCTGAATGACCAACCGCGCCAACGCGCATCTAGCCCCTTCAAGGGTCGTTTCCCGCTCTCTCGCTGGTTGAGACAAAAGACTGAGGCCAAGAATGGGGGACTTAGGCAGATTCGTAGGGCCCAACTGTTTCGATAATCGTGCTGCCTTCCTCGACCTGGGCTTTTGAGAGGTCGCGAAGGGTTTGGAGATTGATCCAGGACTGAGGCGTCATGCCGAAGAAGCGGCCCAAGCGAAGCGCCATGTCTCCATCGCAGCGAGCGCCATCGAGAAGGCGCTGGAGGCGTGACCGGCCAACATGAAGACGCATTGCCAGCGTGGGAGCCTTGATGTCGTACTCTTCCATGAGGTCCGCCAAATGCTCACCGACTGTCGCGGTCGGGGAATGGAACTGTTTCATGACTGTGCAATCCTTTACTGTGTCACTTATGGGTGCCACGGCACTAGTGATAGTCTAAAAATTGAACCTCTTCGGCGTCATTGCCTTCAAACTTAAAGATGATGCGCCATTGCATGTTTACAGAAACAGACCAGAATCCCTTGAGGTCGCCGTCCAGCTTGTGGAGCCGATACGAAGGCGGAACCTTCAGGTCTGTCACATCGTGAGCGGTGTGAATGCGACCCAGCACCTTGCGTGCACGCTTGAAGAGGTCTTCTGGGGCGCCCTTCGGGCATTCGCCGTAGAAAATGGCCTCTATCTTCGCATCACCAAAGCTGCGGTTCATTCTGGTCCCTTTCGACGAATGATGTGTACCGGTAATCGGAACGCAAATCACGGGAGATGTACCGCATAAAGGTACGTGGATGGCCCCGGCCGAGTTTTCCCGCAAGATTTTGTTTGAGCGCTTGCCCGCGCCGCGTCTGCCGCTAGTCTCGTTGTCAGGAACAGTATGGGGGAGAGAGGAATGCGTTTAACCGCATTGATAGCCATGGCCGCAGCGGGTCTGGCTTTGTCTGCTTGTGGCGGAAATCCGTCAGCGCCGCGTCCGAGTGCGGATGAGGCCACGCGTGTGACCCTTTCCCAGGGCGAAGTAATCGGCTTTGTCACCGAGCAGGGGGCGCATTCCTGGCGTGCAATCCCTTATGCCGCCCCGCCGGTGGGCGATATGCGTTGGCGTGCTCCTCGTCCGGTAGCGGCTTTTGAAGGCGTTTATGAAGCGCTCGATTTCGGGCCACGCTGTGTGCAGATGACCAATGCGCTTGATGAGGCAGAGGGTCTGGAGCCGGGTCAGCTGGTCGGCGCGGAAGACTGTCTGACCCTGGATATTTATGCCCCGCCCAATGCTGCGGACCTGCCGGTCATGGTGTGGATCCATGGCGGCGGCAATACATGGGGGCGTTCCAGCGCCTATAACGGATCCCAGCTGGCGCTGGATCAGGATGTCATCGTCATCGCCATCCAGTACCGTTTAGGTCCGCTTGGCTATTTCTCACATCCCGCCTTGAGGGAGTTCGTCGACAATCCCGCAGACCGGGCCGCAAACTTTGCGATCCTGGACATGGTGGCTTCGCTTGAATGGGTTCGCGCGAATGCTGCGGCGTTCGGCGGTAATCCGGAAAATGTGACAATTTTCGGCGAGAGCGCCGGGGGGCATAATGTGGCGGCGCTCATGGCGTCGCCTCGGGCGCGAGGCCTGTTTGAAGCTGCGATCATGCAAAGCGCGCTGACCTGGTCGACACCCTTGCTGGACGCTGAGGCGGGATCTGAAACGCAGCGCAATGGTGCCATCGAAATCGCCGAGATCATTGCAGGCGATGTCCCCGATGCCGATGATCTGCGGGCTGTGGAACTGCAGGCTTTGTTCGACGCCTATACGCGCACCGGAGCGATTGATGTGCCCTTGATGATCGAGGATGGCGTAACGCTCGGGCGCGGGGGTATTCGCGCTGCCGCTGCGACACCGGGCGGTTTTGCGGATGTCCCGCTGATCACCGGGGCCAATCGCGATGAAAACCGTCTCTACAAGGCGCTGAATCCTGATCTGGTCAATCGCGTCAGCCTCTTGCTCTGGCCCAAGGATGAAGCGTCCTATTTGTCCATCGCGGATTATCCCAGCCGGTTCTGGCGGGCATTGGCGGTAGATGATCTGGCCAATAGCCTCCATGCGGCCGGGCATGAAAATGTCTGGGCCTATCGCTTTGACTGGGATGAAGGTGGATCCTTCCTGGTGACCGATACCGGGCTTTTATTCGGCGCGGCGCACTCGATGGAAATCCCCTTCGTATTCAACCATTTCGAATTCTATGGGGCGCTTGATCAATTGCTCTTCACCAATGGCAATGAACCGGGGCGCGCGGCACTTGCCGAGGCCATGGGCGATCATTGGGGGCATTTCGCGCATCATGGCCGACCGCTGGAGAGCTGGCAGGCCTGGGAGCCGGGCGGTGCGCTCATGCGTTTCGATACGCCCGAAGCGGGTGGTCCCGAGATGATTTCGGGGGAGGAAAGCCTGGCATCCATCCTCGATGCTCTGGAGGCAGATGCGGCGCTGAGCGCGGTGCAGCGCTGTTCCGTCGCCGAGGAATTGACCGCCTGGAACCCGGTGGATGCGGATCAGATTGCTGCGCGAATTTCGTGCTGATCGCGAATTTCAACCTCCTCCATGAGATAGCCAAAGCAATCGTCGCGAATGATGGTTGAATCGAGTGTGATCATGGAGGGGGTGATATCGCGGGTCAGATAAATCCCGTCAGGGCGGCGCTCGAAAAACCGGGCGGTGATATCCTCGCGGGCGGCATTGAAGACGCGCAAGGGCTGTCCTGCTTCTGAAAGCTGGGCAAAACGTTCACCGGCCTGTTTGGGGCAAAAATTCCAGTGATCCATCGCCTCCGGGAAGAGGAGCGGGGCATCGGAGGAGGGGGAGAAGCCAAAGCGTTGGCTGTCTTCAATCTCCATGCGCCCGACCGTGTGAAACACCTTTACATCGCGTTCCAGCCCCTTCGTCCGGAAGGCCTGTAGATGCAGCGTGTCCAGGACGAGATCAAAGGCCCGTTCAATGCCCGCCGCTTCTCCCGGCTTGCCGGCCTCCACGGTAATCGCGGGACAAAGATCGCAAAGCGCCATGGTGATCACGCTGGGCGGATTGCGGAAATAGACCAGGGTCGGGCCAAACAGAGCGCCCAGGTGCAAGAAGTCCGGGCTCAAAGCGTTGATGCAGCCGTAAAACGGGTTCGTCCCGGTATTGTTATGGATGTCGATAGCCGCGAAGGGCCGGGCGGCCTTGATCCTATCCAATACGCGCTGTGCGAGATGATGGGTCGGCGTATTGCCGCCATTCCAGACCCGGTTGAAGTCGGGCTGCCCGTCCAGATGCCGCTTGCCGGCCTCGGTTGCGTGGACATTTCCAACGAAGATGAGCAGTGGGCGAGGCTGGGCATGCGAGCGCAGCCAGCGTGCCAGACGCTGAAGAACAAAAAAGCTTGTCGTTTCATTGCCATGCAGAAGCAGCGACAGGAAGACCGGCTGGCCCTTGCCGCCCGGCATATGGATCAGGGTTGGGTCTGGAAAAACACGGCGTATCTCGGTCGGTGCCAGGGTGAGAAGGCGATCGGGGAGCTGATCGAGTGTGATCTCTGCAAGGGTCAGATCCGCCATCGATGCACCGGTGCTCCGTCTTTCTGGTTCTCAATATAGTCGAGTACGAGTTTCTGGTGGTCATTGCCATGGCAGTTGGCGTGCGCGCGTTGCCAGGCCGCCCCGTTCTGGCCATTGCGGGAGCGCGCTTTGACGATGCCGATATAATGCCCGGCTTCGGCCGGATCGATGCCGGCTGCAATGAGCGCATCGCGCGCGGCATCCGCGAGTTCATCTCGGATCAGGCCCTGTACATTGGCTACGCGCCCATCGAGCCAGACACAGTCGGCGGCATAGCCCTCTTTCGCACAGGCGTAGAAATTCCGGCGCGCCATTTCAAACGGCAGGCGTTCCTCAAGGTCCGGCAGCATCTCCAAATGCAAGGTCAGGCCGATGCAGAATGCCGTATTGGCGACAATATCAACGAGTGTTGGTCCTGCCGGCATGACCCGGCTTTCGACCCGCAAATGCGGCGTTTCACCGGGCTGGACGATCGGCCGGTTCCAGCGCCAGACCGTTCCGTTTTGCAAACGCAAATGCTCCAGCTTTTCTTCCGGCGTGTCACACACCATTGGCAGGAAAGGCTCATAAGCGTCGAGATTGTCGAGGAAGAGTTCCATCAAGCTTTCGCGCACATGCGCGCGCCCGAAAGTCACCCGCGCCGCACGGCGACCATCGCCCTGGCGTGGGCCCGGTGCATCAAGAGCGCTTTCAAAGGCCGCAATCCGTGTCTCTTCCCACAAGCGACGACCGTAAAGATAAGGCGAGTTGGCGCTAGCCGCGACCAGTGGAGCAGAAGCGATCTGAGCCGCATTATAACGTCTGGCCGCGTTCTGCTGCGTCATCATCAGGTGGACCTGAAGCGAGGTGCAGGCGGCCTCCATCATCAAATGGGTCTGGACCAGATCCAATTCTTCGCGACCTGCAATATCGATCTTCAGGGGCTCGCCGCCGCGCATCATGAAAAGTCGCTCATTGAGGAGGCGATAGCGTTCTGACGGGGTGGCATCGTCAATCCGCAGCATGGTTTCGCGCAAAGTGGCGGGGATGCCGGTCATCAGGGTTTTCATACCCATCGCCTCGGCCGTGTCCTCGGCCTTGCGCCAAAGCTCGGTGAGGTCTGATTGCAAACGCGAGAAGACCCGTTTCTCAAGTTTAAGCGGGTCAGCATTGAACTCGAAATTATATGCGGCGAGTTCGGGAACGATGCGCTCATCATCCAGCTTGTCGAGAAATTCCAGATTGCGCGGCGCGGGCAGGCCGTTTTCATCCATGAGCCAGGCTTCCAGCTCAAGTCCGATTGATGGTCGGATTGGTCGCTCGAAACGCTCGGTCTTGAACCAGCTCATCAGGCAACGCGTTTCCTCGCGCAGCCGGGTCTTGAAACCGGCTTCGTCGAGCCGCTCCTTTTCGGAAATCTCGCGTCCCATAAAGCCCTCCCTTTTTGTCAGGTTATGGGGGCTTTGGCGCTTTGGCGATGCGACCAAACGGCCCCCGCGGCCGGCCAGCCGCCCTGGGCCGATTGAAAACCCAACAGCATTGGGGTGCGAATCTGGATAAATTCACGGTTCCGGTCAGTTAATGAATTGGTTAATATTCATCCGACGGCGTCGCTCGCGGCGCCAAAGGGTGGGGGAGTTCCTGGTGAAGAGATCTGCGACAGCTGGTCTGGCAAGCGTTTTGGCCATGCTCATGATGAGCTCGGTTTCGGCCGAGGCGCGTTTCGCCTGGACGCAGGATGCCGGTGAGGCCGTTTCCATTGCGGCGGCGCAAGCCGGGACTGTGGATCCATCAACAATTGATCCGGATTCCGAGGCTGCACCTCTCGATGTGGAGCTGGAGGAAGAGGTCGAGCCGGAAGTCGAGCTGCTCTCCATGCCGTCTGCCTCGGCTTGGGATGAAGACGCCCTTCAGGCCGTTGCCGGTGTCTTGTTTGACGCGCCCAGCCATGGCCTGCCTTCCCTTGATGATCAGGCCTTCCGCATCGCCAACCCTACCGTGGCGAGTGAGCAGCGCATCGCTCTGGCGCAGGACGCCTTCTTGCGATTTGGCGGCTGGTTGCGTTTCGGCTTGGTCGATCAGGAAAGCCTGGAGCCGCGCCGTCTTCGCAATGCGGAGACCAATATATTGATTGAAGCGCTGTTTGAGGGGCTGGAGGCCGGCGATCTGCGGGCCGCCCTGCGCGCCTTCGAGCCGAATGTGCGCGATTATAATGTCCTGCGCGCAGAAATGATCCGGATGCGGACCCTGCAACCCATCTGGCCGCAAATCGATGCGGGCGGGGCGTTGGAAATCGGCGCCAGCGGGGATCGGGTCGATCAATTGCGTCGCCGCCTGGAAGCTGAGGGCCTTTATCGCGCCGATTGGAGCGAGGGTGATCTTTTCGATGCGCGTCTTGAGACTGCGGTACGCCGTTTCCAGGGGCGGGTGAACCTCTCTCCGACCGGGCGCATGGATCGCAGCACACTGCGTCAGCTCAATATTTCCCCGCAGGACCGGATTGCTCAATTGCGGGCGAATATGGAACAGCGTCGCTGGCGGGACCGCGATCTTGGTCGCCGGCATATCTGGGTCAATATTGCGGATTTCCGCCTCGAGGCCTGGGCTGACGGCGCGCTGGAACGCGTCCATGAGGTCATGGTGGGCAGTGCCGCCAGTTCCACACCGGAATTCTCCGACATCATGGAGTATTTGGTGATCAATCCCTGGTGGGGTGTGCCCGGAGGATCTGCGCGCTCCCGCTTTCGCGCTATTCGACGCAATCCGGCGATTGCCCGTCAGCGCGGCTACAGGATTTTCGACGGTGCGGGGCAGGCGGTCTCTGCCTATGACATTGATTGGAGCCGGTGGAATAACCGTTGGCCCTACACTTTGTCTCAGGCCCCTGGACCGACCAATCCGATGGGGGAGATCAAGTTCAAATTCCCCAATCGTCACCTGGTCTATATCCACGATACGACCGAGCGCGACCAGTTTTACCGGACACGTCGCGACTTCTCTGCCGGTTGTATCCGCGTGGAGGACCCGATGGGGCTGGCCGAATGGGTTCTGGATGGACAGGACGGGTATGACCGCGCGCGTATTGATGAGACCGCTGCGGGCAATACGCCAACGGTGATCTGGCTTGATGAGCAGATCCCGGTTCACCTGGCTTATTGGACGGTGGTCGGGGATGATGATGGCGGCGTGCGCTATCTCAATGATCTATATCGTCGCGATAATCCGCTTATCGACGCTTACCGGTCTGCCTATGAGGCGATTGAACCGGA
Source organism: Alphaproteobacteria bacterium (assembly GCA_018222865.1). Taxonomy (GTDB): domain Bacteria; phylum Pseudomonadota; class Alphaproteobacteria; order Caulobacterales; family Maricaulaceae; genus Maricaulis. The sequence goes on from JAAEZM010000006.1 coordinate 127,626, forward strand.
TGAAGCGATGGTTGCGGCATCGCATGATGCGCTCTCAACAGTGTGGAATTAAACGCGCCGCTTGAGGCCGCCTTCTGCGCTGAACGACGAGGCGAGCGTGTGGCGCACCTGCGTCCTGGTGTCGCGTGTGTTGTGGTGCTTTGCGCGTTAAGTGGGTGCTCGAATTAACTCTAGAAAATTGAGTTTCAAGGGCTTAGCACTCTTCAGCAAGGGCGGATTCGCCAAGTGTAGCCTTCATGGAACGCTATGGAAATAATGCACTAAAGCGCCATTTTGTGGCGCTCTGAACTGGCGTGTCTCCCGCATTTGTTGTAGTGAATTATGCAGGAATAGTCCGCTGGGGACCATTCCACGCGATTCGGATTGTTCGAATCTGGTCAGTCACACCAAGGAGGCGGAAGCCTCCGGAGGGGGAATGATGAAAGCAAGGCTTTTTGCGGCAGCTGCCGTCGGAGCCATCCTCGCAGCGGCTCCGGCATTCGCTGACGAAGGTTGGTACGCGCGCGGCGCGGTCGGTTATGGTGCACCGGGTGACACGGATGTGTCCGGTGGACTTACGGGTGAAATCAACGGTGAGGGCGACTTCCGCGAAGCGGTTGCTCTCGGCTACGAGTGGGCAGACGGTCTGCGCCTCGAAGGTGAGCTGGCTCACCGTTACAATGATACCGGTGGTATCAACAACAACGCGAACAGCACGTCTGACTTCCAGATGTGGTCGCTCATGGCGAACGCTCTGTTCGACTTCGACACGGGCTCCTTCTATACGCCGTACATCGGTATGGGTATCGGCCTGACGGACGTTTCTGGTTTCCTCGCTGGCCCGACGACGCCGGCTGTTCCGGGACCGGGCGTTTCCGTACGTGACGACGACACGGCTTTCACATGGCAGCTGCTCGCTGGTGTTGGCTGGGAGCTCACCGAGCGCCTGACCCTCGACACTGAGTATCGCTATGTTTCTGTGGCTGGCACGGACTTTGGCAGCGTTTCTGTAGACTCCCTGGCGGGTCACGAAGCTTGGGTTGGCCTGCGTTATTCCTTCGCAGCTCCGCCGCCGCCGCCGCCGCCTCCGCCGCCGCCGCCGCCACCTCCGCCGCCTCCGCCGCCTCCGCCGCCGCCGCCGCCTCCGCCGGCTTGCGACGATGTTGAGCGCGTCGTTTACTTCGAGTGGGATCGCGCTGACCTCACCGATCAGGCTCGTGCGGTTATCGCTGCGGCTTCCAACGACACGGGCTCTTGCTCCGTGACCACCGTTGGCGTTGCGGGCTACACCGACCGTTCTGGTGCAGCAGCATACAATGTTGGTCTTTCTGAGCGCCGCGCTCGCGCGGTTCGTGACGAGATGGTTCGCCTGGGCATCCCGGCGTCCGCTATCACGATCAACGCTTTCGGTGAGACGAACACGGCTGTTGCCACGGCTGACGGCGTGCGTGAGCCGCTGAACCGTCGTGCAACGATCACGATCGATCTCGACTAATCTGATCCTTTCGGATTTGGGAAACGGCCCGGCATTGCGCCGGGCCGTTTTTCTTTGCACGGATCGTGCTCGTTTCCGGTAAAACTGAGCCAGATCCGGTCGCATTTTTCCCGGTGCTGAGTAGGTGCTTGACCCGCTGAAAACAGCAGGTCAAATCGGCGTTGACTGCTCTATGCAAATTCGCCGGGAGGAAGAGACATGAGTAAGCCGGACAAGCCGTATCGCAAGAAATCCGTCGCTGGGCACGAACTGAGCCCGGAAACACAAATGATGAGCTATGGGTATGATCCCAAGCTCTCTGAGATGTCGATCAAGCCGCCGGTCTTCCTGACCTCGACTTTCGCATTCTCGACCGCCGAAGAAGGCGCCGCCTTTTTCCGCGTAACGCTTGGCCAGGCCGAAAAGGGTGATCCCGAAGCCGCGGGCCTGATGTATTCGCGCTTCAACAATCCGAATATGGAAGTGCTGGAAGACCGTCTGGCGATTTTCGACGGCGCTGAGGAAGCAGGCGTCTTTGCGTCCGGCATGGCGGCAATCTCCACTACCCTTATGGCGCTGGCCCATGCAGGATCCGTGATTTTGCAGTCCACGCCGCTTTATGGTGGCACTGAGAGCCTGATCCGGAAATTCCTTCCTCACTACGGCATCAAGGCTGTCGATTTTGATGCGGGAGCGGAAGAGTCAGCGATCGCAAAGATCGCTGAAACGGCCATGGCAGAGGGCGAGGTCTCCGTAATCTATTGCGAGACCCCGACCAATCCGACCAATGATCTGGTGGATTTGGCCGCAATCGGTCGTGTTGCGGACCTGATTGGCGAAAAGCAGGGCATGCGTCCGAAAATCGTGGTCGATAATACTTTCCTCGGTCCGGTAAACACCTCGCCGCTGAGCCTGGGCGCGGATGTGCTTGTCTATTCACTGACCAAGTATGTCGGCGGTCACTCCGACCTCATCGCCGGTGCGGCCCTGGGCGATAGCGATAGCATGGCGAAAATCCGTAGCCTGCGAAGCTATCTGGGGACCAATCTTGATGCACACACATGCTGGATGCTGCTGCGCTCCCTTGAGACGGTGAAAATCCGCATGGAGGCTGCTGCAAAGGGTGCACGCAAGGTCGCGGAATTCTTGCGTGATCATCCAAAGGTCGATCGCGTGCGTTATCTTGGTTTCCTGGAAGAGGGCAGCCGTGATGCGCGCGTCTTCAATGCACAGTGTGTGACGGCCGGATCCACCTTTGCCTTTGATCTGGCAGATGAGGCGGCCGCATTCCGCATGCTCAATGCATTGCAGGTCATGAAGCTGGCAGTCAGCCTGGGCGGAACAGAGACGCTGATCTGTCATCCGGGGTCTACGACCCATCGCGGGGTCGATCCTGCGCTGCGCGACCGGCAGGGTTTCACCGATGGATTGGTCCGGATCTCGGTTGGTATCGAGAATCCTGACGATCTGATCGCTGACCTCAAACAGGCTCTCGAGCACGCATAAACGCCTTTACCCCGCCGTTCTCAGCGGCGGGGTAGACCTGCTCGTTTAAACCGCTATCACTGCCTCATGCTTGAACATGTTGAACTGAGCGCGCAGGAGCGCGAAATCCTCGACTGGGTCGATAGCCGTGGCGATCATATGATCGAAACGGTGAAAGCCTGGTCCGTGATCAATTCAGGTAGCCGCAATCCTGACGGTCTGGAGGCGATGCGGGCTGCGCTCGAAGAGGCGTTCGCTGAGACCGGCGGGCAGATTTCCTCCTTCGACCTGCCATCCTCCACGGTCGTCGATCCGGACGGAACGGTGCGCCAGCAGGAATACACGCCGGCCTTCCATTGCCGCATCCGGCCGCAAGCGCCGATCCGAATTGTCATGACGGGACACCACGACACGGTCTTCCCGAAGGACTCGCATTTCCAGGGTTTGGAGATGTGGGATGAGGATACGCTCAACGGTCCAGGCGTAGCGGATATGAAGGGCGGAATTATTGTGATGCTGCACGGCATCCTGGCGCTCGAGCGCTCGCCCTGGAAGGACGAGATCGGGATTGATGTGCTCATCAGCCCGGATGAGGAAATCGGCAATCTGGGGTCCGGGCCGGTCCTGGCGGAACTGGCTGCCGGTGCTGATATCGGGATGACCTATGAGCCGGCTCTGGCGGATGGCTCCTTGGCCGGTGCGCGCAAGGGATCGGGCAACTGGTCCTTGAAAGTCACGGGCAAGGCCGCGCATGCAGGCCGCGAGCACCATCTCGGTCGCAATGCGCTCGCTGCGGCTTGCGCTTTTGGCGTCAGCCTGGATGAGCTCAATGGCAAGCGCGAGGGGGTGACTTTCAACCTCGCCAAGATTGATGGCGGTGGTCCGCCCAATGTTGTACCGGATACGGCTGTTGTGCGGTTCAATATCCGCGTTTTTAACGAGAATGATCAGATCTGGGTCGAAGCCGAGCTGGAGCGTCTTCTCGATGAAATCCGGATCCGCGACGGTATTGGCGCTGAGTTGCACGGTGGTTTCACGCGGCCACCCAAACCCATGACGCCGGCCAATGCGAAAATGTTTGAATGGACCCGTGCCGCCGGTGGTGCATTGGGCCTGAATATTCGCTGGCAGGACACCGGCGGTGTTTGCGAAGGCAATAATCTGTGGGCGGCAGGTTGTCCCAATGTCGATACGCTCGGCGTGCGTGGCGCGGATATTCATTCCGACCGCGAAATCGTCAAGCTGTCCAGCTTCACCGAACGGGCCAAGCTGTCCGCCATCATGTTGATGAAATTCGCGCAGGGTGAGTTCGATGCGCGTGAGGCCCGAGCGCTGGCGCGCAAGGCCTAATCATAAGGGGAATACATGCTGATCGTTCGCGCTGGACGCAAATCGGATATCGATGACTTGATCCGACTGTCCAAGGAAGCCGGTACAGGCTTTACCAGCCTCGCTGTGCCGCCAGAAGCTCTGGAAGAACGTCTGGTCAAAGCTGAAACGGCCTTCAGTCGCAGCGGTGGCGGTCAAATCGAAGAGACCTACCAGCTGATGCTCGAGGACACCGAGAGCGGCAAGATTGTCGGCTGTTCAGCGGTCAAGGCGATGGTTGGTGTCTCCAAGCCCTATTGGGACTTCAAGATTATCACCCTCGCGCAGCATTCCGTTGAGGCGGATCGGCGATTCGATATGGACGCCTTGCTGCTGGTCAATGATTTCGCAGGCGCTACCGAGGTCGGCACGCTGTTTGTGTCCGAGGCCGGACGCGGCGGTGGGGCAGGGCGTTTGGTGGCTCAGTCTCGCTATCTCCTGATGGCCGCAGACCGCTCCCGCTTCGGCGAGAAAGTCCTCGCGGAGCTTCGTGGCATCGTCCATGAGGATGGGTCTTCGCCCTTCTTCGATGCGGTCTCGCGCCCCTTCTTCAAGATGGATTTTGCCGAGGCGGATCGACTGAGTGCGAATACGGATAACCAGTTCATTCTCGATCTGGGGCCGCAGCACCTCATCTATCTCGACCTGCTGCCCGCTGAGGTTCGCGACGTGGTTGGAAAGCCTCACCGGGACGGGGTGGGCGCGATGCGTCTGCTCGAGTGGGAGGGCTTCCACTATGATCGTTACATCGACATTTTCGACGGTGGACCTCTGGTTTCGGCCTGGACGGAGAATATCAAAACATTGCGCGAAAGCCGCACTGTGACGGTCCGGGCTGCGACGACGATGGGCGGTGTGCCAGGTATCGTGTCCACAGACCGGCTGGAAGATTTTAGAACCTGCCAGGCAGAAGTGATCATCGATCACGATACGATCGGCCTGTCATTTGAAACCATGGCCGCGCTGGACCTGCGCGACGGCGATAAAGCCCGCTTCTGGCGGCGCACGGGGTAAGCGTTATGAATTTGATCAATGGCGAATGGCGTGAAGGCCGCGCGGAGGTCTTCAACTCTGAAGATCCGGCTCATGGCAATGAAATCTGGACCGGGCGTGCTGCGAGTGCTGAGGATGTCGATGAGGCCTTCCGCGCCGCGCGTTCAGCTTTTCCGGCCTGGGGGCGGACGCATTATCCTGAACGCGTCGCTCTGGTTGAGGCCTATAAGGCTTATCTGGAAGCGCATAAGCTGGAGCTGGGCGAGCTGATCTCCAAGGAGACAGGCAAGCCCTTATGGGAAGGTCTCACCGAGGCCGGGGCGATGATTGGCAAGGTCGACATCTCCAAGTCAGCCTATCAAGATCGCACTGGCGAAACCTCAAGCGATACTGCTTTCGGCTATGCAGCGATGGCGCACAAACCGCTCGGCGTCATGTTCGTTCTCGGGCCGTATAATTTCCCGGGCCACCTGCCGAACGGGCATATTATCCCAGCGCTGCTGGCAGGAAATACCATCGTCTTCAAACCGTCCGAGATCACACCGGCTGTGGGTGAGTTCATGGCCAAGGCCTGGGACGCCGCAGGGCTTCCTGCCGGCGTGTTCAACCTTGTTCAGGGCGCGCGTGATACGGGCGCTGCGGCGCTGGATCATGCCGATCTCGATGGCGTACTGTTCACTGGCTCCTGGCCGACTGGTCGCTTCATCCATGAGAAATTCGCGGGTCGGCCGAATGTTCAGCTGGCGCTGGAAATGGGCGGGAATAATCCGCTTGTCGTCTGGGATGCGGCTGATGCTGAAGCTGCGGCACGGATCGCGGTTCAATCCTCCTATGTAACGGCCGGCCAGCGCTGTTCTTGCGCACGCCGCCTGATCGTACCGGCGGGTGAGACGGGTGATGCCATCGTCAATCGGGTTGCCGAGATTGCCGGTGAGCTCAGCCTGGGGGCCTGGGATGATGAGGTGGAGCCGTTCATGGGGCCGCTCGTCTCCGCGCGCGCTGCGGAAAACGTTCTCAAGGCTCAGGCCGATCTGATCGAACGCGGCGCGAAGCCCGTGCGCGCTGCCGAGCGTGATGCACGTGGTGAGGCCTTCTTGCGCCCGGGCATCCTCGACGTGACCGGGATTGAGGTGCCGGACGAGGAAGTCTTTGGGCCTTTGATCCAGGTGGTCCGTGTGGACAGTTTTGAGGACGCGATACGCGCGGCCAATGATACTGCCTACGGCCTCTCAGCCGGCCTTGTCTCCGACAGTGAAGCTCTATGGAACCAGTTCTGGGTGGAAAGCCGGGCCGGTATTGTCAACTGGAACCGGCCGACCTGTGGCGCTGCCTCCAACATGCCATTTGGTGGACCCGGCCAATCCGGAAATCTGCGTCCGAGCGCCTATTATGCGGCGGATTATTGTGCCTATCCGGTAGCCACCCAGGCCGCACGCGAGCCTGAGCGCATGGGAATTCGTGGCCTCGACTGAGGTCAGCTCAGCATCAAACCATCTGACCGAGAATCAGGGCGGGCCGGTTCCACGAAGGAGCGGTCCGCCCTTTGCGTTTTCGGGCGACGGGCATCATTGGATGAGCCTGCCAAGAGATCTGGGCACCATGCGCCATGCCCGCTGTTGAAAGCCTTGAGTTTGACAATGGCCCAGGCGGAGCAGGGCAGGTGGAGCAGGGCTGGCGGGTGCGTTTTCCGGTCGATGAAATGCACGGTGCGCCTTGCTCGACTGAGCGCGCGCAGGAAGCTGATTGGTTTCGCGTTGAAATTAGTCGAATCCTGTCATATTCCAGACCCCGAATGGGGAGAGGTAAGTCTTGGCCAAACCGGTCAGCATAGTTCTGGTTGATGATGACCCGGATGAGCATTTGCTCTTCCGAGAAGATCTCACGGATGCGGGCGTCCTTCTGGACTTCCAGGCCTTTACGCGCGCGGACGAGGCGCTCGAGCACCTTCGACAACGCGATATTCATCCTGTCCTGATCCTCACCGACCTGTCTCTCGCCGCCGATGCAGCCTTGACCCTCATTGAGGACTGCCAGGCCTATCTGCATGGCGGAGCGATCGGTTGCTATTCCGGGACCTTAAATCCGGAGATGGATGAGCTCTGCCGTGAACGCGGTACAAGCTTCTACATCGTCAAGCCCGTCACGCGTGAGATCATGCTACAGGTCGTCGAGACGCTGAAAGGGATCACCGTTGAGGAGCATGACGACGGCAAGGTTTCCTTCGTCGCCGAATAGTCTCCTTGCCGGCAGAAGCTTCTAAGCTTTCGAGACAAAGAAACAGATCTTGTTGCGATCAAGATCGCGCACATAGCCCGAAAAGAATGGACCTTTCTGACAAGGCTCGCCTTCATCCGTGCCGCCGAGCGCGATGGCCTGGGCGTGAAGGCGTCTGACCTCTTCAATAGACCCGGCATCCAGGCCGAGCATGGTGCCGTTGCCATGACAGGCCGGGTGTTCGTCATAGGGAAGGGCCAGGGCGAAGGTGAAGTCCTCCCCTTGATAATAGGCCATGCGCTCTGTTTGCGCGAAACGCTTGGGGCCATTGGGCTCGAAAAGCGCATCATAGAAGGCCATAGCGGCATTCATATCATTCGTCCCGAATACGAAATAGCTCATCTTCATTGTCAGATCTCTCCAGTGTCGCGCGGCCGGTATGGCCGCTCTGGAGATGTATTGATTAAGCCGACATTTTATGTCGTATTAGTTTAGATGGGACGCGCAAATGTCAGTGACCGCCTGCAGCGATTGGAGCTTCTGGCTGCACAACTCAAGCAGGACGCCTTGTGCACGGTATCCGGACTGGCGCAGCAATTTGGCGTGAGTGAGCGCACCATCACCCGGGACCTGGCCCTGATGCGCGAACAGGGGCTACCCATCGATGCAGATCGGGGGCGAGGCGGTGGCGTGCGCCTGGATCGAAACTGGGGCGTGGGGCGCCTTAATCTTGCTTATCCGGACGCGGTAGATCTTCTGGTCAGTATCGAAGTGGCGGAGCGTATGGAGTCGCCCTTGTTTCTGGCCGGGTTGGGGGCGGTCAAACGGCAATTGATTGCGTCGTTTTCTCCCGACCGGCGCGAGAAAGTCGAGCGGCTGAAATCACGAATCCTCATTGGCGATACGGCATCAGCCTATGTTCAGCTTGGCGTATCGGCTCCAGCCGGGCCTGTGGTCCAGGCGCTTCACCAGGCGTTTGTGGAGCAGGAAAGACTGGAGATTGCGTATCGGCGCGAAGACGGGGCGACTTCTCAGCGCCTGGTCGAGCCGCACTATCTGCTGCTGCAATATCCGGTCTGGTATGTGATTGCTTTTGACTATCTGCGAAAGACTGCGCGCGTTTTTCGCTGTGATCGGATCACAGAAGCATCGCGCACGGATGAGGCTTTTTCTCTTCTGCCCCGCACAGTGTTCGAGAACGTGCTTGAGGGGAGTGCTTTAAGGCTCTAGGCGAGGCACTAGACCGCCTCCGCCTCCGCCAACAGACCGCCTTCGCGCGCATATTCCTGCGTGCCCTTTGTATAAACTTTGTCGCCCTCAATAATATCTGACGGTTTGAGTTCTGGCAGGGTGGGCAGGCGCTCATAGAGCGGTGCGAAATCGGCGTAGGTCGCCTCCATCAGCTCCTCATAGCTGTCGATCACAAAATAGGTCTGCTGGAAGTCGTCATAGCGATAGTCTGTACGCATCACGCGCTCGAGATCGAAATGCACACGGTTGGGCGAACGGGCCTCGAGGCAGAAAATGGACTCGGCCTTGGAGGAGACGATACCTGCGCCGTAAATGCGGCGGCCTTCCGGCGTATTAATGAGGCCGAACTCCACCGTATACCAGTAAAGCCGCGCCATATTCTTGATCGTGTCAAACTCCAGCGAGCGCAGCCCGCCCTTGCCATAGGCTTCCATATAATCCGCGAATACGGGCTGGGTGAGCAGTGGGACATGACCGAAGACATCGTGGAAAATGTCGGGCTCGGGTAAATAGTCCAGCTTGTGGCCATCGCGGATAAAGCGACCGGAGACAAAGCGGCGATTGGCGAGATGCTCGTAGAATTGCTTCTCATCGATCAGGCCGGGAACGGTGACCACAGTCCAGCCGGTCAGTTTTTCGAGCTTTTCATTGACCCGGCGAAAATCGGGAATCCCGCCCTCATTGAGATTGAGCAGTTCCAGCCCCTTGAAATGCTCGGGTGCTGCGCGGCCCTTGAGGATTTTCATCTGCCGTTCGAACAGGGTCGTCCAGATCGCGTGTTCCTCCGATGAATAGAGGTCCCACTTCTGGTCGATCGTCATATCTGCATTTGGAGTCTGGGCACTGACAACCGGATCATTGACGGGCATGGCGCGCTCCTGAGCTAACTAGTTTCATTTGTAACTAGTTATAGCGCGAACGGGGCGCGGCGGAAATGGTCATTTCCGCACATCGCCCCGTAAAGCTCACTCTGTGTGCCGGCCTAGCGCGTGCACAGCACATTGACGATGGGGGCGCACTGGCCGCGGCGACACTCGCGGTTGGAGCCCAGGAACCAGGTGCGGGCCCGGTTATAGCGGTCGACATCGTAGTGCTCAGCCTGGCTGTAGCCGCTATCCCGGCAGATCCGGTCTGCGGTTTCCTGGTCGCAGCGATTGCCATTGCCGCGCAGGCAGCGATCCACGCCGAAACCATTGATCTCAGGGCGCGGGAAGAAGAGGGCGTCCACACCGCGCACACCGCCATCAATATCCTGACGGCCGCCGCCCGGATAACCGCCAGGCGGGAAACCGCCGCCTGAACCATCCAGCCGGCGCGCTGAAGAGATCATGTCGTCGAAACCATAGTCTCTCAGATTATCAATGCGCTCAGCGGTGAAGGTCTCGCAATGGCCGCGATAATTGGCGTGTTCGCAGAACTCCCAGGTCTCGCCGCGCGCGATAGAGAGGCTCGAGGCATGGTCGTGGAAACGGAGCGGGCCGAAGTCCGGCGTATCATACTCCAGGTCGACCCGTTGGCCGCGATAATCCTGCGCCGAGTAGAGGAAGACACCATTGCGCGGGCGATTGCCGCGGCGATTGGTGTCATCGGGCTGGGCAGAACTGATTTCCCGGTCCATGCCGCCGCCAATGTTTGGCATATCCGCGCGGACTTCCATGCACGCGCCTTCAAAGCGCTGGTGCTGGCATAAGCGCCAGGAGCTGGTGCCGCTATAGCGGATGGAGCGCGCCCGGTCGTTGAAATCGCGGCGGCCCAGATCGCTTTCTTCACGCCGCAAAGTGATGGAGCTCCCGGTATAATTTGGTCCGGAATACAAGGTTAGGGCTTCGCCACCTGGGTGATTATTCGAACCACCGGAACTTCCGCCACTGCCACCGCTTTGAGAGATCGCGCGCACAGAGGTGAGCTGATTATTCAGCCGGCCCAGCGAGGCAGTATCGGCATCGATCGTCAGGCACATGCCTTCCATATCGGTATGCTGACAGACCCGCCAGGTCCCGGAGACGACGCGGATCGAGCCGACCCTGTCATTGAAACCGACGCGTGAGAGATTTCGGATATAGCGGTCAACGCTCAGGCTTTCGCCTTGATAATTGGGCTGGTCGTAGAGGATGATTTCCTGGGCGGCCGCGCTGGTGACGGCAGGCCCCAAACCGATTATCGCGAAGCTCGCAAGGCTCGCCAGTCTATTCAAAACGCTCATGTCCAACTCTCCCTCGGGACGGGTTACGCAATACGGTGACGAGCGTGCCGCCTCCAGCCTGAACCCATCCCGAAAAGAGTAGTCAGATTACATTCATCTCGCCAAGCGTGTTGCTATGACGATTCAGTATCCGATTGCCGAACCGTCTTTGCGCATTTCCGAGGCAGCGTGATAAACGCCGGTCTCCGGGTCACGCCAGATGGCTTGATAGCCCCCGAAACCGCCATCGCCCGGTGCGACGACATGGCCGCGCGCTTCCAGCTCGGCGATGACATCTGCAGGCACACCGCTTTCCAGATAGACCGTTCCGACATCATTGGCCTGACCGATACCATCAGTTGGCTGGGTTGAACCGGCATGCCGCCAACGCGCCGCATCGCCGGCTTCTTGAACATTGAGATCGAAATCGATCATGTTCACCAGGATGTTGACGTGACCCTGGGGCTGCATGGCGCCGCCCATCAGGCCGAAACTCATCAAGGCATCGCCATTTTGAGTCACCATGGCAGGAATGATGGTGTGGAAGGGGCGTTTGCCCGGAGCGTAAACATTGGGATGGCCTTCTTCGAGCGAGAAGAGCTGGCCACGATTCTGCAACATGAAACCCAGACCGTCCGGCACAAGGCCAGAGCCCATGCCGCGATAATTGGACTGGATCAGAGACACCATCATGCCATCGCTATCGGCCACGGTCAGATAGGTCGTGTCGCCGTCTTCCAGAATAGCCGGATCGCCCGGTCCGACCTGCTGCATGGCTTCGCTCATGGAGATCAGGGCGCGGCGCTGATCAGCATACTCATCCGAGACCAGGGCTTCGATGGGAGCGGGCGAGAATGCCGGGTCGGCATAGAAGCGGGCGCGGTCCTCAAAGGCCAGACGCTTGGCTTCGATCATCACATGCAGGGCGTCGGCACTCATGAAACCCATTTCTGAAAGGTCGTACCCCTCCAGAACTTGCAGCATTTGCAGCGCGGCAATGCCCTGGCCTTCAGGCGGCAATTCCCAGACATCATAGCCACGATAATTCACCGAGACCGGGTCTACCCAGGTCGACCGGTGCGCGGCGAAATCCTCATACCGCATCGCTCCGCCAATCCGGCGCATATAGGCATCGACTGTGCGGGCGATCTCGCCCTGGTAGAAGGCTTCGCGGCCGCCCTCGGCAATCAGGCGATAGGTGTTGGCCAGATCGGGATTGCGGAAGATCTCACCCTCGCGCGGGGCATCGCCATCCTCGGTCACATAGGTGGCGCGCGCATTATCGAATTCCTCGATCATCCCCATTTCGACGGCGGGCTCGAAGCGTTCGAGATTCATCTGCCAATAAAAGGCAATGGTTTCGGTGATCGGGAAGCCGTTTTCGGCATAATCGATCGCCGGCGCGAGCACTTCATTCATTGGCATGCGGCCGAAGCGTTCATGGATCTCAAACCATCCATCAACCGTACCCGGTACGGAGACCGGCAGGGACCCGCCCGGCGGGATTTCACCAAAGGCTTCGCTGCGCGCCAGCAGGTCTTCATAGCTCAGGCCCTGGGGCGATCGTCCAGCGCCGTTGAGGCCGTAAACCTCACGGGTTTCCGGATCCCAGATCATTACGAAGATATCGCCGCCAATTCCGTTTCCGGTAGGCTCCATGAGGCCGATCGCCGCATTGGCGGCAATCGCGGCATCCACGGCATTCCCGCCATCGCGCAGAATGTTGATCGCCACTTGCGACGCGAGCGGGTGTGCGGTGGCGGCGACACCGTTCTGGGCGATCACAGGCGAGCGGGTCGCGAAATGGTCGCCAGAAACGCGATCACCAGGGTAATGCGTCTGCGGCTGCGCGATAGCGTGTTCAAAGGTCATAAGCGAGAGCGTGGCTAGAGCAAGAAGAGAGCGTTTCATCATGATGGGGATCTAAGCGCGCACCTGCATATTGTCCAAGCGGAAAGCATATTGCAGATGCTCACATCCTCGAGGGGCGCTTAGCGATTGCGATCTCCATTGCCATTATCGTCTTCGCTCTCCTCGCTGCCGCGAGAAAGATTGTTGAAAAGGCCCTGAAGCAAAAGCTCAGCCGGGTCGGGCTGGCTTTCTTCCTGAGTGTCCTCTCCGGATGGGGTGTCCTCCGCACTTTCATCGGAGCCGCCCAGACCAATCGCGTCCAGCAGGCTGTCACGCAAAATATCCTCCGGATCGCGGGACTGGCCATTTCCGCCTCCAAGTGCATTCGACAATGCGCTTGAAAGCAGGGCTTCGCCGACCGCTTCAGTATCAACGCCAACCGAGACATCATTGAAACCACCACGGATCCGGACCGGGATCACCACGCCCTGGAGATCGGCTGAACCACCCTGACCTTCAATCGAGGCGACCAGACGCGGACGCAGGCGGTAATCAAGATATTGCTCGCCCAGATCCACATAACCGGCCCCACCCATGCGCAGGAGCGGGCTCAAAAGCGCGAGATCGCTATTCTCTGCGCGGCCAGCTGAAACGGTGAAGGATCCGGTCAGCGAGGAGAAGTCCGTCTGGGCCGCATCGCCTGTCGCCGCGGCGTCGGTATCATCGCTGGATGTGTCGGACTGGGCTTCACCGGATGTGCCGAAGAAACTCGACACATTGCGGATCGTCTCGGCGACATTGATGCCGACAATCGCGCCATCCGCGAACCCGAAATTGCCGCGGCCGGACAACCCGCTCATGATCGCAGCCTGGCTGGAACCCGCGCTTGAAACGTCTAGGAAGACGTCACCAGTGCCCATCAAGCGTTCAAACCCGGCAGCCGCCTGTAGGAAGGGCTGGGCATCCAGATCGTCGAGATTGGCGACCAGGCGATAGGTCGGGCGGGCCGTGCGCGCATTGGCAATCACCTGGAAACTGCCCGTGCCCTGGTAAAGGTCGAAATTGGACAGGTTCGCATCCAGGCGGCGATTGCGGAGATCCACATCCAGATCGACATTTTCGATATCGATATCGCCATATTCGAACAGGCCGACATTGAGATCGAGATCGGCATCCACAAGGCCCAGTGAGGAAAGATCAATCTCCTCCGTGCTCCAGGGGGGCAGGCCGGCATTACTGCCGCCCGAATTGCCTTCTGCGGTCTCGGGCAGGTAGGGGGTGACATCAAGGCGCGGCAAGGTGAGATTGCCGGTGATGGCGGGGCGTGTTCCGCCCAGCGCGACCGCCAGCGAGCCATTGCCGGTTATTGCGTCAAAAGCGATGCTCTCGGCTGTCAGGGCGATCCGGCTTGCGCTGGCGCTGATCGGACCGCGCGCTGCAAAGCGCTGCATATTCTCGCCTGGCGGGAGCGGGGAGCCGGCGAAGGCCGCGAGCGTGCGCACGGACGGCACATCAATATCGATCCGCCCGTCAAACGCGAAATCGCTCGATTCCGGCAAATTGCCATCAAGTGAGGCGGTCAGCAGATTGCCGCCCAAGCTCAGGCTGAGCGGTGTTTGCGCGCCTTCAAAGACGCCGCGAACCGACCCGACCTCACCGGAGAAAGTAATGCGTTCGCCATCGGCTGCGAGTGAGCCATCCAGCGCCGCGGGCGCATCCAGGGAGGGCAGGGAGATCCCGAGTGTCAGCCCGGTGATCTCGCGGACCTCATTGCCATTGCGATAGATGATATGCGCGTTCTCGATGCGGACATCGCCAAAGGAAGCGTCAAAAGGCAGCGCGCCTGGTGTGCGTTCAAACGTCCCGCCGCTCGTGGGTGCGGGGGCATCAGGCGCGCGGAACGTCCAGTTATTGCCGGCGCGGCCCTGCTCCAGGCGAATCACGGGATCCACCAGAACAAATTCTGAGATCTCCACATTGCGCGAGAGCAGCGGCAAAAGCTCCACACCGACGCGCAATTGCGCCATTTGCGCCATCGGCTCCTCGCCGAACCCGTCAGCATTGGCCAGGCGCACGTCACGTGCGGTAAATTGCACGCTGGGCAGGATCTGGAAGGAAAGCTCCCCGGCCAGGTCCACCTCGCGGTTCAGCACGCGGCTGGCTTCCTGTGTCAGCCGGTCGCGATAGGTCTCGGCGGGTATCAAAACCGGGGCGACCAGGGCGAGGATCACCAGACCCAGGACGAGGATCAGCAGGAAGCGCAGAAGACGGAGCATGGCGGGCCTCATTCAGACAAGTTCGCGTTGTTGATGACACTATCTACCCCAGATGACGATTTCTTGGCGAGACAGGACGAGGCCAAGCGGCTAATTTAATCGTGGAGAGATAGAGTGAGCTTCCGGTTTCGGAGGCGTTTAGGGGGATTAAATGACGTCTAAGTCTTTAACTAAGCAAGATGAAAGCGCTGCGCGCCGCGAGATCTTCAATCGTCGTGAAATGATTATCGCCTTGGCGGCCGGTTCGGCCGTGCCGTTCATGGCCGGCTGTGCTGATAATGCGGCCCTCGGTCGCAACCAGCTGCTGCTGATTTCCGATGATCAGCTCATGCATCTGTCCGATCAGGCCTGGTCAGACAGTCTCAGCCGTCAGCGCGTCTCGCGCGATCCGTCCTATACCCGCAGGCTCAATCGCGTGGGCGATCGTGTGGTTGCGGCGTCCGGACAGACGCATCTCAACTGGGAATTCGTTGTCTTTGATGATCCGACCGTCAATGCCTGGGTCCTGCCCAATGGCAAGGTTGGCTTCTATAAGGGCATTCTCGATATCATGGATACGGATGACCACATCGCCACGGTGATGGGGCATGAAGTAGGGCATGTCACCGGGCGCCACTCCGCCGAGCGCGCCAGCCAGCAATTGGCCGCCCAGGTGGGGATGGAGCTTCTGGCAACTGCCCTCGGCGCCAGCTCGAGCACGGCGCAATATAATGATGATATTGGCGCTGCGCTGGGTATGGGCGTCTCCTTGGGCATTCTTCTGCCCTATAGCCGCCAGCATGAGTATGAAGCGGACCGTCTCGGCGTCGATTACATGGTGGCCAGCCGCTATGACCCGCGCCAGGCGATTGATTTCTGGGTCGCCATGTCGACCCTGCACCAGGGCGGCCGCCTGGAATTCATGTCCACTCACCCCTCAGACGATAACCGCATCGCAGCCATGCGCAGCCACATGCAGGCGAGAAGTTATATCTGATTTTTGGCGGCTTCTCTGCGACGCCTCTGTTCGCTGAAGAGCCGCTTAACTCCGTGCCGCCCCACGCCCCCGGCCCAACCACCCGCACAGGGTACCCTCATGGGTGGTTGGGCCGGGGGCGTGGGGCCGGTGTGGCCATGGCGGCTCGACCGGGGCGCTTGGTCGCAAAGCCGATCCGCCATCTCTCTAAGACCGTGGTTGGGCCGGGGGCGTGGGGCTGGTGCAGCCATGGCGGCTCAACCGGGGCGCTAGGCGGCACAGTGGATCCGCCATCCCGTCGCCCGTCGCTGCAAAACAACAGAAACCCGGCTTGCCAGATCAAGGGCACGGCGCTAGTTTCCCGCGCCTCACGCCAAGGCGTTTATCGCCATGAGCCGTGAACCAAGCGTGCCGCCTTAGCTCAGTTGGTTAGAGCGCTAGATTGTGGATCTAGAGGTCTCCCGTTCGAACCGGGAAGGCGGTACCATTTTTCTCAATAAATACAAAAATTTACGCGATAATTCCGATTGCGCCAGATTGCCTGCGGGCAGACCATTTTACAGTTGAACCGTAAAATGAACCTATTTGGCATTTTTGTTTTGCCGCAAAATCAAGGCCTTGTTAAGCGCGAGCGGTAGACTGCCTATCTAGCGTTCTGAAGGCGTCCGTCTCGCTTGTTTGCGCCGCCAGCGTTCGAGCGCTTTGTCCGCATCTTCTACTGTCCAGCTTGATTCCGAGTGCGGTAACGGGTTGAAGAACGTGAAGGTGACCTTGCCGGCTGGCAGCATCTCCAACGACCTTATAGGAAGCTCGCTTCGGTCAATTTCGCACAGCACTGTGTGAATTCTGTCCGACCTCACGTTGATCGCTTTGGTTCTCGGCACCGGCTTTCTGCTACGTTGATTGATAGAAACCCCGCAATTGTGCAGTTATTCGAGGAAGTTGTGGGTGAGCGAGAACTGTGTATCCTAAGTTGTTCTGACGGTTGAGGTTGTCGATTTGGACTATTTCGCTTTCGTGCTTATGCCCTTCGATGAAAAATTCGAAGATACTTACAAGTTTGGAATTCAGGCGATAGCGGCCGAAAAAGGGATCCGTGCTGAACGGGTCGACGAGCAGACATTCTCTGAGCCAATCCTTGAGCGAATATACAGACAGATCGATGCTGCAGATCTGATCATCGCAGACATGACTGGGCGAAACCCCAACGTTTTTTACGAGGTGGGGTATGCGCATGCTCGTGCGAAGTTGGTGGTTCTCCTAACTAGCGATGCGGCGGATATTCCGTTCGATCTTAAGCACCACAGGCACCTCATTTACGGTGGATCCATCAAGCAACTTACGCAAAAGCTCGGGGACGAGTTGTCTTGGTGCAAAGAGGAGTTGGTTAGACGAGCTGCATCACCTTATCTGGCTGTGTTGAAGTCTGCTTCCGGGAGTCTTGAAAAGAAGGGCGCCTGGCGAGACGAGGGCCAAGCGACGATTCAACTTGAATTGAAGAATGTCTCGGGTGCGCGCGGACCTGAGATTGATGCTGTTGTTGTGCATACCGGTCCATCGTGGAGGTTTTCCTATAAAGGAGAGGAAGTGGATGCCGCCTCCTCGCCAAATGAGGGTTACGCTGAGCAGCATATTTTTCACCCTAGACTTAAGCGGCTAGGGTCTGGGCAATCTATTCCTGTGCGGTTGCATGGAGTGAAGACTTTGTGGTCGAGTTTCGGAGAGGGGGGGCGACAAGAGGAGTACCGAATTAAGGGAGTTATGGAAGTCGAGTTCATGACCGATGCTGGATCGTTCTCAAACACTATTCAGTTGAACGTTCTATTCGACGAGATTCCTTTCTGATGAGCGACGCAACAGAACTTCATCACGCTTTGGCCCCCGCTTATGCTCGACTCGAGCAGGTCCGAGCCATCTGGGTCGACGCTTCAAAGAAATACTTTGAGCCAGCGAGTTTCCAGATTGCGCTTCAGCATTTGATTACTACGAGCCGCACGGTTTCCTTCGTCTTGCAAAAGCAAAAGGCGAACATCCCAAACTTTGATGATTGGTACGAGCGGAAGCAGCTCGATTGGCGCGCTGATGATGTTATGCGATGGGCGGTGAATGCCAGAAACACGATCGAAAAAATTGGCGACCTGGAAACCTACAGTGAAGTCAGAGCGACTTTGATTGCGGGCCATGTTTTAGGTCCAGAGTCTATTTGGGTACCGGAACAAAAGTTCGGATTGCCCATAGATTTCTTGAAATCGATACCGACGAAGTATCTGTCAGCGCATGTTGTTGCTCACGGGCATCTGATCCTAGAGCGTCGGTGGGTCGCCAACACTCTCCCTGCGCATGGGCTTCTGGAGGCCATGTCTCATGTGATGCAAAACTCGCTTCGGCGCTAAACGAGGCGTCCGTGAACTTGGACGGAGACGGCGCGCACCAAGTAGAATGCAACCCGCCAATTATGAGCCCCCTTCTTATGGATCGGGCTCTCTATATCGCGCTCAATACAGGTGAAGAGATCGGTATGCGAACCCATCGCGTGCCGCCAGATGGCGCAGGGGTCCGGCGCAATTACGGGAAGGTGTTTCGCAAACTCGATTTTGGTCGAGTTGCGTCTGCTCGAACTCTTGATGAGGTTGCAGAGGCGTTCTTCAGGAACGCTCGCATAATACTAAAGCATGACGGGTATCATATTCCTTTGGCCGTCTTCCTTCGGGATAATGAGATCTTATCCATCGCCTCAGCCGAGTTTCCAAATAGAGGGTCGAAATACCTAGTCATAAGGGAGCTGGCCCATTATGCGTTGTCCCTCGGGGCAACTCAGTGCGTAATCGTTAGCGAGGCTTGGGCTGCGGAAGCGGCCAAGATGGAACCTGGTGAGTTTCCTGACACCGCCGAGGGCCGAGTTGAAATCCTTTCCCTCGTGGCTGCAGATAGTGACGGTCAAGCATTTCAGCTCACAGCGCCAATGAAACGAAGTTTGCTGAACAAGAAGAAGGTAAAAAAAATTGGTTTGACCGCTCGAAACGACCTTAAGGGAGTTTCTATTGTTGCGCCATTTCAGCAGCTTTGGGGGTGTCTAGATGTTGGTGCGGAGCCAGAGGAGGTTATCATCGGTGATGGCGCCGCTTCGGCCGCTGAACCCGACCCTACGCCTTAAAACCTGACCAAATTATCCGCAACCGATGTCCGGGAATTCCCATCGTTTTATCGAATCTTGGGGTCAGAAAATTTTGTCGAATTTTACAAGTGCTTGAACCAAAACGACCCATAAGTGCGGCATATTACAGCTAACTTATTGATAAATAAAGATCCAGACGTGTTTGCGCCTCTAGTCTTCTCCCGTTCGAACCGGGAAGGCGGTACCATTTTTCTCTCTCATGCTCACCGCTTCCGGACCCTCGCTGATACCTTTCGCGAGCGTGCGTATCAGCAGGTAGAGACCGCAGAGTTCGGCGGTTTCTTCAACTGTTGCGAAGAGGTCGCGCGTCAGGTCGGGGTGGCCGAGATGGTCAGGGTCGATCTGGGCGATGTATTCGCCGGCAATGAGCTCGATACCGACAGCGCCGCTCAGGTAAATCGTGCCGGCAATCACGAGGCCCAGCGCCTGTTTGAACTGCAGTGAGAAAAACCAGCGCCACAGCGTGATCCCGGCCAGTATGACGATGATCAGATATGGGATTGGCCAGGCCGCATAGGGCAGGTTCTCCGTTCCAAGATAGAAGCGCATGGCCGCATCCACGCGCTCATGGATTGAGGCGAACTCATCAATGGCCATCAAGGCGAGGGCAGTAGAGACGATCCACCAGCCACGATGCAGCCATCCACCCGGGATGGATCTGTGTGCACTGAGCCCGGCCAGGAGGCTGGCCCCCAAAAGCAGCAGGACTGAAAAGAGCGTGGGCAGGTTCTGTTCGCGATCAAGGTGCAGCAGCGTCACCACTCCCCAGCCATCCTCGATGCCGGCGCCGTGAAGCAGGACGAGCGCAAAGGCATTGCCAAGACACAGCGCGATCAAGATCTGTTTGATAATCGTTTCTATCCGCGCCGGCGGGATTGCAAACGTGATGGGGGTCATGCACGGCTCCTTGGTCTGACTTAACGGAATAGCCTCACATTCGGGTCCGGTGGATGCGTGCGCGTGCCAGGACGTAAGTGACAGATAAAACGGGTGAAAACAGATCGATTGTCCTTGCCCGACTGGGCGGATTGCAAAATGCGAGGCGGAGCGGCTCTTTTTGCAATCTGCAATCCGCATCCTGCGACACACTCCACGGAGTGAATTCATAAG
The DNA here is from genome assembly GCA_018222865.1 of Alphaproteobacteria bacterium. Taxonomy (GTDB): domain Bacteria; phylum Pseudomonadota; class Alphaproteobacteria; order Caulobacterales; family Maricaulaceae; genus Maricaulis. The sequence continues at coordinate 147,939 of JAAEZM010000006.1, forward strand.
CGATTGAATTCATAATGATTTAAGTGCGTGCGCGGCTGGCCCCTCGCTTGCGGATCTATCCGTCAGGAGGTTCGCCATGCGACATGATTTCAAACTGTCTTCTTCTCAATTGCGCACATTCGATCGTGCGCTGTTCAGCTTTCTTCAAGGCGCTTTCGAACGCCCGGAGTCGCGCAGTGTTTTTGTCGAGGCGCGGCCGGATGGCGAAGGCACGGTCAAGACGATTGATTGCCGTTGCCCGGTGATGGCCCGCGAGCTGGCTGCCGAGATCGCCGAGGCGCTGTCGCGCCGCGCTGCGCGCGGGTTTTAAAGTCATGCGCTGCGGTCTGGTCTCCATACTCGCCCTTGCCCTGGCCTCCTGCGCGACCGCGTTTGAGGAGCCTCGCAATACGGCCGATATGACCTATGAGGGTTATACGAGCGCCCGGCGGCCGATGAGCGGTATGCGCGAAGTGCCGCTGAGCGGGCAGGGTCGTTATGGCGATCTGGCCCGCTGCGCCGACGCCGACCTGCCGATGTCAGCGCCTGAAAGCGTAGCCTTTGCTGCCAGTGCCGCCATGCAGACCCCGCCGCTTTCACCGGGCGATATGCTACGGCTGACCGTGCCGGCCGGTGAAGCCTTTGAGGGCAATTATGTCGTCGCGCCCAATGGTACGCTGACCATTCCTCATCTCCGCCCGATCCGCGCGGCCGGCTTCCGCGTCGAAGTGGTGGAGGCTCTGGTGGCCCGGATGTTTGTGGAAGAGGGGATTTATCGCGCGGGCTTCTTGCAGCTTGATCTTGATGTTGCCCAGTGGGCGCCGGTCCAGGTGCATGTGTCCGGAGCGGTTTTCCAGCCCGGCGATTTGATGCTGAATGACCGCAATCCCGAGCTCGTACAGGGCTCGCGCGTGGAAGCGCAAGGCGATATCGCCTCGGGCCGGACGCTGGTCTCGGCCTTGTCATCAGCAGCGGGTCTGCGCCCCGATGCTGATGTCCGACATGTGGTTCTCGTTCGGGATGGGCAACGGCAAATCTTCGATATGTCCGGAGCCTTCACGGGGCAGCGCATGGCCGACCCGATGCTGGCCACGGGCGACCAGATCCATATTCCCTCGCGCGGGTGTTTCCAGGAGGCCTTGGCGCGTCCGAGCCGTATCACTGTGCCGGGCATTCGCGTCTTCATGTCCAATCTGACGACGCCTGCCTCGTCCAATTCCCAGTCCGCCATCAATAGCCAGAGCACCAGCCTGCCCTATGGCACCCGCTTTCTGCAGGGGCTGGTTGCAGCCAATTGCGTAGGCGGGACCCAGGCGACGAATGCTGATCGCTGGGCGGTGCTGATCTCGCGCAATCCGATCACGGGTGAAAGCGAAGTCATTGCCCGTTCGATCGAGGGGCTGGTCCGCCGCGCCGATCGCGACACCTTCAATCCCATCCTTCTGCCGGGTGATGGCATCGCTTGCTACGACTCGCACGTGACCAATCTGCGCGATGTGATCAGCGCATTCAGCGGGGTGCTGACGCCCGCGATCAACCTGACCATTCTCAGCGGAGCTGCACGATGAAGCGTCCGCTGACCCAGAACCCGCCAGAGCCGCCGCCTTACCCTCGCAAAAGCGCAATGACGCGCGAGGCGGCTTATGAGACCGCCCGGAAATCGCTCCTCGGGCGGATCATCATTGGCTCTGGCGGGCCCCGTCGCTGGTTTCGATACATGCTGGTCTTGATGATCGGTGCCCTTTTCTTCGGCAGTGTCGCCGCGGCCTATTATCTCCTCTCCCCGCGGACCTATGTCAGCGGCTTCACCTTGACCCTGCCGGGGTCCGGCGCGGGCGCGAGCGTCAATCTGACCGATCTGGGCCAGGCGACATCGGCGACGTCCTCGGCATTTTCCAGTGCTTCGCTGAGCCCCACCGAGAATTACAAACGCCTCCTGCAATCGGACCGCGTGCGCGGAACGGCAGCAGAGGCTCTCAACGTTCAGTCGCGGGAATTCGCTGGTATTCGCGTGCGCCTGGTCGATCAAACGCCGCTCATCTATGTGCGTCTCACCGAGAGTGATCCTGATCTCGCCTACGCTTCCGCTAACGCGCTGCTGGCGGCATTTCAGGCCAATCTCGATGAATTGCGCCAGGAGGAGCTGGATGCACGTGACCAGGCCTATCGCCAAAGCCTGGCCGGCTATGAGCTCAATGTCGCTGCGACCCGACAGGCTGTCATAGCCTATCAGGCAGAGAATGGCCTGATCTCCATCGATCAGTATCAAACACTGGTGACACAGACCGATGAGCTCGAACGCACTTTGGAGGAAACCCTCGATCGCGCCCGCGCCCTGGGCAATCGCTCCTCGCGTCTGGGCGAACTGATCGAATTGCCTGAAGAAGTTGCGGCGCGCGTGCTGATCCTGCGTGGGGACCAGGTCTTTGAAACCCTGCGTGAGCAATTGGCCGAGAGTGCAGCCCAGATTGCCAGCTTCCAGCAAATGTACGGCCCGAACCATCCCGATATGCGTGCAGAAACCGAGCGCCATGCCGGCCTGGTCGAGGCGCTCAATTCACGCGGCGAGGCCCTGCTGGGCGTGGCCGGTTACGGCATGTTGCATCTCGCCGAGATCAATATCGATGGCGAGCGTGCCGAGCTTCTCCGTCAGGTCGTCGACCTGTCGGCGCAGGCTGAAGGCGCGCGTGCAGAAGCGCGTTCGCTGCAGGACCGTCTCCTGCGCAATGAGCAGCGGGTTGAAGACCTCGCACCCATTGCAGCCCGGCTGGATTCGCTGCTACGCGAGCATCAAGTCGCGGAGACGGTTTTCGCCTCGGCTCTGGCGCGCCTGGATACATCCCGGGCCGATGTTTTTGCTTCCTACCCACTGGCGCAATTGCTGGAGCCGCCGGCGCGTCCGGAAGGCCCGTCCTCACCGTCGAAGAAGATTGCTGCCTTGGCGGCGTTCGGCGGATTTTTCCTCTACTGCATGGGAGTCTTGCTGCTATGGCTGCGCCTGCCGCTGATCCGCGCTCTGTGGAAGATTATATAATCTCCGTCGCGCTCATAAGCACCTGGCCGGTCTATTTCCTCGGCGGGCTTTACGTGCTGGGGCCGGTGCTCGGCGTCTGCCTGACCGCGATCGTCGTCGTTCGCAAATATATCCGGACACCGCAAACCAAACGTCCCGAACCACCCGCCATTCCGATTGGCGTCTGGTTCTGGATTGGCGGTATGGGGTTGATGCAGGTCGCGCTCCTGGGCGGACATTGGTCCTACGAGCTCTCGACCGGTCAGACGATCAAATCGACCATTGGCTGGGCCAAGGGCTGGGCACTTTTCGCCATGTTCACCCTGGCTGGCGCTTGTCTGGATATCCGCTTTGCAACGGTGATCCGCGCTGCCGGTATTACGGCGCTGATCTCCCTTCTGCTGACACCCATTCTGTATGTCGCCCCGATGGTCGGTCTGCCCGAGATACTCTTCATATCTCCGCTAAAGGCCGTCGGCGGCCCGGGGCCGGAGTTTTTCGCGGTGCAGCTATATTCCATGGACCCGGCGGATGGTCTGCCGCGCTGGCGCTATTTTACCCCATGGTCGCCAGCCGCAGCGTTGATCGGAAATCTTTATCTGATCCTGGCCATTGAGGATGAGCGCAAGATCTGGCGGATCATCGGCATTGTCTCTGCCCTGACAATTATCGTCCTGTCGAAGTCGCGACTCGGGCTCGTCACCGCGGTTCTCGTCTGGCCCACCGCCTTCGGGGTCTCGCAGCTTCGCCGGAGTGTGCTCTGGCTCGGTGCGGCTGTGCCGGTCTTCTTCGCAGGCCTGTTCTCACCCGTCATCCTCGCCCAGCTCGGGGCCGCCTATGAAGGGTTTCGCGGCATGCGGGCCAACTCCACGCGCGTTCGCGAAGCGCTGGGCCGGATTGCTGTCGATCGCTGGTGGAATGAGGCCCCCGTCTGGGGGCACGGCGTTGTCGAGCGCGGCCCGCATTATGTCGAATACATGCCGATCGGCAGCCACCATACCTGGTTTGGCCTCCTCTTCGTGAAAGGCATTGTCGGCGTCGCTGCGCTGGTTATCCCGCTCCTATGGAGCCTGTTGGAGTTTGCCCTGCTGGCTTTATCGAGCCGCATTGGCCGTGCCGCCTTCGCGATCACCATCCTCCTGGTTCTCTTCACGGTTGGCGAGAACCTGGAAATCCTGACCTACCTCTTCTGGCCTGGCCTCCTCGTTATGGGGATCGCCATGCGTGAAGCCGCAGAGAAACGGTCTGCCATCCTTGCTGAAGCGAGACAGTCATGATCACACCGCTGCGTCCCCTTCTATTCGTTCCCCGGTATTGGCCAGGCATTGGCGGCTCAGAACTGCATTCGCGGCGCCTCGCGCAGGAGCTTGCCTTGCACTGCGAAGTGAATGTGGCGCGCACCTGTTCGACAGAGACTATTGCGACGGACTACGCTTTCGCCGAGGCAAAGCCCGCCCGGCAAATGGATGGCCGGATACCGGTCTCAACGATTGCCCCGCCTGGAGCCTGGCAGCCCGCCTTGAGGAGCTTGGCCCGGCTGGCTGAAACGTCGCGTCCCGCTCGCTTCCTATATGGGCGCGCTGCCCGTGCATGCGCGAAGGCCAGCCTGCGGCCGCTGACAGAGGGAGCGGATGTCGTCCACGGAATTTACAACGGATTTACGCCGGGAGTGGAGGCCTTGCGATCCTTTGGCAAACCCTTTGTATGGACACCGCTCGCACACACCACCAAGCCGACCGGAACCGCATGGTCCAGCCCGGGTTTCAAACGCCTCTATCGCAAGGCAGATGCCTTGATTGCGATGACCGAATATGAGCGCGAATGGCTGATTGCCCAGGGCGCTCAATCGTCTCGCGTCCATGTCTGCCCCATGGCTGCTCTCTTTGAAGAAGGCGTGCCCGATCCGGCCGGCTTTCGGACGCGATACGGGATTGGCGACAAGCCGATGGTTTTATTCCTCGGTCGGACGGCTGACTATAAGGGTTATCGTCAATTGCTTGATGCCGCCCCGGCCATATGGCGGCGACACCGCGATGTACACATTGTTTTCGCTGGACCGGTGACCGATGCCGCATCCGAGGCCTTTGCCGCATGCAAGGACCCGCGCCTGATCATTGCCGGGCTGGTGTCAGGCGAGGAGAAAAAGTCAGCGCTTGCAGCCTGCTCCATGCTCTGCCTGCCCTCGACCGAGGAAAGCCTGGGCGTGGTCTATCTTGAAGCCTGGTCTTTCGAGAAACCGGTAATCGCGGCGGATATTCCGGTCATGCGTTCGGTGATTGACGCGGGCGCAGATGGCCTTCTTGTCCCGCAGGAGGCAGCGCCGATTGCGCAGGCAATTCTTCAGCTGCTGGACAATCCTCGTCGGGCGGAAGCCATGGGTGCACGCGGCGCTCTAAAAGTTGATGCCGAATATAACTGGGCCCGCATCGCGGCCGATCATCTGAAGATCTACAACGCGGTTCTCTAAGCCGCGACCTCATCATGGAAACGCCGCCGGCGAAGAGCCGGCGGCGTTTTTGGCGTTGCGCTGCACTGCCGCTGGGGACTAGGCAGAACCAGCGCGCGCCAGAACCGCACCTTCAAGACGCCCATAGAGGTGTGTGGGCATCAATCGCAGGGCCAGGGCGGCCAGAAGGGTCACGCTGGTCTTCAGGGGTTCACGGATCAGGACATTGGGAGCGCGCTTGAGTGCGGCAATCGCAAGGTCGAAAGCCAGTCCGCGATCGCGCATGCGAACGGCCCGCCGAGCGAGATAACGAAGCTGGAAGGCTTCCGCTGTGGCTTCCCAGCGATGAGCGAAGTCCGGGGCGAGATCGCGAACCTTGTCGCGCACATACAGCCAGCTTTCGAACTGCTTGACGACATTCGCCGATAGCCCGCCCGCATTGACCCGATAAAGGGTTAGCGGCCCTGGGATACCCTCAAACTTCCAAGACGTGGAAAGGGCGATCTGCAGCCAGCAATCGATATCTTCAGACTGCCGCAGGCTTTCATCGAACCAGACGTCTTCACCGGGATGGTCGGGCGATGGGCGCGCTATTTCCGTGAAGACTTGCCTCCGGATCACCGGTGTGGAGCCATTACTGACCGGGTTGCGCAAGAATATGTCCTGCGGCTCGATATTTCGGAGCTTCGGTGTCTGATCGATACCGAGATCATGCCCGTCATCATCGATGAGATGCGCACCGGAAAAGCTGACACCTATGTCCGGATTGTTATGCAGGTGATCGAGGTGACGCGCGAGCTTGTCCAGGTGCCAGAGGTCATCGGAATCCAGGAAGGCGATAATATCAGCGCGTGCATAACGAATGCCTGTGTTGCGCGCGCCTGCGAGCCCGCGATTCTTTTGGCTGATAATTCTGACGCGCGGATCGACATATTCGCGGCAGATATCGATCGAGCGATCCGTGCCGCCATCATCAATGATGAGAAGCTCGAAATCCTCGAAGCTTTGGTTGAGGACGCTGTCGATCGCGGCTCTGACAAAGCGCTCGACATTATAGACCGGCATGACAACGGAGATTGCGGGCAGGATCATCGGACATACTCCTTGATGGACGGAATGGGCAGAAGCAGCGCCAGGGCTGCGGCGAGCGTCAGGCCGACGCGGCGAGGCATGCGTACGAAAATCAGCGGATCTTTAATCAGGGCACGGGTGATAAAGGCGAGAGCTGTCGCCGGGAGGTTGCCGCGCAGTGCCCGGCGGGCCTGATTGCGGTGAAAATCTGCCACAAGCGCCTTCATGCGCGGTCGAAGCAATTCCGGAGCGATCGCGTTCGCCCGGGCGATGAAACGGCGCCAGCTCTTTGCGGTGCGTCCAAGATCGGAGGACCGGGAGACCCCGCCCATGCGATAGTGAAGCAGAACCCGGTCAATCCCTTCGACGGTCCATGGAGACTGCGCCGCTGCGCGAAAGAGCAAGTCCTGGTCTTCGATATAGGCCATGCGTTCATCGAACCCGCCCAATCGCTCCAGTAAGGCAGCGCGCGCTATGATGTTAGAGGTGGTGCAAACGGGGTTCTCCGAGAGCAGATCCTCAGCGTTCAGCACATCATGATGCGGCGAGGGCTCGGTCTGGCTTGCTCCCTCTTCGCCAAGAAAGGCGAGGCGAGTAAAGACAATCCCGGTTTGTGGATTGCGTCCAAAATGCTCAAGACATGTCGAGAGACGTTCGTGATGCCAGATATCATCGGCATCGAGAAAGGCGATAAGGCGGCAGTTGGCATGAGCGATACCGGTATTGCGAGCGGCCGCCGGACCGGCATTTTCCTGTGAGACAAGGCGCACGCGCGTATCAGAGGTAGCAATAACCTCTGCCAGTTCACGGGATCCGTCCGTGGAACCATCATCGACGAGGATCAACTCCCAGTAACGGCAGGTCTGAGCTTGTACAGACAGGACAGATTTCAGCAGCGTCTCATGAGCGTTGAAAACGGGCATGACGACGGAAATGATGGGGGGTGAGGTCATGATTTTACTCCTGAAGGATGCGTGCGCTGCGTCGGCGTTTCGCAAAGCGAAACGGTCAGCGGATAAAGGGAAAGGGCCGTCAGCGTGGCACTGAGCGTCAGAGCGATAACCGCGGCCTGAAGGCCAATCTGCGCGCCCAAAAGCAGGGAGCCGAGGCAGATCAAGGTCATTGCCGAGACCGCGAAGAGTTCGAGGCGCGGCTGGCCGTTTGCGCGTAGCAGGAGGGCACAGCCATCGGACAGCAATTTTGCCGGACCGCTCAGGCACAAGATGGCGATGAGCGGTATTGCATGGCTCCACTCGGCGCCGAAAATAATCGGGACATAGATGGGTACGGCAGCGGCCTGCAGCAGGAAAAGACCAGCGAGCGGCGCACCCGCCGTGCGCATGCCCTTGTGGAAGGCGCTGAGCGCTGACCCTGTCCGCCGTACGCTTTCGCAAAGGTTCGGATAGAAGGCGCCGTTAAAGGCTGTCGACAAGGCCGAGGACAGTCCGAGCCCGGCATTGAAGGCGAAATAATAAATCCCCAGCAGTTCTAGCCCGCAGACCGCGCCGATGATCAGCTTGTCGACATGCATGCGCATGGCGGTGAGGAGCTCTGATCCGAGTACCGGTGCGGCGAAACCGAGCAGTTTCCTTGGTGCCGCAAGCTTGGCCGTACGGTCAGGTCGCCACGGTCGTCCCCACATGACGCCGACCAGCCAGATCGGCGCTGTGACGAGCTTGGGCAAGACGATCGCCCAGGGGCCGAAGCCGCTGAGCGCCAATACGGCCGTGAGCAGATTGTCCGTGGATACCTGGACTGCATTCACCGTCGCAAGCCGGCGCATATTCTGGGTGCGTTGAAGCATCCATCCATGTGCGACACCGGGCGGCATAATCAGATAGACGCCGGCAAGGCAGGCGATCATCCAGCCGATATCAGCCGAACCGGTCTGGCGAGCGATGATCACGGCGATGCCACATTGAGCTATCGCCAGGACAAGACCCGTCAGCCAGCCGGCCAGATGTGCGGTTCGGATAAGGCCTGGCAGTTCCTTATCGCTTGCCGCGACAACAGCTGCCCCGACACCGTTTTGATTGAAGACGCGAACGAGTTCGAAAACAGTGATCGCGACCGCTGCGGCGCCGAACTCAATCGGGGTCAGCGTACGCGCCAGGGCAATCGCGGCGAAGAGGCGCGTAACCCGCGAGACCGCTTCGCCTGAGGCGAGCCAGCCGATATTCTTCAGCAGGGTATGACGCGCGAGCATGTTTCGGACCGTGTGGATCATGAGCGTTTCCTTTCGCTAATCCACACACTTCAAGTCCGGCGCCAATGTCGCGCCAGGTCAGAATATAAATTTAAAAATAGGAGGTTAGGGTGGTTGTTTCAGCGTGCGGTATCGGCAGGTTTCCGCATTTTGCAATTCACCCCTCGCAATCCGAAGCATGGCCTAACGCAAATCCGGAATTTGGGTTGGGGTGGGTGCTGGGTGGTGGAGAAATATATTAATAAAAACAAGTTGTTGAATTTATTCTTGAGGCGCTGGACCCGTCTCTGAAGCTTTCAGGGCAACCCAATATGGAGTTGTTCGATGGTTGATTTATCTCTGAATCCAAATGTCCGGAGCCTTGCACCGGTCGCGCGCTTCAAACCCAAGGCGGTGGTGGATAATACCGGTGCGTCCCAGCCTGTCGGACCGAGCGTAGATGTGCTTGGCCTGCCGCTCCTGGCCATGCGCCGCGCGGATGCGGTCAAGGCATTGGTCGGACGTGTGGTCCGCGGGCACAAGACCCGCATTGCCTTCGTCAATGCGCATTGCGTAAATGTCGCCGCGTCCGACTGGCAATACCAGCAAGCGCTGCAATCGTGCGACGCGGTACTTCCTGACGGGATCGGCATTGAAATCGCCAGCCGTCTGGGCGGTGAACCGATCAAAGACGATCTCAACGGCACGGATCTCTTCTTTCCCCTGTGTAAAGCGCTCGCCGGGGCCGGCAAGTCGGTCTTCTTCCTGGGCGGCCGCCCCGGCATAGCCGATGCGACAGCAGCGGCCGCAGCGGCCAAAACACCCGGGCTGAAAATCGCCGGGAGCTGCCATGGCTATTTCGGGCCACAGGATGAAGACGCGATCATCGAGAAGATCAATTCCCTGCAGCCTGATGTCGTATTCGTAGCGATGGGCGTACCGGCCCAGGATACCTGGCTGGCGCGGGTGGCTGGCCGGCTCGACGCATCCCTGCTCGCCGGCGTTGGCGGACTGTTTGACTTTGTATCAGGCGCAACAAAACGCGCACCATCCTGGCTGCGCCATGCCCGCCTGGAATGGACCTACCGGCTCATTCAGGAACCCAAGCGGATGTGGCGTCGCTATCTGGTGGGCAATATCGCCTTCCTGGGCCGCGCACTCGGCTATGGCTGGGCCAAGCGCCGGGAGGCGCGCCGCAACTGGATCAGCGCCGGGCTGAAACGCGCTCTGGATATCACCGTCGCAGCGGCCGCCGTAGCTGCCCTATCGCCATTGCTCCTCCTTACGACGCTGGCGATCAGGCTGGAGAGCAAGGGTTCGATACTTTTCCGGCAGGTTCGCGTTGGCGAAAATGGCGAGACTTTCGAAATGCTCAAATTCCGGTCCATGTTCATGGATGCCGAAGCACGCCTCGAAGACTTGCTGGCGGCAAATGACCGCAATGATGGCGTGACGTTCAAGCTCAAGCATGATCCGCGCGTGACACGTGTCGGGCGGATCATCCGCAAATACTCAATCGACGAGTTGCCTCAGCTTTTCAATGTGCTGCGTGGCGAGATGTCTCTGGTTGGTCCGCGTCCCGCCTTGCCGAGGGAGGTGGCGAATTATTCGAAAGTCGATTTGCGACGCCTCAAGGGCAAGCCGGGTATTACAGGCATATGGCAGGTCAGCGGTCGCGCCGATATTCCCTTCCAGCGCATGGTCGAGATGGATGTTGATTATCTCAATAACCGATCGCTCATCACCGATATCATCATCCTCGCTCGCACACCCCTTGTGGTGATCATGGCGAAAGGCGCTTACTAGACGCGCGAAGTTCTAAAAAAGTGAGTTGCAATATGCGACGAATGAGCGTTGCATATTGCGATGCTTTTGCGGATTGCGAATATCATGGCTCAAGAGGGCCGCGCTAAGGTTCTGAAAACTCGGGCTTTCGGAGGGCGTCCAGCCTGGGCCGGGGTTTGCAGTCCATCCCTTCATGCGAGGGAGAGACATAATGAGCAAACCATCCGGCAAGACGATTATCGCGCCTTCAAAGAGCGGTTCATTGGGCATGGGTGAGCATGTCGATGAGGACCCGGAAGCGGCGCTCCACGCGGCGATCCTCCAGGCGGCGCTCGACTGCATCGTCATCATCGATAGCGATGGTGTGATTGTCGAATTCAACGAAGCGGCGGAAAACACTTTCGGGCATCGGCGCGAGGATGTGCTGGGTCAGCCCATGGCAGAGCTGATCATCCCTGAAGCCTTGCGCGGCGCACATGATGCCGGTTTCGAGAAATATCTCAGCACGGGCCAGCACGCTGTCCTTGGAAAACGGATTGAAGTCCCCGCGCTTCACGCGAGCGGGCGGGAATTGCTTGTCGAGCTGGCGATCACGCCGGTTCATCTCACCGATCAGACCTATTTCACGGCCTATCTTCGAGACATCACCGAGCGTAAGGCGGATGAAGAGGAGCTCAAACGCTCGCGCCAACGCTATCGCGATCTTTTCGAGCGGTCCGGCGATGCCATCTTCATCCATACGCTCGAGGGCGAGATCGTCGACGCCAATAAACGCGCTGAAGAACTTACGGGCTGGGATCGTAAAGCCCTGATCGGCACTCATCTTTCACGCCTGCACCCGGAAAGCGATCAGGCGAAATGCAAGGCCGCGATTGAGGCGGTTCAGTCAGCGGGCGAAGCCCGGCTCGAGGTCCGCTTCATTCACCGTTCCGGGGTTCAGATACCGACCGAGGTCAATTCCCGCTCCGTCGATACAGATGATCGTACGCTGGTTCATGGCGTGGTGCGCGATGTCTCGGCGCGCGCCGCGACGGTGGCAGAGCTGCGCACAGCGAAGGCGGAAGCCGAGCGCGCGAGCGCAGCGAAAACCGAATTCCTCGCCAATATGAGCCATGAAATGCGCACGCCTCTCAACGGCGTCATCGGTCCGCTTGGCCTTATTGCCCGCGAAGGGCTCTCCGAAAACACGGCGCAAATGATCGACCTCGCAGAGCGTTCGGCGGAAAGTCTCCTGACCTTGATCGATGATGTGCTCGATATCAGCCATATCGAGTCCGGGCAGGTTGATCTGGTGGAGGAAGTCTATTCGCCCAATGACTTGCTGGGCCAGGTCAGGGAGATTTTCTCCAATTCAGCGGCCGATAAGGGCATTGCGCTGGATGTCGCGTCCCTGCCGAAAGACTTGCGCTTGCTGGGCGATCCCGGCCGTGTTCGTCAGATCCTTTTCAATCTGGTCGGCAATGCCATCAAATTCACCGATCAGGGCGGTGTGGTGCTGGAAGCTGACCTGGCAGACGAGAATGGCTCGTCGATCGTCAGGTTTCACACGATCGATACAGGTATCGGCATTGCCGAAGACGTTCTGCCCAAGCTCTTTTCGCGCTTTGAACAGGGGCTGGCCGCGCCCTCCTCGGTGAGTGAAGGTGTTGGTCTCGGCCTCGCGATCACCCGTGAACTTGTTGAGCTTATGGGCGGGAAAATCACGGCTATGAGCCAGCTTGGGGCAGGCAGCCGCTTCTCCGTGACTTTGCCCGCAAACGTGCAAAACAGCGCTCAAAGCAATGCCGGCAAAACCTCCCAGCCATTACAGCACCTTCACGGGCGTATCTTGCTGGCTGAGGATAGCGAAACCAATGCGGCAGTGGTTGCCAGCATGCTCGCCAAGCTTGGCCTGGAGCCGGAAATCGTCTGCGACGGTGCGGCAGCCGTCCAAGCCGTTGAGAGCGACGCCTATGACCTCATCATCATGGATGTCGGCATGCCGGTCATGGATGGGCTGGAGGCCTCGCGCCTGATCCGGTCGACAGGCCATGCGACACCGATCATTGCTCTAACCGCCCATGCCTTGCCGGAGAATCGCGAGCAGACCCGGGCGGCGGGGATGAATGGTTTCCTCACCAAACCCATTCGTTTGAAGGATCTGTCACGGGAATTGGAGAAATGGTTACCGCGCGCCGAAGCTGCGCATCATGCAGTGCTCAGCGCCGCGCATATCGATGAGCAATGGAACGGCGATGTCGCCGGGCATGCTTTCGTCCTGCGCATCTTCGTTGGAGAGCTCCAGAAGCGGCTCGACCGCATTGCGGAACATCTGCAGGCGGGGGAACTGGCAAAACTTCAGCACGAGGCCCATGCCGTTAAGGGCGGAGCCAGTAATATCGGTGCAGAAGCCCTGGCGCACGCGGCCTCGGCGCTGGAACAAGCCAGTCTGGGATCGGGCCCGGATGGTTTGATCGACCGGCTGGTCGCGGATGTGAAGCAGTGTTCCGCTGCGTTTGTCGAAGCCGCGGAAAAAAGCCTGGCGCAAAGTGAAGGGAGAGGCGGATGAGTATAGGCCGTGTTCTGATCATTGAGGACAGTCCGTCACTGGCTCGAACCTATGAGGCCCAGCTTAAACGGGACGCTGCGGCGATCGAGATCGTGGAAGACGGCGCCGGGGGCGAGCGGGCTATGGGGGCGGGCCGTCCCGACTGCATCCTGCTTGATTTGGGCCTGCCCGACGCCAACGGGATGGACTTGCTGCGCTCCTGGCGCGCCGCGGAAATCTCGACACCGGTTGTCGTCATCACGGCCAATGGCTCCATCAATACAGCCATCGACGCCATGCGCGAGGGGGCCACGGATTTCCTGGTAAAGCCCTTTGGCGCTGAGCGCCTTGTCACGACAGTCAAGAATGCGGTCGAGAAATCCAAGCTTGAGAAAGTCGTCAAAGCCTTTGAACAGAGCAAGCCGAAGGCGCAATTCGCTGAATTCGTGGGGTCATCCCTGCCGATGCAGGCGGTCTACCGGGTCCTGGAATCAGCCGCGCCCTCCAATGCGGGCGTCTTCATCACCGGTGAAACCGGAACCGGCAAGGAATTGGCCGCGCGCGCCGTGCATACATCGAGTGCGAGGGCTGGCCGCGCCTTCATCGCCGTCAATTGCGGCGCCATTCCCAAAGATCTGATCGAGAGCGAACTCTTTGGCCATGTCAAAGGGGCGTTTACCGGTGCCACGACGGACCGGGCCGGGGCTGCCGAACTGGCCAATGGCGGCACGCTCTTTCTCGATGAAATCGGCGAAATGCCCATCGATCTTCAGCCCAAATTGCTGCGCTTCCTGCAAACGGGGACTTATGCGCGCGTCGGTGACAGCCGGATCCGGCAAACCGATATCCGTATCGTCGCGGCCACCAATCGCGACCCATGGGGCGCTGTGAGGGCTGGGCGATTGCGTGAGGATTTGTATTTCCGGCTGAATGTGATCCCGGTTGAACTCCCGCCGCTGCGCGATCGAGCCGGTGATATCCTGATGCTGGCCGATGCCTTTCTCGCTCGCTATGCGGAAGAGGAAGGGCGCGCTGATCTCAAATTCGCGGACGATGCCCGCCAGGCGCTGTTGCAGCATTATTGGCCCGGCAATGTCCGTGAATTGGAAAATCTCGTTCGGCGATGCGTGGTTCTTGCCGAGGGCGATGAAATCGCGGCCTCTGATTTGTCACTGACCCAGGGGTTTGCGGCGGCTGCGCCGACACACTCTGCGCCGGATCCTGTACAGCCTGCTGCCCTGGCGCCTGCACCCTCGGTCGCGGCGCCTTATCCGCCTGTAAACACAGCCCCCGTCGCTGGCGGTATAGAACCGCTTTGGGTGGTCGAGAAGCGTACGATCGAGCATGCGATTGCGCTGTGCGGTGACAATATCACCGAGGCCTCCAAACAGCTCGAAATTGCCCCGTCCACCATCTATCGCAAACGCGAGCAATGGGCTGAGAAGACCTGACCGGTCTTACTCGGCGGCCGGGGCATAGCTGGCGAGGCGGGCGCGTTCGCGAGCATTGACAATGCCCAGCCGGTCGCGGTGTTTGGCGATTGAACGCCGGGCGATTTCAACACCCTCCGCGCACAGCGCCTGCGAGATCGCGCCATCGGACATCTCTCCGGGAACAACCTCATTGGCAATCATTTTTTCAATGCGCGCGCGGACAGCAGCCGAGGCTGTCGCGGCATTCTCCCCAGCCTCACTTACAGCCGTCGAAAAGAAGCTTCGCAATGGCAAGACGCCCCGCGGTGTTTCGATATGCTTATGGGCCACCGCCCGGCTAACCGTTGATTCATGAAGCTCGAGCCGGGTCGCGATTTCCCGCATGGTGAGCGGGATGAGGGCCTCCGTGCCCTCGCTCATGAACCGGTGCTGAAAAGCGATAGCCAGCCGAGCGACGCGCAACAGGGTGTCGCCGCGCTGGCGCAATGCCTGCTTTAGCCAACGCGCTTCCTCATGCTTGCCCTGAAGGAAGGATCTGGCCTTGCCCGCCAGAGCCGGATTGCGGTGCCAGCCGCGATAAGCGGGTTCCAGGGCAATGCTCGTCGTGGGATCCCAGCTCAAGGCGACAGCCCATTCACCGCTTTCAGAGCGCTCGGCCCGCAGATCCGGAATGATCTCGATCGCGTCGGCCGTTTCGAATCCGTAGCCGGGCTGAAGGTCGAGCGTTCTTAAATGGGCAATCATGGTTTTGAGTTCAGTCTCTGAAACACCGCAGCGTCTGGCGAACGCATGTGCCGGCTCTGTTGCCAAGGCGTGCAGGTTATCAAGCAAGGCCTGCCAGCGCGGACAGGCGGCGCTTTGGGGGTCGAGCTGGAGTGCAAAGCATTCAATGATTGAACGCGCTCCAACGCCTGCCGGTTCGAAGGACTGGACCAGAGCCAGCGCATCGTCTGCGCCCCTTGCATCGGCCAGGTGGGCCCAGTCGTCTGCGTTTAGTCGGCCGCTGGGTTCAATGTGCTCGATAATCCGGAGCGCCAGCGCCCGGATGTGCGGGGTGGTTCGGGTCAGCGCAAGCTGGTGTTTGAGATGATCGGAGAGATTGAGCCTGGCCGGTGTGGTGGCGGTCCAGTCAGCCAGCGCGGCGGAATTGCTGCGATTGCGGCTCAGACTGGAGCGCTCGGCGATCAGCGGATTGGCTTCGCAGATAGCCATGATTTCCTCTTCCAGCGCCTCACCGGAGAGCTGAAGCAAGAACATTGTTCGCTGCATTTGCGGCGACAGGGTCTGGGTTTGGCTTTGTTTCTGAAAAACGTTCAGGCGCTGTGCGTAACTGCTCATGGGAACCTCCATGACCAGTATCACTGCAGGGGGGTGCAATGGGAAGGGGTAGTAAAAACAACGGGCTAAGTCATGTGTGAAGCAAAGCGCGAGGACCGGGATTGCGCTTTGCGACGGCTTTTATTGCCACTTGCGAGAGACCCGTCTGGTCAATTGGTGCGTACCGGCTTTTAGCGTCGGAAGAGCAAAACTACTCCTCGCCATACCCCGTCATTTCCAGATAACCGCGCCCGCCATGGCTGCCGGTAATGATCACGGGGCCCTCCCAATAGGCGACACTGGTTTCCATCCAGCTTTGCGGATTGACGGCATTGATCTCGACATCGAGATCGCGCTCGGCCAGCTCGACCCGCCAGCGGGTGGGGATGGTCCGTCCGGCGACCTCATGGGTTTCCAGGGCAGTCAGGGTCAGATCGCCATCTTCATAGGCGGTGACTTCGCCCTGCGGTGTGATCCAACTGGCGGCGGTATAGACGCTGCCATCACTCTGGCGGAGCTGGAAGCCCATCAATTTCTCGCCACTGTCCAGGTGGAAGGATACCCAGTCCCAGCCCAGCTGGTTCTCGGAGAGCGGTTGCGAGGAGTATTCCCGGTCCAGCCAGGCTTCACCGCTCACACTGACGGGCCCGTCCGGAAGCTGAAGCGTGCCGCTGAGCGTGTAGAAAGGCTGGGAATAATAATAGCTGGCCTGACCGCTCGCCGATTTCACCGAAAAACCATCCTCGCCATGAAAAATCAGCGGGCCTTGTGCGGTCAGGGCGAGGTCATAAGCGAAATCCTCGCCCCGGGCGGTCAGATCCAGGGCATCGAGAGCGTCCCCATCCGGCGCGATCCGTTCAGCCGCGCTGCGCATCGACCATTCATCGATATAGGCCTGGAAGGGGTGAGGGTCCGCCCCGGCAATGCCGAAACCGCCTCTTGCCAGTCGCTCTGCGCTGTAATGCGCCTGCGGGGTCGTCACAGCGGCATGCCCCATCCACAATTGCGGTGTCTCCCAGCCCTCACCGGAATGCGGCGCCAGGGCTGAACGGAACAGCGTCCACTGAGCGCCATAAACGCGCCCCTCCGCATCTTCCATTACCGCGGTGAGATACCACCACTCGATCCGGTAGGGCGGATGGGCGCCATGGTCTTCCGGGAAGTCAAAGCGCGTGCCGCGCTCGGGTACAGCAAAGCCCTCAGCTTCAACGCCCAGCCCTGCAAAGCCTTGCGCATGAACAGGGGAGAGGACGGCGGTGACGGCGAGCATCAAGGACAGGCAGAACATCGGCATGGTTCAGCGCTCCTGGGCAAAGACTTGCAGGAAATCCCGCGGCGGGCGCTTGACCAGGCTGCGCGCAGGCAAAAGCGCGGCGATCAGGGCGGCCAGGACGGCAAGGCCCAAAAGGCGCAGCCAGTCGCCGGGAAAAACATGCATGGGAAGGCGCCAGCCAAAGGCTTCGACATTGACGATGGCCAAAAGGGCCCAGGCCAGGACAAGCCCGGTCGGGACGGCGATCAGCCAGGTCAGCAGCGCCAGAATACCCGCACGCAGCATTTCCAGCCGGGCCAATTGTCCCCGGCTCAGCCCTATCGCCCAGACGGGCGCCAATTGCGGCAAGCGCATACTGGCCAGTGTGACCAGGCTGGCAAACATCGCAAACGCCGCGACAGACAGGGTGAGGACATTGAGCGCACCGGTCACAGTAAAGGTCCGGTCGAAAATCGAGAGCGAGAAGGCCTTGATGCCTGCCTGGTCGATCAGGCCGAATTCAGGCAGGTCAAAGCGCGCCTCCAGCTCTCTCATCAAGGCCGGTACATCTTCCGGCGGCAGGCGCACGCCATAGCGCAGATTCGCCACCCTCTCGCCATAGCGTTCGACCAGCGGGTCCAATCCGATAATCGCCTGGGCGTTGGGATTGCCATAATCCGAGTACACCGCCACCAGGGGCAAGGCGCTGGTATCGGCCAGTGTGATCGGATCACCCAGTGAGAGGTTCAAGCGTCGCCAGGTCTGTTCATTGATCATCACCCCTTCGCCCGCCGCGACGGCATCCCAGGCATTCGGGGCTGCGGCGAGCAAAGGCCAATGATCACGATATGTGGAATGATCGACAATGCCGAAGACTTCGCCGGGCTGGCCCGCGATTGTGGAGTTCGCGCTCCATATCGGCAGTACCGCATCAGAGCGTGCATCCAGCCACGCATAGAGCTCCTGCGATTGAGCTTCATCGCTTGCAGAGACGTAGAGTTCAGCCGCCAGACGTTGGTCGAGCCAGCCGACAAAGGTCAGCCGGAAGCTGGAGACCATGGTGCCAACACCGACATTTGCTGCCAGGGCGAACATCAGCGCCATCAGGGCGAGGGAGAGGCCAGGGAGTTGCTGGCGGGTGTCAGCGAGGAACCATTCGCTCACCGGTCCTTTCATGCAGCGCTGCGCCAGGTTGAGGACAAGCGCCAGACCCGGCGGAAGTAGCAGTGCGGCGCCGACAAACAGACCGCCAAGCATCGCAAAACCAGCCAGCATGCCGGAGAAGAAAACGGGAATGAGTGCCGCCAGCGCCAAGAGCGCAAAGGCGAAAACGGCCTGTTGGATATAGCGCCGACTGGACGCAATCGCCCAGGCCCGGGGCTGGGCTGCGGCGAGAAGGGGCAGGACAGCCGCCTGTCGTATCGAGACGGCGGTGGCGCTCAAGGCGCCAAAAACAGCGATCGCAAAACCAGACAGCCACCATTGCGGTCGGATCGCCAGCTCGCCGGAAACAGCTGCACCATAAAGGCCGCGCAGGGTAGCAGCGACACCGGGCAGGAGGGTGCTGGCGACAAGATAGCCCAGGACAACACCCAGAGCTCCGGCGATAAGAGCAAGGACGAGGGCCTCGATGAGCAAGGCGATGACGATGGAAGAGACCGGCGTTCCCAGCGCTCGCAGCGTTCGCAAACTCGCCCGCCTTTGCTCAAACGCCAGTCCGATTGCGGCATAGACGATAAAGAGGCCGACAGCGAAAGAGAGGAAACCAAAGGCGGTCAGATTGAGATGAAAACTGCCGGTCAGCTGGGCGATATCATTTGCGGCGGCGCCATCGGATTGCTCAAGCGTGGGGACGAGCTGCTCCAGCGGAGTACGCCCCGGCCGCGCGCTATCATCGATGAGAATGGCGTCTATCACCCCTTCGCGGCCAAGCAGTCGCGCGGCGACGGCGATGTCAGTGAGGATTTGTCCAGGCGTGACATTGGCGCTGGCAAGCACCGGGGGCAGACCTGTACCGGTTAAGCTCTCGACATCTTCCGGGGCGACAAGCAGCAGGCCGGGCTGCGTGAGGAATTCCAGGCCGATGATTTGGTCACCAGGGGCCAGGTTTCCGCCCTCGCTTCTTGTGCTCAGCGGGTCTATGCCGGTCAGGCCAAATACACCCCCACCGACCTCCAAATCCCCCTCGATCAAGGGGGAGGCGGCCCAGCCATCGCGGCGGAGCAGGGCCCATTGTTCGACCGGTATGCCAGCTTCTCCAGCGTGAAGGCGCGTCAGACGGCCTGCGCCCATGGCAGCGCTGGCTTCGCCATAGCTGGCACGCGCTTCCGCATTAATCGCCTGCACACTGGTCCACAAGGCGGTCGCCAGCCCCAGCCCGATGATGAGCGTTGCGAGTTGGCCGGGTTTGCGGCGCCAGTGGGAAAGCAAGGCGAGGAGGGCGGTCAGCGTCATGTGAGCTGACCGCGGGTAAGATGGGCATGACGGGTCAACCGACCTGCGGCGTGAGTTGAATGCGTTGCCATGACCAGCGCCGTATCGGCATCGCGGCACAGCTCCAGCATCAGCTCCAGCACATCTTCGCTGGTGGCCTCGTCGAGATTTCCGGTGGGTTCATCGGCCAGCAACAGGACCGGGCGAATGGCCAGGGCGCGTCCGACTGCAACGCGTTGCTGCTGTCCCCCCGATAATTGTTCGGGATAGCGCTGCAGATACTCTGTCAGACCCAGCCGTTCGGCGAGTGTTTGTATCCAGGCGGGATCATGCTGCTTGGCGAGACGGGCTTGCAGGGCGAGATTGCCCGCAACGGTCAGCGACGGCACCAGATTGAACTGCTGGAAGACAAGGCCGATCCGCTCGCGACGCCAACGCGCCCGGCCAGAATCGTCCAGCGCCGTGACCGCCTCCCCGGCGATCCGAATGGCACCGGCATCGGGCTGGTCCAGCAGGCCGATAAGGTGGAGAAGCGTACTCTTGCCGGATCCAGATTCGCCGGTGATCGCCAGGCTCTCGCCAGCCTCCAATTCGAGGCTGACCCCGCGCAGGACCGATTGGCTCTGTGGCCCGTGCCCGTAGGATTTTTCCAGATCTTCAACGCGCAGCAGCATGCTGTTCCCTCTTATCATTGTCCCTGATGTAGCACTTCGAGCGGCCGCATACAGAGCCCATCGCCTGTGACATGCTGTTGTCCATGTTGCGACGTCATGGCTGGCTTGTCCGCCCCTCTCATCGCCTTAGCTCTTGGGCGAGTTATCGAGGACGCATGAATGTCGAGACGTAAGCGTGACACGGAAGGCATGGCGGTGCCGCGTGGCCGTTTGAGCCGAATGGCCGGGCTGGGTGCGACAGCCCTGGGTATCGGAGCGAATGTGCTTGGGGCGGGCCTCAAGTCTGCCGCTAGCGGCCAGAAACCCGATTGGCGGGGTGCCGCGCTGAGCCCGGGCAATGCAGCGCGCTTGACCGGTGAGCTCGCCCGAATGCGCGGTGCTGCAATGAAGGTGGGCCAGCTTCTTTCCATGGATGCGGGGGATTTATTGCCGCCGGAATTCGCGTCGGTTCTTGCCCGGCTGCGCGCCGATGCCCACCCCATGCCGCCGCGGCAATTGCGTGATGTACTCGATCAGAATTGGGGCGAGGGATGGTTTAAGCGCTTTGCTCGCTTTGACCTTCGGCCGCTGGCCGCAGCCTCTATTGGCCAGGTCCATCGTGCCATTTTGCCGGATGGGCGCGATCTCGCCGTGAAGGTCCAATTCCCCGGCGTTCGCGAGAGTATTGAGAGTGATGTTGATAATGTCACCAGCCTCCTGAAGCTATCAGGGCTCTTGCCCTCGGGCATCGAATTGGCGCCGCTTATGAAGGAAGCCAAGGAACAGCTGCATCGAGAGGCGGATTATATCGCCGAAGCGAGCGCGCTGGCGGCCTTTAATTCCTATTTGGACGGTGACCCCCGTTTCATCCTGCCGCGGGCCCATCTGGATCTGACCCGCCAGGATGTGTTGGCGATGGACTATCTCATCTCCAAACCGCTCGAGATTTTGCAGGACGAGCCCCAGCACGTGCGAGACACAGTCGTTACGGCGCTGTTTGAACTCCTATTCCGGGAAGTGTTTGAATTTGGGTCCATGCAGTCTGATCCCAATCTGGCGAATTACCGTTATGATCCGGAGGCGGGCCGGATTGTCCTGCTTGATTTCGGCGCCGTTCGAGACATCCCGAAAACACTGGCACAGACCTATCGCGCCTTCTTCAAAGCCGGCGCGTCTGCTGACCGGTCAGGCCTGCGTGAGACGGCTGAAGCCATCGGATATATCAGTTCTCGAACACCGGATGCTGTGACCGAGGCTTTGGTCGATATCATGCTGGAGGCCTGTGAGCCTTTGCGCGCAAAAGACGGGTTTGATTTCGGACAGTCTGATCTCGCCCTGCGTTTGCGCGATAAAGGCATGGAGCTTGGATTTGCTGACGGGTATCGCGAAATCCCACCTGTGGATGTGCTTTACCTGCACAGGAAGTTCGGCGGGCTTTACCTGCTCGCCCGCCGTCTTCAAGCGCGTGTCGATATTGCGGGGCTGGCTCAGTCCTATCTGGACTGACGGCTGAGACTTATTCTGCTGCCGCCGCTTGCTTGACCTGAACCTGTGTGGGGCGTTTGCCCTCGAGGCCGTAAAGGTCGACTTCCAGGCTGGAGATCGCGTGGACGAGCGTGTTGGGAGCGATGGTCTGTTTGCCGGTCCACTGGATGTTGGGGAAGCGATCCAGAATACGCTTGAAAGCGAGCTGAAGCTGCATTTGTGCGATTTTCTGACCCAGGCATTTGTGCGGGCCGTGACCAAAGGCGAGGTGCTTGTCCCAGTTCTCACGCTCCAGATCGAAGCGATCCGGGTCCGCAAAGACGGAGGGGTCGCGATTGGCGGCGGGATACCAGAGGATGAGTTTTTCGTCCTTGGCGATGCGCTGGCCGTTGAGTTCGGTGTCCTCAAGGGCGGTGCGACGCATGTGCTGCACCGGTGAAATCATCCGAATGGCTTCATTGGCCATGCGGGGAATAAGATCCCGGTTCGCGATGACTTTCTCCCGCTGATCCGGAAACTCCGTCATCAAGCGAATAGTGCCAGATAGCGAGTTCCGCGTGGTGTCATTGCCCGCGAAAATGATGAGCAGCCAGGATCCGTCGAGATATTCTTGCGGCAAGGGTTTGCCGGCCATCTGGGTATTGGCGATGGCGGTCATGAGGTCGCGGCGCGGATTGTTCCGGCGGTCCGCCATGACGCGTTCGCCATAATCGAACATCTCATTGACGTAATGATAGAATTTGATGGGGAACCAGGGGCGGCGCGACAAGAGCGACCAGGGATTCACGAAATACTGATTAGCCAGCTCGAGATAATGCATCCACTGGATGATTTTCGGACGGTCTTCCTCATCAATCCCCAGCATCTCGCACAGGGTGAAGAGTGGCAGCTCCTGGGAAAAGAGTTTCACGAAGTCGACGACCGGGCCTTTGCGCTCGCATTCATCAAGAAGTGCGTCGATCTTCGCCTCGACCCGTTCGGAGAGCTCCGTAACAAACCTTGGAATGAAGAAGTCTTTTTGCTGGATGCGCATTTCCATATGGTGCGGCTGATCCAGGTTGATGATGGAGTTGAACGCGGCGGGAATGAGTTTTTTCGGCTTCCATTCCTTGCGCGGCATAACGAACATATTGATCGAACCGCGTTCCGAGGAGAAGACATCCGATCTGAGTTCGGCCTCCTTGATGTCATCATACCGTGTAACCGACCAGAACCCCGCGCCTTGGCGCTTCGGGCTTTGCCACATGATCGGAGCTTCCTCACGCATGGCGGCGAAGAAGTCATGAGGATGTCCATTGGTCCAGGAATTGGGATCCCAGAGATCAAACCCGTCCAGACGCGCATAAGTCTCTTTGAACGTGGGGTCGGACTGATCGCGGTCTTCAAGGATGACATCGCTAACGAGCTGCATGGGGTAGGCCTCATTTGTCTAAGCGAACACTGTTCACTTTATGAACATTACGGTTGTGCTGACCGCTTTGGCAAGGCGAAAAGGGCGTCCGATCAAATCAGCGAGGCTGGCTTGCTAGGCTCGTGAAATGATAGATTGATTTTGAGATAGCGCTTTCTATTTGCGCGATCAGGCCGTATTGAGCGCCTTATTAGTGTTATGCGAGAAGGCCAGCCGGTGAGCGGGAACACACTATCCTTGAAATCGCGGGCCAAGCTCTTGTCCTGCCATCCCGAGCTTCAGCGGGTCGTGAATTACGCTGAAGCTTGGATGCCCTTCCCATTCCTGGTTCAAGAAGGGCACAGGGCGCGCGCCCGCCAGATGCGCCTTTTTGAGCGCGGCCGCGCGCTGCAAGAGGGACGCTGGCTGATTACGCAGCCGGAGATGGTTGCCACCCATTATGATGGGCAAGAGCGGCTGTCCAAATACAATATCGACCCGTCACAGGCGGTAACGCTGGCGCCTGATCCGGCCTATCCGTGTGATCGTGATCGCTATCATGTGATGGCGGGCGTGGTCCTGGCGGCGGCGGCCTATCTGCGAATCCCGGTGCGCTGGGGGAGTGAGTGGTCGGACGCTCTTCAAGACGAGCCGGAGCCCGCGATCGAACGTCTCGGGCATTTCCAGCTTAATCGGCCGACATTTTAGTCTCAGCCGACCGAAGCGCATCCTCTAATTCGAAGTTGAATTGTTCCAAGTTCCTAATCAGCCGCAAGCGCATATGATCTTGTGGCTTCAACCCCGTTTTTTCACTTTGCACGAGTTGATCTGACATCAGGTGCAGTTTTGCCGCCCGACCCGCGAAGAGCTGGGATACACTGGGAAAGTGCTCGTCGACAATTTGCATGGAGCTTTCAAGACTAACACCTAGAAGCTCGTGGATGGCGTGGTCGGTGGTTTTACCGCGGCAAGATTGTTTGTGAGCATCATACAGGACACAGATCAAACCGGTAAGTGAAGCACTGACTTCGTATCGAACTCTCATCATATTATTCATAGCGACCCTCCACTCATATAGTATGAGTCTCTATGAACGATGTCCGTTGGGATTTGATTCTAAATTGAACAAATCTTTAAGCATCGGCTAGCGGATCAAGTCTGTAGGCCAGCTAGTCGGATAGTGCGTTTGAAGACCTATTTGTCAGACGGGCTCGCCTCGCCATCAGGCGTTTCAGGACTGGTCCGCTGTTCAACAATAGCGCGGGCCGCATCCAGGCTTTCGACTTCCTCAATCATGTCGATGGGGCAACGCCCATTCTCGGTCAGGATGAATTCGGTTCGCGGCATGGTGATGCGCTCATGCTCATGAAAGCTCGTACCGATCCGTGTGCCAGAGCGAAGGCCCCAGCATCCGCGGCGAAGTGTGACCAGATAATGCCGTCGCGGGCCGCTATTGATCACCAGGTGCTCGTTATCAATCACCGAATAGCCGCTGATCATGCCGATACGGACTGAGCTGGGAGACTGGGCTTGTGCAGCGCCGGGGGCTGTCAGAAGCGTGCTCGCGGCGATGGCGAGAAAAAGGGTGCGCATCTTCATGATCGCTCTCCTGCAAGTTTCGTCCCTCTGATCGAAACTGTAACGCGAAATCGGGGCACGCCAAGAGCGTTAACGCGAGATTAGTGGGCTGGTCCGACTCTCTTGGTTGATTCTTTTTCGTCCTGGAGCTGTTGATGGTCAGCCGCGTCGACGCACATATTCCCGATTTCGCTCAGAACCTCTTGCGTGAAGCTGCACGCGAGACCGGTGCTGATTTCGATTTTCTGGTGTCCACAGCTGCTCGCGAAAGCAATTTTGACGCGGATGCTCAAGCACGGACATCCAGCGCTGCAGGCATGTTTCAATTTATCGAGCAAACCTGGCTTGGCATGATGGAGCGTCATGGCGCTCAGCATGGGTTTGGTGCGCTCGCGCAAGCGATCAGCCGGGATGCGGGCGGACGCTATGAAGTCCGCGACGACCAAATGCGCCAGGAAATTCTCGACCTGCGTTTCGATCCGGCTGCTGCGGCGCGGATGGCAGGGGAGTTGGCTGCGGAAAATGCGGCAATAATCGAGGAAAGAACCGGGCAATCGGCCGGGGCTGGCGAACTCTATGCGGCGCATTTCCTCGGTGCTGGCGGTGCAGCCTCGCTGATTGAGGCGGTTCAGTCCAATCCTGACCAGCGCGCTGACCGGCTATTCCCGGCAGCGGCGGCGGCGAACCGACCCATTTTCTACGATAATGGTCGTCCACGCACAGCCTCGGAATTGCTGGAAAACTTGACCGGCACAGCCCGGTCCACGTCTGCTGTACCTGCGCGGCAAGGCTCAGCCGAGGTGCCCGCGCGGACACTCGCCGCCTCAGCTGCGCCGATTAATCCGGGATCATTCCAGGTCGGGAATGGCGAATTATCGCCCATGCTGGTTGAGATCCTGGCCTCGCTTGATGCGCCGGCCTCCTCGCGCGATCGCAAGGCTTAACAGCCCGCTTACTGGCAGCGCCCTTTGGCAAGCTTTCATTAAGCATGCGGCGATTAAACTGAATTGCCCAAGTTGTTTTTTGATGAGGCTGCGATGACTGTCGCTACGCTGCGCAATCGACTGACTGATGAAGATATCCGCCGTCTGGTTCGAGGATCGGACCCGGAAGAGCGTGCTCTGACGGTTCGCAAGATCTGTCACCGCATGGAAGAGGTTGATCTTCCAGCTGATGAGCGCGCCGCTGCGGAACGGATTCTCGAGCTGATTCTTCGCGATAGTGCCGAGCTCGTGCGTCGGGCGATGGCTGTCACCCTGCGCCAGTCGAAAAATCTGCCGCATGAGATCGCGATGCAGCTGGCGGCTGATGTCGAAAGCGTCGCAACGCCGGTTCTCTTGTCTTCGCCGATGCTTGACGCGGATGACCTCGTCGCCCTGGTTAAAGCCTCCGATAGCGTCAAGCTGTGCGCGATTGCAGCACGCCAGGACGTGCCGACCGCGGTCGTCAATGAATTGATCGAGACCGGCGATGAGAAAGCCGTCGGGATTGCCGCCTCCAATGATGGTGCGGATTTCGATCAGAAAAGCTATGAAAAGGCTTTCGCGGCCTTCTGTGAAAATCGCGGTGTGATGGACGCCTTTGTGGCGCGCTCTCACCTGCCGCTTGATGTGACAGAGAAGCTGATTGCGCATGTCTCGGATGAGGCAATGCAGCGGCTGGTAAGCCAGCACGCCTTGCCGCCGCAAGTCGCCGTCGAGCTTTCCGAGGCGACACGTGAACGCGCAACGATCGATCTCGTCGAGCAGGCCGGTCTGGCGCATGATGCGCAGCATTTTGTCCAGCAATTGCGGATGAATGGCCGTCTGACGCCATCAATCATTCTGCGCTCAATGCTGCGGGGACATGTCCATTTTGTTGAGCATGCATTTGCAGAGCTTGCCGGCGTGTCTCACAACCGTTCCTGGTTGCTGGTGCATGATGCCGGGCCGTTGGGGCTGAGGGCGATCTATGACCGCACGGGTATGCCGCCACGCCTTTTCCCGGCCTTCAGGGCTGCGATCGACATTTTCCACTCCATGGAAGTTCCGACCGATTCTGCAGGGCGTGAGCACTTCCAACGGGTCCTGGCCGAGCGAGCGATCACGCGCTTCCAGGGGATTCCGGAAGATGATCTCAACTACATCCTTGAGCGTATGGATGAAGAAAACCAGCCGCCCTTGCGAGCGGCTGGCTAATCTTTGCCGGAATTTGAAGTTTAGTCGGGACGCCTAGTCGGTGTCCCAAGGCTTCGCGAACTCGGCCGTCTGCGTTTCCAATTCCTCGGCCAGAGCAGCAGCAACCGCATCATTGGTATCACGAATATTCTGGCTCAAGGCAGCGCGGATCGCGCCCACATGGGCGAGGGCGAGGGCGCGAGAGGCCTCCTGGCGCTTTTCCGGCATATCGATCATCTTGGTCAGCGACTTGGCAAGACGGGTGATGATCGGGAATTCATAGGTCGATCCCAGGCCACGCAAATCATGGGCGCGGATGAATAATTGCTCGCCCTCATCACCTTTGAGACCGGTCTCTTTGACTACCTTGGCGGCTTCCTCGAGCTTGACGACTTCTTCTTCGAGCCAGGCACCGAAATCACCACGCAGATCTTTCATGGCCTCCTCGGCCTTCTCGATCAAATGCAGATCGCCTGCGCTGATCGGACCCCCGATCTTGATCTGCAGCATGTTTGGCGGATTGATGATCTCCGCTTCCTGATCGGGCTTCGCCATAAGGGGTCTCCTAACTCGCGGCAATAAATGTGGGTTGATGATCGGCCTCCGCCTTGCGCGGTGTCGCGCGGCGGTCCGGGCCGAAGAAATCTGCAGTCGTTATGAATTCGCGCTTGTCCTCGAAGGCTTCGCGAATCGTGGTGGCCAGGGTGGCCGCCGTAAAAGGTTTGACCAGGAAGGCATTGGCGCCGGCATCGCGGGCCTGTTTGATGCGCTCCCCGTCGGAATAGGCGGTCAGCATGATAACCGGCACGAAGGGGGCCGGGCTGGTGGCCGGGGCGCGCAGGGCACGGACCAAGTCGAGCCCGTCGCGCGGCGACATCTTCCAGTCGGTGATTACCAGATCGGTGCGCTGGCGTGATAGCTGCTCCAGGGCGCTATCGACACAATCAGCTTCCATGACGCGTCTGAAGCCGAAGCTTTGCAGGGCCGCGCGCAAAATTCCGCGCAAGGCGGCATTGTCATCAACGAGGATGACCCGCTTGTCTGAATAGTCTGCCTGCGCTGCTGCCGTCATGGCACTGCTCGCCCCATTTCCTAGGTCTGCGGCAGACTAACGCAGCTTGCTTAACGCCAGCCTAAACTGTCTAGTTTTGGAACTGTTCGGTCAGGATCCGTTCTGTCAGGTCACGATCCTTGTCGAAAAGCATGGTCAAGGTGATGTCGGAGGCTTCTTCAATGTCGACGCGTACGACTTCACGAAATTCCTTATTGTCCGCCACCGCGGAGACGGGCCGGTAGCTCGGTTCAATGATTTCAAGCCCCACCTTGGCCTCGTGTGGCAGCAAGGCACCGCGCCATCGGCGCGGACGAAATGCGCTGATCGGTGTCAGGGCCAGGACTTTCGAATCGAGTGGAAGAATCGGCCCGTGAGCGGAAAGATTATAGGCCGTAGAGCCGGCCGGCGTGGCCACAAGCACGCCGTCGGCGGCGAGGTTTGCCATGCGCTCCTTGCCGTCAATGAGCACTCTGATCTTGGCGGTCTGGCGCGTTTCGCGCAGCAAAGACACCTCATTAATCGCCAGAGCTTCAAAGCGGTTACAATGCACATCCTCGCCGCGGGCGCGCAGCGGGTGAATGCGGGCCGGTTCTGCATCCGCGATTCTCTGGGGCAGGTCGTTCTCGTGAAAATCATTCATCAGGAAGCCGACCGACCCGAAATTCATGCCATAGACTTTCGCCCCGGTGGAAATCGACGTGTGGAGGGCGTCCAGCATCAACCCGTCCCCGCCCAGCGCGACCAGAATATCGGCGTCATACATGGAGACCGAACCATAGCGGTCCTCCAGGCGCGCCTTGGCGGCCTTCGCGCCGGGCTTCGGGCTCGCGAGAAAAGCGAATTTGGGATTGGAATCAGTGCTCAAGGAATGAAGTCCCGCTCAGTGCGGGGGCATTCAAGCCTTGCTGCCCATCTGGCGCAAGACCTTGGCCGCCTTTTCCTCACCATACATGCGGAAGACATTGGCGGCCGCAGTCATGGCCTCTCCCTCCAGCGCCTGGTGCAGACGGCCATGATATCGAAGCGCTTTATGGACGATTGGGTAGGCGGTACGATCAAGCCCCGCAGCCTTGCAGGCCATGGCTGCAGCCCGCACGCCATTCATCGCCAGTGCCACCCGCCATTGCGGGACAGTGAGTTTGCAAAGGCGCGCGAACGCGTGATCGAAAACGGCCTCATCCCCGCGCTTGAGCGCTTCGACAGCAAATTCACCGTTCAGGCGCTTTTCCTCTGCGGCGAGCTCAACCACTTTCTTGGCTTCGTCCTCAACGCTCTCATTGGAGACCTTAACCGCGGCTTCAATCGTCAGATTCTCGACGCGGTCCCGGTCCAGGCCGAAACGACGGCAAAGTTCCTCGCGCCAGCTTTCCGGCAGCATGATGGAGAGGCGGGTTGCGTAATCCGTCGACAGATCATGCCGACGCGCGAGGGCCTCGCGCAGACGAGGGTGCCCCTTGGCGACAGTGAGGCAAATCTCCAGCGTATGCTCGGAAATCTCGGCCGTGTCATTATCGGCAAGCGCGCGCAGGACCGGGGCTTCGGCCGGGACGGCCAGCGTATCGGTTACGCGCAGCCGCAGATTGGGGCGTTTGGCGAGTATCAAGCGGTGATCAGGTGAGGCGGTCTGGGCAATGAAGACCATGTCTTCTTCCGTCAACGCCTGGGATTTTTTGATCACAATGCTGGCAACTTCAATATCTTGCGTTGCGAGATGACGCAGAATGGTTTGAGGTGCCCACTCACAGGCAGAGAGTTTCTCTGCCATCGCCAGCTGGGTTTCCTGCTGGCTTGTTGCGGAGATTGTAACGAGGAGTTCTCCGGCGACCGGTCTGGCGCTCTCAGAAAGCGGTTGGGCGATGCATAGTTCCGTAACACCGAGCGCGAGCTGGTGTCGTTGGCGCGGATCGCGCATTTTCGCCAATTGCTTGAGTGCTGCTGCTGGATTCCCGGTCATGCGTTCGTGCTTTTTATAGTTGTTCTGTTTCTTATGGCCGATCTGGTTTGAGAACTTATTAATTCGATTGCCCTGCGAGAGTTTAGACTATTGGAAAACAAGACCACACATCCGAAATCGACGATCTATACGCGTGTCAGGGATCGATCTCGTGCTTTGATTGAGGCTTTGACGCCTGAGGACATGACGGTCCAGACCATGCCGGATGTCAGTCCGACGAAATGGCATTTGGCGCACACGACCTGGTTCTGGGAGCGCTTCCTCTTGCTGCCAAACCTGCCTGGGTATGAAGAATTCGATAAGAGCTACAACTACTTATTTAATTCATACTATGAGCAGGTCGGCGCCCGTCATCCACGACCGGAACGGGGTTTTCTCAGTCGCCCATCGGTTTCGGATATCATGGACTACCGGGCGCATGTGGATGCGGCGATGGCTTCTTTACTTGGCGCTAACCAAGAAGAGAATTTTTCCTCTTTCGAGACTCTAATTGATATCGGCATCGCGCACGAAGAACAGCATCAAGAGCTCTTGCTGACCGATATCAAGCATGTGCTCTCCAAGCACCCGTTCGGTCCGGCAGCTTATACAGCACCAAAACCCGCCAAGCGGCAGGTTCCTGGCCTGCGCTGGCATGAGTTTGACGGCGGATGTTTCGCCTTTGGTCATGACGGGCATGGATTCGCCTTCGATAATGAAGGCCCGCGCCATGAAGCAATCCTGACGCCCTTCGCACTTGCCTCGCGTCCAGTGACGAATGCGGAATACCTCGCCTTCATAGAAGATGACGGCTATCGCACGGCGACGCTCTGGCTCTCTGAAGGATGGGGACGGATCCTGGATGAGGGCTGGGATGCCCCCCTTTACTGGCGCCGCCGCGAGGATGGGAGCTGGAGCGAGTTCACCTTGCATGGCGAAGTCCCGTTGGATCTGGACGCGCCTGTGACCCATGTAAGTTATTTTGAAGCGGCAGCTTTCGCTGAATGGGCGGGAGCCCGCCTGCCGGAAGAGCGTGAATGGGAGCGGGCCGCTGCGGGTCACTCTCTGGCAGGGCGCTTCATGGCCCCGGGTGTGAGCTCACATCCACAAGCGGGAAGCGGAGACGGTTTGATCCAGCTCTATGGTGATGTGTGGGAGTGGACCCGGTCGGCTTACAGCGCATACCCGCGCTATCGCCCGGCGAGCGGAGCGGTCGGCGAGTATAATGGCAAGTTCATGTGCGGGCAGTTCGTTCTGCGCGGTGGATCCTGTGCCACACCGCCCGGGCATATACGGCCGACCTACCGGAACTTCTTCCCTCCAGATGCGCGTTGGCAGTTTTCCGGGATCCGACTGGCTAAGGACATTTGACCCGAAGCCTGTTGAGAGAGAAACTGTCGCCAAGCAAAACGCGATAAGCGCAATCGGTAAGGGGAGGTCTTTGATATGGACGACCAGGCTAATATCAGTGTGAAGGATCAGGTCAGCGAGGAAGAGTGGAAGGCGCGGTGCGATCTCGCAGCGCTTTATCGCCTCGTGCACATGCATGGCTGGGATGATCTTTTCTTCACCCATATTTCCATGCGTATTCCCGGGCCGGAGGAGCACTTCCTGCTCAATCCGTTTGGCCTTCTCTATGAAGATGTTACGGCATCAAATCTTGTGAAGATTGATCTTGAGGGTAATGTGCTGCCGCCCTCACGATATGGGATCAACCCGGCGGGTTTCACCATTCACTCGGCGATTCATGCCGCACGCTCAGACGTGAATGTAGCGCTCCATCTTCACTCTGATGCCGGTGTTGCCGTCGCAGCCCAGAAACAGGGTTTGCGGCCGATCAGCCAGCTCGCGATGAATATTTTCAACGATGTCAGCTATCACGATTATGAAGGTGTGGCGCTGGAATCGGATGAGAAGGCGCGCCTGGTGAAAGACCTCGGTGAGAAGAATCTGATGATTCTCCGCAACCACGGCACGTTGTCAGTTGGCGATCACCCGTTTAGCGCGTATGTTAGAATTTATCTACTTGAGCGCGCATGCAAGGTTCAAGTCATGGCGCAGGCAGGCGGGGAGCTGATCGAATGGGATCAGGCCATGCAGGATCGCGTATTCGGTCAGTCTGCGGAGATCTCGTCCAACGAGTTCTTCAAAGAAATTGGCTGGGCTGCGATTCTCGACCGTGTCCGCCGCGAAAGCCCGGGTTTCGACACCTAGGCTTCTGCCTCTCAGGCCTGTTTTGCCTCGCCCCATCGCCGGCTTTTGCCGGTGCATGGGTGCAGGAGTCGGGCAAGGGCATTTTGATCATCACCAGTCTTGCTGACCGGGCCGATGGCTATTTTGACGCCACCGGCACGCGTCAAAGTGATGGCTTCTTCTATAAGGACGAAATCGCCGTCTACGGGGAGTATGGGCTCAACGAAACCTATACCGTCCTCGCGCGCCTGGCCTGGCAAGATGTTGAGCAGAGTTTCGGCCAGAATTACGACCAGGCAGAGGGCGTGGCAGCCAGCCAGTTGGGACTGAGGCGGCTTTTGCTCGCCCGGGACCGCAATGTCATCTCCGTGCAGGGATCGGTATTCCTGCCCGGAAGCGGTGAAAACATCGCCAATCAGCCCTTGGGTGAGGGCGAGCGAGGCTATGAGCTCCGCGTGCTCGGCGGTCGATCCTTCGGCGGGCAAAGTTTTGGAGACGTGCAACTCGCCTACCGCGCGCGTGATGGCCGTTTTCTGGACGAAATCCATCTCGATACGGGCTTTGGTTTCGGGCTGACCGAAATATGGCGCGTGGGCGTTTCGAGTTTTTCAGTCTGGAGTATCGAATCGGCACGGCCTGGCGTGCCGGCGTTCGAGCAGCACAAGCTGCAGTTTTCCCTGCTGCGAAGCGGGGAGAGCTTCGACGTTGAAATCGGTTTGATGGCAACGCCGGCAGGCGAGAGCGCGCTGGATGAGCGCGCTCTATTTCTGTCGACCTGGCGGCGTTTCTAGCGCGCGGTTTCCACTGCCATATAGGCAATGACGTCACGACGGGCATTGGGATCGCGAAGGCCGACAAAGCTCATGCGATTGCCAGGCACCATGGCGCGCGGGTTTTCAATCCAGGCATCCAGTGTCTCGACATCCCAGACTAGACCCGCAGCTTCGAGCTGGCTGGAATAGCTGAAGCCTTCCTTGGCTGCAGCCGGGGCGTTGAAGATGCCATGGAGATTCGGGCCAACAAGATGACGACCGCCTTCGGTCAGTGTGTGACAGGCCTGGCAGCGGCGATACTGGCGCGCACCATTGGCCAGATCCGCATCAAGATAAGTCTCACCGAGGGCTGCAAGCGTCGCGCTGTGGTCCTCGACCTCTTCAACGACCTCTTCGACAACTTCTTCAACTGCAGCCGCGGCCGTATCCGCAGCGTCTGGAGCTGCGGCTTCGACGGAATGCTCAACCGTTTCGGCTGGAGCCGGCGTGTTCTGTGCGGTCTGCTCGGGTTCCGATCCGCCACACGCTGCGAGCGCCAGGGCCGCCAGAGACGGGAGGATAATGCGATACATGGGACAACTCCGTTGGCTTGGATTTGCCCGCTATATACGCCCACGCGCTCGATAGTCCACGCGACAGGATGCCGCCGAGCCGGAAATTTGACGTTATTGGTAAGGGTCGACGGTCTGATAGGTTGCGGCATTGCCGATGGCGGTGGCGGTGCCGGAGATGGCGTTTCCGCTGCCCAGCTGACCATTCACGGTCGAATTGATCGTCGCGCTATTGAGCTGGTTCATATCGCCATAGGATGTGACCGGGCAATCTGAACAGATATAGCTGGTCGCCGCATTTCCGTAAGCGGTCGAGAAGAGGGCCGCATTGCCGCCGGTCTGCCCCTGCAAGGACGCTGTGGAGTTGACGGTTCCGGTATTGGTCTGATCAAGGCCCATGAACGCATCAGCGCCGATATTCGACAGGATGGCGGAATTGCCCACACCCTCAGAGGAAATCGACAAGGTATCCACATCATAAAGACCGACCACCATCCGGGCTTCGGAAGCAACCTGGCCTGAATTGGTCTGCTCGCCCTGGAGGTGGGCATACCCGTCTTCATTCTGGATGCGAACCGCATTGCCATTGGCTGCAGCGACGGCTTGCGTGCTTACAGATCCGCCACCCGCCTCGATAAAGGCGCGGCCGGAGACGCGGCCTCGATTGTCCTGGTCTACAGTGACGATCTGGCTCGGGCCCATATAGCCTTCTACGGAAACGGAGTTGCCATTCGCTGTGCCAAGCACAATCGCGCTGTCGCCAATACCGCCGGTCGGGGCAAGAATGAAGGCGTCCGCCGTTACGCTGGCTCCACTGTCCTGGCGCAGGTTGAGATTCGTCTCGCCGCCATAGGCGATGGATTCATACGCATTCGCGGCCGCGCTTGCGGTTGTCAGCGAGTGCATCGCATAGCTTGAAATGGCGAGCTCGGCTTCTGCGCTGACCGATGCGCCATCAAGCGCAGTCTGCGCCGAATTCACATCCATACCGTCATCGACCATCACGCTGGCCGAATTGCCAAGCCCGATAGCGGTCGTGACGGCCATGCCATCAATGATGTCTGCCGTGGTCGAGGCGCGACTCGCGACATTGCCGGAGAAGGTTTGGCTGTTTTCGATATCATGCGGCGTGATGAGGTCGAACGTCGCAGCATTCGCCATGCCGATGGCGCTCATCACCGAGGCATCCGCCTGATCCGCTTCAACCTGGGCGACGACATTGATCGCCGCATCCAGATTGATCTGACCATTCAGGATCTCAGTTGTATCGTCCGCGAAGGTAGCTGTTGATGTTAGCGTCGCGGCGCTCATGGCCGTGATCAACAGTTTGACGCGCTTGGACATTTGAAGTCTCCCGTGAGCCATAGGCTGTCGAGGCATTGATGCCGCCGCTCACATTCGTGCTGCCGCCGATCGGGTCGGAATAGGTACAGGCTGCTGTTGGATCGATGCCGTAGAGCTGGGCGGAAATCTCGAGAACGGCACGCTCAATGACAGAGCGGACAGCGAGCTGGACCGGTTCAAGAGAACGCCCGCCGCCAGAAATATCGATCACGGCCTCATCCCAGAAGGCAAAGAGGCCGGCGCTGATTTCGCGACCAATGATCTGCTTCTGATAGGAAATGACATCGACCGTTTCCATGGTCCGCGTATCATTGAGGCGCAGGTCCAGGCCGATATTCATCACCCAGGCGCGGCGATTGAACAGGCCGGTCGGATCGCTGTCGAAGCGGTCACCGCCCAGAACATCAATTCCGTTGGAGCGGATATTATAGTTCAGCTCGGTAATGCCGCCGACCAGATGATAATCGGAGCCGGGCAGGGAGGCGGCATAGATCTGCCGCTGGCCGCCATCTTCCTCACCGATCAGGGCGTTGTTCGCATAGCGCAATTCAAGCTCGGAGACGGATGTGTCAAAGCGCTCGACCAGGCGAATACCTGCCTTGGCAAATGCCGAGATCGCCATCAGCGAGGCCCCCTGGGTGACCGCTGCGCCGGTTCCATCGCTGGAGGCGCGACCGGTATAGTCTGACAGGCGCCCCACGGCGATGCGCGGCGATTGCAGACCGTTTGCGCGGGCATAGTTCGCCAGGCAAACCAGCGCCTCGGAATAGGGCGTCGGGTTGGTTGTGACCGGAGCGCCGCCGATGGGCTGCGCGTAGAGGCCATCCGCACCGGAGCGGTCTGAAGTTGTTGCACATCCTGCCAGAGCAATCGCGCTCGCCAGGCTGGCCAGAAGAAGCTTAGTCTTCGTCATTATCTTCACTCACATCGCCATTGGCATTGGCATAGGCGTTGACATCGCCACTATTGACTTGGGTCGAGTTCACGATGACCGTGTTCCAGTTTCCCTGGACATTTACATTAAGTTGGTTGCCGATCGCTGAAGCGCTCGAACCGACACCGCCATTGCCATAGCCATTGACCTGGCTCGACACGCCGACACCGGTTTGGATCAATCCATCGATGACAACCCGCGTCCCGTTGGAGGAGCGGCCCGCAGCACCTGCGCTGGCCGTTACGCCTGACCATGCACGTTGTTCCTGCCCTTGCGTATAGCCATAGGGGCGTTCCCAGTTCGCCGAGGTTGATTGCGCCTGTGCGGCGGCACCGCATGCGGCGAAGCTCAGAGCAATCAGGGCCGGAATGGCGAAGTGCGTGGTCATTGGCTTGTGTCCTCTTTGGCACGTTTGTATGGGTGGAGTTGCAACGCGCGTGCCAGAGGGGGAGCGCCGGAAATCCCTTTCTCCTGTAGGGGGAAAGCGTTTGTGTTCCGGTTTGAACCGTTTTGAACCACAATTCCGGGCCAAGGGGGAAAGCATGAGTGTGCCGCAGCGGGACGATGGTGATCCAGGCGGGCGTCAGCGCGAGCCGGTTTTCAATTCCTTGCCGCCGGGCGTGCTGATAGTCGCGCTTCCAATCATTCTGGCGCAGCTGGTCTCCTGGACATTGCCAGAAGCGGGCCGCTGGATCTTCGAAGCATGCGTCGTCGCCATTGCCGGGCCAGGCGTGCAGCTGGCGCCGCAACCGCTCGGGCCTTACTTCCCGCTCATCGGACATGTGCTGGTGCATTTCGGCATGCTGCACATCGCGATGAATCTCGTCATCCTCGTCTCGATGGGGCGGACCGTGTGCACTTCGCTCGGCTGGGGGCGTCGCGGCACGACCGGTTTTATCGCCCTTTTCGTGCTGTCCTCGATTGCGGGCGCCGTCGCACAGATTGTGATGAATGGCGGCGAGCAGATGTTGATGGCCGGAGCGTCAACCGGGGTCAGCGGCGTACTGGTTGCTGGCGGCTGGGCCATGGGCGGTTATCGCGGCATGCTCCGCTTTGCCTTGCCTTGGATAGGCGTCAACCTTCTGCTCGGCCTTCTGGGAATGGCATGGCCGATCCCTGTGGGATGGGCCGCCCACATTGGTGGTGCCGTCGCGGGTGCGATCTTGTTTCCCTTTATTCAGGCCATATTCCGCGACGCTTGAGTGTTACCAGAGCCGCTCAAGTCGGCGTTCTCCCGCAATCTCCAATCCTTTGATGATGGCTGTCCCATCACGTTGAACCGAGAGAATAAGTCGTGGCGTCTGGCTCTCATCACGCAGAATCTCGTCCAGCGCGAGCGCCATTTCACGTGAGGCGTAATAGCGGTTCAAACGGTAATCGACGCGAATGTGGCGGACGTCACTCTCGACGTATTCAAGTTCAACCTCGCCGGTCTCGGGATTGGTGACTTCAACCCATTCATAGTCTGACGCGTAGGCGGAGGTGACCAGCCCGCGCAAGAACACGCCGTCAGATTGGCGCTCGGTCGAGATGTGTTGGGCGGTCCAGACGCCATCGGCATCTGGCGCGATGTGCACGTATATCAAGTCGCCCACATCCACCTCCTGGCCACCGGGAATTTCATTCCCGTTCAGCTCTGCCATGGAGATGCGAAGCAGCGAATAATGCCCCAGAAGGATGTCGCGTGGATCATAGCCCTCAACCGCGACAATCACTTCGGTACCGTGGGCGCGTTTATGGGCGTGGCTGACCAGCATGAAGGTCAGGAAGCCTGTCATGGCCAGTCCGACCAAACCGAGACGAAGAAGATAGCTCATGGCGCGTCTCCGGTCTGGCTTTGCTGCGCTCCCGGCAAGAGCGCGCTTCGCCATCTGAGAATCGCGAAACTCAACGCAAAGAGCAGCAGGCCGGCACCGAGGAAGAAGACCGAAGCGGTCAGCAGGCCTTCGAACGTTTCCCAGTAGACATAGAAGGTGTGCATCACAAAGCCGATAATCCCCATTGTACCGGTTGCGCGATACCCGTCCTGCGAGCCGATGAGAATCAGGGCGACACAGAAGGCGTAATAGACCGCGCCGATCAAAAGACGGGCAGCGAAGAACACGCCGGGATCGCTGATCTGGTTCAGGTAAATCATCAGGTAAACCGCAAGCGCCGCAGCGCCGAGGCTGGCCGCTAATCCGGCGCGCATTGCCAGACTGCCCGAGCGCAAAACGCTCATACCCCCGATCGCGATGATGCAAACAGCGCCGATGAGGAGATAGGATTGCGGGACGATGAAGGCTTCAATCTCGCTGGCTGGATCGAGCAGCGCATCTTGCATCCCGCCAAGCGGCCATTGGATAAACGCACCGCCAATAATCGTCGCGAAACCAAGCCAGGCTGAGATAATGCCGGTTCCCGTCCATCCTCGATTGCGCAATTGAGCGGCCGCGACCGCGAGCGCACCGTAAACAAGCGGGTGAAGCAGAACGAAAGCGTTGGCACGAACGTCATCAAATCCGAAGCTCTGCCAAAGGGCATTTGAAATCCATACCAGCAGAGCAAGGCCCAGTAGGTTGGCCGAAACACGCGATTCCAGCCGGCTCGCGCTTATCAGCACCACCGCCCAGATGGCCAGATAGCTCCATATGATTTGCGGTGCCGCTGGATTGATGACCTCCGCGAACACCCACCAAGCCCCCAGTATTGTCGCTAAAATCAGCGCGGGGCGAGAGGGGATTGACCAGGCGACGGCGAGGGCGCCAAAGGCCCACACAAGAAGCGCGGTATTGCGAAAGCTCTCCATATTGAAAGTCTGCGCGGTCAGCGCGATGGCGGCTCCGAAGAGCAGGGCACCCAGCAGGGCGAGCGCCTGTCCAATGACTTGCGCGCCTTTATCCAGAGCGCGACCGGCGCCGAGAAGGGAGAGCATCAAGGCCGCGATAATGCAGCCAAACGCGAGCAGTTTGGGCATCGCGTCCCAATTGGCTGCGACAAAGCTGATGGCGGACATCGCCAGCAATATGGCGCCTAGGATGGATAGAGCTCCTGCAGCGCTCCAGGCCGGAGTGCGGTTTTCGAGATCAGCGAAAATCGCTTCCCTTTTATCTGGCTCGATCCATCCGGCCGAGATCCAGCGTTCAATATCGCGCCGAACGCGCCTGCCATAGCTCATCCGATTTCCCCTGCTGGCTTGTCGCCCTCACACCCTCAGCTTAGCCGGGCGTTTGCGGGTGTCTACGTTAGTTTGGTTTACGCGCCGGGGCTTTCAGCGCCTTACGATACCATCGTGAAGCTGGTCCGATTTCGCGAAGCGGTGATGCTTGTGGTATAAGGAAACTTCAAATCGAGGGAGAGCGACCCATGCGCGTTGAGGATATTCTGAGTGTGAAGGGGAGTTCAGTGGTGACCATTGCGGACGGATGTCCATTAGTCGAAGCCGCGCAGGTTCTCGACAGTCACGCGATTGGTGCTCTTGTCGTTGTCGATAATGCGAACCGGCCCGTTGCTGTCCTGACGGAGCGCGACATAGTTCGCGAGATCGCTGTAAACGGGGAGGCGTCCCTGAACCGCAGCGTCGCCAACGCCGCAACCCCATCATTTGTGACGGCTATGCCAGATGAGAGCATAGAAAGCGTGATGCTGCGAATGACCGATCGGCGCGTACGCCATCTTCCTGTCCTGGATCCGCAGGGCAGTCTCGCCGGAATCATTTCGATTGGCGATGTTGTGAAATCGAAGATCGCGGACGCAGAGGCTCAGACCGCTGCAATGCGCCAATATATCCAGTCCTGATATCCAGACCTGAAAGCGCTGAGTGCAGTTAGTTCGTGTGGCGGAAACACTAGCCATTGCAGGCTTGGATCAAGGGCGAGCCCAAAACTTTGCAAGAAAGTGCATGCGAGGGGGTTGCGCCAAACGCGGCTTCCTGTAGAACCGCGCCTCTCGACGGCGCTGCCGCAGCGGATTTGCCCTTGCGGACCAGCGTCGTTTCTCTATTATGCGAGGTCTTGTCGTTTTTTCGATTGAGGCCCGGTGAGTCGGAAGCGATCCGCCGGGGCAGCAAATTTTTCGCCGAAATACTGGCGCTGAAATGAACTGCACTAACTCTGAGAAAACGTCATTGACTTCGAAAATCGGGCGGCTTAAACCCCGCCCTCCTCGACGGGGCGGCCCGCTGCAAGGCGCGCAAGATCAGAGAGGGAAGGCGATCAGTCTTCAGTGTTACATAGGTGTTTTGAGCAATCATGATGCCGGGCGATTTCGTTAACGAAATCAACTGGTTCAGCTCACTGCACAAGCACTGAAAAAGCTGATTGACTTCAAAAACTGGGCGGCTTAAACCCCGCCCTCCTCGACGGGGCGGCCCGCTGCAAGGCGAGCAAGATCGGAGAGGGAAGGCGATCAGCCTTCAGTGTTACATAGGTGTTTTGAGCGATCATGATGCCGGGCGATTTCATTAACGAAATCAACTGGTTCCGCTCACTGCGCAAACGCTGAAAAAGCTGATTGACTTCAAAAACGGCGCGGACTAAACACCGCGCTCCTCGCTAGAGAGGTTGCCCCGACGGGGTGGCGGATCTGGCACCGGAGGCCAACAGCGCTTCCAGTCATCATAGGCGGATCAGAGCAGTTCGCCGGCAGGTTTTCGAAAGAAAATCGACCGGGCTGCACTCGCTGCTGAAAAGACTGGAAAATGCGGTTGACTTCAAAAACGGCGCGGCTTAAACACCGCGCTCCCCGCTGCAGAGGCCTTACTGAAAGGTTGACGCAGCACGGGCCAAAAAGACGGTAGTCATTTCGGTTCGGCTCTTTGACATTGTTGGATGGAAAGAGAAACGCAGGCGGCGGTGCTCTGCGGTGGGTCAGACCACCACTTGAGAAACCGATACGCTGAAGCGTTTTTCTTAACGACGATTTAGTTCTGTTCTGGTTCGCCAGGGCAGGGCGACAATCTCGTCAAGAACTTTGAATGCCAAGCGCGTCGGGATCAAAACTCAACCTGAGAGTTTGATTCTGGCTCAGAACGAACGCTGGCGGCAGGCTTAACA
>JAAEZM010000018.1:0-33671 GCA_018222865.1 Alphaproteobacteria bacterium
CGGTACGATGCGCCCTGCTCTGGACCGATGCAGCCCGCCTCATGGAGCTGCCGCCAGACCTGTTAGATGACGTGCTGCAGCGCACCCGATCTTGACGAACTCCCCCCCGGTCCTTACCTCGGGGCGCATCAGTAGCGTCCGCCTGTTGGACGCGTCCCGAACAAAGGAGTAGCTCCATGGCGACCAAAGCGGTCAGCGATGATTCCTTCGAAGCCGAGGTTCTCGAAGCCAACGGTCCAGTTCTGGTGGATTTCTGGGCGGAATGGTGTGGTCCGTGTAAGCAGATCTCTCCGGCTCTGGAAGAAATTTCCGCCGAAATGGACGGCAAGATCACCGTCGCCAAGGTGAATATCGACGATCACCCGATGACGCCGGGCAAGTATGGCGTACGCGGTATCCCGACCTTGATGATCTTCAAAGACGGCCAGGTGGCCTCTACCAAGATCGGTGCGATGGCTAAGGGCAAGATCACTGAGTGGATCAACGAGACGCTCGACTAAGCCTTTCGCGCATACGAAAAGAAAAAGGGCCCCGCTTGCGAGGCCCTTTTTGTTGCCAGCACCGCCCACTCTATTGCTCGAGGGCGTAGTCCAGGGCGTCAGCTGAATTGATGGCGATGTCAGGTGTCACGCCGTGACCCTCGATCCGCCCATTGGCCATGGAATAATAATCCGCAATCGGCAGAGCCAGGTGAAAGCCGCCTGGAATGTCGAAAATCGTCTGTGACAGCATATGCCCCTGTGTGGCTTCGCCTATGATTGTGACGCGGCCAGAGGCGTCTAGCGCGTCAGCCGCCATCTCCGCCGCACTGAATGTCTGGCTGTCGATCAGAACATAGACCGGGCCGTCAAAATGATCTTCGGTCTCCGGCTGAAACCGGACCCGCGTAATCATTTCGCTTTGCGCGGATGCCCAGAAGTCGATGACCGACCAACCGGTCCAGGGCTCGACGGTTTCGAGATCAGCCTGGATCGGCGCACGGTCATAGGCCGCATTCCAGGGCTGGGAGATGAAGGCGCCAG
The DNA here is from genome assembly GCA_018222865.1 of Alphaproteobacteria bacterium. Taxonomy (GTDB): domain Bacteria; phylum Pseudomonadota; class Alphaproteobacteria; order Caulobacterales; family Maricaulaceae; genus Maricaulis. The sequence continues at coordinate 1,023 of JAAEZM010000018.1, forward strand.
CATCAAAGGGCTGATTAATGACATGCTCGACCAGGGGTTTGACGGCGAAGGCGCCGCCGCTATTTCCGCGAAGGTCGATGATCAACTTGTCGGCACCGCGTTCGGCAATCGAGCTGTAGGCTGCTTCGATCTCCTCAATCGTGTCCAGCCCCATCATCGTATTGACGTCGAGGATGGCGGTGTCGCCCTGCCAGCTCAGAACCGCGCCGCCGCCGCCGATACGCATGGAGTCAAAATGAGCCGCCATCTCGGCGACCGGCGCTTGAGCGATATTCAAGGAGACGTGGGAGAAGGGGCCGTCTTCCCAGAGCGCATTAAAACCCGTCCGAAACTCCTCTGAGGTGTCGGCGGTCTCGCCGAGCTCACGAAGTCCCGCCTCAATGGCTTGGTAGGCCGGCAATTCCAGCTCTTCAGGATTATAGTGATAGGTCCGCATCGTGGTGTTGATCGCTTCAGCGGTGGCTGTGAAATCAACATCAGTTTGAGCAAGGACGGGGGCGCTCATCAAAAGACTTGCGGTCAGGCAGGCAAAAACGGTTTTCATCGGGGCAATCTCCAGCATCAAGCGCATTGCTTTGCTGATAAGATGCCTTGGCCTGACGATTTGGATGCAGTTCGGCCTGCCGGCGTCAGCCCGGTGTTTTGTGCGGCGGCGTATTGCCCAGGGCCAGGGCTTCTCCTGCCAGATAAAGCGATCCGCCAATAAGGATGCGGGCCGCCGGGTGGTCATGAGTCGCCTTCTTCACAGCCTGTATAAGGCCACCCGCCGTCTCGGCTTTGATGTGGTGGCGTTTGCACATATCGACGATCTCTTTGACCGGTACAGACGGGTTGCGGCCTGTGTGAAACTCCACAGCGATCAGCTTGCACGCCAGACCCTCGAACTGCCCAAGCCAGGCATCAATATCCTTGTTGGGAGAGAAGCCGGCAATGATCACCAGCGGGCGTACTTCGCGCTCATCCATATCTGCAAAGGCATGGGCCAGAGCGATGGCGGCGGCTTCATTATGTCCGCCATCCAACCAGAGTTCCGCATGGGATTTCCTGGCGATCTCGCCGAGCGGCCCCCCTGAAATCGTGTGCAGCCGACCCGGCCAGCGCGCTTTTTCAATGCCTCTGGCCACCGCCTCTTCCGGCCAGTCCAGACAGGCGGCACAAGCTGCTGCTGCGCCAGCATTTATGTATTGATGCGGTCCCAAAAGCCCGGGAGATGGCAAGTCCCAGACCCGGTTCTCGTCTTCATAGACCAGACGCCCATGCTGGGGGTAGGCGCGATAATCCTCTCCCCAGACCAGGATCGGTCCGGCACCCGCGCGCCCGGCATGCTTGCGCAGCGCGGCTTCTGCGGCCGGGTCCTGCTGAGAGACAATCATCGGCACGCCTGATTTGGCGATGCCCGCTTTTTCCCGCGCGATGAGTTCAATCTCGCGGCCCAGGAATTCCTGGTGGTCCATGCTGACCGGCGTCACGACGGTCAATTCCGGCTTGGTGATCACATTGGTAGCGTCAAAGCGTCCGCCCAGCCCGACCTCAAGGATAAGGCGGTCCGCCGGATGTTCGGAGAAAAGAAGCAGGGCCGCTGCGGTGGTGATCTCAAAAAACGTAATCGGTTCGCCAAAATTGGCGGCTTCACAGCGTGCAAAGGCCTCGATGAGGAGTTCGTCCTGGACCGGCTTGCTGTCGAGCAATATGCGCTCATTAAAGTCCACAAGATGCGGCGAGGTGTAAATGTGGACACGCTCGCCCTTGGCGCGGGCCATCTCCGCCAGAAACGCACAGGTCGACCCTTTTCCATTCGTGCCAGCGACATGAATGGTCGGCGGGAGTTGATCCTGCGGATTGCCCAGGGCGGTCAGCAGGCGCTCAAGGCGCTCCAGCGAGAGGTCAATCTTTTTCGGGTGCAGGCGTGCAAGGCGCTCGAGCGCGTCATCAATGGCTTGACGCCGCGTGCTAATGGGAGCCCCCGTCCGCATTATCATCACTGACATGATCAACCGGCGGCGGCGAAATCGCAGCCGGAGCTCCACCACTCGGTCGTTTCAGCATCACGCGAAGCATGCGTGCAAGAGTAGCCGGAATATCGCGGCGATGCACGACCTTATCGACCATTCCCTTTTCCAGCAGGAATTCAGAACGCTGGAAGCCTTCTGGAAGCTTTTCGCGAATGGTCTGTTCAATCACGCGCGCGCCAGCAAATCCGATTAGCGCGCCCGGTTCAGCCAGATGCACATCACCGAGCATGGCGTAAGACGCGGTGACGCCGCCTGTGGTCGGATCGGTCAGGACGACAATATAGGGAAGGCCTGCCTCTTTGAGCATTTCAACCGCGATCGTGGTGCGCGGCATCTGCATCAGCGACAGAGCGCCTTCCTGCATGCGCGCGCCACCTGCCGCGGTAAAGACCACCAGCGGTGCGCGCCGCTCCAAAGCGGCCTCTGAGGCGCGGATGAAGGCCTCGCCTGCGGCGGTGCCGAGCGAGCCGCCCATGAAGGCAAAGTTCTGAACGAGAACCACGGTCTCAACGCCGCCGATCTCGCCGACGCCGATGGCCATGGCATCATCACGGCCGGTTTTCTTCCGGGCCGCAGAGAGGCGCGATGTGTAGGGCTTGTCGTCGCGGAATTTCAGCGGATCCTTTGGAACTTCCGGCGTGTCGAGCTCGGTGAACTTGCCGTCGAAAGTAAACTGGAAGCGCCAGGCCGGACCAATCCGCATATGGTGGTCAGCCGGGGTTACGAACCAGCCGGCTTCCAGATCCTTGTGGAAGACCATCTCGCCGGAGACCGGGCATTTCACCCAGAGATTATCGGGCGTATCCCGCTTGGAGAAGATTTTGGACATCCCCGGCGGGGTAAGCTTCGACAACCAATTCATTTCCGCGTCCCGATCTTTCATCGGCTCTTATCTCACCGTTTCGCGCCGTGCGCTGCTGCGGACAGGGTCTGAACCAGTTCCACTGCCGCGGCAACACCGCCTTCATGCATGGCGTCCACGATAGCAGATCCAACCACCACCGCATCGGCACGCTCGGCAATCGCCTTTGCCTGTTCTGGGGTGCGAACGCCAAACCCGACGGCGACCGGAAGGCCGCTGGCGGATTTGACCCGGTCGACCGCATCGCCAACCTCGGTCGCGACGCCGCTCGCAGCGCCGGTCACACCCGTTGTAGATACGTAATAAACGAAGCCGGATGTGTTTTCGACCACTGTTGCCAGTCGCTTATCGTCTGTTGTCGGTGTGGCGAGACGGATCAGAGCAATGCCATGGGCATCGAGCGCTGTGCGCAGCTCTTCATCTTCCTCCGGCGGGATGTCGACGCAGATAAGACCATCAACCCCGGCCTTTTCTGCGCGGCGGGCGAAATTCTCAAACCCCATATGATGGATCGGGTTGGCATAACCCATCAGGACAATCGGTGTTTCCTGATTATGCTCGCGGAATGTAGCGGCCTGGTCAAAAACGCCTTTCAGCGTCATGCCGGCCTCCAGCGCCCGCAGTGCCGAAGCCTGGATGGAGGCACCATCGGCCATCGGGTCGGTAAACGGCATGCCCAGCTCGATGACATCGGCGCCAGCATCCGGCAGAGCATTGAGCAGGCCCTGGCTGTCGCCATCGCCAGCCATCATATAGGCGACAAAACCCGGGCGGCCGTAGGCGTCGAGCTCGTTGAAGCGGGTGGTGAGACGGTTGGTCATGAACTTGGTCCGCAATTGTCAGAGCCGATGCAGCCGAGGGCAAAGAAGCCCATCAGCGACATGTACAAAACCGTAGCGGCTGCGCCTTGAACGGTGTTTTGGACGGAAGCGTGTTCTTCGTAAACCTGTAGCTCACGGACTTCCGAAAGGGCGAAGCATTCATCGCGTTGCACGTTGTCGTCTGTAGCCATTGATCGGTCATAGACGAACCCGCACACGGTGTGCCGCTGGCGTTGAACATCTCTGATCATGACCATCTCGGTGTTGCGCAGAGTTAGACGCATGCTTCCCGAGTTGTCATTCGCAGCTTCGATGGCGCGATCTACAGATTGCTCATTGTTTTGGTAGTCGACAGCGGCGCGCCGAGTCGTGCAGCCAGCAACTAGAAGGGCCGTGACGATAAGCAAGGCAAAGAGGGGTTTCACAATTTCACTCCCAGCATTTCCGCTACCTGGGGCACATCCTTGTCGCCGCGGCCGCACATATTCATCAGGATAACCCCCTCCGGTCCGAGCTCTTTTGCCAGATCACGGACGCGGGCGAGGGCGTGGGCCGGTTCGAGCGCCGGGATAATGCCTTCCAGCTTTGTGCATAGCTGGAACATTTCCATCGCTTCTTCGTCCGTCGCGGAGACGTATTCGGCGCGCTTGGCGTCGTGCAGGAAGGCGTGTTCCGGGCCGATGCCGGGATAGTCCAGCCCCGCGGAGATGGAGTGGGCGTCGATGATCTGCCCGTCCTTATCCTGCAGTAGATAGGTCTTATTGCCGTGCAAAATGCCCGGCTCGCCGCCTTTCAGCGAGGCGGCATGCTTACCGGTCTCGATGCCATGGCCGGCCGCTTCGACACCGATCAGGCGGACATCCTCATCCTCGATGAAAGGATGGAAAAGCCCCATCGCGTTTGATCCGCCGCCGATACAGGCCACTGCGGCATCGGGCAGGCGACCCAGGCGTTCCAGCATTTGCGCGCGGGCTTCGCGGCCGATGATGGACTGGAAATCGCGGACCATGGCCGGATAAGGATGCGGGCCGGCAACCGTTCCAATGACGTAGAATGTGTCCTTCACATTGGTCACCCAGTCGCGAAGGGCTTCATTCATCGCGTCTTTCAAAGTGCCCGTACCGGAGGTGACCGGGACGACTTCCGCGCCCAGAAGCTTCATCCGGAAGACATTCGGCGCCTGGCGCTCGACATCCGTGGCGCCCATGAACACCGTGCAGGGAATGCCGAAGCGCGCGGCGACTGTCGCCGTGGCCACACCATGCTGGCCGGCCCCGGTCTCGGCGATGATGCGGGTCTTGCCCATGCGCTTGGCCAATAGCACCTGACCGAGGCAATTATTGATCTTGTGGCTGCCGGTATGGTTCAGCTCGTCTCGTTTGAACCAGATCTTGGCGCCGCCGAAATTTTCCGTCAGGCGTTCAGCGAAATAGATCGGGCTGGGCTTGCCGACATAATCGCGCAGAAACTCGTCCATCTCACGCTGGTATTCCACATCGCGCTTGGCGTTTTCATAAGCCTCTTCGAGCTCAAGAATATTGGGCATCAAGGTCTCGGCGACAAAACGGCCACCATAATCGCCAAAACGTCCGCGCTGATCAGGCCAGGCGGAAAGCGCATTCGGTCGGGTGTCGACGGAAGCTGTATCGCTCATGGCTTTCTCCTGTTTTCGTGTCCGGATCAGTCCGGGTTTTTGAGCGCCTCGGCAAAGGCGCGAATTAAAGAAGCGTCCTTGATGCCCGGCGCGCTTTCAATGCCTGAAGAGACATCGACAGCCTGGGCTCCGGCAGCCTGGACAGCGGCCAAGACATTGGTCGGGGTAAGGCCTCCCGACAAGAGCCAGGGTGAGGAAAGTCTCAGCTTTTTCAGTATTGAATAGTCATATCCATGCCCCCAGCCGCCGGGCCGGTCCGCATCCTTGGGCGGTTTGGCATCAAAGAGCAGCATGTCGGCAATACGGTCGAACTCCTCGGCGGCTTTAAGGTCAGCTTCTTCAGCAACCGGCAAGGCCTTGATAATGCCGCGCTTTGCGTATTGTCGCGTGGCGATCACACGCTGAGGTGTCTCCTGGCCATGCAGCTGGATCCAGTCCGGTGCCATGGCGTCGCGGATCTGGGCCAAAAGATCATCATCCGGATTGACCACAACAGCGACGCTTTCGCTTGGCGGCGCCAGATGGGCCAATTCCCCGGCCAGAACCGGATCGACATGGCGCGGGCTTTTGGGAAAAATCACATAGCCGGTGTATCTGGCGCCGGCCGCATTCGCCGCCGCAACGTCCTGACCGGTTTTCAGGCCGCAGAATTTGATATCGATGCCGGACATCGCATTTCTCATAATTGGCGAAAACGCCCCGTCGCGCCTTCTACTATGACTACTACTATGTGCGCCAATGGCGGCAAGCGATTGTAACGGTCCACGCTGAGAAAGAGCGCGGGCAGTGTAGGCCGGCGGCAGGGCAGTGGGGATATCCTCGCCCTTGATGGACGAGGCGGTGCGAAGCAGCTGGTAGAGAGTCTTTAGCGGTCTCACCTTCCGACTCGGGCGGACTGTCTGCATCAAATTTGAGGGCCTATCCCCCCGCATCCGGAAAGGCAGGCTCAGGGCGGTTGAGGCAGAAGGCCATGGGCTGGAACAGCATCCAGCTGATGAAGGCCTTGATCTTGGGTTCCTGGGCCCGGGCCGGATCGAAGACCATGTAGTGGGCGTGGGTGTGCGGGCTCTCATGGTCGAAGGGCTGTATCAGCGCGCCTGATGCGATCTGTTCGGCAAAATAGATGGGGGTCACCATGGCTGCGGCATCGCCGGCGGCAATCGCGGCGGAGACTTCCATGGTCTGGGTCTCCAATTCCAGATGCGCGCGCTCGGGCAAGAGGTCCGGATCGACATCTTGCTCACTGAACCATGCCCGCCACCATGAGATGGGTCCGAAAAGGCGGAGTTTGAGCATGTCTTCGGGCGTTTCAAAGGGACCATGCCTGGCCAGGGCGGCTGCGGGAATAAGCGGCGCGGTCGTGTCTTCAAACAGACGGCGCGCCTCCAGCCCGTCCCAATCGCCATAGCCAATGCGCAGTGCGATATCCGCCTCGCCAGCCTTGATATCGACAATGCGCTCGCGGCTATCAATGCGGACCGCCAGATCCGGATTGGCCATTTGGAAGGAGCCGATCCGCGGCACCAGCCAGTTCGAACAGAAAGTCGGCATGGAGGTGATGGTGAGGATATTGTCCTCCTCCTCTTCCACGCTTTGATAAGTGCGCTCGAGCAGGCGGAAGGCCTCCGATGTGCCCTCGGCCAGCTTGGCGCCACGCTGGGTGAGTTCGACATGGCGCGGCTTGCGCTCAAACAGTGCAAAGCCCAGCCGGTCTTCCAGGATCTTGATCTGATAGCTCACCGCCGCCTGCGTCATACCCAGCGTCTCGCCGGTACGGGTAAAGTTTCCAAGTCGTGCTGCCGTTTCGAAAACCCGGATCGCGTGGATGGGCGGAAGTCGATAATCCATAAAAATACCTTATGCCAGACCCTTGAGGTTTAGTTGGATTCACAAGCCAGTCAAGGCGTAAGCATAGCTCATACAAATGACGGAGAGCGAAATGGCTTATGACTGGAGATATGATACGAATGCCCCGCTAAACGCGAGACTGCGTCCGCACCGCGTGGGCTGGCTGAGCCGCTGGCTCGATTTCATCAATGAGATGCTGGGCTTTGCAAAGAAGTCAGGCGATTATCATCGCAAGGCCTGAGGCGTGTCTTGGGTGTTTGCGTCCTCCTCACCCCTACCGCTTCACTTCAGGACCTCTCCCCCCAAGGGAGAGGGCTATGGAGGGGGTGAGGGGGAGGCAGAAAAACCGGTCTGGTCCTAGGCCGCCTGGGCGCCATAGGCGCTGCTGGCATAGGCCATGAGATCGCTTGTGGCGACATGGCTGCCAGCCTCTTCTTCCTCACGGCGCATTTCCGCCAGCCGCTGGTTCATATCCATGTCGAGCGGGTCTTTGGGCGCATTGGGGTCGTTTGCCTGAGTTTGCTGCGCATTGAGTTCCGCCCGGGCTGCAGCCGCCTTGGCATCGGCCTGGGCCGCCACCTTGCGATCCTGTCCCGAGGGTTCTGCAGGCGCCAGGGCGGCGGCTTTGACGATGCGCATCTTCTCGATGGTGGCCTCGGGGTCGCCGGGGATTTCGCTGGCATCAATCGGCACTTCGCCGCCTACCGCGTAATTCTTCCCATCCGGGCCTTGTTGATAGGTGTAGCTGATCGCCCCCGTATAGGCGCCGCCCACGGCTTTATGGGCCTGTTCATGCGCGCGGACTTCGCGATCGCGGGCGCTCAGCTCATTGACGACTTTCTGCTCTTCATCAGAGAGCGTGTACGGATCGTCTTCGGGAGTTTCCTGAACCGGTTGGACCGTTTGTGGGTTTTCGACCGGTCGCGGGCGCACGGGTTCATTCCCGCCCCATACAGAAGCAACGGGCTGATACGCAAATCCAGTAGACGCACCAATGCCGTTCATGACCGACAGTGTCGGCCATACGGCTTAATCAGATTTTAAACGGATCGCTAAAATGCGCCGGAAGAGAGCTGTCTCAGACGAGTTCCGGAGCGGTTTCGCGGGATGCGTCGACACGCTCGCGCAATTCCTTGCCGGTCTTGAAGAACGGCACGTGCTTTTCCTTGACCGAAACGCTTTCGCCGGTGCGCGGATTGCGGCCGGTACGCGCCGGTCGGCGACGAACCGAAAACGCTCCAAAGCCCCGTAGCTCTACCCGGTCTCCCTGGGCCAGGGCCTCAGTGATGCCATCAAGCACCGTATTCACCACACGCTCGACATCGCGGTGGTAAAGGTGCGGGTTGGCCTCTGCCAGACGATCGATCAGTTCGGATTTGATCATGCCCTGTCTCCCTGATTGCCCGGTAAAATTGCCCCCTGTATCGACGGGCGTCAATCCGGATCCAAAAAAAAAGCGGCCGGGACAAAGCCCGGCCGCAGTATTTTTATATTTGTATTCGCTTGAGCTTAGCTCTGGTCGTCGTCTTCGTTTTCGCGAAGAGCGGCACCGAGGATGTCGCCCAGGGACGCACCGGCATCGGAAGAACCGTATTGCTCAACAGCTTCACGCTCGTCTGCAATCTCCAGGGCCTTGATGGACAGGGAGACGCGGCGGGAGGCCTTGTCGACATTGGTAACGCGCGCATCGACCTTGTCGCCGACAGCGAAGCGTTCCGGACGCTGTTCCGCACGATCGCGGGACAGGTCAGACTTGCGGATGAAGGCTTTGACGCCGCCATCATCACCGAAGGTGACTTCGATACCGCCAGAGGTCACTTCCGTAACCGTACAGGTGACAGTGTCGTTGCGGTTGAAGCCAGAGCTGTCCATCGGATCGGAAGCGAGTTGCTTGATGCCGAGGGAGACGCGCTCTTTCTCGACGTCAACGTCGAGGACTTTCGCATCAACCATATCGCCCTTCTTGAAGCCTTCCATGGCTTCTTCGCCGGACTTGTCCCAGGAGATGTCGGACAGGTGAACCATGCCGTCGATATCGCCTTCCAGGCCAACGAACAGACCGAATTCGGTGATGTTCTTGATCTCGCCCTGGATAGCAGCACCGGACGGGTGGGTCTCTGCGAAGACTTCCCACGGATTGCGCTGGGTTTGCTTGACGCCCAGGGAGATGCGGCGCTTGTCGGCGTCGACATCGAGGACCATGACCTGAACTTCCTGGGAAGTGGACAGGATCTTGCCCGGGTGGACGTTCTTCTTGGTCCAGGACATTTCGGAGACGTGGACGAGGCCTTCGACACCGTTCTCGAGCTCAACGAATGCACCGTATTCCGCGATATTGGTGACGCGGCCCTCGAAGGTCGCACCCACCGGGTATTTCGCGGCAACGCCATCCCACGGATCAGACATGAGCTGTTTCATGCCCAGGGAGATACGCTGGGTGTCCTTGTTGATCTTGATGATCTGAACGCGAACGGACTGACCGACTTCAACAACCTCGGACGGGTGGCCGACGCGGCTCCAGGACATGTCGGTGACGTGCAGGAGGCCGTCAATGCCGCCCAGATCAACGAATGCACCGTAATCGGTGATGTTCTTGACGACGCCTTCGCGAGCTTCGCCCTCAGCCAGCTGGCCGACGAGTTCAGCGCGCTGCTCGGCACGGCTCTCTTCGAGAACGGCACGGCGAGAGACGACGATATTGCCGCGCGGACGGTCCATTTTGAGGATGGCGAACGGCTGTTCCTGATTCATCAGCGGGCCAACATCGCGGACCGGACGGATATCGACCTGGGAGCCCGGCAGGAAGGCAGACGCGCCGCCAAGATCGACGGTGAAACCGCCTTTGACGCGGCCAACAATGGCGCCATTGACCGGCTCTTTCTTCTCGAAAGACTTCTCGAGGCGGTCCCAGCTTTCTTCGCGGCGTGCTTTATCGCGCGAGAGGATTGCGTCACCGAGCGCGTTTTCGATGCGCTCAAGGTAGACTTCGACTTCATCACCGACGGACGGGGCGTCAGAACCTGGACCCGTGAATTCGCGCATCGGAATGCGGCCTTCGGTCTTCAGGCCAACATCGACGACAACAACGTCGTTTTCGATGGCAGTTACGTTTCCTTTGACAACCTGGCCTTCAGCCAGATCGCGTCCGGCAAGGCTTGCCTCCAGCATGGCGGCAAAATCATCAGTCGTCGGGGTGAGAGTTTCGTTAGACATATAAAGGGTTGCTCCAGAACGACGCGTCGCGTTATCGCTTTCAATCAGTCGTGTCGCTCATAAAGGCTGAGGAATCAGCCGGTTAGTGTTTATACAAAAGGCTCAAGACCCGCATATCGCCCCTCAGAAGATGAGCAAAACAGCGCGTCTCGAACTCGGATTTGGTGCCGCGTAGGCTCGGAAGTGTCAGGTCTTTTGGGACTTTTCCACAATCGAAATAGCTGCCGCAACGGCGGCGTCTATACTCAAGGAAGACGTATCAAGCAAGCTCGCATCGTCCGCGGCCTGCATTGGCGCATCGGTTCTGGCCGCGTCGCGGGCATCGCGCTCACGGGTCTGGGCCAGCATTTCTTCCAGTGTGAGCGTCTCGCCTTTGGCCGTTAATTCTGCCCAGCGACGCTTGGCGCGCACTTCGGCAGATGCGGTCACGAAAATCTTCACATCCGCGTCCGGGCAAATCACGGTGCCGATATCGCGGCCATCCAGGATCGCGCCCCCGTCCTGTTCCGCGAATGCACGTTGCAAGTCGAACAGGGCTTTGCGGACTTTCGGCAGGGCAGCGACTTTTGAGGCTGTGGCGCCAGCCTCGGATGTGCGGATCCGTACTTCGTCAATTGCGGTCGGGTCGATGCTGCGCGCTGCGGCGGCGGCACTGTCCTCATCGAGCGGATCGCTACCCGCATCAAGCACGGCGACAGCCGTGGCGCGGTAAAGCGAGCCGGTGTCCAGATAGGGGAGATCAAATTGCTTCGCGAGCGCACGGGCGATCGTGCCCTTGCCAGAGGCTAGCGGTCCATCAACGGCAATAATCATTTTGCAGGTTCCATTTTTGCGCCCAAGGCGGCCATGTGGGAAAGAAATTCAGGATAGCTGGTGGCTATCATGGAGGCGTCATCGACGCGGACGGGGGCTTGTGCGCCGAGCCCCAGGACCAGGCCGCTCATGGCGAGCCTGTGGTCGTGATGGGTTTCCACCTCGCCGCCGCCCGGGACCGGGCCGCCATGAATGGTGAGACTGTCCGTTCCAGCTTCAACAATAACGCCATTATTGGCCAGCATGAGAGCTGTCCCGGCAAGACGGTCGCTCTCTTTCGCGCGGAGCTCCGCCAGGCCGGGCATATGGGTCGTGCCACTGGCAAAGGCGGCGGCAACGGCCAGGATCGGGTATTCATCAATCATCGCGGGCGCGCGCTCCGCCGGGACCTCAATGCCGTTCAGCGCGCTGTGGCGGACTGTGAGGTTGAAGGTCTTCTCGCCCGACATCACCGGGCCGTCCTGCATGTCCAGATCCGCACCCATCTCTTTGAGAGTCGTGTAAAGGCCATTGCGCGCCGGATTATCCATTATGCCGGTGATCGTGATCTCCGATCCCGGTGTGATCAGGGCTGCAATCGTGGCGAAGGCGGCGGAAGACGGGTCGCCGGGCACGGCGATATCCGTGGCGGTAAGGGTCTGTGGTCCTGTCAGGCGGATATGCGTTGCATCATCGCGCGGCTCGATCTCAATCGCGGCCCCGAAGAGTTTGAGCATGGTTTCGGTATGGTCGCGTGTCGGGACGGCTTCAATAATCTCTGTTTCGCCATTTGCGCCCAGGCCCGCCAGGAGGATGGCCGATTTCACCTGTGCGGATGCGACAGGCGGGGCGTAGGACAAGCCGTCAAGCTCGGACGGGGTGATGGTGACGGGCAGGCGGCCCTCTGTGGTTTCGACATCAGCCCCCATATCGCTCAGCGGATCTGTCACGCGGCGCATCGGACGGCCGGACAGGCTCTCATCGCCGATAAAGCGCGCACCGATGCCGCTGCCGGCAACCAGCCCCATGACAAGACGGACGCCGGTGCCCGCATTGCCGAAGTCGAGATCGGTGGCAGGTGATTCGAATTTCCCGCTACAGCCCTCAATCGACCAGCGCCCAGCTGCATCTTTTTGCACCTTTGCTCCCAGGGCCTCCATGGCGCGGCCTGTATTGAGCACGTCATCACTTTCGAGAAGGCCACTCACCTGCGTGTAACCCTTTGCAAGTGCGCCAAAAATAAAAGCGCGATGAGAAATCGACTTGTCGCCTGGGGCGGCAATCGCACCGCTCAGCGGTGCTGAATTTCGGGAGAGAAAAGGGCCTTGCAGGGAAGCGCTGTTTTGGGTCATCAAGGAAAACATAAGATTTGAGGGGACATGACAGTTCTCGGGTTTTGACAGCCAGCTCATAACATGGCAACTGGCCCGCCAATTTGATCGCCCCTTCGCTGTGAAAGGAATAGGACTCGTGGCGAAACCTGACCTTGGCACCAAACGCGTGTGCCCGGAAACGGGCAAGAAGTTTTACGATCTCCACAGAGATCCAATCGTCTCGCCCTTCACCGGAATCGAGTATCAGCGCTCTTTCTTTGAAGAGGCTGTTGTCGCGTCGACTTCGAAAAAAGCGCCTAAGCCTGAAGCAAATGCAGAAGAAGACACCAAGTCCGATGCTGCTGAAGAGGCGGACGGTTTCGAGGATGAAGCTGACGACACGCCGGAAGTGGATGTTGCTGCCGAGCAATTGCCGGACAGCGATGATGACGATGATGATGATAATGGTGAAGGCTCTGGCCTCAGCGACGATATCGCCGACGATTTCGAGGAAGACGAAATCGATGGTGATGATGAGGACGACAACACCACTGTTCTGATCGATGAGGAAGACGACGAGGATTTCGGCGACTTCAACATCGATAAGGAAGAAGACCTGTAAGCGCTGCAGTTTGCGCGTAATGCAGGCTTGATCCCGGCCCGTTCCGGGACTAGTTTCCGCGCCTCTCGCTTCGGCGTTTTGGCGCGGACGCGACCCGAGTTTCGGGGCTATAGCTCAGTTGGGAGAGCGCTTGAATGGCATTCAAGAGGTCAGCGGTTCGATTCCGCTTAGCTCCACCAAGTCAAAACCCCGCCGTTTCCGGCGGGGTTTTTCTTTGCTTGATACTGTGATGGCGCGTTATGCCGCGTCGGATTTCGGTTCGCCGGCCAGGATGGCATGGATCGCGTCGACATCCGGTGCCGCACGCAGGCGCTGGCGGATATCTTCCCGCCGGAAGAGGCGGGATACGCGGGCCAGGGCCTTCAAATGCTCTGCACCGGAATCCTTCGGCGCCAGCAAGAGGAAAACCAGATCCGCCGGGCGTCCATCAATGGACTCAAAGTCCACCGGGGTGCGCAGGCGCGCAAAGAAACCCTGGACATGATTGATCCCGGCAAGCCGGGCATGCGGAATGGCCACGCCTTGTCCGACACCGGTCGAGCCCAGGCGTTCGCGCTGGAGAACGGCATCAAAAATCACGCGGGCATTCAGGCCGGTCGCATCTGCGGCCAGCTCTGCAATGGATTGCAAGACTTGCTTGCGGCTGGAGGCACCGAGTTCGACGGCCACCCCATTGCCGGGAATCAAATCGCTTAACGCCATAACGTACTTTTCGGACCCTTTAGGCGGTCTGTGTTTGGGCAGCACGGGATGGATCGACCCAGCCGATATTCCCGTCCGGCCGCCTGTAGACAATGTTCAGGCTGCCGTTTGCCGCATTCTTGAAGATGATAAAAGGCGAATCTGCGGCATCGAGCTCCAATGACGCCATTCCGACTGTCATTGTGCGCATTTCGCCCGGTTTTTCGGCGATGACGATGGGTTCGGGAGCGGCTTCATTGCCCGCATCGCCCGTCTCATCATCAATATCCTCATCCGACCAGGCCTCACGCGCGCCCTGAAGCACGACGAAAGGCAGATTCTCAGCCGGGAGAGCGGATTTGTGATCCGCATGGTGGTTCTTCAGCTTGCGCTTGTAACGGCGCAGGCGCTTTTCGAGGCGGATCATGGTTTCGTCAGCCGCCTTATAGGCGTCATCGGCTTCACCATGCGCTTGCAGCATCATTCCTGAGGGCAGATGCAGGGAACAATCGACACGGAAGCCGACCCCTTCCCGCGAGATTGCAACATAGCATTCGCCTGGACGGTTGAAGTATTTGGAAACCCCATCCTCGACACGACCGAGGATTTGCTCCCGCAGTGCGTCGCTGACGTCGATGCCTTTGCTGACAACTTGAGTGTGCATGCGCTCCTTCCCGCTGGCCATTCACCAGCCTGTGAGGCGTTTTCGAACTGCTCCGCCCCTCCCCGGAAAGCGGGCGGAACCTATTCGCGCAGAGGGTCATGAGTCAATGACCTTATCCGGGTAAAGCTAAGGTCTTTGGCATCCCGCCAAATCTCTGCGCAGGCGCACGCGAGATCGCGTTCCCTATCCGGCGCGCTTTAGGATGCGACGGCGCTGGACCGAAGAAGGGATGTTAAGCGCCTCCCGGTATTTGGCCACAGTACGGCGTGCGATTTCAATACCCTCTGCCCGTAAAAGTTCGACAAGCTTGTCGTCGGACAGCACGGAATCAGCACTTTCCTGCTCGATCAGATGCTTGATCCGATAGCGGACAGCCTCGGCAGAGTGGGCTTCCCCGCCCCCGGCAGACGGAATGGCCGAGGTGAAGAAATATTTCAGCTCGAACATGCCACGAGGTGTGGAAACAAACTTATTTGACGTCACCCGGCTGACTGTCGACTCATGCATGCTGATCGCATCGGCGACGGTTTTCAGGTTCAGGGGCCGCAGATAAGCCACGCCATGAGCCAGGAACATGTCCTGCTGACGGACGATCTCGCTGGCAACTTTCAAAATGGTCCGCGCGCGTTGATCCAGGCTTTTGACCAGCCAGCTCGCATTCTGGCTGCATTCGGTGATGAAGCTTTTCTCGCTTTCACTCCGCGCCACCGCATGGATCTCATTGTAATAGCGGTTATTGACCAGAACACGCGGCAGGGTTTCCGAGTTGAGCTCAACCTGCCAGCCGCCTTCCGGAGACTGACGGATAAACACATCCGGCTCTACAGCCCGGGCTGAGTCTGCTCCGAAAGCCAGGCCCGGCTTCGGCGTCAGATCGCGGATTTCCATGATCATGTCGCGCAGATCATCGCCGTCCACGCCGCACACATCCTTGAGGACTTCATAATCATGCTTGGCCAGGCGCTCGAGATTGTCGAGCAGGGCCGCCATGGCGGGATCAAGGCGGTCTTTTTCGCGCAATTGCAGCGCCAGGCACTCCGAGAGATCGCGCGCCATGACACCGGCCGGCTCGAACGACTGGGTCAGTTCCAGCACCGCTTCAACGCGGGCGCGCTCCAGACCAAGCCGGGTCGAAACCTCCTCCAGATCCGTGCGCAGATAGCCGTCCTCATCCGCCAGATCGATCAGGTGCGCCCCGATCATGCGATCAATCGGGTCGGCCGTCGCTGTGGCCAACTGGTCATGCAGATGCTCGGCCAGTGAGATTTCACGCGTGGAATTGGCGATCGCGTCATAATCCTCGTCACCACCGCCGCCGCCACTTCCCGGCGTCCAGTTTGACGCTCCGGCGCCAACGGCATCGGCTGCCGGGGCAGGCGAGCTCTCCATCATGTCCGAGCGCGAATCATCGGAATGGATCATGTCCGAATCAGCATCGAGCGAATCATTGGCATCAGCCGAGGGGGTCGAGAGTTCGAGCTCACGAGGCTCGCCATCGCCCGTGCTGGTGTCTTCCGCGGACTGGGGCGTTTCACCGCCTTCATCACGCTCCAGCAAGGGATTACGCTCCAGTTCGCCTTCGACGAACTCCGCCAGCTCCACATTGGAGAGTTGCAACAGTTTGATGGCCTGTTGGAGCTGGGGTGTCATCACCAGGGACTGGCCCTGGCGCATATCCAGCTTTTGCATCAATCCAGCCATGTACGCCTCTGCTTGGTAAGGTTCTTGCAGAGGTTAATCAGGAAAAGCTTTCCCCGAGATAAACGCGCTTCACATCCGGGTCGGAGCGGATCTCGTCAGGAGAGCCTTCGAACAAGACCTCACCTTCATAGATAATCGTAGCGCGATCAGTGATTTCCAGGGTTTCGCGGACATTGTGATCGGTGATCAAAATGCCGATTCCGCGATCCCTCAAAAAACGGATCAGCTCACGAATATCAGCGATCGCCAGCGGATCGATTCCGGCAAAAGGCTCGTCGAGCAACATGAAAGAGGGGCGAGTCGCGAGGGCGCGTGCGATTTCCACCCGGCGACGCTCACCGCCGGACAAAGAGGGGGCGCGGGCCGTGCGCAGATGCGAAATCCGCAATTCTTCCAGTAATTGCTCAACCAGTTCGGAGCGCTTGGTCTTGTCCTTCTCGACGATCTCGGCAACGGCGAGAATGTTTTCCTCAACATTCATGCCGTGGAAGATGGACTTTTCCTGCGGGAGATAGCCGATGCCCAGGCGTGCGCGCTGATACATGGGCAGGCGGGTAATGTCCTCACCATCGAGCATGATGCGGCCGTAATCGGCCTCGACGAGCCCGGTAATCATGTAGAAACACGTGGTCTTGCCCGCACCATTGGGTCCGAGCAGGCCGACGACCTCACCGCGCTGCAAGGAGGTGGACACCCCTTTGACAACGGGGCGCTTGGCATAGGATTTCCCGATTTTATCGACCACAAGGCCGGAACTGGCCTGAGGGTTGGCAGCGGTTTCGCTGTCGCCGGCAAGGGTGTCGAGACTAGCCATGAGGTGTGCGGGCTCTCTTTATCAGTTGGACGGCTCTTCGCCATCGCCTTCCGGAATGAGGACGGCGCGGACGCGTTCACCATCGCCTTGTTGGCCAAAGCTGGAATCGCCGGAGACCAGGTCTGTCACGAAATAATTCGTCGCAATCGTATTGCCGCCCTGGGTGATCCAGACTTCGCCGGTCAGCGTGATGGTCTCCTCGGCCAGGCGGTAAACGCCCTGATCGCCGCGGGCGCGCTGGGCCGGGGTTATATAGAGGACCTCATCATAGGCTTCGATGCGTTCAATATCGCCCCAGCCGCCGGTCGATCCGTCTTCCTCACCCGTGCCGGTGTAAAAGACTTCGATGCGCTGGGCGTGAAGGCTGGATGTGCCCTGGTTCGCACGCACATTGCCGCGCCAGACGATGCGTTTTTCTGCATCCAGGACATCGACATGATCCGCTTCAATATCGAGCGGTAAGCCGGAATCCCCGATTTGGGCGGATGCAGGTGCCGCAAGCGCACCAAGGGTCAGGCAAAGGAGCGCCAAAGGAAGCAACGGGGCACGCATCAGTTTTCTCCTTCAAGAGCATCAGGGCGCGTTCGGTCTTGTACGATACGAGCGCGGACTCGTCCTTCAAAAATCACATGATCGCCGCCATCGCGGATCTCAAACCGGTCAGAGCGGATGCGCCCGACAGGGCCTGTTCCATCCACGGGTTCTTCACCGACAACGCGCTCGTCTCGCAAATGGATCTGCGCTGTCGTGGTTTCAAAGGAATAGCCTGTATCCGTGGCGAAATTCACATCCGTATCAAGTTGTAGAATACGATTGGTGGGATCAAACACGCCGGTTTCTGCCAGAACGCTGGTCGCCTCTTCGGTCTCGGCAAGGAAATTATAGTTCAGCCGCGGCCGCTCCAGATCGGTCAAACCGACATCGCTATCGCGGCGGCGCACAGCGCTGTCAGCCGTGAGCAGATAAGGCGTCAGGTTTTCATCGCGGCCGGTGAAGCGCGGGTTGATCATGCGCACATCCGTGCCCACGACTTCCTCCGGCGCATCATCGGGCTGAAGCGCCGTCATCAAGAGCTGGACAAACACGGTTGTCGTCAGGGCCAGCGCCGCGATGGTGAAGACGATGCGCAGGCCGCGCACAAAGGCGGTGCGCTTCCGGGCTGATTCCAGGGTCAGAACGCGCCGCGGCTCCCAGCTGCCATGAGCGGCGGGTTTCAGTGCTTCAAGACCGGCTGCGGCGGGTGCACTCATGCAGAGAAAACTCGTTGGGGCCAGAGGGCGATGCCCGCAGTAAAATCAGCCTTTACGGGCCATTTCAAGGCGGTGCTTGTTATGAATGTGCGAAGATGTCGGTTTCCGGCCAGCCGGCAAGGTCGAGATCAGCACGTGTCGGCAGGAAGTCAAAGCAGGCTTTCGCCATCTCCATACGCCCCTCGCGCTCGAGCATGCTTGTCAGCTTTGCGCGAAGTTCGTGCAGATGAAGAACGTCTGATGCGGCGTAGTCGAGCTGGGCCTGGCTCAGCGTATCGGCACCCCAGTCAGAGCTCTGCTGTTGCTTGTTCATGTCTGCGCCCACGAGTTCGCGGGTCACATCCTTGAGGCCATGACGATCCGTATATGTGCGTGAGAGCTTGGAGGCGATCTTGGTGCAAAAGACGGGCGCGAGGGTGACGCCGAGATAAGTCTTGATCATCGCAACATCAAAGCGGGCGAAGTGGAGAATCTTCTCGGTCCCGGGATCGGCCAGCAAGGTTTTCAGATTCGGGCAGTCATAACTTGACCGGTCGAGCTGGACGATATGGGCATCGCCATCACCCGATGAGAGCTGAACCACGCAAAGCTTGTCCCGTGTCAGTGAGAGGCCCAGGGTTTCCGTGTCGATCGCGACCAGGGCGCCCAGATTGACATCGCTCGGCAGATCGCCGCGGTGATAGTGAACGGTCATCATGTCTTCCTGCTGTTTTAAGCGTCCTAGCGCTGCATGGCCTTTCGGGCAACGGCTCAGTCAGACTCTGTTTCGGTCGCGTGGCGGACGAAATGTGACGGTCTCAGAAAGGGGGTCAAACTGAAGAAAGTCCTAACAATGATAATACGGGTATTGCCCAAAAGTTTATTAAGCTACAGAAATAAAATGATAAAAACCGAAATAAATGCCTCATAAAAATAATCAGTACACAGACTTTACAACCTTCAACCCTTCTGTAACATAAGTGTCATAAACCAATGACACCTGTTTAAAAAAGGAAGGGTGAGACATGAAAAACCAGAACACCATGATCGCCGCATCCCTCGCTGGGGCTATTCTGCTGTCCGGCGTTGCAAACGCACAATCCGGCGGTCGTGACACCGCTGTTTTCGAACTCTACGGGGAGCGCAGCTGGTCCGTGAGCTGTGAGGTTGGCCAGGATGATGGCGATCTCATCAATGCACGTGAACGCGGTCGCGGCGCTCGCGATACCGGTCGCATCGTGGTCGCTGACGCTGTCAGCGGTAGCTGCAGCTATGATGTGCCGGAAAATGGCGCGCTGATGGTTTCGATGCAAACGCGCCATAGCGTCTTTGACTGCCCGTTCACCGTCACCGCTGACGGTTATTGTCAGGCGCAATTCGCACCCGGCACGTCCGGCACATTCCAGTTCCGCCGCATGGCCGGCGCGACGGCTGGTACCGGTTCGTAAACGCCTTGAAAGAACCCCCGCATCTTTGACCGACATTCAAAGATGCGATCTGGCGCCCGGCTGTGATTTCACAGTCGGGCGCTATTCGTATGTAGTGACCTGTTGGGCGCTCCAGGCCTCTTTTAGAGCCTTGCGATAGGCTTTTCCCACCGTAACAGGCCGACCATTCGCAAACTCAGCGACAAGCCTGCCTGTCTCATCACGGGTTAAGGCTTGAATCTGTTTGACAAAAACAATAGCGGAGCGGCTGACGCGCATACAGCCGAAGGCTTCGAGGCGTGCGAGCATTTCATAGAGTGGGCGTCTCAATAGCCATGACTTTTCAAGCGTGTGGACGCGTATGTAGTAATCCTCTGCCTCAATAAAGAGGATGTCTGCGCTGGAGATCTGGCGCGTCCTGGCACCGTCTTTGATCTCAATCTTCGGCATCGCCTTGCGTGGTCCGGGGCGGCGCTTGAGATGGTCCAGAAAGAAGATTGTGGCCAGGCCAATCGCATCTTGCAGCAGTCCGGTGCGCAGATGTGCGTTGAAAAGGGTCGTAAAGGCATGACCGGAGGGCACAATGGTCAAGATGGAGACTGTTTGCCAGAGCGCCAAGCCTGACAATAAACCTGCGAACAGGATGAGTCCTGACCCAATCCGCATGGGCGCATTCTTTGGTCCCCATTCAAAAACGGCGTGGACAGCATAATAGGCGGGTAAATAGGGCAGCCAGTGACACAGCGCGATGAGGCCTGCCTGAAATGTGCTCAGGCTTTGTCCATTCATCATGCCGATCTGCGTGAGATAGGCCCATTGGAGCGCGCACAGGATCACTAGGCTCGCGCCAAACGGCCAGACCGGATGCTGCCGGATGCGCGCCAGTAGGCCTCTGATTGATGATTGGAGAAAGTCGCCCGTCATCTGCCTCTCGTTTCGCTGCAAAATCAGCCCGTTTCACTGCAAACGCATTGCGCCGCTCCGCAGCCCCGCCAGTAACTGCCGAGGATACGACGCGAGAAAAGGCTTTGAAATGCGACTACTAAATTTGCTAACCCCGGCTCTGGCATTCCTGTTCACTCTAACGGCGTCCGCCGAAGAGCCGCAATTCGATCCGGGTGAACTTAGCAGCTACATGGAGGGGGAAATCCGCTCCGGGCGTGTGCCGGGGGCCGCGATTGCGGTCGTGCGCGGAAGTGAGGTCATCTATGCGGCCGGCTTTGGTGCAACACAGGCCGGTGGTGAAGAGCAGTTGACGCCGCGCCATGCATTCCGTTCGGCCTCGACCTTGAAAATGATGGTCGGGCTTGCCCTCGTTCGCCTGCATGAACAGGGACGTCTGGATCTTCATGCTCCGATCTCGAACTACCTCTCCGGCCTTGATCCGGCGATATCGCACATCACAACGCATCAGCTGCTCAATCATATAAGCGGAATCCTCGATACGAGTGTCGAGCATACGACGCCCCACGATATGACGCTGGCCGAATACGCTCGCAGCCTGGACAACAGTTTTGTCTATGTTTCGCCCGGGGCCAGTTTTTCCTACTCAAACCCCGGCTATGCGCTGGCCGGGGCGGTTTTGGAGGCGGTCACTGAAATGCCTTTTGAGGAGGCAATGGCTGACCTCTTGTTCGAGCCCCTGCAAATGAACCGATCAACCTTTTCACTCAGCCGTGCCCAGGATATCGGCCTCGCCATTGGGCATCGCGATCAGGACGGCAATCTGGAGGTGGTTCCCCCCGCGGAGAATGGCCTGTCTGCGAGGCCATCGGGCACGCTGTTTTCGACAGTGCTGGATTATGCAAACTTCCTGGTAGCTTTCCTGGATGGCGGGCAGTTCCAGGAGGCTGAGATCTGGGGCGAGGGTGCTGCGAGCATGATGAACACGCCACAGATCCCGCCAGCGCAATTGGTCACATCATATTCCTATTCCTACGGGCTGATGATCGGGCAATTCCACGGTCAGCCGGCGCTCTTTCACACGGGTGGCATGCCCGGCTATGCATCCAATGTTCTGATCCTGCCCGAACTCGATCTTGGCGTTGTTCTGTTCAGCAATGGCGAGGCGCTGGACCGAATGCATGTGCTCTATCTTATCGCTTCCCAATTCGCCGAGTTGGAGACGGCGGAGCAACGGCCCGGGCCAGAAGGGCTGGAGCCGCTCGCTCGTGAGGCGGCGGCGGATCTGCTGGGCGTTTACCTGCAGCGTGACGACCTGCCGACCATCCGCATCTTCGAGCAAGGGGAGGATATCTTCCTCCTGAACCGCGGTGTGAGGTATCGGCTCCATCATGAAGGCGGGGAGTTCTATATCGGAATTTCAGACACAGGCCGCTGGTTTCGCTTCAGAATCGCTACAACGCCGGATGGACGATACCGTTTCGTGCAATGGTGGATCCGGTCCTTCGCCCGGCCACTCTCGGCAGAGCACTGATACAAAGGCTCAGAGCACCAGAACCAGTCGGCAGGGGCGTTCAGCAAAGCGATTGAAGCAGAATGTGAGAAGGAAATGGTGCCCAGGAGAGGACTCGAACCTCCACGTCCATACGGACACTAGCACCTGAAGCTAGCGCGTCTACCAATTCCGCCACCTGGGCAGGTGTCAGGAGCGGGGTACGTAAAGAAGCGCGTGCGCCCTGTCAACGCAGATCAAGCAGCATGGCCTGAATCGCCTGCAGCGCTTCTATCCCTATTTGCGGTGCGGGTCTCGTTCTTGTGATTGAGATGACCAAGTCTTCAGGCGACGTTCGCACGCGTGCGTGTATACACAGCGCCAATTTCCTAGCAGGAGAACCTTATGCGACGTGATTTATGTCTGGTTTTGTGTCTTAGCCTAATGGCCATGCTGGCGGGCCCATTTGCGGCGACGGCCCAAAGTAATACGGCCCACAGTAATGAAGCCGAGGACCGGGCTGCCATTCTTGCGATCATGGGGCGCGGGCCGGTAGGCATCGGGGAGGATTTCGAAGCCTGGGAGCGCAACTTCCACCCTGATTGGACGGTCTGGTTCGCCGGCAATGAGACCGCCCGTGATCGTGCACCCCATATGGCGGACGTGCGTGATTATGTGGGCAGCGGCAATGAGGTCGAGGATTATCAGCTCGAGCCTGTCCGGCTGAGCGTGCACGGCGATCATGCGATCATTGATTATAACGCCATAGAGACCATTCGGCAGGTCGATGGCGGGCTGCGCATTGTGCACTATTCAGGCACGGCCCTTCTGGTGCGGGAGGCGGGGCGCTGGCTCATCCTGTCCACCTCAATCAGCTTCCCCGCGCGCTATGCTCAGGACGAGACCGGCGGGTAGCGCGAATGACGAGGCGCATCACCGCATGGACAGAGCGCGATTTTTTTGGTCTACCGCTGCTAACACCGATCTTCGCTTTGGACCTATCCGAGGGAGCCCCTCATGCTTCGCGATGAAATCATCACAGTTTTTGGCGGTTCCGGCTTTCTAGGCCGTCATATTGTTCGTGCGCTCGCCAAGGCGGGTTATCGCGTCCGCGTCGCGTCTCGCCGTCCGCATCTTGCGCAGGATCTGCGGGTCATGGGCGTGGTCGGACAGGTCCAGCTCGTACAGGCCAATATTCGCGTCGCCAGCTCTGTAGAGCGCGCGGTTGAAGGCGCCAGCGGCGTCATCAATCTGGTTGGCGTTCTTGCCGAGAGCGGTCGTCAGAACTTCTCCAGCCTCCACGCTGCAGGCGCCAAAGCCGTTGCGGAAGCTGCCGCTGGCGCCGGGATTGAGCGCTTCATCCAGGTTTCAGCGATCGGCGCCGATGCCGACAGCCCCTCGCGCTATGCCCAGTCCAAGGCGGCTGGCGAAGCGGCGGTTAAGGCGGCCATCCCGACAGCGACGATTTTGCGTCCGTCCATCGTCTTCGGTACGGATGACGGCTTCTTCAACATGTTTGGCTCCATGGCGCGCTTCGCGCCGGCCCTGCCGCTCTTCGGCGGCGGCAAGACACGCTTCCAGCCGGTCTTTGCCGGTGATGTGGCTGAAGCGGCTCTGAAATCCATTGAGAGCGATGAAGCGCGCGGCGAGACGTATGAGCTCGGCGGTCCGGGTGTCTACACCTTCAAGGAGCTGATGGCCTTCATCCTGGAAGAAACCGACCGTCCGCGCTTCCTGGTGCCGCTGCCTTTCGCGATCGGTACAGTGATGGCAACCCTGTTTGAGCTTGCTGCCATTCTGCCTTTCGTTCAGCCGCTCCTGACCCGTGATCAGCTGATCCAGCTTCAGCGTGACAAGGTGGTGGCGGATGATGCGAAAGGGCTCGACGCCCTGGGCGTTTCGCCGGAGACGGTTGAGGCCATCGTGCCGACCTATCTGGTGCGCTATCGCCGCCATGGTCAGTTTCACGAGCGTGAAGCCTAAAGGCTGAAACCCTCAGATAAAGATCCAGACCAAAAGCCCCACGCCCAGTGCCAGCCGGTAAAGGACGAAGGGCAGGAAGCCGATCTTGTCGACCAGCTTCATCAGCACTGCAATCGCGGCCCAGGCCGCGAGGAATGACAGTCCGGCCACGATCAGCCCGGCTTGAAGGTTGGCCTCTGCAGCACTGCCGCTTGCCAGTTCGATGGCGGAGATCAGGCCGAAGGCCGCGATCACCGGTATCGCCATCAGCATCGAAAAACGTGCGCTTTCCGGTCGGGTAAGGCCAAGCGCGCGGCCTGCCGTCATCGTGACGCCAGACCGCGATGCACCAGGGATCAGGGCGAAGAGCTGAGCCACTCCGATCAGGGCGGCATCGCGAAAACTCATGTTTTGTGTGGTCTTGGTCTGCGCGCCATACCGGTCGGCCAGCCAGAGCGGCAGGGCAAATATCAAGGTCGCCAGCGCAATAACCAGGGGTGAGCGCAAGGCATCAACCAGCCCGGTCACATAAAGTCCCCCCGCCACGATGATGACTGGTGGCAAAGAGATCGCGACCAGTAGCGCGAGACGGCCCCCCGGCGTGATCTTGCCGGTGATCAGCGCGAACTTGCCAATCACCACATCGCGGATATCGCGCCAGAAATAGACCAGGACAGCCAGCAATGATCCGGCATGAGCCATGACATCAATCAGCGGGCCCTGATCCTGCGTGCCCATGGCCTCGGGCGCCAAAATCAGATGCGCAGAGGAGGAGATCGGCAAGAACTCCGTGATGCCCTGGACGAGCGCGAGAACGACGAGGTGGATCAGAGACATGGACTTGCTCACCGGATTGATGCATCGCAATCCTTTCCCGTTTTGACAGGGATGGCCAGAGCGCAATGGCACAGCGGATTGCAAAAATCTGGATTGATACGGACGGCGGGGTGGATGATGTCCTTGCCCTGGCCTGTGCCTATCGCGATCCGGGCCTGAGCCTGAGCGGTATCAGCACGGTCTATGGCAATGTCGCCCCGCGCAAGGCGGCGCGCAATGCCGCGCTTGTCCAGCGTCTCGCCCAGGCTGATCTTTGTCCCATCCTGGTGGGGGCTGACGGCCCGAGCGAAGGGCATTGGTCGCATGCGCGGCAAATCCATGGTGAGGATGGTGTGGGCGGTGCCAGCGCTGAGCACCGGCTGGACTATGAAGACCATGTTGTCACTGAAAGCGGGCTGGATGGGGCGGCAGAGGCAATGGCCCGTTTTGCCCGCCGAATTGGGCCAGGCGGGGCGATCATTGCGCTTGGGCCTTTGACCAATCTCGCCCACGCCCTGCAGCAAGCCCCGCAGGATTTTGCAAAGCTGGGCGCGATCATTGTCATGGGCGGAAGCATGAGCGTGCCCTGGGTGCGGCGCAATGGGCAGGAATTCAATTTCGGGTCGGATCTGCGCGCTGCCCGCCATGTGCTTGAGCAGGCAAGAAACCTGACCATCATGCCGCTTGATGCCTGCCGACACGTGGTCCTGCGGCGCGCTCGGCTGGCGCAAATGCTTCGTTCAAGCCCCGACCGGCTTGGCCAATTCCTGCGACGGGCTCACCAGCATTATATGGATGCCTATAAGGCGAATGAGGGCATTGATGGCTGTTATCCGCATGATGGGCTCGCCGTCGCTGCCTTGGCGAAGCCGGACTTGATGCGGTTTGAGACCTTGCCCCTGATGCTCGATGATCAGGGGTCATTTCCGGGTCGCTTGATCATCTCGGACGCGGGGAATTCCATCCGCATCGCCCGCGCGATTGATCAGCGCCGGGCGCTGAACTGGATCGAGGCTTGCCTGAACGGTTGCAGTCAGGACTGAGCGTCGCATTGACCGGCCCGGTCGGCGCGGCTTTAAGCAAGGCAGGAGGTGATCATGCCACACGATCACGCACATGGCGGCGGGCCGGGACGGCTGGAGCCGCAAAAGGCCAAGGCGATTACCGGTGCCGCGACGACAGCCTCCGTGGCCGTCGCCACGATTCTTGTCGTCACAAAGGCGATTGTCTGGTGGATGTCCGGTTCGGTGGCGCTGCTGGCCTCCCTGGCGGACAGTTTTCTCGATCTGACGGCGTCGCTTACCGTCTTCTTCGCTGTGCGCTATGCAGCTGAGCCCGCCGATGATGAGCATCGCTATGGGCATGGCAAGGCGGAGGCCTTTGCAAGCATTCTTCAGGCGATTTTAGTGGCGGTATCCGCAGCCCTCTTGCTGCGCGAGGGCATCGCTCACACGCTCAATCCGGAACCGATTGAGCAGTCTGGGCTGGCGCTGGGGGTGATGGGGCTCTCGATTGCGCTCACCCTGGGCCTGATCCTTATCCAGTCGCGTGCCTTGAAAGAGACCGGCTCGGTCGCAGTGGAAGGCGATCGGGCTCACTATTTTTCCGACCTCGGCGCCAATGCGGCCGTTATTGTCGGGATTGTTGGCTCTGCCTTTGCCGGGCTTGAACGCCTCGACGGGATAGCAGCCCTGGCCGTCGCCGCCTGGTTGGGGTGGACCGCCTGGGAAGTGGCCAAGCGTGCGGCGGACCAGTTGATGGACCGCGAATTGCCCGAAGAGGAACGCGAGCAGATCCGCGACCTCGTCCTGCAGGACCCGCGGATCATCAATATGCACGATATGCGGACCCGAGCGTCCGGACCCTTGGTCCATATCCAGTTTCATATGGCCTTGCCGCCGGATATGAGCCTGGCGGACGCCCATCACATCTTGGTGGAGGGGGAAAAGCGCCTGCTGGAGGTCTATCCCGCCGCAGACATTCTCATCCATGCAGATCCGCACGGCGCGGCGGAGCCGCATGGAAGCGCGTTCTTCCAGGGTGAGGAAAGCAGTGAAGATCATTGATCATTCATGTCGCTATGGCTGATTTTCGCCGGGAAGTCTGCTAGCGACTCTTTATGCGCTTGCTTCATCACTGGCCGCTTGAGCCGTTCTCACGGCAGATCCGGCTGATACTCGACGAAAAATCGATCCGCTACACGCTCCAAAGCGTCAATCCCTGGGAGCGACCGGAGGCATTCCTGGCGCTCAACCCGTCAGGCATGACACCGGTTCTCGAGGATGATAGCGGCGGGGTGGCACGCACGGTGATCGAAGCGCGCGCCATTGCGGAATATCTGGAAGAGACCACGCCCTCGCCCTGTCTTCTGCCGGGCGGGCCAGCGGAGCGCGCCGAAGCGCGCCGGCTCGTGGACTGGTTTGACCGCAAGTTTGACGGCGAGGTGAACGCCTATCTCCTGCATGAAAAGCTGGAGAAACCCGTTCAGGGTCTCGGTTCACCTGACCCGCAGGCCATGCGGGAGGGGCGAGAGCATCTTCGCTGGCATCTCGACCACATCGCCTGGCTTCTGGAGACGCGTGATGGCCTGGCCGGGCCGCGCTACACGCTCGCAGACATCGCCGCGGCGGCGCATCTATCCTGTCTGGATTATCTGGGGGAGGTTCCCTGGGATGATTTTGAAGGCGTGAAGCACTGGTATCAGCGCGTCAAATGCCGGCCCGCCTTCCGTGGTCTGCTTGAAGATAAATTGCCGGGCATCAACCCTTCTGCGCACTATGCGGATCTGGATTTCTAATAGCCCCCGTCATGACGCCGGACGATCTTAAAACCCTTGCCCAGGATATCGGCTTCTCGACCGTGCGGATTTGTCGGGCCGATGAGGCGTGGGCAGCGTCAGAGCGGCTAGAGGCGTTCGTTGAGAACGGCCATCACGGCTCCATGGCCTGGATGGAAGAAACGCTGGAGCGCCGGAAACATCCCACCCATATGTGGCCGGATGCGAAATCAGCCGTCGTCTTCGGCCTCAATTACGGGCCCGATCATGATCCGCTGGGCGCCTTGGAGCGCAGGAGTGAAGCGGTTATCTCCGTTTACGCCCAGAACGCGGATTATCACGATCTGATAAAGAAACGGCTCAAGCGTTTTGCCCGCGAATTCGTCGCGCAGACGGGCGAAGAGGTGAAGGTCTTCGTCGATACAGCGCCCTTGATGGAAAAGCCGCTGGCTGAGAAGGCGGGTATGGGCTGGCAGGGCAAGCATACCAATCTGGTCAATCGCGAATACGGCTCCTGGCTGTTTTTGGGGGTCATGCTGACCACCGCTGCGCTCGAACCGGATGCGCCGGAAGTGGATCATTGTGGCTCTTGCCAGGCCTGCCTGGATATCTGTCCGACCAAAGCCTTTCCGTCGCCCTATCAGCTCGATGCGCGGCGTTGCATCTCCTATCTCACGATTGAGCATAAGGGGGCGATCCCGCTGGAATTTCGCAAGCCGATGGGCAATCGCATCTATGGCTGCGATGACTGTCTGGCGATTTGCCCCTGGAACAAGTTCGCGGCGGTCACCGAGGAAATGGCGTTTCATCCGCGACCCGAACTGAAAGGTCCGCTTCTCGCCGAGCTGGTCAGCCTTGATGATGGTGAGTTCCGTGAGGTGTTCACCGCGTCGCCGGTCAAGCGGATCGGCCGTGATCGCTTCGTGCGCAATGTGTTGATTGCGATCGGCAACTCCAATGATCCATCGCTGATTGATGATGTGCTGGAGCGACTGGATGATGAGGCGAGCAGCGTTCGTGGCGCGGCGATCTGGGCGCTTTCGCAGCTTGATCCGGCCCGGTTTGATGCTGAACGCGGACGCCGCGAGGCCGCGGAAAGTGACGCCGAAGTCGCTTTGGAATGGCGCGATTGAGAAGATTAGCGATTTATTTCTCGCGCGTTATCAATTTCCAAAGTCTCTTTAGCTACGTTTCGCAACAACACGGTATTTCAGCTGCCTGTTGAGCGAAAGAGTGACCCCGGCCCATGGCTTCAGAACACAAGACCTTCGATACTGAGACCCACAGTTCACCGATTACGGTCATGATCTGCGAAAGCAGTCAGGTGCAATTGCGGATTTTATCGAAAGCGGTCAGCGATGCGGGCTTTGAGGTTCAAACAGCCAATAACTCCGAAGAAGCGCTGGATATTATGCGTCTCATGCCGGTGGATATCTTCCTGACCGGGATTGAGGTGGGTGAGATTAATGGGCTCGAAGCGTGCTGGTCGCTCAAGGGTAATGCCGAGACGGAGTCCACCTATACGATTATCGTGACCGCTTCAGGTGATGAAAGTCGTCTGGAAGAATCGCTGGATGCGGGCGCGGATGACTTCATCCGCAAGCCGGTCAATATGACGGAGTTGCGCGCACGGCTGCGTGCGGCGTCACGCCTGGTGCGCATGCAGAAGCAATTCCGCCGTCTGGCTGAAACAGACAGTTTGACGGGCAGCTCCAATCGCCGTGCCTTCATGCAATATCTGGAGATGGAAGTGGAGCGGTCCTCGCGCCATGGCGCCGAGACCTCCGTGATCATGCTGGACCTCGACCACTTCAAGAAGGTCAATGACACTTACGGCCATGCGGCTGGCGATAAAGTCCTGATCGAGACGGTCAAGGCGATCCAGTCCTGCCTGCGCCCCAAGGATATGCTGGGCCGTCTTGGGGGTGAGGAGTTCGCAATCTTGCTGCAAGAGACCGACCTGGTCGATGCAGCAGAGATTTCCGAACAAATCCGGTCTGCCCTCGAGCAGCGCACGATTGATCTGCCCTGCGGGGGCAAGGTGAATGTCACCGGATCAATGGGTGTGTCCAATGTCTGCGAACTTCTGGGCCAGGATAGCCCGGAGACAGTTCTCCAGGCCGCTGACGAGGCGCTCTACTACGCCAAGCAGAGTGGTCGCAACCAAGTCATCGTCTGTAATCCTGATTACGGCGATGACGAGGAAGACTACGCTGAAGCGTCCTAGCTTCCGGCGAGACGCTGGGCTTCATTGATCCGTCCGCGCAGTACGAGCGTGTCGATATCGCGAGGCTCAAGCTGCAGGGCGCTCATGATGGCGCGGCGCGCATCCTCAAGCGCTCCCAATTCCAGTGAGGCTTCCGCCAGCAAGCGCAAGGCGGGTGTATGTGCCTGGTCGATTTCACTGAGCTGTCGGGCATCCTCGGCGACCGCTTGCCAATCGCCAAGTCCTGCATGGGCGCGGGCGCGCGCAAACAGTGCTTCGCGGTGGTCGGGCGCCAGGGCGAGCGCGGCATTGAGATTGGCGGCGGCATCCTCGAACGCTTCGATCTCCAGGAGGATTTCACTGGCCTCCAGCCAAAGCGCAACGCGTTCAAAATCCAGCATGCCTGCGCGCTGAAGCGAGGCGAGGTCTTCCAGGATATGGGCCGCGGCCTGCGCTTCACCCAGTTGAGCGAGGCTGCGGGCATGGCAATGCTCTGCCGGCCAGCCGCCGCCATCATTGCGCCAGGTCAAGGCATCTTCCAGCGCCTCATAGCCATCCTCTTCAGCGCGTTCCAGGCAAGCGTGATAACGCTGGCTTTCTGCGAGTTGCACATCGGTCTGAGCCAGTATGGGCGAAGAAACAGCGAGCGGTGCGAGGAAAAGCGGCAAGAGAAAGCGACGGGGCATATCGTCTCCAGATGGGGGAAGTCACGGGGGGATATTAAGACTAACATGCAGCGCCAACAGCGCAGCCTGAATTGTCAGCCATCTTCCGGTATGAAAAAAGCTTGGGCGAATGGATCGGCTGTTCCGGCAAGTGTCCGGCGAAGGACCTGAAGCACGCATGAATATTCTGCAAGTCATCCCGCAACTTGATGCTGGCGGCGCGGAACGCACGACACTTGAAGTGGCTCAGGCGATTGTCGAGGCCGGCGGGCGCGCGCTTGTCGCAAGCGAGGGCGGGCGTCTTGAGGCAGAACTCCAATCTTTGGGCGCAGAGCTGGTCCGAATGCCCGTCGCCACGAAAAACCCGATCATCGCCTGGCAGAATGTCGGGCGTCTGGCGCGTGTGATCCAGTCCGAGCGCGTCGATATTGTTCATGCGCGTTCAAGGGCGCCGGCCCTGAGCGCGAAGGCGGCCTGCGACCGCACCGGGGCGCATTTCGTCACGACCTATCATGGCACTTATAAGGCCCGGTCCGGGCTGAAGCGCTGGTATAATTCCTTCATGGCACGTGGCGAGCGGGTGATCGCCAACTCCAACTTCATCAAGGATCACGTGATCGAGCAGCACCCGTTTGCGAAAGAAAGGATCCGGGTCATTCCCCGCGGTGTCGATCTTGAGCGGTTTGACCCGAGCCTGGATGTCATGGCGCGCTGGATGGCGCTGGCAGCGGATTGGGAATTGCCTGCCGGGGAAAAGTTCATCTTGCTTCCAGGCCGTCTGACCGCGTGGAAAGGGCAGAGAGAGACCTTGCGGGCCTATGGTGTGCTCAAGCGTGAAGGCTATGCGCTGCCGAGGCTGGTCCTTGTCGGTGATGCACAGGGGCGCGACGGCTATGTCGCGGAGCTGGAGCATTTAATTGTCAAAGAGGAGCTCGGCGATCTGGTCCGCATTGTGGGGCATTGTTCCGACATGCCCGCGGTTTTATCGATGAGCCGTCTGGTGCTCACCCCGTCAGTGGAGCCGGAAGCCTTCGGACGGACAGCCGCGGAGGCCGGGGCGATGGGATGTCCGGTGATCGCTTGTGACCATGGCGGTGCGCGCGAGGTCATCATGCACGGCGAAACCGGCTGGCGGGTCCCGCCAGGCGATGTCTCCGCACTGGCCCGGGCGATCGGCGACGCGCTTTCCATGCCGTTTGATGCGCTGGCGCGTATCGGAGCGCGGGCGCGCGGTCATGTCCGTGAGCATTTTTCTACACGTCAGCTGCAAGCTTCGACATTGCGTGTTTACAATGAAGTTTTAAACTCCCCCTCATGAGCGAACCTCAGCGTAATATTGTCTACGTCCTACATTGGGGCGATTTGACCTCGACCGTGCGTCTTCTGGCCACCGCGGAAGTCCTGCGGCGTGTGCACAAGCGCGACCGTATCGTGCTTTTGACCAAGCCCGATTTCGAAAGCTTCCTGAAGCACTGCCCGTATTTCAATGCGATCGAGATTGATGCTGTGCCGGATTCGCGCCCGCTGCTCTCGGCGCGCGATAAACGGATCAAGGCCGCCGGCCCGGTGTGTGTCTATGATCTGGTCGGCGATGGCGATGCCCGCAAGCTCAAGCGCCTCTTCCGCTTTTCCAAGTGCGACTGGATCGATCTGTCGCCAGACCCGAAATCGCTTCAGCATCCTGTTGATGAAATGGCTGGTCGTTTGAATGCGGCCCTGGGATTGTCGCCGACACATTTCGAGCTTGGTGCCGCGCCGGCGCCGGATGCGTCCTGGGTCGACTTCCTGGCCAAGAAGTCCCGCATGCTTGATCCGGAGTATTTCGGTCTGAATGGCCCGTTCGCCCTGCTTTCACCGGCGGGTGAAGACGTGAAGCCGGCTTTGCGCTGGCCGAAGGAGAGATGGGCGAATCTCGCCCATGAATTGCTGCAGGCCGGAATCACGCCAGCCCTGGTCGGTGGTCCGGATACGCGGGAAATCGGTCGCTATGTCGCCCATGTCGCGCCGGGAACAAGGGACATCACCGGCAAGGCCAAACTGCCACAACTGGCAGGCCTGGCGCGCCGCACGCGCTTCGTCTTCGGCGAGGACACCCCGCTCCTGCATGTGCTCGTCGCCTCCGGTGCTCCGGCTTTGGCGCTGTATGGCCAGGTGGGAGATCCAACCCTGCTGGCAC
>JAAEZM010000018.1:33681-38645 GCA_018222865.1 Alphaproteobacteria bacterium
GCACCGCGCGGAACAGCTCCGGTGGTGCTGATGCACGCCCCGACCCTGGCGCAGGTGACACCGGCAGAGGCGATGCAAGCCATGCGTTTTGCAGGCGGGTTCCAAGAGCGCGTCGTGGCCGCATGAACCGACAGCCGGGCTTGCCTATTGTGTTGAAATGACCATAGTGCGCGCCTCCTTGCATGTGCTGCCGTGCTTTTTCGACCTTCAGGGGTTGATCGACAGGCGCCGTACAGGGATTAATCGACTAAGTTTGCCGGCCACAAAGGAGAAAAGGCCATAGCCCGTAGACCGCAAGTTGCGACCCCGCCCAAGAAAGAAGGGCCACGCATCAACAGAGATATCCGTGTGCCGCGGGTTCTCCTGATCGACGAAAATGGTGAAAAACAAGGTGTTATGCCCACGGACGCCGCGCTGGAAGCAGCGCAGGAAGCCGGGCTGGACCTGGTGGAGGTGTCCCCGAATGCGGACCCGCCCGTGTGCAAGATCGTCGATTACGGCAAGCTGAAATACCAAGAACAGAAGAAAAAAGCTGAAGCCAAGAAGAAGCAGAAGACCGTCGAGATCAAAGAGATCAAGATGCGTCCGAATATCGACACGCATGACTATCAGGTGAAGACCAAGGCCATGCACCGCTTTTTCGAGGCTGGCGACAAGGTCAAGATCACCCTGCGTTTCCGTGGGCGCGAAATGGCGCACCAGGATCGCGGCATGGAGATCATGAACCGGGTCAAGGAAGACTTCGCCGACACCGCAAAGGTGGAATTCGAGCCTAAGCTTGAAGGCCGGTTGATGGTTATGGTGATGGCGCCGCGCTAGGCGCATCCCGTACGGCTTGTGAAAGAGACAGGGCCGCTCGCTGAGCGGCCCTTTTTCTTTTCCCGCTTCGATTGGGGCTGTTTGGTGACGGTAATCTGGCGATCACACGGCGCGTGTGTTCAGGCAGAATTCAATGCGCCTGCGTCACATTGTGTCCATGACAAAGACTTCCGTTGCGCCGTCCTGCGATGCGTGTTCTGATCTGCAACAAGGGGGAGGCATTATGAGACAAAGCGGTCGTGTTATCGCTGCCATTCTGTGTGGTCCGGTTCTGGCTTTTGCAGCTCAGGCGCAAAACCCGATGTCGGCTCCAACCTATGGCGAAATCTCCTTATCCGCCGGTTTTACACCGGACCCCTATCTGGTGAATCTGAGCGCTGGGGGGCAGGTTGATGCCGCCGCAGAACTGGGCGCGCAATGCCTTGGTTTTATCGCGCAGGCGCCAGATTTCGACCTGTATTACAATGCAGGCTCACTGCCCTTGATCATCAGCGCAATGGCAGAAGCCGACACAACTCTCGTTATTCACGGGCCCGACGGGCAATGGCACTGCGACGATGATAGCGGTGGCGGCGTCAATCCGCGCTTGCGTTTCGCAGCACCAGTCAGCGGGCTTTATGGCATTTGGGTCGGGACGTACACGCCCGGCCATACCGAACCGGCCCAGTTGAGGGTTTCCGAACTGGACCGCTAATCAACACCATTCTTGGGGGAGAGACAGAATGAATCTCAAGCTTATCATGTGCACATCCGTGCTCGCCCTGGCGTGTGCCAGTGCGGCTCAAGCGCAGGACTGGTCAGCGCCGCCGGCGTATGGCTATTCCAATCTCAATGCGGGCTTCTCTGATGATCCGCGCTCGATCGACATTCAGGCTGGCGGCGCCATTGATGCGTCTGCCCTGTCGAGTGAGTGTTTCGGCTTTATCACGCACCAGCCCTCGCATTCGGTGAATTACGACGCGGGCAGCTGGCCGCTCTACTTCTCGGCGGCGACAGACCTGGATGGTGTGATGGTTGTCCGCGCGCCTGATGGCAGCTTCCATTGTAATGATGATGCCTATGCCGATCATATGGGCTTGAACCCGGGCGTAATGTTCGAGACCCCGCAAAGCGGAGAGTACGACATCTGGGTCGGCGGGCTTGGCTATGGCGCGGGTTACCGTCCGGGCCAGCTTCACATCTCTGAAGTGGGCTATTTCAACACCAACCGTTTTGCGCGTCCGCCCATGGCAGGGATGCAGCCTGAACATGGCCGTGTCGCCTTGCGCGCCGGCTTCGCGCCGGACCCTCATCGCATGCAGGTGACTGCAGGGGGTGATGTGAATGCCGGACGGACCATTGATACGGGCATGTGCTGGGGTTCTATCGACCAGGCGCCGGACGCCTGGGTCGATTACACGGCGAGCGAGGATTTTGATCTCTTCTTCTCGCTCGGTGCGGATGTTGACACCACGCTCATCGTCCAGGGGCCGGATGGTCTTTGGCATTGCGATGATGACAGCGCGGGCAATCTCAATCCGGGCCTGCGCCTGACAGAGCCGCAATCGGGCCGTTATGCGGTCTGGGCCGGGCGTTACTCCAATGGCCCGATCACGCCGGCAGAACTCTTTGTTTCAGAGCTCGGCTATCTCGGTGATACCGACGGGCCGCCCATGCTCGACCCTGCGCTGCCGCCGAACTACGGCTCAGTGGCCTTGAACGCCGGCTTCATCCCGGATCCGCACACCGTCTCTCTGCAAGCCGGTGGTGACCAGGATGTCTGGGATGCTGTGGGTGGCTTCTGCCGCGGGCATGCCTCGCGTGCTCCGGATTATAATCTGGAGTATCAGGCCGGCGGTTTCGACCTGTATATCTCGGCTGTGATGCAGGGCGATGCGACGCTCATCGTCAACGGTCCGGATGGCCAGTATTATTGCGATGATGACTCTGCGGGCGACCTCAATCCTGGCCTGCTGATCGATGGCCCCCAGTCCGGCACCTATAATATCTGGGTCGGCACATATTCGGACATCGATCCCGTGCCGGCGAGCCTGCACATTTCCGAACTCGGTTTCGGGGACGAGCTGGGCAATGTTGAGGCGCTCGACGCGTCCTTGCCGAGCAATTATGGCGGCATCTCACTGACCAATGGCTTCCTGCCGGATCCGCATGTTGTCGAGCTGATGGCGGGCGGCGATCTTTCGGCGGAGTATTCCGCGGACAATTCCTGCCGCGGCTTTGTTACAGCCGCCCCGGATTATGAGCTGAACTGGGGCGGTACATACGGTCCGCTCTATATTTACGCAGACTCTGAAGCAGACACGACGATGGTCGTTCGCACGCCGTCTGGCGACTGGGTCTGCAATGATGACCGGATTGGTCTTGACCCGGGTGTGATGTTCGATGCGCCGTCGAGCGGTACCTATGATATCTGGGTTGGTACCTATTGGGAGGGCGAGCCAGCCCCGGCGCGGCTTGGTATCTCCGAGATCGACTTCCCTCAGGATTGATCGGGCAAGCCTGATCCTTCGCGACAGATTAAAGGAGAGGCGGTCCGTTTGCGGGCCGCCTTTTCCATGCGTCCGCCTGAACCTGTAGCGGACTCGCTTCCGCGCTTGCATTCTGTCGCCGTGCGAGTATAACCCCCGCTCTTTCGTGAAATGGCGTATTGGGCCCGATCGACATGCCCGTGCGCTTTAAAGAAGCATCGAGACCGCCTCGCGCGGAACTCAAAAGGAGATGAAAATGTCGAAGATGAAGACAAAGAGCGGCGCCAAGAAGCGCTTCAAGCTCACCGCCACGGGCAAGATCAAAGCCGGTCAGACGGGCAAGCGTCACGGCATGATCAAGCGTACCCCGAAGCAGATCCGTAACAAGCGTGGCCAGACGACCCTGTCTGCCCAGGACGCCCGGATCGTTAAAAAGTACATCCCGAACGGCCTTTAAGGCCGCTGGCACCGAGTTAGGAGCACACAGATATGTCTCGAGTTACATCCGGACCGGCGACCGCATCCCGCCACAAGAAAGTTCTCAAGAAAGCCAAAGGCTATTACGGCGCACGCCACCGCCAGTTCCGCACCGCCGTCCAGGCTGTGGAGAAGGCCGGCCAGTACGCGTATCGCGACCGCCGTGCAAAGAAGCGGAATTTCCGCTCCCTTTGGATTCAGCGCATCAATGCCGGTGCCCGTGAGCACGGCATGACCTATTCGGTCTTCATGAACGGTCTCACCAAGGCTGGCATCGAAGTTGACCGCAAGGTTCTTTCCGACATCGCGATCCGCGAGCCGGAAGCCTTTAAGGCCCTGGTTGAGCAAGCGCGCGCCGCGCTGGCCTAAACCTGGCTGATCAGCATTCAGGAAAAGGCCCGCCGGCGAGAAGTCGGCGGGCCTTTTTCTTGGCCGCAATGCCATGCGCGGCGACAAGCAGTCGACACTGAAAAAACCAAAGGCTAAACCCCAAATAAGAATAGGGGCTCGATATGACCGACACGTCCAATCTCGACACGCTTGAACGCGATGTCCTCGACCAGATCCAAGCCGCCGGCGATGAAGCCGGGCTCGACGATATTCGCGTCTCCGCGCTCGGCAAGAAGGGCTCTGTAAGCCTGATGATGCGCGAGCTGGGCAAGATGAGCCCGGAAGAGCGCCAGGTGATGGGCCCCGCCCTGAACGGTTTGAAAACGCGTTTGAATGACGCGATCACAGCGCGCAAGGACGTGTTGGAAAACGCGGCTCTGGATGCGGCGCTGGCCAGCGAGACGGTGGATGTCACCCTGCCGGTACGCCCGCAAACGCAAGGCTCACTGCATCCGATCACCCAGGTCATGGAAGAACTGGCCGTGATTTTCGCGGATATGGGGTTCGCCGTGGCGGAAGGTCCCGATGTGGAAGACGACTTCCATAACTTCACCGCGCTGAATTTCCCGCCGGGTCACCCGGCGCGGGATACGCAGGACACTTTCTTCATGAAGCCGGATGCCGAGGGCAATCGGAAGGTGCTGCGCACGCATACCTCCCCGGTCCAGATCCGCACCATGCTCAGCCAGAAGCCGCCCATCCGCATTATCGCGCCGGGTCGGGTTTATCGCTGCGACTGGGACCAGACCCACCCCCGCACGTTCCACCAGGTCGAAGGTCTGGTGATTGACAAGGACACCCATATGGGTC
>JAAEZM010000007.1:0-108576 GCA_018222865.1 Alphaproteobacteria bacterium
GCCGAGGTGTTTGACACCATTGATGTAAGGCAGGGCGCTGGTGATCAGGATACGGGCCATAAGTCTTCGATCTTCTTTCCATGAACGACCGGGAATTGCCGGACGCGAGTATGTGTAGTCTTATTCGCCTGGGGCGCGAGCTTAAACACCGCGCGGGACACAGACGCAGACATAACCGTCTCACTGCTGGGAGGAAACAATTTATGCCACGCATTTTCGGACATGACCTGATCGCCTTCATCCTTGCCGGGCTGGCCTTCTATCTGGTTGGCACGCTGATCTATGTGGTTCTCTTCGGTGTTTACTGGCGAGAGATCGCGGATATTCCGATGGAGTTCATGCCTGCAGCCTGGAAGATGGGGCTGGGCTTTATCCTGCCCTTCATCTCGACGGCGGGGCTGGCATTTATCTATGACAAAGCCGGGACGCGCGGCTTGCATGCTCACATCCAGCTCGCCCTCATGGCGGCCTTTGCCTTCGCGATCATGGCCATGACATACGGCTATGCCTACGGCCCCAGCTATAATCTGCGCATGTTGACCCTGGACGGCCTGCATATGCTGCTGGGCTTTGCGGCTGCGGGCGCGGTCTTGAGCTGGCGCAAGGCCTAGAGGCTGACCTGAAAGACCACCCCGACCACCACAGCCAGATTCGCAATCACGCCGAGAACCGGCACCCAGATGGGCGCTGTGAACCGGGGTTTGGGTCCGCCCTGGCGGCGCACAGCCAACAAGGCGGCATTAACCAGGGCGAACACCAGCAAGGTCACTGTTGATGCGGCAGTGGCCAATGATCCCAGCGCGCCGGACATGGCGAGCAGCCAGATCAGCAGCCCGGCAGCGGCCGTGGCGAAGACCGGCGTCTTGCGTCTGGGATGGACACGGGCAAAACCGGACCAGGAGAGCTCCCGCCTGGCGAGACCGTACAGCACCCGCGACGCCATGATCACCTGCACCAGAGCGCCATTGATCATCGCCAGAACCGCAATCATCGCAATCGGTGCGCCGGACAGGCCAGTGGCCCGCTCGAACACAGCCGCCAGCGGACCGCCTTCCTGTGCGAGCAATTCCGGCTCCATGGTGCGCACCGCCACCCAGGATACGGCGACATAGATCACCGCGGAGACTGACAAGGTGATGATAATCGCCAGCGGAAGCGTGCGCTGCGGAGACCGGGTCTCCTCGGCCATATTGACGATGTCCTCAAAGCCGATAAACGCGAAAAAGGCCATGACAGAAGCCGCAAACACGCCGGTCCAGGGTATCCCGGCCGGCAGGGTGACCGGCACTGGATTGCTGATCGCTTGCGGGGTCGCCACGGCGAGTATGACAAGCAGGCCGGCCACCTCGATCAGGGTAATCGCACCGGCCATCCAGATGGATTCGCGCACCCCCCAGGCCGCTATCGCCACCAGGATCGCCAAAGCACCCGTAATCGCCAGCCAGGCGGGCACATCCACCAGCTCGCCGACATAGCCCGCAAAGCCATGCAAAACCACAGCCGCGGAAATCGAACCGGACAAGGCCACGCCATAGCCGGCCACAGCCGTGATCCAGCGGCGGTTGAACCCGTTGGCAACATAGGCCGCCTCCCCGGCGCTCTCCGGATAGCGCGATCCCAGCTCGGCATAGGAAACCCCGGTCAGCCCGGCCAGAACGCCCGCCAGCAGGAAAGCCAGCGGCGCATACAGTCCCGCCACGGCGGACATCTCGCCAACCAGCGCGTAAATCCCGGCCCCCAGCGTGACGCCGATACCGTATAGTGTGAGGCCGCGCAGCCCGATGACCCGATTAAGCTGACTCATTTCAGGGCGATTACCAGAGCTTGCGCTGCAGCGAAAGCACTCAACAGCACGGGTACAGCACCGAAAGCTTGTTTCCGCACGAAAGGACCAGTATCAGAGCGCTTCGCATGAGTGCGTGACGTTGCCGGCTTAGCTCAGCTGGTAGAGCATCTGATTTGTAATCAGAGGGTCGGGGGTTCGAGTCCCTCAGCCGGCACCACCACTCGCGCAGGGCAAACGCCTCACCCTCATCCCGCTCACCCGGCTCGCCAGGCAAATAGTCCAGAATATCGCCGGGTTTGCAGTCGAGATATTCGCACATCATCTCGAGGTTTTTGAAGCGTATCCCCTTGAGTTTACCGGTGAACTGGCCGCCCTGCTGGTCGCCATCCCCTTCGGCTTCCTGCACGGGTTCAGCCAGGGCTGGTATGGCGTCATCCTGACCGGGCTGGTGGGCTTTTTGCTGGGTTTGAGCTTTCTGGTCTCGCGCCGCAAAATCGTCCCGGTCTTCCTGGCACACGGCATCATCAATACGGTCAGCCATCTCATGGCCTATAGCGCCATGACGCAGACGGACATGTAACAAGCATTCCGGGGGCGCCTAAGCGCCCCCGGCCTTGCATTTAATACTTTGATGACCCCACCTAGTGATCGCCCTGGATGATCAGGGTGACATTGCCATTGCCACGCTGGCGAAGTTCCGCGTCATTGCCATTGCCGACCTGGATGATGCCGGCACCATTATTATGGCCCTGCTGGCTGGTGACAGCACGGTTATTGGCGCCCATTTGCGAGATGCCCGAGATATTGCGCGAGCCGGTCTGCAGGCTGTAGCCGAAATTATTGCTGCCGCGCTGACCGAGTACGGCATCATTATCGCGGCCGAGCTGGTCGACATGGGCCTGATTATACCGCCCGCCCTGGCTCAGCGTTGCGCCATTGCGCGCGCCATCCTGGATGACGGTGATGTATTCGCGCGTGCCACGCTGGGTGATGACCGTGCGATTGGCCCAGCCGCGCTGCTGGCCGGCAATCTCATTATTATAGCCATACTGGTTGACGCTGGCGTGGTTGCGCGATTGCGCCTCTGCAGCGCCGGCTGAGCCGATCATAGCCGTGGCAGCGAGGACGGATGCGATAACGAGACGTGCTTTCATAACTTTACTCCGTTGAGACTTAGCCCGACGCCCCTTGCATCGAAGCTGTCTCATTTCTAACGCGGCAGATCTGAGCGAAAGCTGAGCAATGCATTCAGAGCTGGATCAGGTATATGTATTTTAATTCATATACTTAAATGATGCTCCAGAACGAAAACGGGCCCCGAAGGGCCCGTGAAAAACTTGCTGTCCTGTGAGGATATCAAAAGCGCGGACCAAAACCTCGTGGTCTCGGGGCTGGCCGTGCCGAGGGCGGCGGTGCGGGCGCTATACTGGCGGGCCAGTTTCCACGAATGACATCAACCTGCGGCGTATGACAGGTAAGGCGGCCGCGCGCGTCGAAAATCTCCAGCGATCCGTTGATCAAATAGACATCGCGTCCCTGGACCACCAGCGCGTCACGGCGCGCATCCATCAGATTGCGAGAGGTCAGATAGGCCCGCGCGATAAGTGTGTCGTCCGTCGCACTGCCCGTAAAAGACCCGCTCATGCTGATAAGCACATCATTGGCATCATTATAGCGATTAATGGTGAGCCGATAGCTGCCGCTCTGGCCTGCACCGGCCTTGATATAGAGCGCCCCGGCGAGTGAGCGATCAATATATTGAAGCGCGCAATCCTGTCCGGCGCGCAAGGGCGCGCCATCACGGCTCACGGACTGCATGGCCTGCGCGGATGTCCCGCTCAGGGCGCTGATCGCGATCAGGACGGCGGCAAGACGCATACGGGCTTTTCGCTTGAACATGGGACACCTCTTCAACTGAAATCTTGAAACGGTTTAGCCAGTCCGGGCTGTACCTTTGCTGAGCCAGGACTTCAGCTGTCATTCATCATCTGGTGTTCAAGGAAGACCGGTGCTTAGCTGCGCGGATCATTTAAGGGAGGGGCAAATGTCTATGAGAAAACTTGGAACCGCTATCGGGCTCACCGCCATCATCGCCGTCAGTGCGACGGCACTTGCACTCAACGTCGTGCCGCAATCCCAGGCACAAGGGACAAGTGCTGCGCGCGGTGTAACCTATATCATTCCCGCACCGGGCAGTCAGACAGGTTTTCTGGTCGGTTGCGCGAACGGGAATGTCGTCTATGTGGTCCGGGATGGGTTCGATATCAACCCGAGCAACTATGTGAACAGCAACGTCTTTCCGGCCTGCTAGCGGGCAAAGACCGCGATGGCGGCCCTT
Organism: Alphaproteobacteria bacterium; assembly: GCA_018222865.1. Taxonomy (GTDB): domain Bacteria; phylum Pseudomonadota; class Alphaproteobacteria; order Caulobacterales; family Maricaulaceae; genus Maricaulis. Next base: position 4,125 of record JAAEZM010000007.1, read on the forward strand.
GTCGCCATCGCCAATACCCACAGAGACAATACGTGCGAATTGATCGCATTTACCTGCAACCGGCTTTCAGGGCAGAAGGCGCGCTCACATCCTGTAAGAAAGTGAGTGCCCTTAATGTCCCAAGTGCCGGTTCCTGCTGCGCCTGCCCGTGAGAAATTCAGCCTGTCGCGCCTTGTCTTCGCGATTCCACTTCTCGGCGGCATGCTGCGCGAGGTCGCACATCGCCCGGAACGCGCCCTGCCCGGCTTTATCCTGAATATCGTTCTGGCCTTGGTTCTGGCGAGCCTGGTCTTCGGCTTCGGCGTCATCATGGCCGTCTATCTCGTCCTCGCCCCCGCCGTACTGGCGCTGATCATGCTGATGAGCGCGGATTTCGGTAGATCTCTATAGGGGCCATTGGCCACGCGGAGCGGGAGCAGGGTTAAATGGTGCGGGCGGCCGGACTTGAACCGGCATGACCTTGCGGCCGACAGATTTTAAGTCTGCTGCGTCTACCAATTCCGCCACGCCCGCGCCGGAAGACGAAGCGCGATCCTACACAGCTTCTTTGCCGCTGCCAGCGCGTTTTCAGCGCGCTGGCAGTCCAGGCGAGGATCCGCTCTAGGGTGTCTTCGGGCCGCCGTCCTGGGACAGGCGTTCTGCCTGCCGCACCAGTTCGACGAACTCGGCGCGAAAACCAAATCTGTCTGTACCGCGCGCAGTCTCCGCCGCATCCGCAAGGGCGGCATAATCATACGCCTCATTGCGCAAATAGGGATCACCCCGCAGCATTTGCGCAAAGCCCGCCACATGCGTTGAGAAACGCACCGCCTGGCTGGCCGCGGCGAAATCCTCGACCCAATCGGTTTCGCTGATCGCCCGCTCGATGAGCAGACTCTCATCCTCGCCCGGTGGCTTGTAGCGTACACGCAGGAAGGCATATTCGCCGCTTAGCTCCGCATCGCCCTGCTGGGACGATTGATAGCGGGACGGGTTGAGCAGAACGCCTTCCGAGCCAGGCACCGCGATCTCATAGATCGCCGTCACCGAGTGTCCGGATCCAACCTCCCCGGCATCCACCTCATCATTGTTGAAATCGGCCTCGTCGAGCAAACGGGTCTCATAGCCGATCAGTCGGTATTCAGAGACGCGCGCGGGATTGAATTCGATCTGGATCTTCACATCATTGGCGATGGGAAAGAGCGCGGAGGAGCTCTCCTCCACCAGCATGCGCCGGGCCTCTTCCATACTGTCGATATAGCCGGCAACACCATTCCCGGCCTGGGAGATCGCCTGCATCATCTGGTCATTATAATTGCCGCGGCCAAAACCCATCACTGAGAGATAAATCCCGGTATCACGCTTGCGCGCGACAAAATCCTCCAGGCGCTCATCAGAGGTTACGCCGACATTAAAATCGCCATCGGTCAGCAACATGACCCGGTTGATCGCATCCTCGTCGAAATTGCGCTCGGCGAGATTATAGGCCAGCGCCAGGCCTGCGCCGCCAGCTGTCGAGCCGCCAGCGCTCAAACATCCCAGGGCCTGATGGATCCGCTCTGCGTGCCGCACCTCGGTCGGCTCGAGAACCGCACCGGCCGCGCCGGCATAAACAACCAGTGAGACCGTATCGTCTGGCTCAAGCTCATTGACCAGCAAGCGCATGGCTTCAACGGCCAGGGGCAGCTTGTCCGGTGCGTTCATTGAGCCGGACACATCAATGAGGAAGACCAGATTGGCCCGCGGGCGCTCCTCCGGGACAATCTCATAGCCCTGGATGCCGACATGCAGAAGCTGTGTGTCTTCATTCCAGGGATTGGGCGTGACCTCGACATGAGTAGCAAAAGGCTCACCCGCCTCGGGCAGCGCATAGTCATAGTCGAAATAATTGATCATCTCCTCGATGCGCACCGCATCACTCGGCGGCAAACGCCCATCATTGAGGAAATTGCGAACAACTGCGTAGGAGGCGGTGTCGACATCAATGGAGAAGGTCGAGACGGCCTCATCAGCGACCGCCATCACCGGGTTGGGGGCAACATCCTCAAACCGGTCTCGGTCGACCCGCTCCGGCACAGACAAGTTTGGTGCAGCCAGGCGCGCGCCGGTCACGGTGATGACGCTCGCGGCATCTGCGGGAGCGAGACTGCCAGGTGGTGGCGGAGGCGGTGGCGGTGGGGGTGGAGATGGTGGGGGTGGCGACATGCCATAAACGGCGGAGAGGCGAGATCGGCCATGATCAAACACCGGGCACCCGTTCTGATCGTAATAAGCCGGCGCGGGCGCAGACACAGAATGGTCCGCGCGATCCGTTCCAAGGCGCGCTTCCTCGGTTGAGCTTGCACACGCCGCCAAGGCCAGAACGCTTGGAATTATCAGTAATGAGCGGTTCATTTGAACTCCCTCCCCCTTATGTCCCTACCTCTCACTCTAATGGGAATGCGCGCAGCGAGAAGACGAAATCTGGGCAATCTCGCGACCATTCCGATTTTTAATATTGCAATACAAGTTATCTTGCATTACATAACAAGTCATGACGATTGATAAGTGGAAAACCCAATTGCGCAAAGGCGCGGCAGAGCTTGTTGTTCTGGCGCTGCTGGGACGGCAACCGAGCTCCGGTGTCGCCTTGCTGAAACGCGTGGAAGCCTTCGCGGCGATCGGCCTGTCCGGTGGCGCGCTCTACCCCCTGCTGAACCGGCTGGAGAGAGAGGGCAAGATTGCCGGCGAGTGGCAACCGCGAGAGGTCGGACGCCCGGAAAAAGCCTATAGCCTGACGGTGGACGGCCAGGCCTGGCTGACGGCCATGCAGGCCGAGCGAAACAGCTTCGACGCCGAACTCAAACAAATACTGGAGGGAGACGCATGAGCGAGACCACAGATATTGAACGCTTCTTTGCGCGGTTTGAAACCGCTCTCAAGACCCTGGATATCGAAGGCTATGCCGATATCGCCGAGGAAATCCGTAACCATCTTGAAGCCGCCGCCGCTGAAGGCCGTCTCGATGAAGCACTCGCCGAGCTGGGCGATCCGAACGACTATGCCCGCGCCTTTGCGGATGAGGCGCGGATCGAGCGCGCCATGGTGCATGACAATCCCCGCATGACGCTGGGAACGCTGGCGATTCTGTCCACACGTCATGCCGCTGCCGCTATCGGGCTGATGTTCACCGGCGTGCTCTACCTGTTCGCCATGGCCTTTGCGGCGATGATCCCGTTCGAGCTGATCGCACCTGAACTCACAGGACTCTGGATCGAAGACAGCCGGGAAATCTTTGTCTTTGGTCTCTACACCAGCGCCGCTGAGCTGCCCGCGGAGGCCGAGCGATTGGGCTGGATGGTCATCCCCGTCTCTGCCGTGTTCGCTCTGGGTCTCTTCCTGATCGGCAATACTGTCGGCCGCCTGGCGCTCAAGCTGATGAAGCCGGGCACCTCAAAACCAAGAACGCTCTAACCCCCTAAATCAAAGGAATAAATCCGATGAAACTCCAAACATGCCTTCTGGGCGTGATGGCGGCGCTTTGCCTGAACTCCACTGCCGCCACCGCCCAACCCATCGAGCAATCGCCAACCCCTGAACCGCAGCCCGTCTCGAACACCGCCGAATATGAGCGCTTCTTCGACACGTTTTACCGCGCCCAGGACACAGAGCTTGATATGGCCGGGACGGTCGTCGTCCTGGTTGAAGGCGATGAGATCGTATTCTCGCGTGGATATGGATCTGCCGACGCTGCAGGCACCCGGCCGGTCGATCCCGCCACCACCCTCTTTCGCAATGGTTCCGTATCCAAACTCTTCACCTGGACAGCGGTGATGCAATTGGTGGAGTTGGGGCTCATCGATCTCGATACGGATGTGAACGCCTACCTGGCAGGGACAGATATTCAAATCCCCGACACCTATGCGGAGCCGGTAACGATGCGACACCTGCTCACTCATACGGCCGGATTTGAAGATGGCACTGTCGGCATTCTCTTCGCACGCGATGAGAGCGAACTCGTCCCTACGGCCCAGCGTCTTGCTGAAACCATGCCGGACCGCGTACGCCCGGCCGGTGATGCGCCATCCTATTCCAACTGGGGAGCCGCGCTGGCCGGCGTGATTGTGGAGGAAGTCTCCGGATTGGGCTTCTATGACTATACCGAGCAGCGGATTTTTGCCCCGCTTGGCATGGACACCGCAACCTTCCAAGAGCCGCTGAATGAAGACCAGATCCAGGCCTTGGCTGAAGGCGTGCGACGCTCATCCGGCCTTTGGGAGGCGCAGGCGTTCGAGCTTATCAGTAATTTCGCCCCGGCAGGCTCCATGACAGTCTCCGGCGAGGATATGGCCACCTTCATGATCGCGCACCTCAATGAGGGGCGTCATGGCGAAGCCCAGCTCCTCGCGCGCGAGACCACTGCGCAAATGCATTCGCAACTCTACACACAGAACGAGGCCGTTCCGGGCATGGCCCACGGCTTCTATGAGCGTTTAGAGAACGGACATCGCCTGCTCGCCCATGGCGGCGACACATTGTGGTATCACTCCAATCTCATCCTCTTCCCGGAGGCCGATATTGGTCTCTTCGTCTCCACCAATTATCCCGACGGCACATCCTTCCGCAGCAATATCGTGGAAGCCTTTATGGATGAGTTCTTCCCCGGCGAGCTTGAGCAGGCCGATCCTGTCACCGACGTCGATCTGACCGAATATGCAGGCAGCTATCGCTTCAATCGCCACGCGGTCTCGACGATCGAAAAAATCACCGTGCTCAATCAGGAGTTCAGTGTCAGCATTGATGAGGATGCCTTGCTGATCAGCCGCAATGACACCACGCGTCGTTATGAGCCGATCGGGGATGACGTTTTCCAGGAAATCCATGGCGAGGGGCGCATCGCCTTTGTCCGGGACGAGACGGGAGAGATCCGCGATCTGGCAAGCTGGAACCTGCCCATCTTCAGCGCCTACCGCCTGGACAGCGCACAGACCACGCCGATCCAGCTTATGCTGATCGGCATCCCGGCCTTCATCTTCCTCAATATTCTCGTCGGCTCACTCATCCATGTCCGCCGCATCTTCGCGATGAGCGCAGGTGAGCGTATGGCGCGGCTGACCTTGATTGCCACTGCAGCGCTCCAGCTGGGCTTCATCGCCGGCTTCTTTGTCCTGATTTCCAGCGCGGGAAATGACATCGTCTATGGCTGGCCGGCCAGCATGAACGGGCTCCTGGCCCTGCCCGTGATCGCGCTGCCGCTGACCGGACTGGCCGCTGTGCAAACCGTTCTGGCCTGGAAGAATGGGTATTGGTCCGTGCTCGGACGGCTGCGTTACACCGTCAGCACGCTGGCGGCGCTCCTTCTTTATGCCTTCCTCGCCGAATACAATCTGATCGGCTGGAACTTGGTCTAGGCCTCAGGGTCGATCTGCGGCTCAAATCCCAGATCGCTGACCATGACGGAGATGCGCTCGATCACCTGGTCGAGCGCGTCTTCGTCTGTGGAGCGCGCAACGAGATGGGTGCCGCGGCGAATTTCGCCATCCCGGACCTCGAGGAAATAGGGATAGCTGCCGATAGAAACCTGAGCAAACTCCTCCTGGAGGGCGCCAAGATTCACAGCAATATCCCCCTCGCGCAGCCCCTCGCCCTTAACCGAGCGCGACCTCGTCACCGCACCCCCCTCGAGCCGGTGGGCGATGTCTTCCAGCATGCCACGGGCAATCTTGGGCACTCCGGCGAGCGTAAAGACATTGCCGGTCTGGAAGCCCGGAGCACCGGTCACAGGATTATCGATCAGGCTCGCCCCATCGGGGATGCGCGCCATGCGTTTGCGACTTTCCGTCAGAGGCGTTTGCGTGCGGGCATACCACTCCTCGATGATCTCCAGCGCATCGGCGCGCACATCGATAGGAACGCCGAAAGCCGCGGCGACAGCGTCTGCTGTAATATCATCATGGGTCGGGCCAATTCCGCCCGTGGTAAAGACATAGCTGGCGCGGGCCCGCAAGGTATTGAGAGCGTCGACGATAATGTCCTGCTCGTCGGGCACGGTCCGACATTCGATCACATTAATCCCGAGCGGCGCCAGAAACTGGGCGATCTGCTGGAGATTCTTGTCCTGCGTGCGACCGGACAAGACTTCATCCCCGATCAATAGAACCGCCGCTGTTACCCGTTTGGCATCACTCATGACATTTCACCTCGCTCACACCTTCTCAGGCGGTATATGGCTCGTTGGGGAGATTGTCCAAGCCATGAAATTCCAAACACCACTGATCGAAGGTCGACTGGTCAAACGCTATAAGCGCTTCTTCGCCGATGTTGAGTTGGCCAATGGCGAGACCGTGACCGCGCATTGCGCCAATACGGGCGCGATGACCGGCATCAAGGAGGCGGGGCTTCGGGTCTGGCTGTCCCGGTCTGACAATCCCAAGCGCAAGCTGAAATACTCCTGGGAGCTTGTGGAGGCCGATGACACGCTGATCGGTGCCCTACCCGCCCGCGCCAATGAACTCGCCGAAGAAGCGGTCGCTGATGGCCGTATCAGCGAGCTGGCCGGATATGAAAGCCTGCGCCGGGAAGTCAAATATGGCGAAAACTCCCGTATCGACCTCCTCCTGGAAAGCGATGGCCGGGCGCCTTGCTGGGTTGAGGTGAAAAATGTCCACTGGATGCGCGCGCCCGGCATTGCTGAATTTCCCGACGGTGTTACCAGCCGCGGCGCCAAGCATCTTGGTGAGCTCTCGCAAAAGGCGCGCGCCGGTGAACGGGCCGTCCAGCTTTTCATCGTCCAGCGCATTGATTGTCAGGTCCTGCGTCCGGCACGGGATATCGACCCGGTTTATGCCGAAGCCCTGAAGTCGGCCGCCCAAGCGGGCGTGGAGATCCTCGCCTATGGCTGTAGCCTGACCTCTGGAAGCATTGATGTTGCACATGCCATGTCTGTGGAGATTGAGTGATGAGCGATTATGACGGCTGGGACTTGCCGCGCCCCTATGTCCACCGGCTGACGGTCAAGGACAGCGACATCGACGAATTCGGTCATGCCAATAATGCGCGTTATCTGGAATGGGCAGATGATGCCGCCTGGACGCATTGGTGGTCGCGCGGCTTTACCCGAGAAGCTTGCCAGGAAGCCGATCGCGGTATTGCCATTATCCGCACGGAGGCTGATTATCTGGGTCATGTGCGCGCCGGCGATGAGCTCGATTGTGCGGTCTGGATCAGCCAGTCTGATGGACGCTTACGCGCTCAGCGCCGCTATCAGTTCAAGCGCACCAGTGATGGGCAGACCGTGTTTCGCGCACTGACCAATGTCGTCTGTTTCCAACTCTCCACCGGCCGACCTGCGCGAATGACCGAGATCTTCAAGCAGCACTATTTCGTCTATCCAGAGGTAGAAGCGGCCTTGCTGACTGAAAATTAAGGCTCGACCACATTGTTGCGGGCGTCGGCGCGCTTATACTCCGCGCCTTGTATTTGACCCACGGGGAGGGTTGTCATGAAGTATCTCATCCCGGCTTTGGCCGGATTGGTCCTGTCTGCTTGCATGCCAGACACGCAGACCAGCGAACCGGAAGCCGTTGCTTTCACACCAAATGTCAGCGCGACCAATATCGAGGCGCATATCCGTTTCCTGGCCTCCGATTACATGGCTGGCCGGGATGCCGGATCCGACGGGTATGAGATCGCTGCCAATTATGTCGCCTCGCAAATGCGCCTGCTCGGTGTCGAACCGGCTGGTGATAATGGCTCCTATTTTGCGGATGTTCCTCTGCAAGAAGTCCGCGCGGACAGTGACTTCAATACGTTCGAATTGAACGGTGAGCTCCAGGAAGCCGGCGTCGCGATTTCGACCAATCCGATCCTGCTGGAATCTGAAGTCACGGCGGAACTCGTCTTCGCAGGCTATGGAATTTCCGCGCCGACACGCGGCCATGATGATTATGCCGATCTGGATGTAGACGGGAAAATCGTCGTGATCATGCAGGGCGTCCCTGCCGGAGTTTTCGACGGCATTAGTGAAGAACGCGCCCACCACAATTCCGGCGCGACCAAACGCAATGTGGCCGCCGCGAATGGCGCTGTCGGCATGATCACCATCACCAGCTGGGATGATCAACGTCTGGCCGGCATGGTCGACCAGTTCATCAACCGCCCGGTCGTGCGTCTGACCTCTGCAACAGGCGCCTCATCGCACTCCGACATCCAGGTCTCTGCCTCTGTCAGCACCGATCTGGCAGAGCGCTTGTTTGACGGCGCCGAGATGTCTTTGGAGGAAGTCCGCGCTTCAATAGCCGATGAAGAGGCCCCGCTCGTCCCGCGTTTTGACCTGCCGCACACAGTGACAATGCGTCAGCGTACGCTTTCCGACCCCTTCTCCGACCCTAATGTGGTTGGCATGATTGAAGGGTCGGACCCGGAATTGCGCGAAGAAGTCGTGGTCCTGACGGCCCATCTCGACCATATCGGGATCATCTCCAACTTCATGCGCGGCAGCGGCCAGTGTCGATCTGGTGATGAAGAAGACGGCATCTGCAACGGCGCGGTAGATAATGCGTCAGGCATCGCAATCATGCTGGAAACCGCGCGGACCTTCCTGGAAGAAGGCGCCCCCCGTCGGTCCGTGCTGTTTGTGGCGTTGGCGGCGGAAGAAAAAGGCCTACTGGGCTCAGAGCATTTCGCACGCAATCCAACCATCGCCCATGAGCGCATGGTCGCGAACGTCAATCTGGACATGCCGGTGATCGTCTATGAATTCTCGGACGTTGTCGCCTTTGGCTCCAATCATTCCAATCTCGGCCCCATCGCCAGCCGTGCCGCAGCCCAGCTGGACATCATGGTCAGCGAGGACCCGCTGCCGGAACAGTCCCTCTTCGTTCGCTCGGATCATTACAGCTTTGTGCGCGAGGGCGTGCCATCGCTCTTCCTGATGACCGGCTTTTCCTCTCCAGATCCGCGCTGGAATGAGGGGGAAGGCTTTATGGGCTTCTTGAACACCTATTATCACCGCCAGAGCGATCAGCTGGATGGTGAGCTGGAAGTCCTCTTCGACCAGGGTGCGAAATTCGCCAATATCAACTACATGATTGCGCGCGAAATCGCTGATGCAGACGAGCGTCCGGCCTGGAATGAGGACAGCTTCTTCGGCAATCTTTACGGTCGCTAGAGGCATCACAACACTGGACATCGGGGATCGAAAACCCCAGTTACTCGCACGCGCCGTTTCAAACGGCGCGTGCATTCGTTATAGGTGACAGTCCAGAAGGAGATGAATTTGACCACCGCCTACGAGACCGTCACCGATTACGATCAGTCTGCGCCGCGCGACGGCCGCATCAAGCTGCACGGGCCTGAAGGCTTTGAAGGCATGCGAAAGGCCGGTCATCTCGCCGCCTCCGTGCTCGATATGCTGGCCGAACATGTAAAGCCCGGTGTGACGACTGAGCATCTCGATACGCTCACGCGGGACTTTGTCTTCGACCATGGAGCTGCGCCAGCGACGCTGTATTACCGAGGCTATCGTCACTCCTTGTGCACCTCGATCAATCATGTCGTCTGCCACGGCATCCCGGCTCCGAAACCGCTGAAGAATGGCGATATCGTCAATATCGATGTCACCGTCGTTGTCGATGGATGGCATGGCGATACGAGCCGCATGTTCACCGTTGGTGAGCCGCGCCGGAAAGCCGAAATCCTCATCGACACGACTTATGAGGCGATGATGGAAGGGATTCGCGCGATCAAGCCGGGCGTCACGCTGGGCACGATTGGTGCGATCATCCAGGAATATGCGGAAGCCCGCCGCTGCTCGATCGTCCGCGATTTTTGCGGCCACGGCCTGGGCCAACTTTTCCATGACAGCCCGAACGTGCTGCATTTCGGCACGCGCGGCGAAGGTCCCGAGCTGAAGGCCGGCATGTTCTTCACCGTCGAGCCCATGCTCAACCTGGGACGTCCGGACGTTAAAATCCTGGCTGATGGCTGGACAGCTGTCACCCGTGACAAGTCTCTGTCGGCTCAGTTCGAGCATTCTGTTGGCGTCACCGAGACCGGCGTCGAGATCTTCACCCTTTCGCCCAAGGCCCTCGACAAGCCGCCCTATAACGTCTGAGCCCATGCCGGAAAGCGCGCATCATCTCGGCCATCGCGAGCGTTTGCGCGAAAAGCTAACCTTAGCGGGTGGTGATGCGCTTCACGACTATGAACTCCTTGAGCTTTATCTCTTCCGCTCCATTCCACGCCGGGATGTAAAACCCATCGCCAAGGACCTGCTTTCGCGTTTCGGCGATCTCGGCGGGGTGGCGGATGCCCCCGTCGAGCGCTTAACCGAGGTCAAGGGCATAAGCGAAAAGACCGCGGCAGAGATCAAGCTGATCAAGGCGCTCTCGGAAAGACTGGCGCGCGAGCAGGTAATCGGGCGCTCGGTGATTTCATCCTGGTCGGCGCTGATCAGCTATTGCCGGACCAGCCTGCAACACGCCACGACGGAGCAATTCCGTGTGCTTTTCCTTGATCGCAAGAACCGGCTTCTGGCTGATGAAGTCCTGGGCAAGGGCACAATTGATCATGCGCCCGTTTATCCGCGTGAGATCGTCAAACGCGCCCTCGCCCATGAGGCCTCGGCCATCATACTCGTGCATAATCACCCGTCCGGCGATGCCACGCCCAGCCCGGCCGATATCGAGATGACCCGCGAACTCCAGGCCATCTGCCAGCCCTTCGATCTGGTGATCCACGACCACCTGGTCATAGCGCGCGAGAACACGGCCAGTTTCAAAACGCTGGGTTTGATGTAGACATTTTGCTACCGCACAATTCAATTCTGTTCTTGGGGGAGAACCAATACATGTTGCGTATCAATCGCTGGACCGCGCTCGGCCTGGCTTTGACCTGTATTCTACTTACGCAGGTCCCGCATTTTGTCGGGCTGGGTTATCCCGGCGCATCGTTCAATATGCGCAGTACCGGCGGCACTCTATTCAATTCCTACTCGATCCAGGTAGCGACAAATGCCTTCGCGGTGCTCGCTGCAGTCATCCTGCCCTTCGCAGCCTTCCGCTGGCGCGTACGCGATCTCCGCGACCTGGAAACGCCCCCGGTTGGTGTCTTGCATCGCGCCGTCGCCGGCTTCATTGATATCATTGGAAGCTATTTGGTTGTCCTCGGGCTCGGCGCGTTCTTCTTTCTCATCATCGAGTGGATCAGTACCGGGCAGTTCTATTGGGGCTTTCGGCGCCTGGTTCCGCGTACTACCGACCATCTTGCCTGGCCGCTCGCCATAGCGGCCATCATCGCGCCCGCCGCCTATAATGCCTGGTCGCTGATCACGGAAAAGCCAACGCTCGGCCAGTATGCAATGGGTTTTCGGATGATCAATGATCCGGATAAGGGCTACAGATCTTTCCCCGTAATGCAGGTGATTTTGATGGGGCTGTTTGGATGGGTCGGCCCGCTCTGGCTCGCCATTGCCTTTTTTGACAAGGGCAAGAAACGGGTCTGGTGGAGTATCGTCACCAATATCCGTCCCATCCGTCAGGAAGCCGGGACGCCCTAACCCTTCGGCTCGATCGGCTGCCAGAGTTCCACCTTGGTGCCATTTGGATCCATGACCCAGGCGAAACGGCCATAGTCGAAATCCTGCGGCTCGCCCTCCAGGGCGACACCCTTTTCAGCCAGGCGCTCCAGCATCCCATCCATGTCATCAATGATCAGATTGATCATGAAAGGCTTGTTGGAGGGGGCGAAATAATCCGTGTCAGACTTGAAGGCGGAGAAGATCGTCCGAGCTCCCATTGGGAAAGCTTTGGCACTGTCCGCGTGAATGAAATCCGAACCGCCATAATCATTGAGATTCATGCCAAGAATATCAGCATACCAGCCCATGAGTCCGGCTGGATCATCCGACTGGAAAAATACACCGCCCACGCCTAGTACTTGTACCATTGTTTCGCTCCCGGCTTTCCACACAGCAGCTTAACGCCACCGGCCGAACTTGCACGGAGAAATCTATATGTCCGCCTTTGCGAACTACTTCACGCACCTGGAATGCTCGCAAACCGGCGATCATTATGATCACAGGCAGGCACAAAACCTCTCCAAAGCCGGCAAGCCGCTGCTCGCGCGTTATGACTTTGAGACCGCGAAGTCCCGGCTCGATCGTGATGAGATCGCTGCCCGCGATGGCGGGTTCTGGAAATGGCGCGAACTCCTGCCAGTAAAAGAAGACAAGGATGTCGCCGCGCTCGGAGAGGTCGACACGCCCCTGATTGACGTTCCGGCCACCGCAAAGGCCTCCGGCGCCACAGGGCGGGTGATCGTCAAGGATGAAGGTCGCTTGCCCACCGGCAGCTTCAAGGCGCGTGGGCTGGGCCTGGCGGTCTCGATGGCCCACGCCTTCGGCATCAAGCGCATGGCCATGCCGACAAACGGCAATGCCGGTGCAGCACTGTCTGCCTATTGCTCTCGCATGGGCATGGAGAGCTATTGCTTCGCGCCCGAAGACACGCCGGAAGCCAATCTGCGCGAAATGGCGCTGCAAGGTGCGAAGGTCTACAAGGTCAATGGCTATATCCATCATTGCGGCGCCCTTGTTGGGGCAGGCAAGGAGAAGATGGGCTGGTTTGACGTTTCGACGCTGAAAGAGCCCTATCGAATTGAGGGCAAGAAAACCATGGGCATCGAGCTGGCTTGCCAAATGGGCTGGACCCTGCCCGACGCGATCTTCTACCCGACCGGCGGCGGTACGGGTCTTATCGGCATGTGGAAGGCTTTCGACGAGCTGGAGCGTCTGGGATGGATCGGCTCGGAACGTCCGAAAATGATCGCCGTACAGGCTGAAGGCTGCGCTCCCATCGTGAAAGCCTGGCACGAGGGCAGTGAGCATGCCGAGGAATGGCTGGACGCGCAGACCGCCGCCATGGGCATTCGCGTCCCCAAGGCGATCGGCGACTTCCTCATCCTGCGCGCCTGCAAGCAGAGCGGCGGCTTCGCCATCGATGTGTCCGAAGCGCATATCGAAGCGGCCCGCACGCGCTGTGCGCGCGAGGACGGCTTGCTCCTCTGCCCGGAAGGCGCCGCCACGCTCGCGGCAATGGAAAAGGCAATCGCTGATGGCCTGATCGAACCCGATGCCACCAGCATGCTCTTCAATTGCGGCTCAGGTCTGAAATACGCCATGCCAGATGCGGCCGGCACGCTGGACCGGCATGCGGAGATTGATTGGGACGCGCTCTAGCCGCTGCTGCATTGAGCACCCAACGGCCTGACGCCGCGCCTCAACAGCTGCGGCGGGCTGGCACGTATACGGATTTCCTTATTTTTGTTATGGTTTCCGGGTTCAATTAAAACTCTAGGAGAGGAGCCCGACTATGCGTGTCAAAACCGTTGCGTTTTTTGCTTTGTCCACTTCCCTGCTCTCCGCAGGTGTTTTTTGCGGGACCGCATCCGCCGATGACGAGACCGTATTGATGCAGCTTTATGGTCAGCGCAGCTGGTACATGTCCTGTGAGATCGAACAGGCCGATGGTGATCGCATCGCTTCGCGCGAACGCGGCCGTGGCGCTGAATCCTTCGGCCGTATTGCCGCGCAATCGGTCGAATTCGGACTGTGCGATTACTCCGTTGCCGAGAATGGCATGCTGCGCGTGACCTTGATGCTGGATGACAGCACTCTGGACTGCCCGTTCACGATCACGGAGGACGGTCTGTGTCGCGCCTATTTCTCCGGCGGTTCGACGGGGAGTTTCACGCTTCAGCCTGTCTCCGTAACCGGGAGCGACACGGGCAGCTAATCCCCCAGCTGCTGCTCCCCAGACCCGGTGCCGAAAGGTGCCGGGTCTTATCTTGATGCGCCCACCTCAAAATAACATTCAGTCGCATACAAAAACCTTTTCGGCCGAATGATAATATTCTAGAACCTAAGGACCTTATGATTAATAAGGGACAGATGCTGAGTCGGATGGGACTTGCTCTCAGGCATAGGGCCGCACTCCTCACCCGCGACCTTAAGCCCCGCTGGCAAGGCATTTGACGGCTTCAACCGCTCCCTCGCGGCCCTGAAGGCGTCAACGCAGTACCCCAAAGCTGTGACAAAAGAGAGCCCGGCACTTCCCCACAGTGTCGGGCTTTTTGCTTGTGGACGCAGCGCCTCTTGACCTTTCGGGCTCTTGGGAGCATCACCCCGCCTTCTCTTTCCAAGAGCCTGGAGTGCGCGCAGATGATTCCCCGCTATACCCGTCCTGAAATGGCCGCCATCTGGTCCGACCAGAATAAGTACAAGATCTGGTATCTGATCGAGGCGCACGCGACGGAGAAGCTGTCAGAACTCGGCGTGGTTCCCCAATCTGCTGTCGATGCGGTGTGGAAAGCCAAGGATGTCGAGTTCGATGTCGACCGGATCAATGAGATTGAGGCCGAGGTCAAACACGACGTCATCGCCTTTCTGACCCATTTGGCTGAACATGTCGGAGAGGAAAGCCGTTTCGTGCACCAGGGCCTGACCTCCTCGGACGTGCTGGACACCTGTCTGGCGGTGCAGCTGAAACAATCTGCCGACCTTCTCCTGGTTGGGATGGACCGCGTCCTGGCTGCACTGAAAACGCGCGCGGAAGAGCACAAATACACAGTCTGTATCGGTCGCTCTCACGGCATTCATGCCGAGCCCACCACGATGGGACTGAAATTTGCGCGCTTCTATGCCGAGTTCAAACGCAATCGCGACCGCTTGGTCGCCGCGCGCGATGAGATCGCGACCTGCGCAATTTCCGGCGCAATCGGGACGTTTGCGAATGTGGATCCATCCGTGGAAGAACACGTCGCGGAAAAGATGGGCTTGAGTGTCGAGCCGGTATCCACCCAGGTCATACCGCGCGACCGCCACGCGCATTATTTCGCCGTGCTCGGCCTGATCGCCTCCGCGATCGAGAATATCGCAGTCGAAGTGCGCCACCTCCAGCGTTCCGAAGTGCGTGAAGCCCAGGAATATTTTTCCAAGGGCCAGAAAGGCTCCTCCGCCATGCCGCACAAGCGCAACCCGATCCTGACGGAGAACCTGACCGGCCAGGCCCGCCTCGTGCGCTCTGCTGTGGTCCCGGCCATGGAAAATGTGGCGCTCTGGCATGAGCGAGACATCTCTCACTCCTCGGTTGAACGCGGCATCGGCCCGGACGCGAATGTCCATCTCGATTTCGCCCTGCACCGCACGGCCGGCATGATCGAAAAACTCATCGTGCATGAAGATCGCTGCCGGGAGAATCTGGAAGCCTATGGCGGCATCCACAACTCCCAGCGCGTCCTGCTCGCCCTCACCCAGGCCGGCGCCTCGCGTGAAGACAGCTACCGCCTGGTTCAGCGCAATGGCATGAAAACCTGGGATGAGGGCGGCAAGCTGGTCGACCATCTCAAGGCGGATGACGGCGTCACCGCGCTACTCTCCGACGCCCAGATCGAAGCCTGTTTCGACGAGGCCTATCACCTCAAACACGTCGATACGATTTTCAGCCGGGTGTTCCGCTGACCCGAACCGTCTGCCATGAACCGCCCTCATCCTGACGAAAGTCAGGAACCAGGACGCGGCACAGATCGACGGTCTGACCAGCAGAACCGATTGCACGGGATTGGCCCAATTTTGGCCGGGCAATAAAAAGTGGAAATGCTGGGCCATGGGTCCTGACTTTCGTCAGGATGAGGGGTAATGCTCCCGCCATGGCTACATTCTACGATCAGCTTGAAGACAAGCATCTCGACTTCATCAAAGAACAGAAAATGTTTTTCGTGGCGACAGCTCCGGAGGGCGCGGACGGGCATGTAAACCTCTCGCCCAAGGGCTATGACGCCTTCAAGGTGATTGACCGCAATACGGTGGCTTATCTCGACCTGGGTGGCTCGGGGATCGAAACCCTGGCTCATGTGAAGGAGAATGGCCGGATTACCTTCATGTTCTGCGCCTTTGGCGGCAAGGCGAACATCATGCGGATCTATGGTCGCGGTGAAGTCGTCAGCTTTAACGAGCCGGGTTTCGAAGAGAAGTTCGCCCTCTTTGAGGGCTTTGATCGCGCGCGGAGTGTCTTCACCGTGAAGGTCGAGAAGGTACAGGACAGCTGCGGCTGGGGTGTGCCGTTTTACGAGTTCAAGGGCGAGCGCGATCAGCTCGTTCGGACCAATGCCCACCGCTCCCGGGAAGAGTGGGAGACACGCCGCCTGGAGACCAATCAGACCTCGATTGACGGGCTTCCCGGACTGGTGAGGAATGACTGACGCGTTCGTGAGGAGATGTTAGCTCGCCTTCGCGAGCTGGCGCGATAGTTTCCGCTCCGACTTAGGAGTTTTCAGCATGCGCCTCAGACTCATCATTATCGCCGCCTTTACCGCCTGCCTTACCCCCTCGGCCCTTCAGGCCCAGTCCGATATGGCCCCCGCCGCCGCAGTCGAAGAACGCCCTCGCCTCGTCGCTGCCCGTTTCACGGCGGCCTGGTGCCCGCAATGCCGCATTCTGGAACCGCGCCTCGATGATGTCTGGCCGGAATACGAAGGCGCAGACATTGAGCGTGTCCGCTTCGATTTCACACTCCCGCACCGTGCTCCGATGCGCGCGCGGGCTGTGGAGGCCGGCATTGAGGCGCTCTATAATCAGCTGGAAGGCCGGACCGGGTTTCTTGTGCTGATGGACCGGGAAACAGGCGAGGTCCTGGAGACCATCACCACCGAATATGATCGCGAAGACATCGGCGCAGCCCTGGACCGGTGGCTTGCCGCGACCGCGGACATGGAAAGCTAAGAGGAAAAGGACAGTAAGTTGCGTTTTTCACTGATTATTGTCGCCCTTCTGACCGCCTTCCTGGCACCCAATTTCTTTCGCGGAAACTGGGATAGCGCCCAGGCCGAGGCGGTCGAAGAACGTCCGCGCCTTGTCGCCGCCCTCTTCCGCTCCTCCTGGTGCGGCGCATGCCGGATTATCGAGCCGCGGATCGAGGATGTACGGGAAGACTATGAAGACGCTGCGATGGAATTCGTACGCTTCGACTTCACCCTTGGACGCCGTGACAGTCTGCGCGAGACCGCGCTCGAGGCCGGTATTGCCGAGCTTTATGACCAGCTGGAAGGCCGGACCGGTTTCCTCGTCCTGATGGATCGTGAAACCGGTCAGGTCTTCGAGATCATTACGACGAATTATAATCGCGAGAATATCGCCGCCGCCTTCGACCGCTGGCTTGCGGTGACGACGTTTGAAGAGGCTTAGCCCTCAGCGAGAATCTGCTTGCGCGCTTCGATCAGCAGATCGTCCATGTGCTTGCGGATATTATGGTCCGTCAGCTCAACGCCCTTGGCATCGAAATCGCCGCGCACTTTGCGGAAGACATCGTCATCGCCGGCTTCCTCGAAATCAGCGATAATAACTTCCTTGGCATAAGCGTCAGCCGCCTCGCCTTCCAGGCCCATCTGCTCGGCAGCCCAAAGGCCCAAGAGTTTATTGCGGCGGGCTACGGCTTTGAATTCGAGTTCCTGGTCGTGAGCGAACTTGTTTTCAAAGGCATTTTCGCGATCGTCGAGGCCGGACATGAAGCTCTCCTTGAAATGGGTGTTTGACCATTTCGTTAACTCGCTCCTCACGCAAAATCAATTGGTCGAAATGCGCCTGCTGCGGTGCAGTTGCACGCCATTGCACCGGAAGGCCCTTGCGGCTAGGTTCCGCGCTCGACGCGCGGTGGCTTTTTGAGTCGGCCGCGCTCTCGCGTTTCACGGCCCGGTCAACCCCTATCCATAAGGCCGGCCCGCACTAGGAGCGTCGCTGATGTCCCGCCGCAAAAAACTTTACGAAGGCAAGGCCAAGATTCTCTATGAAGGTCCTGAACCGGGCACGCTGGTCCAGTATTTCAAAGATGATGCAACCGCCTTCAACAATCAGAAACACGCCACGCTTGAGGGCAAGGGTGTTCTGAATAATCGCATCAGCGAATTCGTCATGGTCAGTCTCGGCCGGATCGGCATTCCGACGCACTTCATCAAGCGCCTGAACATGCGTGAACAATTGGTGCGCAAGGTGGAGATTATTCCGCTGGAAGTGATCTGCCGCAATGTCGCCGCGGGCTCCATGTCCAAGCGCCTGGGGATTACCGAAGGCGAGCAATTGCCGCGTTCCATCGTCGAGTTCTGCTACAAGAATGATGATCTGGAAGACCCGCTGGTGTCGGAAGAGCATATCACTGCGCTGGGCTGGTCGAACCCGCAGGAAATGGACGACATGATCGCCATGACGCTGCGGATCAATGATTTCCTGTCTGGCATGTTCGCCGCCGTCGGCATCCGCCTGATCGACTTCAAGCTGGAATATGGCCGGCTTTATGATGGCGATCTGGTCCGCACGGTCCTGGCCGATGAAATCAGCCCGGACAGCTGCCGCCTGTGGGACATGGAAACCAATGAAAAGCTCGACAAGGATCGCTTCCGCCGCGATCTGGGCAATGTGACCGAGGCCTATGCCGAAGTCGCCCGCCGTTTGGGCATTATGAAAGAAAACAACGTCGTCTCTATCGATGAGGGATCAAAGTGAAAGCCAAAATCCACGTCTATCTGAAACCCGGTGTTCTTGATCCCCAGGGCGCAGCCGTCGCCGGCGCTTTGCGCAATATGGGCTATGACGAGGTTGAAGATGCTCGCCAGGGCAAGCTGATCGAGCTCGACCTCACCGGAGAGAATGCCGACACGGCCAAGTCCCGCGTTGATGAAATGTGCCAGAAACTCCTCTCCAACCCGGTGATCGAAAGCTATTCGATCGAGATCGCCTAGGGAGTTCTTGGTCTGATGAAATCTGCCGTCATCGTTTTTCCCGGCTCCAATTGCGATCGCGACGCCCATGACGCCATCGCCCGCGTGACCGGTGAAAACCCTGCCATGGTCTGGCACCAGGAAACCGAGCTGCCGGATGGCACGGAATTCGTCATGATCCCGGGTGGGTTTTCCTATGGCGATTATCTGCGCTGCGGCGCTATGGCGTCCCGCTCATCCATCATGCCGGCCGTGATCGCTCACGCAGCAACCGGCGCGCCGGTTCTGGGCGTGTGTAATGGCTTCCAGATCCTCACCGAAAGTGGCCTTCTGCCGGGCTCTTTGATGCGCAATGCCGGTCTGACCTTCGTGTGCGAGCGCACACCGCTGTCTGTCACCAATGGCAATACGCGCTTCACCTCGCGCTATCAGGCCGAAACGGATCTCATCATCCCGATCGCGCACCATGATGGAAACTATTTCGCCGACGCCGATACGCTCGACCGTATGGACGGCGAAGGCCAGGTCGTCTTCCGCTATGGCCAGAACCCGAATGGTTCCGCGCGCGACATCGCAGGCATTGTCAATGAACAGGGCAATGTCCTGGGCATGATGCCTCACCCGGAACGCGCCATCGACGCCAAGCATGGCGGCACGGATGGACTGGCCCTGTTTGAATCGCTTCTCGGATCTGCCTGACCCATGACCCAATACGCCGACAATATCACCGCCGAGATCGTTGCCGAGCACGGCATTACCGAAGACGAGTACCAGATCATTCTCGATCGTCTGGGCCGCGCGCCCAACATGGTCGAGCTGGGGATTTTCTCGGTCATGTGGTCCGAGCATTGTTCCTACAAATCCTCGCGCGCGCATCTGGGCAAATTCCCGGTCACCGGCGAGAAGGTGATCCAGGGTCCTGGAGAGAATGCCGGCGTCATCGATATCGGCGATGGTCAGGCTGCGATCTTCAAGATGGAAAGCCATAACCACCCGTCTTACATCGAGCCCTATCAGGGTGCGGCGACGGGTGTGGGCGGTATTCTGCGTGATGTCTTCACCATGGGGGCCCGCCCGGTTGCACTGATGAATGCGCTGCGCTTTGGTGCGCCGGATCATGAAAAGACGACCCACCTGGTCTCCGGTGTCGTCGCGGGTATTGGCGGTTACGGAAACTGTGTCGGCGTTCCCACTGTGGGCGGCGAAACCAATTTCCACGAAGGCTATAACGGCAATATTCTCGTCAATGCGATGGCCGTGGGCCTCGCGGATACGGACAAGATCTTCTATGCCCGCGGCGCCGAGCCTGGCCAGCCCATCGTTTATGTCGGCTCGAAAACCGGCCGTGACGGCATTCATGGCGCCACCATGGCCTCTGCCGAATTTGATGATGAAAGCGAAGAGAAGCGTCCCACCGTCCAGGTTGGTGATCCCTTCGTTGAGAAGAAGCTGATCGAAGCCTGTCTGGAATTGATGGCGACCGATGCCATTGCAGCGATCCAGGATATGGGCGCGGCGGGCCTCACCTCCTCGTCTGTTGAAATGGCAGATAAGGGCGGTGTCGGCATCAAGCTCAACATGGACGCCGTGCCCCAGCGCGAAGTGAACATGACCACGTATGAAATGATGCTCTCGGAAAGCCAGGAGCGCATGCTGGTCATCATGAAACCGGGCCGCGAAGACGTCGCCAAGGCGATCTTCGAGAAATGGGAGCTGGACGTCGCTGTGATCGGTGAAACCACCGATAGCGGTCGTATGGTGCTTGAGCACAAAGGCGAGATCGTCTGCGATATTCCGATCGCCCCGCTCGCCGATGACGCACCGAAATACCACCGCCCCTATTTCGCGCCGGAAGTGCGCGCCCAGATCTCTGGCAAGGATGTCGCCCAGCCACTGCATATGGGTGAAGTCCTCAAGACATTGATGGGCTCGCCGAACATGGCATCCAAGGCCTGGATCTATCGCCAGTATGATCGCCATGTGATGGCGGATACGGCGGCCTCCTCCGAGGATCCCTCTGATGCGGCTCTGGTGCGTGTCCACGGCACGAACAAGGCGCTCGCCATCACCACGGACTGCACACCGCGCTATTGCTCGGCCGACCCGTTTGAGGGCGGCAAGCAGGCTGTCGCGGAAGCCTGGCGCAATATCACCGCAACCGGCGCAGACCCGATCGCGATTACCGATTGCCTCAATTTCGGCAATCCGGAGCGTGAAGAAATCATGGGGCAGTTTGTGGGCTGCGTCGAAGGCATGGCCATGGCCTGCAAGGCGCTCGACTTCCCGGTCGTGTCCGGCAATGTCAGCCTCTATAATGAGACCAATGGCCAGGCCATTCCGCCCACCCCTGCCGTCGGCGCGGTCGGCCTCCTGCCGGATATGGACAAGCGCATGGGCTATGGATGTCTGTCTGACGGCCATATCCTGCTTGTCGTCGGCAAGACCGTCGGTGCCATGGGCGCCTCTCTCTATCTCAAAGAAATCGAGGGCCGCGAAGATGGCGGTGCGCCCATGGTCGATCTTGCAGCGGAAAAGGCCAATGGCGATTTCGTCCGCGGACAGATCCGTGCCGGTCGCCTGACCGCCTGTCATGATCTTTCCGATGGGGGTCTGATGTGTGCCGCCGCAGATATGGCGCTCGCATCCGGCACGGGCATCAAGCTCGCGCATGAAGCGGAAACCGATGTGCCCATGCATGGCTTCCTCTTTGGCGAGGACCAGGCGCGTTATCTCGTGGCCGCCAAGAAGGATGACGCGATCGCCCTGATCCAGGACGCCAAGGCTGAAGATATCCCGCTGCAGGTCGTTGGCCTTGCTGGCGGAACATCCGTCAGCGTCAATGGGGCTCACGCGGTCAAGATCGATGACCTGCGCGCCGTGCATGAAGGCTGGATGCCAGCCCTGATGACGCCGATTGCGGAAGGGGCGGAATAGGACGCCTGAATTCACTTGGCGAGCGCAGAAGTCCTAGGCTGACTGGCAAAGCCCCCGTTGCAGGCAAAAGGTGTGCTTGGTAAAATGCCTCGCTCTATGGGGGATTTTATGACGACATCATCCAGAATTATTTTTGTTGGTCTTGTCGCGCTGGCTCTTGCGCTCGCCCCTCAGCCCGCGCGTGCGCAAAACGTCTCATACTCGATCTATGTTGGCGGGGTGAGCCTGTATTGCCGGTCATATTTTGGTGAGCCGGTCGCGATCATGGTTGACCACGCAGCTGACGGTAGTATCGGGGTCGCATCGCGGAGTTTCAACGGCCAACCCTATATGGTCCTGGGTCCGGGCTATCTTAACAGAGTCCCCGCCCTCGCCGCGCAATTCTGGTTCTTGCACGAATGCGCACATCACGCACTACCGCCAAATATGAATAATGAACCGAATGCGGATTGCTTCGCCGTGCGCAACCTTCGCGATCTGGGACTTGTCTGGGATCTCTACCAACTCCAAGGCATGCTTCAATCAATCTATGTGCTGCCTGGAAGCCACTCCCATTTGCCCGGACCTGCGCGCGCTCAACATATCTATAACTGTTTGAACAGCTGAACCTTTCACATCGCTCGCAGAGATCAGCGAGGGCTGAAAACCCCCTCGCCGGCCGGCTTTCGATAGACCAGAACCACGAAAATCAGATAACTGATCGCCAGCAGGTCAATCATGGTGATGGTTATGTCCATCACATGCCCCCAGAGCGGCAGGGCGACCGGGTCGATGCGAGCTGTGAAGACGAAAGTCCACAGGATGATATCCAGGGCGAAAGCGCACATATAAGTGATCATCGCCCGGGTCGGCCGGCCTCTCCACAAGAAGTTCGCCGCAAACAAATAGCCAAAGGCATAGAGCGCCCAGAGATAGAATAACGGTGCGGGCTGGACTGCGAAGAACTGCGCCAGGCTGGGATTGAGCGCGCGGATATCCACCACGCCCATCAGCGCGGCTATCACCAGGACGATATAGGAAATCGCATAGAGTGCGCGGATGGCAATCACCCCCGCCACGACACGATCTAGAACACTTGCATGGTATCTCATTGCGCCGCGTTTAGCCCATCGGCGCTAAAGAACCCATGAATGGATTATCCACGCCCCTCAGCTTCGGCGATATCGCTCAGACGCACATCCGCCTCCCGCGCGAAATCAACGATGGTCTCAGACGCATCCTGGAAGAAGTCCAGCGTCATGTTTTCGTAGGTGTCTGTCGGCTGGTGATAGTGCGGATGGAAATCCACGCCGAGATAGATAAAGGGGATCCCGGCCTGGTGGAACGCTCCACTATCGGTCAACAGGGTCCAGTCGCCACCAGGCACTTCCGTCGGCTCATCAAAACCCATCGGCAGATTGACGCTTGAGCGCGACGCGACGGTCTCGACCAGTGGGACGAGTGACGGGTAGTGGTAGGTTCCCACCGCCCACAGGATCCGGTCGGTCGACATTGCGACCATGTCGAGATTGAGGTTGAAGACGATATTGTCCTGTTCAACCGGTGGCTCCGCGACGAAGAAATACGCTCCCAACAAGCCGTGCTCTTCAGCGTCAAGCGCGACGAAGATCACATCATGGACGGGTGGGTTCTCTGCGAATTCAGCAGCGATCGCCAGCATTGCCGCAACACCAGAGGCGTTATCGTCTGCACCATTATAGATCTGTCCACCGCGCTTGCCGAGATGGTCATAATGCGCCGAAACGACCATGACATGATCACTATCGCTCGTTCCCTCGATCTGGCCGATGATATTGACGCCCGGCGCCTGCGCCCCCTCGCCTCCACGCACATCAAAGATGAATTCAGACTCGAAATCGCTTCCGATCGGGCTGATGCCGATCTCTTCATAGCGATCAATAATATAGGCACGCGCCAGAGCCGCGCCCTCAGACCCTGCGCCACGGCCCTGCATGTTATCGGCCGACAGGATGCGCAAATCATCAAGCAGCTGTGCCTGGTCGATGGAAATGTCCGCTGATGTTTCTTCTGGCGTGGCATTCGTCGCGGCGAGCTGCGTGCTGCACGCGGCCATCAATACCGCACAGGAAATCGACGTAAGGATCAGGCGCATGTTTTCCCCCTAAAAAAACAAGTGGGGCGAGACTGCCACGAAAGACCGTCTCGCCCCACTGAAATTTCCGTAGGCAAATCAGCGACGTCTAGAACCAGCGGCTCGGACGTGCGGCCGGCTCCGGCTCATGGTCCGGCCAGTGGGCTTCCGATTGCTCGAGATGGCCGGCGATATCCTCTTCCCAGCGCTGTTGGATGTTCTGGGAGAAGTTCATGTAGAGCACCCCGTCAACGACGCGATAGGCCAGTGGGTCGGTGCGGACCTTGCGGTCATTGGCCAGCGCATAGGCGCAGTGACCATCATAGGCGGGCGCATAGCGCGCGGGATCAGCGGTGAAGAGGTCGCGATTGGCTTCGCTGGCGAAATACCAGGTCGTGCCATTATATTCCGCGGTGAAGTCATCCAGCCCTTCCACGGGCGCAGCTTCACTGTGATAGCTGACGACGTCATAACCGCCGACAGGTCGGCCATCACGGTCGAGATATTGTTCGCCCGCAAAGGCCGGGTTGGAAAAGAAAAGAATGATCAAAGTCAGGTTGATGGCGCCCAGTCCGAGGCGAAGCAGCATTTTGGCGAAAAACATCTGGCGGTTTTCCTTTTATCCGGTGGCAGGAGGAATTAGCGTGATCGCTCTATGCGCCAGCCCGGTGCAAAGATGAAATCAATGCCCTACACACTTGCTCACGCTTTTGAGCGCACGGCTTGAGACCGCGTGAAAACAGTGTTCAAACACTTTATGCGAGACGATTGAGAAAGGCCCTGCCATGCCCATGCCTGCCGACGAGATTATCGCGCTCATCAAAGCCGGTATCCCCGATGCCGAAGTCGAGATGGAAGATCTCGCTGGCGATAATGATCACTGGAAGGCCGTCGTCACCAGCGCCCAGTTCAAGGGCAAGCTGCGCATAGCGCAACATCAGATGGTCTATGCCGCGCTGGGCACGAAAATGGGCAATGAGCTTCACGCCCTCGCCCTGGAAACGCGTACTCCAGAAACATGATCGATCATCCGGCTTTCAGCCGGCTGGGTTTCGGTGTCACAGGCCCTCATGCCAGCCGCTTCACCCCCAAGGCCCCGGTGATCGCGCGGATACGCGATGCGCTCGACGCTGGTATTACCTATTTCGACACCGGCCCGGCCTATGGCAATGGCCGCGGTGAAGCTCGGCTCGGTGAGGCGCTGAAAGGCGTCGCGCGGGAACAAGTGTTCATCTCCACAAAGGCCGGCGTCCAGGCCGGCGGTGTGCGCGACTTTTCGCCGGGGGCTGTCGAGATGTCGCTCAAAGCCTCTCTCGACCGATTGGGCATGGGCTATGTAGACCTCCTTCTGCTGCATGGTCCCGCGCCCGATGAAGTCACCGATCGGCTGATCAGGCATTTGGAAGCGTTTCGCGCGCGCGGCCTGTTTCGCTATCTGGGCATCTGCGGTCGCGGCCCCGAGCTTGAAACCGCCATACACAGTGATGCGATTAACGCCATTATGGCGCCGTTGAATGCACAGCTAAGCGATGCGGAGCTCACACGCCTGCAAGCCTGTAAGGCGGCAGACATCAGCCTGATCGGGATTGAGGCGCTAAAAGGCGCGACCCCGTCATCACGCCTGCCTCTCGGCCCGATGTCGGCCTGGTATTTCGCGCGCTCAGTAAAACAGCGCCTCACCGGACAAGCCGCCGACGGAACGGGCCAGTCACCGCAGGCGGCTCTGCGCTTTGCGCTCGATCACCCCTTGAGTGACAGTGTTGTCTCTTTAACCACCAAAAGCGCTCATTTGCATGCGAATGCCCAGCTGGCAGGCTTGAATCCGCCGCTCGCACAACCTAGCTCTTGAGCCAGACGATTTTTGAGGAATTCGCCATGAGTGACGCCGCCCACAACACCATCAAATCCGCCATTGAAGGCAATGACGTGGTTCTTTTCATGAAAGGCACCCCGGTCTTTCCGCAATGCGGTTTCTCGTCCGTGGTGGCACGCGTTCTCGACCATCTTCAGGTCGATTTTGAAAGCGTCAATGTCCTCGAGGACGACGGTATTCGTCAGGGCATCAAGGAATTCTCCAACTGGCCGACAATCCCGCAGCTTTATGTGAAGGGCGAATTCCTGGGCGGTTGCGACATCGTCAAGGAAATGTTCGAGACCGGCGAGTTGCAGACTTATCTGCGCGAAAAAGGCCTGATCGAGGCCGCCTAACCCTTCAGGGGATCTAGTAATGACCCAAGACAATCGACCGGTACTGCAGCCAGGACCGGAACACCCGATTTCTGTCTCGGATTCAGAGATCCAAACAGAGATTTCCGCCCGCGACACCCTCATCGCCACCGGGGCTGCTGCCCTGGAATTGCGCGAACATGTCTATCCGCCAGTTCTATACGTGGATCGCGCAGCCCTGCCCGCTGAGCGCCTGGAACGCTCTGAGCACACAAGCTGGTGCCCCTATAAAGGCGAAGCCAACTATTTCCACCTCGTACTGGAGGACGGCAGCAAGCTTGAAAATGCTGTTTGGACGTATGAGGCGCCATTTGAGGCGGTCGGCGCCATCAAGGACCGGCTTGGCTTTTACGCTGACAAGGTCAAGGTCACGCGGCTCTAGCGGCGAACGGCCATCAGGCTGCTGCCATCATCGCCCCAATCCCAGGCGCGATCATCCAAGGGGTTGAGGACAACAATACGGCCGCCAACAGGGATGCCCATTTCCTCAAATCCATACCCGAGCTGGATGCCCCAGGGTATGGTCTCCGCGCAATCGTCCGCCCCTGCCCTCTCAAGGCTGACAGTGTAGATATCTTCATAATACTGCACGACATTGAGACGAATATCGGAGCGCGCGGTGCAGCCATTAGTATTGGCGTGGATCACGAGAATATCATCCTCGATAACACGCCAGTAAATCACCGGCTCCAGTCCGTAATCGACCACGGGTGCTTTGCGGTTAAGCCCCGGGATGGAAATGTCAGAAATTGACATGGTCGGCATGGCCGGCATCGGCGGCATAGCCTGGAAAAAGCGGGACAGGCGGTCTTCCTCCTGCGTTGTCGTCGAACACGCAGCGCTCATTAGCGCAAGACAAGCGGCCAGAAGAACACGCCCCATCTGATCAGCCCCCACAACTGATACTCCCCACTCCCCGGTCTAAATCCCCCGACCAAGGAGCGAGCACAGAAGCTCATTTATATCCAATGATCAAGTGCCTGCCCGTTTACGTCGGTGTTGAGATGCAAGTTTCGCCTCACAGGGGAGCAGATCTGCGGAACCATGCAGCAGGAGGATCATCATTGCATGAAAGACATTCACCTCCATGATGACGTCTCGCGCGCGCGCCCGGAGCAGGAAGGCCATGCAACGTCCCTATCTGATATTCGCCGGCTTAATATCGGTCTTGTATCTCGGCGGTCTCATTGGCTTTGACCATCTTATTGAGGCGGCAAATCTCGATAATGCGTCACAGCCGATGGGTCTGCTTCCCCTTTGGGCGCTGATCTGGCTCTTCGGCATCATGCTTCCCCACCTGGGGGCCGCCAGCGGCCTTATTCTGGCGATCGGTCGTTGGAAAGCCGAGCACGTTGTGGGCACTCAATCCGCCCTGCCCGCGCTGTTTCTCGTCCTCGGCATCGCGACCGCACTGCTGAGTGCCTTCATTTACTGGGATTTTTCCTCGGACGCCGCGCAGCGGGTGATGGAAGACAGTCCGATCGGTGGATTGCTCCTCTTGCTGATCCAGGCCCCGCTTTTCTTCAGCATCAGCATCATTTTGGGCCTGCTTGTGCTTCTCCCCTTCGGCCGCCGGTTTATCGCCCCGCACTGACCCCGGATCGAAGATCGGGCCAAAGAAAAACCCGCCTGGCGGAACCAGGCGGGTTTTCCATGAAATCGTATGTCGTCCTCGAAATTACGAGGAGTAGAATTCGACCACAAGGTTCGGTTCCATCTGAGCGGCATAAGGAACTTCGGACAGTTCCGGCATGCGCACATAGGTCGTCTTCATCGCTTTCGGATCGAGATCGATATAATCCGGGATATCGCGTTCCGGGCTTTCCAGCGCTTCCAGGACCAGAGCCATGGAACGGGAGCGTTCGCGAACTTCAATGACGTCGCCCGGCTTACAACGGTAGGACGGGATATTCGTCTTCACGCCGTTCACTTTGACGTGGCCGTGATTGACGAACTGACGCGCCGCGAAGACGGTCGGAACGAATTTGGAGCGGTAGACGACCGCATCCAGACGGGATTCCAAGAGACCGATCAGGTTCTCGGCCGTGTTGCCCGTGCGACGAACAGCTTCGTCATATGTGCGGCGGAACTGCTTCTCGGTGATGTTGCCGTAATAGCCCTTCAGCTTCTGCTTCGCCATCAGCTGGATGCCGAAATCGGACATCTTGCCCTTGCGGCGCTGACCGTGCTGACCCGGGCCATAAGGGCGGGAATTGATCGGAGACTTCGGACGGCCCCAGAGGTTTTCACCCATGCGGCGGTCAATTTTATACTTCTGCGAATGACGCTTAGACATTCTATTCTCTCATTTTTCGACGCGGTCCGGCGAGCTCACTATTGAGTTCGCGATTACAACGGCGGACACCGCATCACCCGTATAGCTTTCCCTCGCATCGAGCCGGGCTCGCGCGTGAGAAGCGGGCTTTCTACAGCTATAGTTGGGGAAGTCAATCCTCTCGCTGTATGCGCGCCTTGCCCCGTCCGATCGCCAGCGCCTTCACCGCGCCGCGGAAGGTACGCACTTCCTGCATTGTCCAGTGGCCGCGAATAAAGGCGGCGCGCAGGTTTTGCTTCATCAGCGGGGTCTTTTCCGGCGGAAAGAAGAAACCGGCGCGCTCAAGCTCATCCTCGAAATGCTCGAACATGCGTTCGAGATCTTCGCGGCTGGCCGGGTCCCCCACCGGATCAAACTCCACAGGCGCGCCCTCTTCTGCCGTCCATTCATAACAGATCACGGCGACGGTCTGGGCGAGGTTGAGCGAGGAAAAGCTGCGATCCACCGGCAAGGTGATGATCGCATCGGCCATGGTCACAGCCTCATTGGGCAGGCCAGACTTCTCGGCGCCGAAAAGAATCCCGACGTTTTCACCGGCCGCTTGAGCGGCGCGGATCTCCGACATCGCCTGGCGGGCTGTGAGAACCGGCTTTTCCATGCCGCGCGGCCGCGCCGTCGTTGCATAAATGCGGGTCCGATCCGCGATCGCATCGGACCAATCCTTATGGATAAACGCCTTGCCCAGCACCGGAGAACCGGCAGCCATGGACACGGCCTTATCATTTGGCCAGCCATCGCGCGGATCGACAATTCGAAGATCATCGAGTCCGAAATTGCCCATAACACGAGCTGCGGCACCGATATTCTCGCCGAGCTGGGGCTGAACGAGTATGATGGAGGGAGTCTGGGTCATTCGCTTGGGTAAACTATAGCAATCAGCCTGTCATTATCGCCGAATTGCGGGTCGAGACCAAAATCGGCAAGGGCCAAGCGCAGTTCTTCCCGAGGGTTTTCCAGCGTACCGGAGATGAGTGCCGTCAAGCGCGCCACATCCGCCTCGGACATGCCGAGAGCCCGAGCCGTATCGAACCAGGTCTGGGCGGTGTATGTGCCGTCCTCCTGTTCTGAACGCTCAAGCAAAGCGTTCCAAAAGTCATAAAGGCTATGAGACGTCAGAGCCGAATCGGTCATCAGGGCCACGAACTCACCGCAAGCATAGTAAGCGTCGGACTGAGCACGCTGCCAAGCAGTTGCCAAGGCTCCATCCTCCAATGCGTTTGAGCACGTCTCAAAGGCATTCCCGAAGGCCCAGTGAAGATAGGCCTGAGCGGCCTCTCCGCGCTGCGACATGATCCGGTTGGCCATCGCATTCGCGCTGCCTTCATGGATCCAGCCATGCTCTCTTTCGGCCAGCTGCCGATCATTCGCGCTTTGGAAAAGATGCACACTCTCGTGCGCAAAGAACCAGAACAGATAGGCATGTACGAAGTCATCCGCCTCCCGCAATTGCTCGCCGCTCGCTTGGATGACCAATTGCCGACCAAGAACCCCGCCCTTGCTTGAAAAGCCAGGATTGTCGTGCCCCTCAAAGGCGAAGAGCAATGTTGCCGGCTGTGGCAAGGCAAAACCCCAACCGCTCTCCAGCTGTTCAATTAGATAGGCCAAATCTGCGGGAAACCGGGCACGGATCCAGTCCGGTGTCGCTGGATCGATCAAGCCAACATAATTCTCTGACATCTCGATAGCGCCATCGCCCAAATAGACAAACGACCCACCGCCTGTGGAAATATCCAGTGCCGCGCCCCTTACCCGCTCACCATGCACGATCATTGGCAAGTCGGAGGTGATTGAAACACCAAGTGCGGGCTGGTCGCCGGTCCATGAGCTCAAATCGCCCGCGAGAGATTCGATTTCTTCGCGATTGGAGGCCGGCAGGACTTCAAACTGCCCAGTGTAGAGCATCAGACTTCCATCCGAAAATCGAATGGAATGGGAATATCCCTCATATCGCAATTGCGGCTGTGGCGTCAGTCTGAAACGGGCGCGTCGAACCGGTTCATCGAAAAGAATTGCGTCGAACCCGTTCAGCCGCTCAAGCGCTACACCTTCATCGAGCGCCTGCCAGGCGTCGACGCGATACTCTGTCTCAGATCTTGAAAAAAACCAGGCGCTATGCGGCTCAGCGAAGACATATTCGACGGTGAAGCTGCCATCACCATTATCACTCACAAACGCTGAAACAGCGACATCTGGAATCATCTGGCGGGCGTTGGAATGCGTTGGCGAACAGGCACATAAAGCCATGCAAGCCGCCAATAAACTCCACACAGAACCGTAACGCATGGCAGCTTCCTTCAGTTCAACCTTTTGACCTTTATCCACGGTCTGCTATAGCCCGCGCCAAACAGGTTCCAAAATTAAGGACGCGCAACATGGCTAAGATCAAAGTCGATAATCCGGTCGTTGAACTCGACGGCGATGAGATGACCCGCATCATCTGGCAGATGATCAAGGACAAGCTGATCCTGCCCTATCTCGACATTGATCTGAAGTATTACGACCTCTCCGTCACCAAGCGCGACGAGACGGACGACCAGATCACCGTTGAAGCAGCAGAAGCGATCAAGCATTACGGCGTTGGCGTGAAGTGCGCGACGATCACGCCGGATGAAGCCCGCGTCGAGGAATTCGACCTCAAAAAGATGTGGCGCTCCCCGAACGGTACCATCCGCAACATTCTGGGCGGTGTGGTTTTCCGCGAGCCGATCGTTATCTCCAATGTCCCGCGCCTCGTGCCGGGCTGGCAGCAGCCAATGGTCATTGGCCGTCACGCCTTTGGTGACCAGTATCGCGCCACGGACTTCCTGGTCGACAGGCCGGGCAAGCTGACCATGACCTTCGTACCGGAAGATGGCTCTGAGCCGGTCACTCGCGAAGTCTTCGACTTCCCGAGCTCCGGTGTGGCCATGGGCATGTATAATCTGGACGAAAGCATCAAGGATTTCGCGCGCGCCAGCATGAATTACGGCCTGCAGCGCGGCTGGCCGGTCTATCTGTCCACGAAGAACACGATCCTGAAAGCCTATGACGGCCGCTTCAAGGACATCTTCCAGGACATTTTCGACTCTGAGTTTAAGGATGCGTTCCAAGCGAAGGGCATTTCCTACGAACACCGCCTGATTGACGACATGGTTGCTGCGGCAATGAAATGGTCCGGCGGCTTCGTCTGGGCGTGTAAGAACTATGACGGCGACGTTCAGTCCGACACCGTCGCTCAGGGCTTTGGCTCGCTCGGCCTGATGACTTCCGTCCTGATGTCTCCGGATGGCAAAACGGTCGAAGCGGAAGCCGCTCACGGTACGGTCACCCGTCACTATCGCCAGCATCAGCGCGGCGAGCAGACCTCCACGAACTCGATCGCCTCCATCTTCGCTTGGACGCGCGGCCTCTCCCACCGTGGCCGTATGGACGGCAATGAGCAGGTCATGCAGTTCGCGCAAACGCTTGAAGACACGATCATCAAGACCGTCGAGAGCGGTTACATGACCAAGGACCTCGCCCTGCTCGTCGGCGACCAACAGGGCTGGCTCTCCACGGAGGGCTTCCTGGAAAAGGTCGACGAGAACTTCAAGGCGGCCATGTCCGTAGCCAGCTAAGCATCGACAGATATGCATTCTGGACAGGGGCGGCACCGACGGTGCCGCCCTTCTCTTTTGCGGCAAGGTGAGTATCTTCGTTTAACGCATCCACGATACTGACTCGCTGGAATTCGGAGGCGACCCTGCACACCACCCAGAGCATTCAAAGCGATCAAGGTTTCGCGACGATCCGGGTTCATGGCTCGGTGAGCGTGGACGGTTTGAAGACCGCATTTGAAACCTTGTTTCACACCCCGGCCTGGAAGCCGGGCTATAATCTGATGATCGTGTATGAAGCCGATGCGCTCCTGGGCAATCTGACCCTGTCAGACCTGGAGGCCATACATGCCTATACGATTGCTCGCGCGCAGGACGCGAAACTGGATAAGCCCATGAGGTCGGCTCTCATCTATTCCCGCCTGGAGCACCAGAGCATGCTCGAGCTTCACCGTCTGGCCAAACACGATAATAGCGTGATCGAAGAATGCGTTTTTAAAAGTGAGACAACCGCTCTGGCCTGGTTGAACGAACCCGCTTCAAGCCTGGCTTCGGAGCATCGACGTGAAACATGATCTGCGCATCGATGTGGATGCAGGTCTCGTCGTATCGCGCATCACGGGCAAGTTGACTGCGCAATCAGCCCGGCAGGTCTATCTGGAATGCTTGACGCATCCGGATTGGACGCCCCGGCTCGATCATCTCCTAGTTTATGAGCGCATTGATTTGAGTGATCTGACCACCGATGAGGTTCAGAAAATGGTTCTGGCGTTCAAGGCATTAGACGATCAATACCGCGAAGGCATCAGCAGCAAAGCGGCCACAGTGATGGACAGCTATCTGCAAAATGGCATCCTTCAATACTATGAAGCCGTCAGTGTCCCCGAACTCATCACGGAAGAACGCATTTTCGAAACCGAAGCGGAGGCCCGTGCGTGGCTGGCTGAATAGCGAGCCGCAGACGACTAATATTATAAGATCCTTAGCCCCTTCAAACGATGCTATGGGCCGTCCACTCAGGATTGGACACAGAGTTTTACGAGGTGGTGCGAATGCTTTCGCGTCTGGAGATCGACACTAAAAATCGTCTTTGCATCTGGCGGATCAGCGGCAGCACGGATTTGCAAACCCTGTGTTCAGGCTATGCCGAGCGCTTCTCCCACCCCGACTGGGCTCCCGACCTGAAGAGCATGACGATTTTGTCAAAACTCGGATTGGGTAGCTTCACCCCGGACATGGCGGTCGCCTTCGCAGACTTCGTCGCCGAATGTGATCGAAAACACAAGCGCACAGCCACGCGAGCCGCACTTGTCTGCGAGGATGATATAGCACGCGCGCTGCTCGTTTTCTGGGAAAAAAAGGGGTCCGAAGTGATCGGTCGTGAAGAGCGCAGCTTTGTTACCGAGCAAGAAGCCCGCGACTGGCTGCTTACAGCAGACCAGAACGCCGCCTGAAACGCCTTGAAGCTTGCGCCGAAAGCGCGATCAAAGCCGTGATGTGCCGCGTTTAACGGTGACGAAGACCTCGGCAGCGATTTTCCAGCCATCCTCATCAAAGCGCCATTTTGCGAAATAGCGCCCGGTATAGCCAATCGTCATGCCATCGCTGAGCCAACCGCCTTTCCAGCGTCCGCTTTCTGCTGCGAGATGGCCCTCCTCCGCAATCTCGATGCGCGCCGGGCTGCGCACATAGCCCACCTCCTGGCACTGGCTGAAAATCGATTGCCAGGCCTCGAGCTGAGCCTTCCGGCCGATAATGGGCTGGGCGTCATCTCCGGGAACGAGAATAGCCTCTTCGCCAAGCACAGCCGCGATCGCGTCAAAATCCTGGGCGTCTATTCCCTCATTAAACGCCGCCCGCAATCGCGCGATTTCACGCGCGGCGGGTTTGTCGCCGACCAGCTGAATGTCGGCATGAGCTTTTGACGGACGCGCCATCAGCCTGCAAGCACTGTACGGATCGCCGCCAGCGCCTCTTCAGCCTTGGATCCATCCGGCCCGCCGGCTTGAGCAAAGTCGGGGCGTCCGCCACCGCCTTTCCCTCCGACCGCGGCAGAGCCCGCGCGAACGAGATCAACAGCGGTAAACCGTTCATGCAGATCCGTGGAGACCCCGACCGCCAGAGCAGCCTTGCCATCATTGACGCCGATAAAGACCGCGACCCCGGAACCCATGGAGGATTTGGCTTCATCGACGAGACCACGAAGATCCTTGCCGCCAACCCCTTCGACCACGCGGCCAATAAATTTCGTGCCATTAATGTCTTGAGGGCCCGCCGGGGCTGCGCCTGCTCCACCGCCCATGGCGAGTTGTTTCTTC
Organism: Alphaproteobacteria bacterium; assembly: GCA_018222865.1. Lineage (GTDB taxonomy): Bacteria > Pseudomonadota > Alphaproteobacteria > Caulobacterales > Maricaulaceae > Maricaulis. The sequence continues at coordinate 38,328 of JAAEZM010000007.1, forward strand.
GCCTCGGAAAGCTGTCGCTCGAGCTTTTTACGCTCTTCATTGAGAGCCTGGACACGCGCGACGAGATCGGCCGCCGGGATCTTCAAGGCCTCGGCAGCCGCGCGGCCATATCCGATCTGTTCTTCCATGAAGAGGCGCGCGGCCTCGCCCGTAAGCGCTTCGATACGACGGACACCTGAGGACACTGCGCCCTCATTGATAATCTTGAACAGGGCGATGTCACCGGTGCGTTCAACATGGGTTCCGCCGCATAATTCAACGGAATAGGCCTTGTCCTGATCACCCAGGCCATGGCCCATTGAGAGCACGCGAACACTGTCGCCATATTTCTCGCCGAAAAGCGCCATGGCGCCCGCCTCGATAGCCGCCTCAGGCGCCATTTCACGCACGCCCACCGGAGCATTCTGACGGATCACCGCATTGACCTGGGCTTCGATAGCCGCGAGCTCACCTGCGCTCACGCCCTTATTGTGCGAGAAATCGAAACGCAGACGATCCGGGCCGACATAGGAGCCCTTCTGCGTGACGTGCGCGCCCAGAACATCGCGCAAGGCGGCGTGCATGAGGTGGGTCGCGGAGTGATTGGACTTGCTTTCAGTGCGCAGATCCGCGTCCGCCGACAGGACAGCACTATCCCCCAGAGTGACCTCGCCGCTTTCCATCACGCCGACATGCCCATGCACATCACCGCCACGCTTCTGCGTATCCTCAACCCGGAAAACCGCACCGTTTTCAAAGGTGATGGTCCCGGTATCGCCCGCCTGACCGCCGCTCTCGGCGTAAAAAGGGGTGCGGTCAAAAACCAGTTCTCCACTTTGCCCCTCGCCAAGGGCCTTGGCCTCAACGCCTTCAGCGACGATGGCTTGAAGCTTGCCCTCCCCTAGGACGCCCTCATAACCCAGGAATTCGCTCGGGCCGGTTTTTTCCCGGACCCCAAACCAGACTTCATCCGGCGCCACCTGGCCGGATGAAAACTTGCTGGCGCGCGCATCCGCGCGCTGCTTTTCCATTGCGGTTTCAAAACCCGCCTCATCAACCGTCATCCCCTTGGCGCGCAGGGCATCCTGGGTGAGGTCAAGCGGGAAACCATAAGTGTCATAGAGTTTGAACGCGGTGGCGCCGGGCAGCGCATCGCCCTCGGCGAGATCCGCTGTGGCGTCCTCGAGCAGGGACAGGCCGCGCCCCAAAGTGCGCTGGAAGCGTTCCTCTTCGGTCTTCAAAGTGTCTTCAATGAGCGCACGCGCACGGCCAAGCTCGGGATAGGCATCGCCCATCTCGCTTTCCAGCGCCGGAACCAACTTCCACATCACTGGCTCGCTTGCGCCCAGAAGGTGCGCATGACGCATCGCCCGGCGCATGATCCGGCGCAGCACATAGCCGCGGCCTTCATTTGACGGCATGACGCCGTCGGCCATGAGGAAACAGGTGGAGCGCAAATGATCCGCGATCACCCGATGACTGCCGAGCGCATCGCCAGCCGCCTTGACGCCAAGCACATCCTCACCGGCGGCAATCAGATTGGCGAACAGGTCAACATCGTAATTATTGTGCTTGCCCTGGAGAATAGCGGCGATCCGCTCCAATCCCATACCCGTATCGATCGATGGTTTGGGCAGGTCGACGCGATTATCAGCACCGAGCTGTTCATACTGCATGAAAACCAGGTTCCAGATCTCGATGAAACGATCGCCATCCTCTTCCGGAGACCCTGGAGGGCCACCCCAAATGTCTTCGCCATGATCGAAGAAGATCTCTGAACATGGGCCGCACGGGCCCGTATCGCCCATTGACCAGAAATTATCCGAAGTGGAGATACCGATAATCCGGTCATCGCTTAGACCGGCGATCTTCTTCCAGAGCGTGCGCGCTTCCTCATCCTCGGAGAAGACCGTGATCAAGAGCTTGTCCGCTGGCAGGCCAAATTCCTTTGTCACAAGCTCCCAGGCATGGCTGATCGCTTGCTCTTTGAAATAATCGCCAAAGGAGAAATTCCCGAGCATTTCAAAGAAGGTATGGTGGCGCGCGGTATAACCGACATTGTCGAGATCATTATGCTTACCGCCAGCACGCACGCATTTCTGTGAGCTTACAGCGCGCGGGATGGCGCGGCTCTCTTTACCGGTGAACACATTCTTGAACTGGACCATGCCCGCATTGGTGAAGAGCAAGGTCGGATCGTCCTGCGGCACGAGTGGGCTGGAGGCGACAACTTCATGCTCATTCCCGGCAAAATATTCGAGGAAGGTGGACCGGATATCGCGCAAGCTGGTCATTGGGGGCCTTTAGGTTTGGCAGTTTTGCGTCGCCGGACAGCAACGCCATCGGAAGAATACTCATATAGAAACGGGTGCCCGGCCCCGCCAGACACCCGTTAAATCGCAAGCTGAGGTGCGGGGCAATCCGCCCGCTTCAGCTCATGCCATCATACAGGCGCTTAACCTGCTGCGGCTTCCTCATCCTCGGCATCGGGACCAACGAGCATTTCATCAGCAATCAGCCCGGCATTTGCCCGGACCTTGGTCTCGATCTGATTGGCAATATCCGTGTGCTCGAGCAGGAATTTGCGGGCATTTTCACGCCCCTGACCGATACGTTCGGAATTATAGGAATACCAGGAACCGGACTTCTCGATCACATCGCCCTTCACGCCAAGGTCCAGCAATTCGCCCATTTTGGAGATGCCCTCGCCGTAGAGAATATCAAACTCCACCTCACGGAAGGGCGGGGCAACTTTGTTCTTCACGACTTTCACGCGTGTCTGGTTTCCGATCACCTCATCGCGATTCTTCAAGGCGCCGATCCGGCGAATATCCAGGCGAACCGAAGAATAGAATTTCAGTGCGTTACCGCCGGTCGTGGTTTCCGGAGAGCCGAACATCACACCGATTTTCATCCGAATCTGGTTGATGAAGACCACCAGGCAGTTCGACTTGGAAATGGAGGCGGTGAGCTTGCGCAGGGCCTGGCTCATCAGGCGCGCTTGCAGGCCGGGCAGGCTATCACCCATCTCACCTTCAAGTTCCGCACGCGGGGTGAGCGCGGCCACCGAGTCGATCACCAAAATATCAACCGCGCCAGAGCGAACGAGCGTATCGGCGATTTCGAGCGCCTGCTCACCGGCATCGGGTTGAGAGACCAGCAATTCGCCGACATCGACACCCAGTTTTGCCGCATAGACCGGATCAAGGGCGTGCTCGGCATCGACAAATGCGGCGACACCCCCCTTTTTCTGGGCTTCGGCGACCGTGTGCAGCGCCAAAGTCGTCTTACCGGAACTTTCAGGGCCGTAAATCTCGATGATTCGGCCTTTGGGCAGCCCGCCAATGCCAAGCGCAATGTCCAGGCCCAGGGACCCGGTCGAAACCGCCTCAACTTCCATGGCGGGTTTTTGGCCCAGCTTCATGACCGAGCCTTTACCAAAGGCTTTGTCGATTTGGCTCAATGCCGCTTCAATGGCTTTTTGCTTATCCATCTCTTCGTCTTTCACGAGTCGAATCGCGCCCCTGCTCATAATCGTTTTCCCTTATTTCACGCCCTATCCGGGCGAGCAACTGAACAAAGTCGTACCAGTTTTGTTCTCGGAACGCAAGGTGAACATTAATCGGCCCATACTTCAGGAACGACAATCAATATTCAGCCTTCAAGGCGTCTTTCCGCAGCCCTCTGGCGACACGAGGGAGTATGGCAAACGCTCACGACAAAAGCTGTCACCCACCCGTCAGACGCGTAAGACCACCATTAGCGCTTTCAACTTGCGCGACTACACATACAACTTTAACTAAGGGGTGTGGAATGTCCGGGGGGATTCACTTTTATGCGTTATCTGACGGTTTTGGCTGCGTTTTCGGCTGCGTGTCTTTCAAGCCCAGCCCATGGGCAGAACACGCTCGACTTTCTCAACGCGCATTATCCAGCTGCACCGCAGTAGAGCTGAGCGGTCGTGAGACTGTCTTGCGACCGGCCCGCCTGCCTATCCAATCCACCACACAGAAAACCGATCGAGGGGAAAACATGTTCAAGCGTTTGACCGCCTGTCTGGCCGCTTTTGCGGCTGTGGGATTATCTGCCGCCGCTTCGGCTCAAGATACACCTGCTCATCATTACTTTGCGCAGATGGAAACGACATGGGATGCGGCGATTTCACCGGATGGTTCGCATGTCGCCCTTGGCTGTAGCCCGTCCGGGCTGCGCGAAGTCTGCATCTATGATTTGAGCGGCCAGGCCCAGATGCGTCGTGTGTCACCACCGGCGGGTAGCCGTTTCTACGGCATGCGCTGGGCGAGCGCCAATCACCTCCTGATCAGCCTCAGCAGCCTGCAAACCATCAATTCCATCAATGGAATCTATGAAGTCGACTATACGCGGCTTCTCTCATTCGACATCCGCGACAATCAATCTGCACTCATGATGCGGCAGTTCGGCGGAAGTCTGAGCACTCTCTCCAATATCTCCAGCCTGCTGATCAATGATGACGACAATATCGCCATGCAGATCACCCTGGCGACCAATACAGATGATGACCGGACCGGCTCGCGGATCGGAGGCAGCCAGGACTTTCAGACGATCGTCTTCGAAGTGGACCTGAATGACGGGGAGTATGGCGACCGCATCGTGAACTCCGCGCGGCTTTCCGTGCTTGATTTCGTCTTGAATGCGGACGGTGAAGTGATCGCCCGGGTGCTCTATGACAATGAATCAAACGCGTACAGCATTCGCGCCGGGCGTCGCGGCAATGATGATCTGTATGCCGCCAATCACCCGATCGACCTCCCCTATATCTTCGGGCCAATCGATGATTCGAGTGCGCTAGCGATCTTCATGCCTGATGGTGTCGGGCTTCAGCGACTGGATCTTGAGACCGGCGAGTTTTCCGCTTTCGATTTCCCGGTCAACCGAGCCGGAGCAGTGCTCGACCCGTCCACAGGCGAACTGGTCGGCTTTGAAGGCGTTTCCCGCAGCAATCAGCTGCCCGTGACCCGGTTTGACATTGATGAGGAACTTCAGACGCTGCAGAACCAGCTCGCGAACGCGCTGCCGGAGAGTGCGGTGAACCTGGTCTCCTGGACGCCGGATCGCAACACGCTGATTGTTGAAGCGCGCGACCAGGGCAGGCCTGCGACCTTCTACCTGTTCGAACGCGACAGCATGGCTTTGAGTGTGTTGGCGACCGAACAGGATTTCGTCCAGCAGTTTGAACTGCCGGAAGTGCGCACCTTGTCCTATCCGGCGCGTGATGGGCTGGACATCCCCGCCATTCTCTACACCCCCCCGGCCTCGCGGCGTGCTGAAGGCCCGCTGCCGCTTATCCTGATGCCGCATGGCGGGCCCCGCGCCCGCGATACCGCCAGCTATAACTGGCAAGCGGCCGCTCTCGCCTATGAAGGCTATGCCGTTCTCCAGCCCAACTTCCGCGGCTCGGTCGGGTTTGGCGGTTCGTTCGAAGCCGCCGGTTATGGCGAGTTCGGCGGTGCCATGATCCGCGATATTGCCGATGGCGCCCGCTATCTGGCCGCGCAGGGCATCACGCGAGAGGATTATTGCGTGTTCGGTGGCAGCTATGGCGGCTATGCGGCTCTTATGCTGGCTCTTGATGATGCCGATGCGGCCCAGTGCGCAATCGCTTTCGCACCGGTCACCGATCCGCTCTCCATGCTGTCGCGCTATCGCAATAATGACGATAACGCCAATGACATCATCGAATACTGGGAGCGCTATATGGGGTCCCGCTTCCAGTCCGATGAGGATATTTACGCCCAGTCACCGCGCCGCCGCGCCGCGACGCTGGAACGACCGGTCCTGCTTGTTCATGGTGCTGATGACCTGACCGTCCCGATCGATCAGTCCAACTGGTTTGTCGAGAACGCGCAATCAACAGGCCTGGTCTCCTTTGTGCCAATGGCAGGCGAAGACCATTATCTCGGCAGCGTGACGGTCCGCGTGCGACTGATGGACGAGACGATCAACTTCCTGCGCCAACACTATCCGGCGAATTAATCTCCGGACGTTTCAAGCAAGAGCGGGGTCGGCAAGGCATTGCCGCCCCCGTTTCCTTGTGGGGCCTGGCGGGGCCGCAAGGGGCGATTTGCCCTGTCGCGTGAGAACCGCTAAATTCAGCTTAATGCTGGATTTTCTTCCTCATTGGATGCGTCTCACGCTCTGCCTGTCCTTGGCGACAGGACTTGCAAATTGCGGCTCACCACCGCCCGAAGACGCCGTCACCGCGCTGACATTTGACGCCTTGCGCGCGGGCAATGAGCTGATCGTCCTGACCCTTGATGCCCCCACCATCTATACCGCCGACGCGGATACAGGTGAGCCGACCGGCTATGAAGCAGATCTCATCCGCGCGTTCGCTCGCGAATACGGGCTGACGGTGCGCTATGAGGTCCGGCCGGATATCGAGACCCTCCTGAGTGCGCTTGGTGCGGGTGAAGGACATCTCGCAGCGGCCAATCTGACGGTGACCGAAGACCGCGAAGCCATGCTTCGATTTGGTCCGGTTTATCGAAATACTCGCGAACAACTCGTCTGCAATGATAGTGGCCCGGTGCCCACGCGATTATCGCGCCTTCCCGAGGCGCGCATCACCGTGCTTGACGGGTCGAGCTATCTCGCAACCCTCACCGCGATCGCACGGGACATGCCGGATGTGAGCTGGACGACCGAAGCGGCGGGCTCAGCCATGCCGCTTCTGGAACAAGTCCATCAGCAAGACTTCGACTGTACGATTGCGGACAGTTTTCTCGCGGACTTCGCCCGTCGTCGGCATCCTGACCTTGTCGTCGGCATGGATGTCAGCGAGGAACGCGGCCTGGCCTGGGCCTATGATGACGAGATTGCCGGCCTGGGCGATGCCTTGGAATACTGGTTCGGCTGGGCGCACGAATCCGGATTTCTTGAAGAGCTCGACGAAACCTGGTTCGGACGCTTCGGGGATTTCGACTATGTCGACATCCGCAGCTTCGTTGAGCGTGTAGATACGCGATTGCCGCGCTATGAACCGCATTTCCGCACAGCCGCAGAGGAAACCCCCTTCAATTGGGAACTCCTCGCCGCACAGGCGTATCAGGAAAGCCACTGGGATGCAGAGGCGGTCAGCGCGACAGGCGTGCGCGGATTGATGATGCTCACACTGTCGACCGCCGAGCGCGTGGGTGTCGAGGACCGTACAGACCCGGTCCAGAGCATTGCCGGTGGCGCGCGCTACCTATCAGACCTCTACCGCCGCATCCCCGACGCCGTACAGGGCGAGGACCGGCTCTGGTTTGCACTCGCCGCCTATAATGTCGGCATGGGACATATGTATGATGCGCGGGCGCTCGCAGAACGCCTGGGACGGGACAAGAATAGCTGGAGCGATCTGGCACTTACCCTGCCCTTGCTCTCAGACCCGGACTATTACCCGACGCTTCGCTATGGCTATGCGCGTGGCTATGAGCCGGTGAATTACGTGCAGAAAGTCCGCGAATACCTCGCCTTGCTGCAAGCGCAACGGCTGTAGTTTCAGACCTGACCGGCCTCGCCTAACCCTTGGCGCCGAGCTCCTGCTTCACCTTCTCCGCCAACTGTGTGAGCGTAAACGGCTTGGGCAGGAAGGAGATTTCCTGCTCCTCAGACAAGGTCTTGGAGAATTGCTCGGCGGCATAGCCGGAAATGAACACGATGCGTGTATCGGTGAGCATGTCGCGCGCTTTTTCCAACAGGCCAGGCCCGTCCAGCCCAGGCATCACCACATCGGAGATCAGAAGGTCGAAGCCCTCCTCTTCATCCTCGAGGATCTCGTACGCCTCTTCGCCATCACACGCTTCGACCACATCATAGCCTCGCTTGGCCAGGGTCTTGGCCGCGATATTCCGCACCGCGTCTTCATCCTCGACCAGGAGGATACGCCCCTTGCCGGACAGGTCCGCAGGAGCGGGCTCGACGGCCTTGGCTTCCTCAACCGCGGCAAGCTCAACGCTCTCCTCCTCGGTGGGCTGGTGGCCAGGCAGATAGATGGTGAAGGTCGTCCCCTTACCCACTTCAGAATCAGCAAACAGGAAGCCACCGGATTGTTTGACAATGCCGTAGACTGTCGCCAGGCCGAGCCCTGTTCCCTTGCCCGCTTCCTTTGTGGTGAAGAAGGGTTCGAAGATCTTGGTCAGGGTTTCGGCGTCCATGCCATGGCCCTTATCCTCGACATCAATAGCCACCCAATCGCCTTCGCGCGGGCTGGGTGCCCCTGCCTGACGGACGACCTCATCATCAACCGCCTTGGTGCGGATGGTCAGCTCGCCGCCCCCCTGATCGCGCATGGCATCGCGGGCATTCGCCGCGAGATTGATGATCGCCGTTTCCAGCTGACCTTTATCCGCCTTTATCAGCGGCACATTCCGGCCGTGGACAATATCCAGGCGCACCGTCTCTTCGACGATCTGACGCAGCAGCACGGAGACGTCAGAGAGCATATCACCGACATTCAGCGTTTCGGTCCGGAAGGTCTGCTTGCGCGAGAAAGCGAGAAGCTTGCGCACCAGGCCTGCCGCGCGCGCCACGGTGGAATTGATCGCCTGAAGCTCACCATAATCAGGATCGCCGACCGGGTGGCGATTGAGCAATTCATCCGTATTGAGGCGAACCGCGGTAAGCAGATTGTTGAAATCGTGCGCAACGCCGCCGGCCAGCTGGCCCACAGCCTGCATTTTATTGGCCTGGGCGAACTGGCGCTCCATATCCTTCCAGCTCGTCACATCGATCACATAGGCCACCCGCTTGCCACCGCGCGCGGGCGCGAAGGCGAGATGGACATGAACCGGCTTCTCGCTGTCCAGTAAGGCTTCCGCTCGCTCGCCGCTTCCGGCCATGGCCGCGGCAAAGGCATCCGTCGCCGATTGCCCGTCTTCCCAGCTGAACATGTCGCAGAATTTGATACCGGGCAGAGCCTTCCCGCCCGTGAGCTGAACCAGAACCGGGTTTACGTCTTCGATGATTGCCGTTTCGGGATCTGCCCCATCCAGGCGAACCACGCCAAACGGCGCGCTGGCGAACATCTCATCCAGCGTGTGGCCTGCATCGCGCCCCTGTCCCATGGCCTGCGCCACGCCTGGCGGTGCGCCGGTGACGGAAAGGCCATACATGACCACGCGGGCAACAGGCGGATCGCCCGGCGCCCACTCCACGGCCAGAGCGACCGGGCTTTCAATGCCATCGCGCGCCTTCATGCGCGCATCAATGCGCGACACGCCCTCACCGCCACGAGTCTGCAAAACCGCTTTCGCTCCCGTGCCCGTCAGAACACTGTCCAGGCGCGGAAACTTCTCACCTTCCGCCAGGCCCAGCCAGGCCCGCAAGGTCGCATTCCCGGCAGCGATATCTCCATTGGCCCGCAAGGAAAACAGCGCGACCGGGGCATTCTGGCTCCAATCCGTGCTGGCCGGAGCCGAGCCGGTCAGGCCCTCCCCCGCATCATGCAAGCGCCAGAGAATGAGGCTTTCACCCTGAGGGCGCGCATCGAGACGGAAATGTCTTGTCTGGGTTTCGCTCACCGGTAGCGGTGGCAACATCTCGCCCGCTGTCTCTCCCGAAGCGGTCGAGCGCGCCAAGCGATAGACCGTGCCATCGCCGCCGCCAGCACCTGCCCACAGCCGGTCAATCGTTGGCAGGCCGAAGCTCTGCCCGATAACCCCGACCTGTTTGGTGAGATCCTTATAGGCCTGATTGCCCCAGCGCACGCCGCCGCGCCGATCTGTGACCAGAACGGGATCTGGGAAATTCTCCATCGCCGTGAAGCCCAATTCCTCAGGACCGGCAATGCGATTGCGAATGACCGTATTGCGGAAGCCTCTCCCGGCCGTTTCCCCGGCGGCGATGGCATAGAGAAGAAGCACACCCATGGCGGCAAGACCGGAGAGGTAGAACAATCCCTGCCAGCCTTCATCTCCGCCACCAAGGACGGCGGCCACCGCAGCGGCGACGACAATCAGAGCCAGGACCCAGACGGCAACGCGTCCAAAAGGCTTGTCCCAGAAGGCTTTACGGTTGGTCGGTTCGGTGATCGGGCTGTCGGCCATCTCAAACTCCGGCGCGAATCAATAGGGTGTGGGCGATAGACTACTCGCTCGGGCGGTATTGTGCTCGCCCGGTCGATTTGGAAAGCGAAAGTACATAGCCAATGACGCGAGCCACGGCCTTGAAGTGGTCTACGGGGATCTCTTCATCAAGCTCGGCAGTCGCCCAAAGCGCGCGTGCGAGCGGAGGATCCTCGACAATCGGGATTTCATTTTCTTCGGCCAGCTCGCGGATCCGCTTGGCCACAAGGTCGACACCCTTGGCAAGGCAAATCGGAGCCGGCGTCTCGCCCTGCTCATAATAAAGGGCGATCGCATAGTGGGTCGGGTTGGTGATGACCACCGTACTCTCGGGCACTTTCGCCATCATGCGCTTGCGCGAGCGCTCCTCACGGATCTGGCGCAGCTTGGCCCGGACCAGCGGGTCACCTTCGGACTGTTTGAGCTCATCCTTGATCTCGCGGCGCGACATGCGATTGCGCTTGATGAAACTCTGTTTCTGGAAAACGTAGTCGAGAGCGGCAATCGCGGCATAGACGATGAGCGCGGCGATCAGAAGTTCGATGGCGGATTGGCGGATAATCGCCACAACGGCGCCGATATCAAGCTCCGGCAGGCCCGCGAGAATATCCTTCTTCGGATAGATAACCAGGAAGGCCGCGGCTGCGACCAGGATCATCTTGCCGACACCTTTGAGAAAGTTCGCCCAGCCTTGTGGACCAAAGGTTTTCTTGAACCCCTCCAGCGGATTCACTTTCTTGATATCCGGCTTGATCTTCTCAGTCGTGAACAACATGCCCTGCTGGACCAAATGGCCCGCCAGACCCGCTATGAAAAGAACACCAATCGGAAAGCCGACAGCCGCCAATGTGGTCCACATCGTGCCTTCCAGCAGATCCATCAGTCCCGGCGCATCCACGCTGAGTTGATGCGACTGCGCCAGGAAGACCTGCATAGAGCTGGCCATATTCTGTGCCATGGAGGGGAAGACGAACCCCACAAGTGCCAGCCCGGAGGCCAGGACGAACCAGCCCGGGATTTCCTGGGACTTTGCGACATCGCCCTTCTTGCGGGCCTCATCCAGCTTGTGCTGGGTCGGTTCTTCGGTTTTTTGACTTTCGTCTTCGCCTTCGGCCATCCGCGCCTCCCCGTCAGCTCAGCTCGACAGCGAAGCGTTGCATACGCTCCAGCCAGACCGCAGCCATGGCCCCGAGGGCGATGGCGACAATGAACAAGCCCACCATGATGTTGGCGGGCATGGCGATGAAGAAGATCTGCAATTGCGGCATCAAGCGCGAGAGCACGCCCAGCGCCAGATAGAAGATCAGACCATAGACGATCAGGGGCGCAGCCAGTTGAACGGCAATGCGGAAGGCATCGACAAATGCATCGACAGCCCAAAGCCCGGCATCCGCCATGGACGGCATCAGCCCCGGCGAGAAAAGCGCATAGCTGTCATAGGCCGCACGCAGCAGCAGATGGTGAAGATTGGTGGTGAAGAGGAGCGCGATAAAGACCAGGTTGAGGAAGGTCGACATAATCGCGCCCTGCGTGCCCTGGGAGGGGTCAAAGCTCATCGCCATGGCCAGACCGGTCTGCATGGAGATGATCTGTCCGGCTGTGGCCGCGGTCGACATGAAGATCCGGGCGATGAGACCGATCATCAGCCCGATGAGAACCTCCGTAACAACCATCCCCGCAAGCAGGAGCGGTTGCGCAGGCATGGCTGGCAAGCTGGGCGCCAGAATTGGCCCCAGGATCAGACAGAGCAAAAACGCAAAGCTCAAACGGATTGGTGTTGGAATACTGGGCTCTGCGAACCCCGGCATCAGCATCAAGATTGCCCCCAGGCGGGCAAAGACTAAACCGGCAGCAAACACGAATTCCGGTGCTTCGAAATTCATGGGTTGGCGATCCTGTCGAAAATCAGATTCGTAAAGCCGCCCAAGAGAGCGCCCATGAGCGGAAGAAAGATCAGCAAGGCGATAAAGATGGAGAGGATTTTCGGCACGAAGACCAAGGTCATCTCCTGAATCTGCGTCAACGCCTGAAACAGGGCGACCGTGACACCGACAGCCAGACCGACAATCATGATCGGCGCCGACATGGCCAGCATCAGCCAAATCGCTTCGCGAGCATAGTCGAGGACTTCAGCGCCGTTCACGGGCAGACCTTTCCAAAGGCGAGAATCGATTACCGTTAATTATCTTTACCATCGTCCCTGCGTCGTTAAGAAAGAGTCAATTGAGGTAAACACGGGGACTCAAATGACTATTCGCAAACTCTTGATCGGCGCATCCGCCATCGCCCTGCTTTCCGCCTGCCAGCCGGCACCGGAAAGCGAAGCACCAGCTAATGATTTGGCTGTCAGTGAGAACACGGAAACGACCGCAACGGCCGCTGCCGAGACCGAGCAGACGGAGACCGAGCGTCTTTACGCTTACTTCCAGCAAACCTTCGAAGAAGAGCTCGCCCGCTCTCCCCTTGGCCAGACCTATCTGGGCATGATCGAAGACATGGAGGCCTATGGGCAGTGGGATGATGCATCGGAAGCGGAATTCCGCGCCGGCCTGCAACGTGAAGCGGACCGCATCCGCTTCATGAACGAGAATTTCGACTTTGATGCGCTGACACCCGAGGCCCAGGTCTCCTGGCGCTTTGCGGAATTCATCGCCTCCAACAACCAGCAGCAGGGCGAATTCTGGGATAGCGGCCTGATCTTCACCCAGTTCTTTGGCCCGCATTCACAAATGCCGACCATTCTGATCGGCTATCATCGCATTGACAGCGTTGAGCATGCGGACGCCTATATCAGCCGTCTCAACGGCCTGGGCGATCTGATGCGCACCTATACTGCCCAGGCGGATGAACGCGCCCAGAACGGCGTCCTGCCGCCGGCCTTCGCCTTCCCGGTCATCATCTCCACCGCTCAGGGCATGATCTCCGGTGCGCCGTTTGACGACAGCGGTAATGACAGCCCGCTTCTGGGCGATTTCCGCAACAAGATTTCTGCCCTCGAGCTCAGCGAAGAGGAAACAGCGGATCTCATGGCGCGCGCGGAAGAGGCTCTCTTGACCTCCGTCGGCCCTGCCTATCAAGAGCTGATCGAAACCATGCAGCGCCACGAGGAAATGGCTGATGGCGCGATCAACGGCGCCTGGGCCCTTCCCGATGGTGAGGGCTATTATCAAAGCCAGCTGCGCAATTACACCACTCGCGCGGACATGACGGCCGAGCAGATCCACAATATCGGCCTGGCCGAGGTGGAACGCATCCACGGCGAAATGCGCGAGATCATGGTTGAAGTCGGCTTCGAAGGCTCTCTCGCAGACTTCTTCGAATTCGTTCGCACGGACGATCAGTTCTACTACCCCAATACCGATGAGGGTCGCGAACAATACCTCACACGTAGCGCGGAAATGATTGAGGGGCTGATGGAAGTCGCGCCGGATTATTTCGGTCAGATGCCACGCGGCGAGCTCGATGTACGTGCCGTCGAGCAATACCGCATCGAAACCGCGACCGGCGCCTTCTATGAGCAGGGTTCACTCGATGGGACCCGCCCGGGCGCCTATTATGTGAACCTCGCCGATATGCGCGAAAACCCGATCTACATGATGGAGACGCTCGCCTATCACGAAGGCGCACCGGGTCACCACTTCCAGGTCGCCCTGGCGCAAGAGCTTGAGAACACGCCAATGTTCCAACGCTTCGCCTGGTATTCCGCCTATGGCGAAGGCTGGGCGCTCTACGCTGAGGCTCTGGGCAAGGATATGGGCTTCTTCACGGATCCCTATCAGGATTTCGGACGCCTCTCCTATGAGGTCTTCCGGGCCGCCCGCCTCGTCGTCGACACCGGCATTCACCACTACCGCTGGACCGAGGAAGAAGCCCGCAACTACATGCTCGAAGCCACACCTTTCCCGGAGGGTGATATCGAGAATGAAGTCCGCCGCTACTTCGTATGGCCGGGTCAGGCTGTGTCCTACAAGGTCGGCATGCTGACCATTCTGGAGCTGCGTCAGCGCGCCATGGACACGCTCGGCGATGATTTCGACTGGGGTGAGTTCCACGATGTGGTGCTGACGAACGGGTCAGTCCCGCTCTCCCTCCTGGAAGAGCTCGTGGATAACTGGATTGTGTCCAGGCAAGCCGGCTAAGCCCATCATCGCATAATTTGATGCAAGGCCAGTCTGCGCAAGCGGACTGGCCTTGTTCGTTTTTGCGCTTACATTCCGTCCCGATAAACTCGACTACCCAGGGGAATTCGCATGACCAAACTCAAACTGCTTGCGCTGGGCGTTTCCGCCGCAGCGCTTCTCGCAGCTTGCGGCCAGCCCGCAGGCGATGAAACCGCCACAAACAATACCGCCCCGGCAGCCGACCCCGCAGTCGCAGCCGAGACGGCCGAAGTCGCAGAGACCGAAACCGATCGCATCAATGCCTGGTTCCAGGAAGTCTTTGACGCGCAAATCGCACGTTCGCCGATGTTCCAGACCTATATGGGGATGAAGACGAATTATGATCAGTGGGGCGATGCCTCACCGGAATTCGAACTGGAAGGCTATGAGCTGGGCCAGGAGCAGTACCAGTATATGCTGGCGAATTTCGATTATGATCAGCTCGATGCGAGCGCGCAGATCTCCTACCGCCTCTTCCAGCGCAATGCGGAACGCGCCCAGGACGGTCGCCGCTGGGTCGATCACGGCTATACCTTCACGCCGCGCTCCGGTCCGCACATGAACACGCCGACCTTCCTGATCAACAACCACCGCGTTGATAATCTCGAAGACCTGCAGGCCTATATCGGCCGCCTGAACGGCATGGGTGATTATCTCGATCAGCACATCGCCAATGCACGTCGCTCTGCCGAGCTTGGCATTCAAACCCCGCGCTGGACGTACCAGCCGATGATCGAGACCTCCCGCAATGTCATCACCGGTGCGCCGTTTGATGAGAGCGGCGAAGACAGCCCGCTGATGGCGGATTTCCTGCGCAAGCTCGCTTCGCTGGAATTGTCCGAGGAAGAAGCAGCTGATCTGACCGCCCAGGCCGAGACCGCCCTGACCGAGATCGTTGCGCCAGCCTATGGCCGCATCATCGCAATGTTTGAGGAAATGGAAGCTGTCGCCAGCGAGGATGACGGCATTTGGCAGCATCCCGATGGCGGTGAGTATTACAACTACCTGCTCAATGGCTATACGACGATGGATATCTCCGCCGAGGAGATCCACAATATCGGTCTGGCGGAAGTCGCCCGCATCCATGGCGAGATGCAAGAGATCATGACCGAGGTCGGGTTCGAGGGCTCGCTGCAGGACTTCTTCGAGTTCATGCGAACCGACGAGCAGTTCTACTATCCCAACACTGATGAAGGCCGTGATGCCTATCTCGCGGACGCAACGGCGATGATCGACACCATGGTCGAAACCCTGCCGCAAATGTTCAACACCTTCCCGCAGGCTGAGCTGGAAGTTCGCCGTGTTGAACCCTTCCGTGAAGCCTCTGCCGGCAAGGCCTTCTATCAGCGCCCCGCCGCCAATGGCTCGCGCCCGGGCGTTTACTACGCCAATCTGCGCGATATGGCGGAGATGCCGATCTATCAGATGGAAGCCCTCGCCTATCATGAAGGCGCGCCGGGTCACCATATGCAGCTCGCCATTATGCAGGAGCTGGAAGGCATCCCAGCCTTCCGCCGCTTTGGCGGTTACACGGCCTATACCGAGGGCTGGGGTCTTTATACCGAGTATTTCCCGCTGGAATTCGGCTTCTATTCGGACCCGTATTCCAATTTCGGCCGCCTGGCCATGGAGCTGTGGCGGGCCTGCCGCCTCGTCGTCGACACCGGCCTGCACTATCACCAGTGGACGCGTCAGGAAGCCGTAGACTATCTCGCAACGAACACACCCAACCCACAAGGTGATGTGGTCAATGCGATCGACCGCTACATCGTTTACCCGGGCCAGGCGACGGCCTATCAGATCGGCAAGAACGAGATCCTGCGTCTGCGCGAAATGGCGGAAGACCAGCTTGGCGAGGCTTACGACATCCGCGAATTCCACGATGTCGTTCTGCGCGAAGGCGCCCTGCCGCTCGCCATCCTGGAAGAACAGATCCAGGCCTATATCGACCGCACGGCAGCCGGTATCGAATAAGCCCCTCTACCAGATCAATGAAAAGGCCGCCCAACCGGGCGGCCTTTTTTTTATATGGTCTCAGATGGCCGTATCCTACTGCGCAAACGGATCAGAGAACGCCTCCTCGCTCATGAAGCTCTCGTCTGAAAGCGTGTGCAGGAAGGCGACCAGGGCAGCGACATCCTCTTCATCCAGATTGAACCGCTCAATCGGCGCGCCGGCATTATTGCCTTCCCGCAGAAGATTACTGGTTTCGCCATTATCATTGACGCCTGTGGCGTAGAAATTCACCACCTCTTCCAGCGTCTCGAACCGACCATCATGCATATAGGGCGCTGACTGGGCGATATTGCGCAGGCTGGGCGATTTGAAATCATCATCACCGGTGGCCCCGCCCCCAGCGACCGTCGCATCGAGTCCGATATTCTGAGGGGGGCGGTCATAGATCTGGGACTGGGTCTCGTGACACTGATTACACCCCATCGTCTGGATCGGCGGCAGGCCAGCAGCCGCGAGCACGTTGTTATTGACCGGCTGGAACAGCGCCAGACCGTGCAATTCCTCCTGGCTCAACAGACCCGCAAGGTCCGGCGTATTGGCATTGGGATTATTGCCGATCACGGCGGTGTCGAAATCGGACTGATAGCTCACCATGGCGCGCTGGAATTGCGCCAAGGCCTGGGCCACACGCTCGGCGGTGACATTGCGATCACCGAAAGCGGCTTCAAACAGTGGCGGGTAGAAGGCCTGATTCTCTACCGTTGCGACCATGTTGGCGAGTGTATTGCCCATCTCGACCGGGTTCTGGATCGGGCCCAGCGCCTGATCCTCCAGACTGTCCGCGCGCTCATCCCAGAACATATTGCCGCGCCGGTAAAAGCGGACATTGGCCAGGGCGGGCGCGTTGACCGGGGTCTGACCGCCATTAAAGCCGGTGGAGACCCGCGAGGGCTCACCAAAGCCAAAGGCCTGGATATGACAGCTCGCACAGGAGACCGTGTTATTCACCGACAGACGCGTATCGTAAAAAAGGACCCGGCCCAGCCGCGCCCCCGCATTGGTCAGCGGATTATTATTGGGCGTATTATCGGTCGCCGAGATCGAGTTGTTACCGCCCTGGCGAAAATGCAGGGGCGTATTCTCCTGCGCATAGGCGACATAGTCGAACGGGTCGGCCGGCAAGGCAGGGGCGCCTGTTGTGGTGGACCGCAGGACCGCGATACGGATCGGCATGACGGCATCATCGCCCGCACCATTTGATGCGGTGATCGTCGCCGCATAAACGCCAGCCCGGCTTGGCGTACCTTCAAGACGGCCCTGATTAATCGCCAGGCCCTCAATACCTGTTGCCAGGCTGATGGATACAGTCAGTCCGTTTCCGGACGGGTCCTCAAAGAAGCGATCCCAGTCCTGCGGGTCAAATGAGACAGACCGGCCCATGAAGAAACGCAGGCCCGCCTGTCCCGACAAGGCGCGCACATCCTGGTTTTCTTCAATGAAGATCCGGAAACTATCGCTCACCGCGCCGCCCGTCGGATCCGTCGCCGTTATCACAGCGGTCACGTTGAGCGTGCTGGTAGGCGTTCCCGAGATGATCGCACCTGCGCTGGTGAGGCCTGATCCATCCGGCGTGAGAATGACATCATAGCTCAGAGTATCGCCATCAGGATCCGTGAATGTCGCCCCTCCCTGAGAGGCATCATAGGTGAAGGGCTGGTTGATTTCCGCAGCTTGATCGAGATTGGCGAGGGCGACGGTCGGGGCGCTATTGCTGTCCTGTCCGCCCGTGCCACCGGTACCGCCTGTTCCACCGGTCGAGCTGGAGGCTCCGCCCCCGCCTCCACCGCCGCCGCAAGCTGCCAGGGCCAAGGCCATGACCAGCGGAATTGTGCGCCGCCAAACCGATTGGCCGCGCACCACATTGAGTTGGAACACCATAAAACTCTCCTGTCCCTCCCCGCTTCCTGCCAATTCCCCTTCACAGGTCCAACGGCAGCCGGGACAGAAATCCGTCGCATATAACCATAAAAAAACGCTACCATTTCAGGTAGCGTTTTCGAGGAAAGCGCCATCCGCCTCCGATCGTTTCTGGAAGAGTCGAAACCTCCCTTGTCCAGAAACCAAGACGGTGACGCCCTTACCCTGTCGAAAAAACACGCCTGATCGACAGAAGAATGGGTTCGCTCACATGAACACGGATTATCCACGCGCCAAGAACTGCAGCGGGGAGCCAAGATGCCAATGACTCGAGGGTTGAGCCCAACCCAAACACCGAGATCACGCCTCCAACCAACATCGCAAACAAGGATGCAATAGAATATAGCCACGCCCGGCGATATCGGACCGTTCGCGTGTTCCGCACCTCAACAAGGGTCTGTAGATGACTGTCGGCGTCAATCAGTTCCGAGGTCCGGGACCAGTGAACCCAAACCACTTGTAACGAGGCGACAATCGAGATGACGAGGAATACAATCGCGATCAGGAAGAAGAAGACATCATAGGCAAAGAAACCACTCCAATGGTCAATCGCTGATAATTGATTGGCGAAGTCGCCAAGCCGCTCAGGGCCGATCAAACTAGATGCGATGAAGGAATACACTGCCGCCATAATGCCGTTGAACTGCAGCAAGGATGTGGTCTTGTTATCAAGGGCATCAAGATTGTCATACATGTGGTTGAAGAGCTCAAGCTGCCAGTCTTCATCCTTGCGACCGCTTTGCTGAATCAACCGCTTCCAGGATTCAACATATCGCTTGATCTCAGCAGGCCCGTGCTGGATCTCGTCATTGATATAGACACCAAAAACTCGCTTAAACAGCACCCACACAGCATCCCCCTAGCTGACCGTCCGGTCTCAACCGCAAGCACCCATACTTGACCGGTCAATCCTAACGCGCTTTGCGAAGGCATACCACTACCTGCGGTTCGCTTCCGGAGATGGCCCGCGCGCGGGCTCCAGCGGTTTCCAGTGCAAGGTCATATGTTTCAGGTCGAGATTGCAGCTGGTCAGAAATATGCGCAATCCGGTCCTCAATGGATATCTCACTGGCAAACGCGAGGTCGGTTATCAATCCGAAAGCCAACATATCTCCAATGTCGTGGCCATAGAGGCGAGAGGCCTGGTAATCCGCGACGACAACCTCGAAATCCTCGCGTCCAAGTCCATTGCGCAAGCATGCCTGGCTGTGGGCTGCAGAGGTTTTCTCTCCCATCAGCCCGAATAGGCGATGCCGTGCAGCTATCCGCGCTTTGAAAGCAGCATGTTGACCCGGCAAATAGCGAGCGAATGCGCTCTCTACCATCGATCCGGTATAGCCCTCCATCTCGTCAGCGAATACCAGCGCGGCTGCACCGCCAGGAGCAAGCAGGTCTAGAATGCGATTTAGAAAGGCCGTCAGATCGCTGGCGAAGTAGATCATATGAATGGCTAGAACCGCGTTGACCGCGTTCTGCGGGCCTAATTGCTGATCCTCGACAAATGCATCAATCCCGGTAGCTATCTCCCCACCATCTCTGAATCCCAGTCGACCAACCATCATCTCTCGATAGGCTTTAAGATATTTTCGATTAGGGTCGAGATAAAAGAGCTCGGCACCCGGCGAGAAGGCGGTGGCTATGTGGGCAGTTGTCTGTCCGTCCCCGCAGCCGAGATCAAGAATACGATCTGCTTCAGGCAAGTCTTCGATCAATGCTCGCGTTGGCGGAATAAACAAATCCCGTTCATCTGTGCCAATCATGACGGGCCATTGCGTATCGCCGTCCGGCGCCAGCTTGAACTCCCGGTAGAGGTCCCTCTTTAGCAGACGCGAAAATGCCAAAGCGTAGACGTCGTCCGGGGAGCGATCCGTAAGCTCTAACTTCAGCAGGTTTTCATACTCGGAGAACAGAAAAGCTTGTTTTGCAAGATCCTCATTGCTCAAGCTGCACCGGTAATCTTGCGGTTGAGCGGGTCCAATACGCTCGAACCGCGGCCCTCCTGTGGCACCCGGCCGAGGGCCTTCAAACTCGCTCAGTGGGCGGGTCCAGATTTTGTCCGGTTCATCGACGGACCGATAGCATACCATCGCCTCGCCGCTCGCTTCACTATTCGCGTAGGCGACGACATCATATTCGCCGCCCTTGTAATGTCGGTATCGGCCACTTGGGCGCATCAGTCTCTCCGGAATATCGCGACGCTTGAATGAGCACACGAGGACATCGCGCTAACCTAGCAGGGCAGCGACAGTTTTCGCCAGAGAATTGAGCTTAGCGTCTGTAATGCCCTAGATCGGCATGCGCAGGATTTCCTGATAGGCGCGGACGACCTGGTCGCGTACGGAGACGACCGTCTCAAGGGTCAGTTCTGCAGCGGAGACTGCAGTGGCCACATCAATGAGATCGGCATTGCCGGTGACAGACGCGGCGGTCATGGCCTCAGCGGTATTGAGTGTCCCCTGGGTCTGATCAAGCGCCTGGGTGACGAGCCCACCAAAATCCACATTCGCCGCAGTCGGATCGACTTGGATCGGCGATTCCTTGGTGATGTCCTGGGCAGCCCGAACAGCAGCCTGATAGGCTTGTACGGCGGAAAGATCAGCAGCCATGAGTCTTTTACTCCAGCATTAGCGCAGCCTTTAGCGGCGCAAGAGGTCCAGCGTGCGTTCCTGCATGCGCCGGTGGTTTTCAATCATGTTGAGATTGGCCTCATAGGTGCGCATGGCCTCGCGCATATCCATCATCTCAACAAGCGTTGATACATTCGTGGTGGTCACATAGCCCTCTTCATTCGCGGCTGGGTGACCGGGATCATATTCCAGGCGGAAGGCCGATTGATCATCGATCGCATCGGTCATGCGCACCTGCATCTGGCCGGTGATCTCATTGAGCTCATTATCGAAGACCGGAATTTGACGGCGATAGGGATCGCCCCCGGGTTCGCGCGCGGTAGAATTCGCGTTGGCGATGTTTTCCGAAATGATGCGCATGCGCGCCGACTGCGCCCGCAGACCAGACGCGGAAATCATCATCGTGTCGATTGGATCGGCCATTTAAAACCTCCCTCGCTTATCCGCCCGGCGGGCGCACAGCCATGCGCAGAAGACCAATGCTCTTCTGATACAGGCTCAGCGCGCTCTCGTAGCGCATACGGGTTTCGGTCGCGCGGACCATTTGTTCTTCCAGAACGACAGAATTGCCGTTCACCGTTGTTTCGCTGTCCGGCGTATCCGCCGTCGACCAGGCCCGGCCCGCCGTCGTATCGGTCCGGCCGGCCATGTGCGTGCCCTGGCTTGTGCTCATCATCAGCGTGCCATTGCCGGTCCGGCGGCCGCGCATCTGAGACTCCACAGCGCGTTGAAATTCTGACTGGGAAATATCCTGCGGCGTATATCCCGGCGTATTTGCATTGGCCACATTGTTCGAGATCACCTGCTGACGATCCGAGGCGTAGCGCATGTTTTGCTGCAAAAGTCCTAGGACGGACACGTCATCGGGCCGCATTGCGAATCCCCTTTTAACTCTTTGACCAAGGCTGCGCGCGCACGGTTAACGCGGGCTTAACCGCATCAGCCCAGACAGCGGATATTCCATGAATCAAGGTCGTTCGAATGTCGGAACACGTGCACTGGACGCAATACTTACTCGCCCTGGTGGTTCTCGCCGGGCTTTTGGGCCTTTTGGGCCTCTTCTCCCTGGCCGTTCAGCGCGGTTGGCTGATGCAGAATCTGACCGGGCTGACCGCTTTCAGAACCACCCAGGACAGACGCGTCAAAGTCACCGAGACCCTGGTGCTCGATCCGCGTCGCCGGCTGGTCATCGTGCGGCTTGATGATGAGGAACACGTCATCCTGCTTGGTGCCGAGCGCGAAACCGTCCTGAAGACCGGGCCGGCACGCCTTGATCCGACCATCGCCCCGATGGATACCGCCACCGCTGAAACCAACGCGCTCGAAGAAGGAAAAGCGTCATGACGCGCAAGGGCTTCTGGTTCTACCTCATTCTCTTCGGGCTCGGCCTCGTCACCTTGTTGGCGGGCAGTGCAGAAGCGCAGAGCGTGACGATTGATACGGGCTCGGAAGGCGAGTTGACGGAACGGGTCATCCAGCTCATCGCGCTTTTAACAGTCCTGTCGCTCGCGCCGTCCATCGTCATCATGACCACGAGTTTCGTGCGCATCATCGTGGTCCTGTCGCTTTTGCGGACCGGTCTGGGCCTGCAGCAAAGCCCACCCAATGCGGTCCTGATCAGCCTCGCCCTCTTCCTGACCGCCTTCATTATGGCGCCGGTGTTTTCCCAATCCTATTCGGACGGTATCGAGCCCTTGCTGGAAGGCCAGATCGAGCTGGGCGAAGCCTTTGAGGCAACCTCCGGACCGCTCAAGACCTTCATGCTCACCCACACACGTGAAGCCGACCTTCAGCTCTTCATCGACATGTCCCAGGAAGAAGTGCCCACGAGTGCGGAGGAAACCTCGTTCTGGATTGTCGCGCCCGCCTTCATGATCTCCGAGCTCAGACGGGCTTTCGAGATCGGCTTCCTGCTCTTCATTCCCTTCCTCATCATCGACCTGGTAGTCGCGTCCATCCTCATGTCCATGGGTATGATGATGCTGCCGCCCATCGTCATCTCCCTGCCCTTCAAGCTGATTTTCTTTGTGCTTGTCGATGGCTGGCGGCTGGTAACGGGATCCCTGGTGCAAAGTTTCGGGACCATACCCGGGGGCTGACGCCTTACCCCTCATCGCCCCCCGGATTCATTCCGGGGCCTACCGGTTAGACGCGAGTAGTCGCAACAGCTTGCTAGATCCCGGCACGCGCTTGGTTTGGCCGGGAGAAAGTCGGGCGATTACCTCAAGCCCCGCCGCCGCTGAAGCGTTCTCTGAACGGCTCCATAAAGGCCTGGAGTGTGTCGATACCGGCGATCTGGCCAGCCAGGTCGGAGAAGCGGACATTGCCGGGAGTGGCATTGTCATCGGTCAGGAGTTCAAAGGCCGCAGACTGATCGGTACGAGCCATCAGCGCGCTATAGCGCTCGCCCAGGCGCTGGGCGGAGGCGACGTCCTGGGCCAAGGAATAGGCGATCGCGGCACGCATGACATCATTTTGCTCTGACGGGGTCAGGCCGGAACCACTCTGATAGCGATTGCCCAGAAGGCGTTCCAGGCGGCGCCCCGTTGACGGCCAGTCTCGCGCCTCCCAGGCGACATCCGCGCGCAATCGGGCCGCCGCATCGGAGAGGTCATCCGCGATCAGGTCAAGCGCCGCTTCCGGACGTCCCAGCTCGGACAGGGCACGAGCTTCCAGCAAGTAGCGCTCATCAATCAGTTCACGCGGCAGGCCAGCCACACGGGTCCGACGAATGGTATTGAGCGCGTCCTCATAGCGATGATCCATCAGGTAGATAACGGCCAGATCCGTCGCGACACGGGCGCGCGCAATCGGCTCACGCAGACGGTTATCGACCTGGTGCTGGAGGAGTTCGGCTGCCGGATCGAGCAAATCAAAGGCGATGAGACGATCCGCCAGGCGGCGGATCATGCGATCCCCTTCCGTGCCAATGGGCGCGAGATGCTGATACTCGTAGAACAGCGCGACGGCTTCCACCGGGTCCATACGATCCGCCTCACCTTCCAGGAAGAGACGGCGGAAGATGGAATTCATGTCGTCATAAATGCGGCGTTCAATCTCATGCCCGGCAAAACGCGTTTGAGCGAGCGCCATCGTCTCCAGGCCAAGGCCGAATTCGCCAGAGGCGACATAGAGCTGGCCGAGCTGGCGGATTGTATCGGATTCAATACTGTCTCCGCGCCAGCGAAAGCGCAGGTTTTCAAGATCATCAATCGCCTGATTTCGATCGATCTGACCGGCCTCAAGGCGCATGCGGATCAGCTCGTATAGCGCGCGGGCCTCCATCAGCGGATTGCCAGAGGCTTCGAGCTGTTCCAGCAGGCTGATCGCCGTATCAAGATCCTCGCGCGCCTCGGCCAGACGGGCCTGGACGTAAAGCGCATCCAGCTCGGTCTGAGGATCGGGCTCACCGGCCTCTATGGCGAAGAGATGCTGCTCTGCGGCCGCGAAATCCCCCACTTCCAGGGCGGCGCGCGCCCGCGCTGCCTCAAAGCGCGCCTGCCAGACCGGCGGGTAGAAATAGGCGGCATCCTCGCCGCTTTCCAGCCGACGACGGGCCTCTTCCCAGCGTTCCTGGTGCACCGCGATCATGCCGCGCCACATATCCGCTGCCGGATCATTGGAGAGCGAGGCATCGGACAGGTATTCCTCTGCATCATCAAGACGA
Organism: Alphaproteobacteria bacterium; assembly: GCA_018222865.1. GTDB lineage: Bacteria > Pseudomonadota > Alphaproteobacteria > Caulobacterales > Maricaulaceae > Maricaulis. Next base: position 62,782 of record JAAEZM010000007.1, read on the forward strand.
TGCATCATATAGCTGGCGACCCCGCGCAAGGCGCGGATATGGGCATTCGCTTCCAGCTGGGGCTCATCATGGGTGGCCATGTAGAGCATGCCCAGCGCCTCAGGGGCGAGATTATTGGCAAGCAGGAAGCGGCCCAGCGCGATCCGGGCATCGGAGGAATTCTCCATCGCCGCTGCGCGCTGACGCTCCGCCCAGTCATCCGCGAAATAATTATCGCCACGCCAAGCATCGAAATCCATCAGGGCGGGCGAAGAAATATTGGCGAGGACCGCATTATCGCCCTGGGCCCGGGCGCCGGAGCTGGACGGTGTCAGATTCAGCCCTTCAGGACGGCCGATAATCGCACCGGCATTATTCACCGAGATTGTCAGATCATCCGCCATGGCCTCAACTGCCGCGCCATGTGCTGAGGGCAAGAGGGCACCGCCAACAAAGGCCCGGCGGGACGCCAGTCCCTCAATCGGGCCACCCGCCGTCACCACGCCGATACGATCCCCGACAATCGGATCCTCCACCCAGCGCACTTCGCGCGGGTCGGACAGGCCGACGATAATCCGTCCCATGCGTCCCCGACGCGCATCACGGCGCACGGTGACCGGGCGCGGCGGGCTGTCGATCCGCTCGGACAGGACAAGCGTCCACTGGTCATCCTGGAGCCGCGCTTCCGCCTGGGTGGTCGCCGGGACCTCCAGCCGCGCGGCAACATAGTCCTCACCCCGATAAATCCGGTGACGACCGACATGGCGGCGCTCACGATGCGCCAGCTCCGCCATATTCAATTCGGCAGCCGCATCAAACACGATCCATACCGCCTCACCGCGGCGGAAAACGGCGGCGCCGACCGGTCCGGCCCAATCAAACTCAATGGAGAGATCGCCGCTGAACTCGGTTACAGCGCCGTGCACGATACCGCCCTCGGGGACCGGGTCCACACCCTCGAGAGAGACGGGTTCGATCTCGGCCGGATTGCCCTGATACTCCTCCGCCGATGTCATCTCCGGGGTCAGGCGAATAGGCCCGAATGGATCCGCTGGCGGCTCTGATCCGGGATCATCACTTCCACGCCCGGTCTCATCCAGTGCTGGCCGTGATGTTTCCGCAGGTGGCTCGGAGGCTTCAGGGATCAGCTCAGCGATTTGCTGCAACAAGGCCGCAGCGCTGGCCGTGTCCGGATTGATCAGATCAATTGTCACCCGCGGACCGTCATCCCAGGCCCGCACGCGAACATCCGGATCCACATTCAAACGGACCAGCCACTCATCGCCCTCGCGGACGGTTTCCATGGACTGGAGCAGATCCGGCGGCGATCCGTTAATCCGGCTCAGACTCGCTACACCCGGCTGGGAAAAACGAAGCTCTGCGACATCGCCGCTTTGACGCAGGGCATAGTCCACCGCTTCCGGCCAGAGCATCTCGATGCGGGTATACTCGGTCGATTGCCCAACCCGAATATCCACCGGGACAGCCGGAACGGGCGGCTCGGCATCCGCCTCCGCCTGGGCGAGCGCGGCGGCCTCTGCAGCCTCAGCCGCGGCGGCCGCAGCAGCAATTTCCTCACGCTCGCGCGGCGAGACAACCGGATCGGGCATCTCAGCCCCGCGCGGCGCAATATCAATCGCCACCCAGTCATAGCTGGAGGAGGTCTGAACGTCGGACGCACGGTTGAGCGCCAGGCGCAAGGTGCGGCCATCCGCATCAAGACGCGCCCGGGCGGCCAAACCGCCCAACATGTCCGGCAGGTCCGACACATCAGCCGCAATAGGCTCGCTCAAAGTCGCGATGAGGACGGTATACTCAATATCAGCTTGCGCACTTGGTGCACGGCTCGCCAGGGCGTCGGGATAATCCAGGATCAGGCGAGTGGCCGCGCCAACCCGTTCCACCGTCAGCTCGACGGGCTGCTGCGCAAACGCGGAAGCGCCGGCGAGGACCGCCAGCGCTACACCGCCGAGAAGGGACTTATGTTTACTCCGCTTGAGCAAGCCGAGCCTCCAGCTCGTCGCGCGTCTCCGGCAGATCTCCGCGGCTGGCCATTAATTGGGTGAGAGCAGCCGCCTGTGCTGGCGTCATTTCTGCCAGGATGGGGCCGAAGGTTCGTGTCGACATGCGCGACGCAATCTGGATCTGTACTTCCGGATCGAGAGTGGAAATGCGCGCGGCCGCAGCATTGGGCTCCATGGCATTATACCAGGCGACGATCGTACCCATGTCTTCCGCTTCCATTTCAGAAAGCTGCCCGAACAGAACTTCAATCTGGCCGCGCAGGGTATCGAGCTCGGCGATGCGATCATCAACACGCTGCTCCATCGCCAGCATCAGGGCTTCGCGCGTATCCAGCTCGGCTTCGCGGCTATCAAGCTCTTGCGAGCGCTGGCGCAGGGCACGAAGAACATCTTCTTCCTGCGGCGAGCGCACGCGACTGGCCAGACGGTTTTCAAAAGCCGCCGTCACCGATGCGAGATTGTCACTGGTCGACGCCTCTTCCTCTGCCTCGACATCCGCTGCCTCCGCATCCGCTGGCGCTTCCTGGACAGTCTCTTGTGCTTCTTCCACCGCCGCGTCCGCCGCATAGGCTGCGAAATAGTCGACAGCGCCATTGGCAAAGGACAGGGCCTTGAGGCCGAACAAACCGCCCAGCAGGATGGCGATTACAGAGAGGATGCGAACGGATTGGGTCATAGCGCTTAACGCACGTCCTTGAGGTCATTGAGAACAGAGGAGCCAGCGCCCTCAGGGAAAATCTCGGCAGCGCGGCGGCGCGGCGCACGGCGACTGGCGTTTTCAACGGTACGATCCGCCCGGCCCGAGACGAATTGCAATTCATCCGTCAACTTGCGCGCCTCAGCGACGCGCTGTTCCAGCACATCACCGCTTTGCGTGGTTGCACGCTCGAGCGCGGCAAGGGCAGCCCGTGCGCGATCTGTCGCATCATTCAGGGCAATCACGCTTTCGCGCACCCCGTCCTGGCCCGACTTCAGCGCATTCAGGCGACGATCCACGCGCCAGCACATAACCACAGCCACCAATAGCAGCGCAGCCACCATGCCTTCGAAAATCAAACCGGCGAGCGTCATGCGAACCTCATCATTGCTTTTTTGGCACCCGGCGAGAGCGGGCCGCTCAGCCGCAGGGCTACATTATGTCCGATACGGCCCATCCGACCGCGTGTCAGGGGAACCGCGCCGCAGCGCAGCTCAACATCACTCTGAGGCGAGGCATCGAGGAAGAAAGTGTCTCCCACTTTCAAATTCGCGACATCGCCCAGGGAAATCTTTTGTTCGTCGAGCACCGCATGGACTTCCATCTTGGTCGACCAGAGTTCAGTCGCCAGGTGGCCTTCCCAGATATTGTCACGGCCGAATTTCTCACCCATGAATTGCTGCAGCAGCATTTTACGGATCGGCTCGAGTGTGGCGTAAGGCAGCATCAACTCGATCCGACCACCACGGTCTTCCATATCAATGCGCAGCTTGACGAGGATCGCCGCATTGGCGGGGCGCGCAATCGCCGCAAATCGCGGGTTGGTTTCAACGCGTTCCAGGTCGAAATCCACTTCCGTCAACGGCTGGAAAGCCGACTTGGCGTCTTCCAGAACCACTTCGATCATGCGCTGGACCAGCATGCGTTCGATCGTCGTATAGGGACGACCTTCAATACGCATCGCTGAGGTTCCGCGGCGGCCGCCGAGCAGAACGTCCACGATGGAATAGATCAGGTTGGAATCGACCGTCAGGAGTCCGTAATTATCCAGCTGCTGGGCGCGAAAGACCGCCAGAATGGCCGGCAGCGGGATGGAGTTCAGATAATCGCCGAAACGGATAGACGAGATATTGTCGAGCGAGACCTCGACATTGTCCGAGGTGAAATTGCGCAGCGAAGTCGTCATCAAACGCACAAGGCGGTCAAAGACAATCTCCAGCATCGGCAGGCGCTCATAGGAGACCAGCGCCGAGTTGATGATCGCGCGAATGCCGGACTTGTCTGCCCCCTCATCATCAGACAGGGAGAAGCCCAGCAGGCTATCAATCTCATCCTGGTTGAGGATGCGTTCAGGGCCATTGCCGACGGTGGGAAGATCCTGCTCGTCATCTTCCGCGCCGACCATGGCCTCCCATTCGGATGCGAGGTCGAGGTCATCGCCGTCTTCGGCCATGGCCTCCCATTCCGCAGCCAGGGCATCCTGGTCCATAGGTTCGTCGTCAGACATCCCGTACCGCCTTAGTCAACAATCATGAATTCTTGGATCCACACGGCATCTACCCGAGACGGTTCGATGGCGAGATTCACCCGGCGCAGCAACTCCAGACGCACACGATGCATGCCGGCTGAGCCGTATAGGTCGTCTTCGCGAAGCTCACGCAGGAAGACGATGAACTGATCCATGATCGGATCCACATGCTCTTCCAGCACCGGACCAAGATCCGGATCAGAGCTCTCAAATGTCAATTTCAGCTGGACGATGACCGGGCGCCCGTCAATGGAACGGATATTGGTTGTAATCGTCTCTTCCGACCCGTCGCCTTCACGCAGGTCGTAATAATAAACCTCGTCGGAATGATACTCATCCTCGGCATGTGCCTCGGCATATTCACCATGCTCGCCCTCAGCCACGACTTCTTCATCGCTGCCGCCGGACAGAAGCAGAAAGGCCGCGACACCGGCCAGGATCAGAATTACCGCACCAAGACCGCCAAACAGCACCAGCTTTGGAAGGCCTTTCTTCTTGCCTTCTTCGCCTTCTGCGCCGTCTTCATTCTCGATATCGTCGTTTTCGTCCGACATTCCGGGCTCCGTTTAGGAATCACATCGAAATGTATTAACGGCCAGAGTCGTTAACCTTCCGTAGCTTTTCCCAACCAACCGGCAATATCTGCCCACCCTTGTGCGCTTCCTTCCGGGCAAGGGATTCCGCTCCCTTCAGAGGGCAAGCGCTTACCCTTTGTTTTCCTTAGTCATTAACCTTGGCACACCGCGTGCAACATGGGGATTAACCGCCACGATAGGAGGGCGGACGTGTCATCCAGAATGGAGACCACCCGATGGACAACGCACTGATGATAGGCCTTTCGCGCCAAATGACGCTTCGGCAGTCATTGGACATTGTGGCCAACAACATCGCCAACGCGAATACGGCAGGCTTCAAAGTCGAATCGCTTTTGCTTGAAGAAACGCCCGCACCGACTGCTGAACACCAGGACGGCCCGGGTGAGATCCACTTCGCGGAAGTCTGGGGCATGGCCCGTGATTTCCGCCAAGGCGAGCTTCAATACACCGGTCGGACTTTCGACCTTGCCATTGATGGCGATGGCTTCTTCGCTGTCGAAAACGCCAATGGTGAAGAATACACCCGTGATGGTCGCTTCCACATCGATGATCTCGGCCAGCTGGTGACGCATGACGGCGCGCCCGTACTCGACGCCAATACGCGTGCCCCCATTATTCTCAACCCTGGTGCCGAACAGGTTCAGATCGTTGATGGCGGCGCCATTATTGAAGACGGGGTCGAGGTTGGACGCATCGGCGTTTTCAATATCGAAAACCGCGGTGAACTCTCCAAACAAGGTAATGGTCGTTACACCCTGCCAAACGGCGCGCCGGAAGACCTGCCGCAAGCAGCTTTCGATCCGTCCGTTCAGCAAGGCTATGTGGAAAGCTCGAATGTTCAGGCCGTTATCGAACTGACGGACATGATGAACATCACCCGCGCCTATGAGCGGGTCTCGAAATTCCTCAGCGACACCCATGATCTCAACCGCAAGGCGCTTGAGCGCCTCGGCAAAGCATAAGGAAGGAGCCTGATATGCGCGCACTTACGACCGCTGCTACGGGCATGGAAGCCCAGCAACTCAATGTCGAGGTTATCTCCAACAACCTCGCCAACATGAATACGACCGGGTTCAAGCGGCAACGGGCCGAATTCCAGGACCTGCTCTACCAGAATGTTCAGCAAATGGGCGTCGACAGCTCTGACGCTGGCACCATCGTTCCAACCGGCATCCAGGTGGGTCTCGGTGTTGAAACCGCCTCGATCTATCGCATTACCGATCAGGGTGCCCTCGTCAGCACCGGCAACCAGCTTGACCTTGCCATTTCGGGCCGCGGCTACTTCGCCGTTCAGATGCCGAATGGAACGGATGGGTATACACGCGCCGGCAATTTCGCGGTCAGCCCGGATGGTCAGATCGTGACCGCTGACGGCTACACCGTGTCCCCGGGCATTGCCATCCCGCAGGGCGCACGCTCGATCAGCATCAATGAGCAAGGCCAGGTTCAGGTCATGCTCGACGGTCAGACCGCTCCGCAGACCGTCGGTCAGCTGGAAATCGCAACCTTCTTCAACTCCGCCGGCCTTGAGGCGATTGGTAATAATCTCTTCCTGGAGACGGCCGCCTCTGGCGCTGCAGCACTCGGCACGCCCGGCTCGACCGGTTATGGCCGGCTCCAGCAGGGCTTTGTGGAAGGCTCGAATGTCGACTCGGTTTCCGAGATCACCGCACTGATCCAGGCCCAGCGGGCTTATGAGATGAATGCCCGGGTGATTACGGCTGCCGACGAGATGCTCTCCACCTCCTCCAATCTTCGCTAAGGGGAGTTAGCTAGATGATCCGCTCTGCTCTGCTTGCAATGACCTTACTGGCTCCGGCCAGCCTTGCCAGCGCCCCGGCGCTGGCAGGAGAAATGGTCCTCCTGCGCGAAAGCCTCAGCGTCGATGGCGCCCAGATCACTTTGGGCGACCTGTTCGAACAGGCTGGCGAGGCTGCCGATGTGGCGATTGCCCGCTCGCCCGCCCCCGGTCGCCGCACCTCTTTGGATGTGCACTATGTGCGCCGCCTGGCCGCCGAACATGATCTCGATTGGGCCAATGCCGGTGGTCTTCGCCGGGTTACCATTACCCGCAATAGCCGCGTCATCACCCATTCCGACCTGGCCGACATCATTGCCGGCGAGCTCTTCATGACGGAGGGACGCTCACATGAGGTTCGTCTGTCGACTGCCGCGGCAACCCTTCATGCCCCGGTTGACAGTTTTGGCGGACTTGAAATCCAGACCCTCAATTTCGATCCGCGGACCGGCATGCTGGGTGTCGAAGTTGTGCCGTATGACGGGGCAGACACTGTCCGCCTGAGCGGCCGCGCATTCGCGACCACGGAAGTGCCTGTGCTCGCACACCCGGTCGCACAGGGCGAAGAGATTGGCTCGGACGACATAGCCTGGATTTCCGTACGCGCTGACCGTGTCCGTCCGGATGCTGTTCTGGATCCGAATGATCTGGTTGGCATGCAGGCGCGCCGCGCCCTGCGTCCGAATGAAGCCCTGCGCAGCTATGACTTCCAGGCGCCGGTGGTGATTAGCCGGGGCGAACTCGTCTCGCTGACTTTCGAGGCTCCGGGGCTGCAACTCGCCGTCCGCGCACGTGCGCTCGAAGATGCGGCTGATGGTGAACTTGCCCGCTTCGTGAACCTCCAGTCCAACCGCACGATCGAGGCCCTTGTAGATGGCCCAGGTCGCGCTCGCGTCGGCGTCAGCGCCGCAAGCTTCTAAGACAAGGCTTATTCCCATGATCAAGAAACTCACGCTTCTCATCGTTCTGGGTGCCAGCCTGCAGGCTTGCGCCACGACGGATCGGCTCTCCTATGTCGGCCAGACGCCGCCGATGAGCCCGATTGAAAACCCCGCTCAGCTGGTTGGCACCGGTGCTTCACAAATCCCGATGCCAGCTGTCGCCCCATCGCCGATGCAACCGGTTCACCGGACCTCGAACTCCCTGTTCAATGCCAGCGGGCCAGCCTTCTTCGGTGATCCACGCGCCTCGCGCGTCGGCGATATCCTGACGGTGAATATCAACATCACCGATAGCGCCCAGCTTTCCAACTCAACGGCGCGTAGCCGCACCTCGGCGGAAGACAGCGACCTTACCCAGCTGTTCGGCATCGATCTGACCGGTTTCTTCAATGACAATATTGATCAGACCGATCTGAGCAGTTTTGGTTCCACCTCCAGCCTCTCCGGCGATGGATCTGTCAACCGCAATGAGGCGATCTCGCTGACCGTCGCAGCGCTGGTGACCCAGGTTCTGCCAAACGGCAATCTGGTGATCGCCGGTCGTCAAGAAGTCCGCGTCAATAACGAGGTTCGCGAACTGCTTGTCTCCGGCATTGCGCGCCCGGAAGACGTTGGCTCTGACAATACAATCAGCCACACCCAGATTGCTGAAGCCCGCATTTCCTACGGCGGCCGCGGTCATCTCTCCGATGTCCAGCGCCCCTCCTACGGCCAGGAACTCTACAACATCCTGATGCCGTTCTAGGACCACAAGATCCCGCCACCATCGGGTTCAACTGGCCGTCATGGTTCGCCATGGCGGCCTCTTTTTTTGTTCGCTTGCAAGACAATCTGCGCTCATCCGGTATAGGCTGCCCATACTATGCAGGGGGCAGGGATATGCTGAGATCGATATTGTCGTTTTGTACTGGGCTTTTGCTCACGGCTTCGGTGACGGCACAGGAGCCAGCACCGCAGCGGGACCATTTCGAGGAGCAAGTCGAGCTTCTCCGCGAGCATTTTCGGTGGATTGATGTGGCGGATATGCGGGCCATCCGCGGCAGTCTGCGAGCGGCCATCCATGAGGCGGAGAACTGTTCAGCGGGTGAGTGTGATGATTTTGACTGCCCGGCGGCCAATGGATCACTCGCCCAAGTCGGGGAACTCGCCATGCGTCTTTCGGCGATGGAGAATACCCTCGCCTATATGCACGAGCTGGAGTTGGCTCACCTGCGCAACCTGCACGAAGGGGCTAATCTGACCGAGGCCGAGGCTGCTTATCAAAACGAAGTGCTTTTCTGGCAGGGTGCGGTGATTACCAGCAGTGCGGCCTTCATCCAGATCGCACTCATTTTCGGTGATCTCCAGTCTGGATTGATGGCGGACGGCCCCCTTTCCGCGGCGAGCGCGATTGACGAGCTGATACGGGATTCCATCACGCTCTATCAGGACATGAACAGCTTTCGCGCCAACGCCTCGCCACGCTTTCGCCAGCGCACGGATGACTTGCTCAACACGATCAACACGCTGACCGATTACAAGTCCAATTTCGAAAACCTTGCCAATGCCGCAGTTGATGGCGGCATCGGATATTATGGTGACGCGCGCGAGCAGTTGTTTATGGCACTGGGTCGGACCGTCCGAAGCTGGGCGCTGGAACAACTCGCGATCCGCCAGGCGGAAGTCGCGGCGCTGAATGATGACGCTTTCCGTGAACGCTCCGAAGCCAATGCCTTCGCCACTCGACTGCGCGGGCTTGGGCTCCAGCGAGAAATGGCTGCAATGATGGCCGAGTATGCCCGTGACCTTCATCACTCACTCGGGCTTTGTGCGCAGAGTAACTGCGCGATCGATCCGCCCGCCCTGCCGGACGCGCCTCGCGTTCTCAGGCCCGCTGATCCGACATCGCCCATTAATATGCCTCGCATCGATCACGAGGTCCTTGAACGCAATAGTGCCCGGATTCAGAGCATTGGGCTGCAGCTGCCGATCAGCTGGACGCGGCGGCAGTGCGACATTCCCGAACCACCGGAACAAACCCCGCCCTCGCCTGCCGCGGGGGCGCAAGGCCCCCGCCTCAATGAGGGCCAGATTCTGGAAAACTGCCGCACGCTTCGCAATGTCGGGATCTGCTCGATCGTCACTGAAGACCGGCGAGACGCGTGTGAAGCCCACGCCTCCATCGCGGTCGCCTCATGCGTCGAGTTACCTCGGGTGGGCGAGCGTCTTGCAGCGGCTGAACCCATGTCACCGGCTTTCCAGCAAGGCTTGGGAGAGATGTGTCGCGCGACATGCGGCCTCCTCTACGGTTTAGACTATCATCTGGATGCCCAGCGCTATGTGGCGTTGGCGCAAATCGCTGAGCTGGAGGCCGATCACATTGAGGCTGGCGGCACACTCGTAAACGGTGCCAATGCCGATCCGCTGCGATCGCGCTTGCGCGAGCTGCTCCAGCAAGCGGCCGCCCGTTTCACCGTCGTCAGCTACAATCCTGCGTCGGATACCTACACCCAATCAGAGGCATTGCCGGAGGGAGACATACTCATCTCGCTGCAGCCGGGCCAGATGAATGCGCAAGAGCGCGAAGAAGCGGACCGGATCCGCGACCTCATAGAGGCCAATGATACGGATCCAGACTGGCAGCCTCGCAGCGTGTGGGGAGAAGCGGCGGCGCGGTTCTGGCGCACCTATGGCAATCATCAATTCCTGACCTGCGGAAGCCCGCAGACGGAGACCCGGTTCGCACAGTGTATTGCTGGCTGTAGCAATGGCGGGATGGCAAGCTATTCAGCCTGCGCTGTTTCGGCACCGGATATCACGCTGGATCTTGGTCCGGTCCTCTACCCGCCTGGAGATCCGCGTGGCGAAGCCATCGAACCCTTCAGCGCTCGCGGTGCGCTGGAAGCCGCACGCATGGGCGGCGGGCAGTAGTCTGGTTCGCTACTCGTCGCGGTGGACGCGTTCTTTGCGCTCGTGTCGCTCTTGCGCTTCAAGGCTCAGCGTTGCGACCGGGCGGGCGTCGAGACGCGCCAGGGCAATCGGTTCACCGGTTTCGTCGCAATAACCGTACTCGCCTTCATCGATGCGGCGCAGAGCGCTATCGATCTTGGAGATCAGCTTGCGCTGGCGATCCCGCGCGCGCAATTCCAAGGACCGGTCCGTCTCGGTGGAGGCACGATCGGCCAGATCAGGCAGTGCGCCCATATCTTCCTGGAGATTCGAAATCGTCGACTTGCTCTCGCGAAGTATTTCGTCTTTCCAAGCGTTTAGCTTGCGTCGGAAATACTCCTGTTGACGCTCATTCATGAACGGCTCGTCGTCAGACGGCATATACCCATTGGGCAATTCAATACGATTGTCGTCGCTCATCGCGCTTTCTTCTCAATTTCCGTGGCCCGGCCACACTCCCCCGAAAGCGGTGCGGAGAATATTCAGGCGCAAGCGCCTGTCAACGAGACGGCGCTGCTGCAGTGCAAAAAACACTGCTCCATAATGGAACTTGAATGCAGGGAACAGGCCGTAAACGGAAGAAATTCTGCTGATCAGCTCAGCTTGGCCAGCTCAACGGCAGCACGCGTTTCCACCTCATCGAGAGCCGCTTCGAGCTTGGCATCATTCGTCGCATCTCGGCGCGACTGCAAAAGCTGCATTAAAGCCTGCAATTTGGCGCGAGGCAGACCGCCCTCAAGCAAAGCGATTTTCAGCTCATCAAGCACATCTAGAAGATCAAAGGCCCGATCAGTGGCTTGCTTGCGCGCCTCGGTAAAATCACCGACGGATTGCAATGCTAGGATTGCATCGACAGACTGAACCGCGGACGCCGCGCTGGTGGTCGCCGCAGCGCTCGTCTGCGACGCCGTTTCTGGCGCGAACTGCTCTCCCCCTGTCCGGGAAACGCCTTTGCGCTTGGACGAGGAGACAGAGGAGGTCGAATTCGGTCCGTAGATCTTCATATCGAGAATCACAAATCTTGTTAGCGCATTAACCAATGCGCTCACGCCATTAACAGATACTTAAAGCTACCCGATCACCCGGCAAATTCTACCCGGCAAGCCCTGAGACGGGTCGGATTTACCCCCTAACCACCCCACGCCACCATAGCTAAGCTATTGTTATTATGCGTATTTAATTATGAAGGCCCACGCTTTTTCTGGCACGCCATTCGCAACGGGCTTTTCGGATAAAGTCCGGAGACCCGCAAAATGCGCAAGACCCTTATCGCCAGCTTCATTACCGCAATGGCCGCCTTCATGACTGCCATGCCCGTCCATGCTTCCTCGCGGATCAAGGACATGGTCGAAGTCGAGGATGTGCGCGACAACCATCTGGTCGGATACGGTCTGGTGGTCGGTCTCAACGGAACAGGCGACAGCCTGCGAAATGCCAGCTTCACCAATCAGTCGCTGAATGCGATGCTTGAACAGTTCAACGTCAACACTCGCGACGCCAACCTCAACACCCGCAATGTTGCGGCTGTGATGGTGACCGCCAGCCTGCCGGCCTTCTCCTCGCAAGGCAGCCGTATTGATGTGACGGTCTCGGCTCTTGGTGATGCGTCGTCCTTGCAGGGCGGCACGCTTGTCGCCACGCCGCTTTTCGATGGCAGCGGTCGTGCCTGGGCCGTGGCTCAGGGCTCCATGACTGTTGGCGGATTTGCAGCGGAAGGTGATGGCGCCTCTATTACGCGCGGCGTGCCCACTGCCGGCCGCATTGCAAATGGCGGTACGGTTGAAAACCCCTTCGCCGGCACAGGCATCGAACCTTGGGCCGATATTGCCAATCGCGCCTCCCTGCGGCTGTCTCTGCGCAATCCGGATTTCACGACAGCCCGCCGCATGGCGAACGCCATTAATGCTTTCATCGGGACGGAGGCCGCCCGCGCGCTTGACCCTGGTGCTGTCGAGCTCACACGCCCCGAGAGCTTTCAGGGGGATATGATCGACCTTCTGGCTGAAGTTGAGCAATTGCGCGTGCAAGCAGACCTGCCCGCGCGCGTCGTTATTGACGAGAACACTGGCACGATCGTCATGGGCGAGAATGTCCGCGTCTCGACCGTTGCCATCGCTCAGGGCAATCTGACGATCACGGTCACGGAAAGCCCGATCGCCAGCCAGCCTGGCGCCTTCGCCGAAGGCGGCCAGACGGAAGTCCTCGAGCGCACAGACATCACTGTTGAAGAAGACATGATGCAGCTCGGCGTTCTTGAAGAGACGGTGTCCCTCGCCGAGCTCGTAGAAGGCCTCAACGCTCTTGGCGTCAGCCCGCGCGACATGATCACCATTCTTCAGGCGATCAAAGCTGCCGGCGCGCTTCAGGCTGATATCGAGGTGCTCTGATGGATAACCTGCTCGACCTTCAAATGAGCAATGCCATTACGGCATCCAGCAGTAGCGACGCCACACCGCGCACGGGTCAGGTCCGCACTGCAGAAGAAGCAGCCGCTGTCGCGGAGGAATTTGAAGGCTTCTTCCTGTCGCAGATGATCCAGGCGATGTTTTCCAATGTCGGGAATGAAAACCCGTTTGGTGGCGGCGCCGGAGAGAGAGCCTTTCGCGGGCTCTTGCATGAAGAATACGCCAAGGTCATGGCTGAAGCTGGCGGGCTGGGACTGTCAGACAGGCTGACCGCGGAAATCTTGAGCTATCAGCAAGCCGGGAGAGATGTCTGATGAGCGAATTGGCTGCACGCAATGGCGCGGAGCGCGCCCAGGCCCTGCTACAATTGACCCAACGCCTGACGGGTCTGATCGAGCAGGAAACCAACCTGTTCAACGCCCGCAAACCACAAGACGCGATGGGGCTTCAGGATGAGAAATCCAAGCTTGCCTCTATCTATCGCACGGAAGTGGCTCGCGCTCGGCAGGAGCCGCAACGGTTTGATGGCGCACCAGAGAATATCAAGGCGGCGCTTCGCAAAGCGACGGAGGGGTTTCACGCCGCCTTGCGCGAAAATGGTCGCGCTGTTGGCGCGCTGAAAACCATCACCGAAGGCGTGGTAAAAGCCATTGCCGACGAAGCGGCGCGTCAGCGTACAGCTGGCGGCGGCTATGGCCCGGGCGCCCATCAGCGCGGTCCAGGCGGCAGCATGAATATCGCGGTCAATCAGACGGCCTGATCCGTCTATTGCGGCTCACCGCGGCAAAAGGGCTCCGCTCAGCGGAGCCCTTTTTCATGCCCGGCTTTTAAAAGCCACAACCATCAATCAGAAGAAGAGCGCACCATTGGTCGCCGGCGCGGAATTCAGGCGCGCAAGACCAGCCTGATAATTTGCCAGCTGGGCGTTGTAATAGGCCGGAACGGTTCCACCGGTCTTGCCGCGCTGATTGCCCTTGAGCAATTCCTTCAGCGCCGGATCCATGGTGATGTCGCGATAAGCTCGCTGGACGATCGACATGGCCGCTTGCAAGGATTCTAGAGCTGCAGCCGCCTTATCCTCATCGAACAGGTCAATCTCTGCCGGCAAGTCCATGGCAAAAAGCGGCGGCCCATCAACAGACTTGTCGTCATCATCCAGCAGTGAGCCATTATTGACGATGGCGCCAGGCTTCATGCCCAAAGCCGAAAGAAGATCGCGACCTTCCGCACCAGAGAACAACTCAATCGTATGATCTTCCGCCGCCTTAATCCGAAGCATGTCGCCCTCAGTCGAGCGACGGACATCGGCGGCCCCATCCAGTACGAGCACGGCATTAATCTCGAAGGTCAATGAGCGCATTGTATCGCCGGCATCAATCTCAATCTTCCTGCGGCGCCCACCATCAACAGAGATATAGAAATGATCACCCTCGCGCGCTGCGCTGCGGTCCGTGACCACGCGCGTATCCGAATAGGTCAACTTGCCCGTGGGCAGGCCAAGCGCATCGAGAATACTGTCATCCTGAGCGCCGACGACGACGCTCTTGGCTTCCGACACGCCGCCGCGGCCAGAAATCTGGGTATTCCACTCCACCGTGCCGGTCGCGCCATCAATCCGCGAGATAAAGGCATCGCGCTCGCCAATCGATGTCACACCATCGAGCTCACCGGATGTCTTGCCGGCCACATAGACCTTGCCGTCATGGATGGCGACCGAGTTCGCGGTCTCATCATCATCAGAGCCAATGAAGGTCGTGTAGTCGATATTCGCGCTCGCGCCATCGCTAAGCTTGACGAGAAATGCATCGCGCACCCCGCCGCTATAAGCGGTCAAAGGCGCACTCGGCGCAAAGGAACTGCCGGCAGAGCCGGTAAGGAAAATATCGGTTCCGCTGACGGCCACATCACCAATCCGGCCATCTTCAAGCGATCCCAGATTCTGCTCCCACACCGCCGCACTTGTCCCGTCCGCACTATCGTACTTGCGGATAACCGCATTGCCATCTTCTGCCCCTGCGATGATCAGAGCACCATCATCGGCAATCGAGAGGGCATCAATGGTTTCATCGCCGCTGGAACCGACGCGCCGGGTGTAGAGCGTGTTACCTGCGCTATCGAGGGCGCGAACATAGCCATCGGACAATCCACCGGCGTGAGCGGTGTCTCCGATTGCGGCATCGGTCTTACCGCCGACAAAAATACTTCCATCCGCACCAACGGCCACGGCGGTCGCGGTATCTGTTCCGGTTCCACCGAAACGTTCGAGCCATTGCTCAACCCCGGCCGCACTGTATTTGGCAACGAAGACATCACTTTTGCCAACATCCAGGGTTTCGCCGAGATCGCCGGTGACATTACCGGCAATCACCACGCTTCCGTCGCTGTCCACAGCGATACTCGTGCCCGCTGCATCATTCGCAGCACCCAGCACGCGGCTCCACACCCTATTCCCAAGGCTGTCATACTTGGCGAGAACAAGATCCTGTTCGCCTTTTAGCACCTGCTCATCGACAGAGGACGAGGTTTGTCCGACCACATATAGCCCGCCGTCAGATGCTGCGGCGCTGGCATGAATTTCCAGAGGGTTGGTTTCCGTTTTCGTGCGGGTTTCGCCATCGGTAGATCCGACAACATCAACCTCACTTGTCGTGGGATCCGCATCGAAACGGCGCGTCACACCAAATGTGGGCGAGCCGGACGCGACGTCAGTCAACTTGGCGATCTGGCCGCCAGCCGTTTCATTGATCCCGGAGACGCCGGCGAAATAGACCGCAGGCTCGGCACTTGCGGCGGAAAAGCTGATGCTCTCCGTGGAAACGCCCTTGATCAAGAAGCCGTAATCATCACCTGGGATCACGCCAACATCGTT
The DNA here is from genome assembly GCA_018222865.1 of Alphaproteobacteria bacterium. Classification (GTDB taxonomy): domain Bacteria; phylum Pseudomonadota; class Alphaproteobacteria; order Caulobacterales; family Maricaulaceae; genus Maricaulis. The sequence continues at coordinate 78,547 of JAAEZM010000007.1, forward strand.
CTCTTCACCAATCTTGGTGCGCTCGAAGCGCGTCACCATGCTCGCGGCTTCAAGCTCAGAGTTTATGTGAGCGACAATGTTATCGAGATTCCGCGGCGTAGCGCCCATATCAGCAAGATTGATCGCGATATCGGTGGTGATGCCGCTCTTGGTGATAGAGACGTTAAACTGCACATCGCCTGTCAGGCTGGCGACTTCTGCATCGAATGCGCCGGAATGGATGGTTCCGGTCTTGAATTGTGAAAGCCCGCGCGAGATCGCAACCTCGCTTTCCATTTTGGAGAGCTCTTCCCCCTTGAGAAGATTCACACTCTCAAGGTTCATTCCGTCGAAATAGCTGTCGAACTGATTGAGGCCGTTCTCAAACCGGGCTTGCAAGAAATTACGGCGGGTATCTGTCGTCGTCTTGTCGGCGGCTTCCTCTGCGAGCGAAGCCAGACGCTTCAGGCCCTGATGCAGTGAAAACAAAGCCTTGTGATCATCATCAGCTTCAAGGTCAGAGAATTCGCGACTTGGGTTTTCGAAGAATGTGCCACTCGCAAGAACCTTGCGGCGCATATCCTCAAGGCTCTGAACCTCGCCGGTCCGCACATCCCAGGGCGGCAATACATCCGCCGAGGCGCTCGAGCGCGATTGTGCCAGGCCGCTTGACGACGACAAGCTGGACGCGACGGACGCGTTGATCCGCGAGTTGTACCAACCCGACAGAAAGCTCATATCCAGACTTGTGATGGTCACACCGCGAATCCTTCCAGATCGAGGATCCACTTTCTATTAAGAATCCCAAGAAAGGGTTTCCAATCAGCGTTAATGAAAAGCTCTAAGCAGCAATATTCAATGACGCGACAGCGGTTTCGACATCCGCGCTTAACTCGATCACCGGTGCAGCCTTGCCCCCCTCAACAGGGCGCGAACGCGTCAGATCCGGTCGACGCAGGCAAAGCGCTGCAAGCTCAGCTGCAGACATGGTCGCTGCTCGTTCGCCCACCTCGTCATAAATGGCCTGGCAAAGATCCAGGCTCTCCGCGTCAGAAATGTGCCAGTCGAGTGCCTCAAGACCACCGCCGGGTCCGCGCAGATTGGCTTTGTGCAAGAGCGCGTGCTCTCGCATCCAGCGCGTCACGCTGGCGCGTTCATCCCCATCCCGCGCGACGCGATCAGCCTCAGCCAGCAAAAGCGAAGAGAAGACCGAGCATTCCAACCCAGCTGGGAAGAGCCGTGGCAAGTCATTACAAGCGAAGTCAGCACGACTATCACGAAACAGGTTCAGCACGCGGCCGCAAATCTGCGGATCAATAAACGGGTTTGATGCGCTAATGCTGACAACCGTCTCGACACCGAAATCCTCAGCCGCATGCGTGCAATTGGCCAGCAAATCTTCGCCAGGCCCTACGCTGAGCAAATGACCGTGTCGCAGAATCTCGAGTGCCAGCTGAGTATCAGCCTCGCTGTCTGGAATGGCGCAAATCACCTGATCGACGCCCGGAATTTCGGCACATCGATCAAGCGTTCGGATCAACACCGTCTTGGAGCCGAGTTCCTGGAGGATGAGAGCCTCGTCATACCGAGATGGTGTCCTTGCCTGGACTATCGCCGCCGTCGTCATTGCCAGCCCTCGCGCCGCGCTTGATAATGGTAGTCTCAAAAACCATGCGCTTCGCATCCTAACGCCCCGTTAACCCAAGCAGCAGAGCGTCTGGTCATCCTGCCAATTCGTGAGGCTTATTCATGGTCGCTCCCGCTTCCAACACCATTCAACGCGACTTCGCATCGCCTCGTATCAACTTCAATGGCAAGACCATTCTCGTTACTGGCGGCACCGGCTCGTTTGGTCGCAAGCTGACCGAGACGATATGCCGAGAGTACGAACCCAAGAAGCTGATCATCTTTTCCCGGGACGAGCTCAAACAGTATGAGATGGCGCAGGAATTTTCGCCAACCGACTTGCCTTTCATGCGCTATTTCATTGGCGATGTACGCGACGAAACGCGGCTGGACATGGCCATGCGAGATGTCGATGTCGTCATTCATGCCGCTGCGCTGAAGCATGTGCCGATAGCAGAATACAATCCGTTCGAGTGCATCAAGACCAATGTAATGGGTGCAGAAAACGTCGTGCGCGCGGCCATCAAACAGGGGGTGCGCCATGTGTGCGCCTTGTCGACAGATAAAGCCGCCAATCCGATCAATCTCTACGGTGCCTCCAAACTCGCATCGGATAAAATATTCACGGCGGGTCAGAATATGGGCGGAGAAGGAGGCCCGACCTTCTCTGTAGTGCGCTATGGAAACGTTGTCGGATCGCGCGGCTCAGTCATTCCGTTCTTTGCGAAACTCATTTCCGAGGGCGCGACGGAACTCCCGATCACGGACCCTCGCATGACCCGCTTCTGGATCACGCTCGAGCAAGGCGTGAGCTTTGTTCTCTCCAGCCTCGCCATAGCAAGGGGCGGCGAGATATTCGTTCCGAAAATCCCGTCCATGAGCACGCTTGAGATTGCCAAGACGCTCGCTCCGGACCTCCCCCACAAGATCATCGGAATTCGTCCCGGCGAGAAGCTGCACGAGACCATGATCCCAGAAGATGATGCGCGCACGACTGTGGAACTGGAGGATCGGTATGCCATCCTGCCAGCTCACAATCGAAAGATCATGAAGCGTTATATCGCCGAAGGCGCCAAACCCGTGGCGGAGGCGTTCTGCTATGCCTCGCACACCAATCCGGAAAAATTCGGGCGTGGAGAATTGCGGGCTTATCTCGATGGCAAGCCCTCAAGCTAAAGTCCAAGCACCTCAACCAGGTTCGAGACAACACGCTTCGGCACGTCCTCACTCATACTCGCATAGAGCGGCAGGCTCAGCGTGCGGGCATAGTAAGCCTCTGCCCCCGGCAGGGTCATCTCACCATAGCGCTGCCGGAAAAACGGTTGCTTGTAGAGCGGGATATAGTGGACCTGGCTACCAATCCGACGCTCTCGCAACCCCTGCATGACCTCAGAGCGGCTCTTGCCTAAGGCATTGAAATCAATGCGAACGGGATAAAGGTGGAGGCAGGGCTCGCAATTATCGACGCGCTCAAGTGGTTGAATGTGTTCGGACACTGTCGCAAGTGCATCATCATAGGCCCGGGCCAGACCCTGACGCGCTGACCTGAATTCGCCGAGCCGCCGTAGCTGAGACCGCGCGAGCGCCGCCTGCATATCGGTGAGGCGATAGTTCCAGCCAATCGATTGCATTTCATACCACCAGGGCTCATCGATACCGCGCTCCAAAAACTCCGGGGCACGCTCCACCCCATGTGAGCGCATGCGTGAAACCGCATGAGCCAGCTCGGCATTACGCGTGGTCACCATCCCGCCCTCACCCGCTGCGAGAGTTTTGACCGGGTGAAATGAAAACGTCGCCGCATCGCTTAGCGTGCAAGCACCGACAGGCCGGCCTTCAAAATATGACCCCACAGCGTGACACGCATCCTCGACAACCACAGCGCCGGCCGCTCTTGCAATCGGTGTGATCGCGGTCATAGCGACGCTCTGCCCGGCAAGATGAACCGGAAGGACCGCAGCCGCCTTGCCGCCCCGTCGCTGCAATGCTGATTTCAGGCTATCGGCTGTCATGAGCCCGGTTTCCGGACACACATCGCAGAACTCAATTTCGGCGCCACAATAAATCGCGGCATTCGCTGTCGCCAGGAAGGTGATGGCAGGGACAATACAAACATCCCCCGGCCCCACTCCCAGCCCGGCCAGAGCCAGATGCAATGCCGCCGTTGCACTGGAGCAACTCAGCGCATGGGGGGTCTCGACGGCCGCGGCGAAGTCGTCTTCCAGGGCCTGAATGGCGGGACCAGTGGTGAGCCAATCACTCCGCAAAACATCGACGACAGCCTGAATATCGTCTTCGCTAATCGCCTGCCTGCCGTAAGGAATGAAGTCCGCCATGCCTGCCTCCGTCTTTCATTGGCGATCATGCGACGAGTCGCGCAAACAGAAACGGCTCCCCGAAGGGAGCCGCATCCGTGGTGGTGGAGCGGGTATTCAGGGCTAGCCCTGGAAGAGGTTGAGGATGATCTGTGGCGCACCATTCGCGATGGACAAGGCCTGAACGCCGAGCTGCTGCTTCACCTGTAGAGCCTGCAATTTCGCACTCTCAACAGCCAGGTCCGCATCAACCAGATCTCCGACCCCCTTGTTCAAACTATCCATCAGACGGCCCACGAAGCCGGAATGGGCTTCCAGCTTTTTCGTGTCCGAGCCGAGATTGGCGAGCGCCTGGTTTACATTATCGAGGCTCGTCGCGATCGTGGCGGCCACGGTGCCGGCAAGCGTCACAGTGCCCAGGCTGGCTGTCGCAGCGAGCGTCATGATCGTGCCGCCAAAGGTCAGATCCTGGGATTTGAGGGTCACGGTGCGGGTCGCATCTGCATCAGCAAGGAATTCAATGCCGTTGGTAATCGCGCCATTGATCAGGTTCGCGCCGTCAAACTCAGCATTGTCGATAATCACCTGGATCTGATCGAGCAGGGATTTGAAGTCACTGTCATAAGCCGCGCGGGAGAAGGTATCGAGCGACGGGTCCATTGCGGCGACCGCCTTTTCGCGCATCTGAACAAGAAGGTCAGAGATCGCTTCGCCGGCTGCCAGGGCAACATCGCCAATCGTCGATGCTCGGTCGAGACCGGACTGCACGGCGTCTAGCGCCCGTACATCGGCGCGCATTGCCTGTGCCACAGCATAAATGGATGCGTTGTCTTTCGAGCCCGTGATCTTGAGGCCAGTATTGATACGGCTCTGCGTCATCTCCATTTCCTCAGTGGTCTTATTGAGGTTCTGGAGCGCGATCATCGCAGCGCTATTGGTGTGGACTGACATCGTCATGCGTCATTCTCCGCAGCTCTTGCCGCCGCCCTTTTGCGGCGTGTTCGAGCTGGTAGGCGCAAATGCCATGCCGGTTTATGCTATTTACAATTTAGATTAAATTACAAATAGATATGCAAAATCCCCCGGCATAACCAGGGGGCAATTAACCATACTTTACCGGGCCGAGACTGCCCGGCCGGTCAATTTTGCCCAGTACTCAGGCGCGCTGGTCGAGAATACCTGCGGTGCGGGTCCGCAGAAACTCGAGGAGCTCCGCATGGTTTTCAGGAGGCCAGCGGCGCACCGCCTCACCCGTGTCCTGATCGACCATCATATAGATAAAGTCCTTGGACTCGCGATCACGCGTGATCTTGAGCCGGGAATTTTTCAGAGCTTCTTGTGCCAGGCGATCTATATCGGCGATCCGTTCGGCGGTCTCAGCCGGTCCGGTTTCTCGCTCATTGCGCAATTCAGCACTCTGCGCCTGCTGCGACACAGGCTCAACACGCGAGGCCTTTGCACTCGCCTGCTCTGAAAATGCTTCGCGGCGATCGGCGGCTGGTACGACAGTAACCGATGCCAAATTAAAGCCGGTCTCGGCCATCTTAAACTCGCTGACGCGGAGGCATCAGCGCCTCCGTATTGAATGACTCCCGCCGTCAACACCGGGAACGGATGGCGGATCCGATGACCCGCCATCCAGCCCGTTATTAACGGAAGTAGCCCAGGATGGTGCTCGGCGCAGAGTTTGCGATCGACAGAGCCTGAACGCCAAGCTGCTGCTTGACCTGCAAGGACTGCAGTCGTGCACTCTCTTTAGCCAGATCCGCGTCGACCAAGTTACCGATACCCTTTTCCAGAGCGTCAGACAGCTTGCCAACGAAGTCTTTGTGCACTTCGAGGGACTTCGAACCCGTACCCAGGCGAGCCAGGGACTGGTTCAGGTTGTCCAGAGAGGTTTCGATCGTGGTTACGATCGTGGACGCATCACCCGCAGTCGCGAAGGACGCCGTAGCCGCCAGGGTCACGACACCGCCACCGAGAGAGAGGTTCTCGTCGGAGATACGGATCGAGTTGGAGCCGTCAGCATTCGCCAGAGCGGAGATGGACGTGACAGAGTTGTTGATCAGGTTCGTGCCGTTGAACTCAGCGTTGGCAACGATCGTACCGATCTGGTCACGAAGGGACTTGAAATCCTCGTTCAGCGCAGCGCGCGAAGAGGTGTCCAAGGAAGAGTCAGCAGCGGCAAGAGCCTTTTCCTTCATCTCAACCAGGAGATCGGAGATAGCTTCACCAGCAGCCAGAGCGACATCCGTGGTAGACGCAGCCAGGTCGAGCGAGGTGCCCACAGCGGCATAGCCATTGACGTCTGAACGCATTTTCTGCGCGATCGCGAAGACACCACCGTTGTCTTTAGCAGAAGCGACAGCAAGACCAGTGTTAATGCGGGACTGAACTTCCTGCATCTCACGGTTCGTAGAATTGAGGTTTTGCAGCGCAACCATAGCGCCTGCATTCGTATTGATAGTAGCCATTTCTTGGCCCTTTCCTTTCTAGGTGTCACGAGCGTTTTGCTCGCTGGGTCTTCTGACCCGGTTGTGGAAAGAGCAAAGGTGATGCCAATTAGATGTTGACCCCGTGAGTTAACCTCGAATCACCTGATTCGGTCGGCGATTTTTGCCGACTCCTTTCTGCCCGGGGTAACCCTTTGCCCGGCAAATATTGCCCGCCAATATGCAGAAACCGCCCGGCAAAATCTGCCGACCGGCAATAATGTATGGTTTACAGAGGGTTAAAGTCCGATTTCAGGCACGCGAAATCGGCACGAAAAAATTCGCAGAAAAAAGTAGCTGGGATCGCCGAAGCGATCCCAGCCAACGAACGAACCTACTGGAAGAAGGACAGGATCGTAGACGGTGCCTGATTGGCGATAGAGAGCGCCTGGACACCCAGCTGCTGCTTGGTCTGCAGCGACTGGAGCCTTGCACTTTCCTTGGCCAGGTCGGCATCGACCAGTGCCCCGATACCCTTCTCGAGAGAGTCAGACAGCTTGGTCACGAAGTTATTGTGCACTTCGAGCGACTTGGACGCCGTACCCAGACGCGCCAGCGACTGGTTCAGGTTGTCCAAAGACGTTTCGATCGTGGTGACAATCGTGGAAGCATCACCCGCCGTTGCGAAAGACGCTGTCGCTGCAAGGGTGACAACACCACCGCCGAGAGACATGTTTTCGTCGGAAATCCGGATGGTATTGGTACCATCTGAATTGGCGAGCGCGGAAATCGAGGTCACGGAGTTGTTGATCAAATTCGTGCCGTTGAATTCCGCATTGCTGACGATCGTCGCCACCTGATCACGAAGCGACTTGAAGTCTTCGTTCAAAGCTGTGCGCGACTGCGTGTCGAGCGAGGCGTCAGAGGCGGCGAGCGCCTTTTCCTTCATTTCGACCAGGAGATCGGAAATCGCTTCACCAGCGGCGAGAGCAACATCCGTCGTCGAGGTCGCAAGATCGAGGCTCTGCTTAACCACGCCATAGCCGGCAACCTGGGAACGCATGCGCTGAGCGATAGCGAAGATACCGCCATCGTCTTTAGCGCCTGCGACCCGAAGGCCGGTGTTGATACGGGTTTGAACCTCGGAAAGATCCATGTTGGTTTTGTTCAGATTCTGCAGGGCGACCATGGCCGCCGCATTCGTGTTGACAGAAAGAGCCATTTTTTAAGTCCTCCGTTCTGGAAGCAATGAAAGTCGAATTTTTCGACCCTGGGCGTTTTGCCCACGGAAGACCTCGCAAGGCACATGCCGAGCGACTGCAGGTTTTTATCGTTATTTTTCAGATGTATAGAATATGAAAAGGCGCCACCGAAACGGTAGCGCCCATACTTGCCGACCCAAATTGCCTAGCGGGTAATTCCTACCCGGCGACCGCGCCGTCAGCCTGCGGCATCAAGCCCTGCATGATCGTACGATTGATATCGATCAGATCTTCAATCGCCGCCGGATCGCGCATCGCAACACTCGTATGCTTGGACACGAACAGGGAAAGCGAAATGATCGAAGCGCGCAGCTGATCAGGCAGCTGATTGTCTTCGCTCGCACAATCGGTAGCGAAATTACTCCACATACGACGGTTCAGATCCAGAGGCTGCACACGCGCCTGGATATCGTCTTTCGGCGTATCCTGCGCAGTCATCAAACCACGGGTGACATGCGCAAACAGGCGATACTCAGTTGCACGCGGATCTTCGCTGCGATTGGACGCAGCTTGGTAGGCTTGAAGGGACATTAGGCCAGTCTCTCCGCTTCGTAGCTCATCAACTTTCGACACCCCATCAACGCCTTGTAATACTCCCCCGCCATCACATCGCGACTTACCGCAACGCACCGGGTGAGAACTTCAGCATCCGCAACCACCCCCATGAACTCATTCATCCGGAGAACGAATTCGTCATAAAGCGCATCATCATTCCTGTCGGAGAGATACATCATCATGATTGGAAAATAGATCCGACGCACTGGCGTATTCACGTCTTCTTCCTGCAGGATGTCTTTTTCCCGAAGAACAGACGCTTTATTCTTAAGCACGAGATTAGCGCGACGCTCGCCGTTTTCGACGACGGCCCCGTTGAGCACGAACTTCTCGCCAGGCTTAAGCGAGATTTTCAAAGGCATAATCGCTACTCCAGGCCCCAGAGCGGGCGTTACATTGGATTCGTGGGCGATAGACTGCAGAGCTTGGGTGAAGAAAAGGTTTCCGAACCGCACTGCAAACGCGAAGGGACGTTAGCAAGTTCTTAAAGCGAATCCCGAGCTGGTAACAGCAAACTCGAAGCGAGGCCCGTCCCGATGCAAGCCCATACAATTGATCTGGAAGCTGAGCTGTCCGCCGGCGCCGAGGCGGAACAGCATGATACCAATGATTTTGCCTCACGCCCGAGGATGCGCGTCGATAATTATGTCGAGCGCCTTCCTGCTGCGACGCGAAAGAAGCACCGCAAGGTCGTCACACTGATCAAGCGGGCTGTGAAAGCCTCCGATAATGGGGATAATTCTGAAGGGGCCCGCTTGGCCCACGAAGCGCTGGGCATCGCGCCTGAAATGGCGCTGACCAATCACGTGATGGGCTTGATGCTCTTGCGTCTGGGACGCTTGTCTCGAGCGCTCGAATTTCTGGAGCGCGCCTGGAAGATCGACCCCAAGGATCCGGAAATTTATCAAAAGCTTGGCTTGGTAGCTTGGAAGCTCGACATGCTCGATGCAGCAGAAAAGTTCTATCGCCTCCAATGCCAGATCGCTCCAAGCGCCATAGACGGCATCTTGAACCTTTCCGGTGTCTTGCGCGATGCCGGCAAGTTTGAAGAAGCGATCGAGATCCTGCGAACCACCATCTTCCAACACCAGGACAATCCTGAGCTCTGGAATTCGCTGGGCTCGGTCATCTCAGAGTCCGGTGACCCGGCACAAGCGGCCACATTCTACACTGAGGCCCTGCGGCTGCGGTCTGATTTCGCTCGGGCTCACAACAATATGGCGAATGTCTATGAGTTGTTGGGCGAACCCAAGAAAGCCCTTCCTCACTATGAAGAAGCCCTGAAGGATCCGGCGGACGCCAAGGATCGCGCCACCATGCTGCACGGCCGTTCCATGGTCATGCTGGCTGCGGGCATGGTTCAGGACGGTTGGGTTGCCAATGAGAGCCGCCTCGATCCCAACCGCGATGGCGCCACGCTCTTTGCGATGAACTGTCCGATGTGGGATGGCGAAGACCTTGAACAAATCCGCGGCAAGACGCTGGTGTGGATTGGTGAACAGGGTTTGGGTGATGAGGTTCTTTTCATGAACCAGGTCCATGACCTGCTCGAAGCGATCGGACCAGAGGGCGAGCTCCGCATTGTCTGCGAATACCGTCTCTTAGACCTCGTCGCGCGCTCCTTTCCGCAGGCGAAAGTCTTCAATCACCTCTCGACAACTATTGAAGGGCGCGATGTTCGCGCGGCCCCCAAGATTGATGCAGATGCTGATTTTTGGACGCCCATGGCGACGCCCCTGCGTGCTTTGCGCCCATCTCTGGACAGTTTCCCAGAAACACCCGGCTATCTGGTCCCAGACCCTGATCGTCAAACCGCGTTCAAGACGCAACTGGACACGATGGGGAGCGGACTGAAGGTCGGCATCCTCTGGAAATCACTGAAAATGAACGCGCGGCGCGCTCGTTTCTTCTCCGCTTTTGATGCCTGGAAACCAGTGCTCGATGTGCCCAATGTGGACTTCATCAACCTCCAATATGGCGAGGTGGATGAGGAGCTGGCCCTCGCGCGCGATCGTTTTGGCGTGACTGTGCATCAACCTCAGGACATCGATCTGAAGATGGATCTCGACGGGGTTGCCGCACTCTCATCTGCCTGTGATCTCATTATCGGCCCGATGAATGCGACCACCAATTTGGCTGCTGCGAGTGGCGCGAATGTCTGGTTCATCCATGCGCGCTCATCCACGTGGACGCTTCTCGGTGCCGGGCGGTCCATGTGGTATCCCCAGACCCGCTCCTTCTTCGGGGAAGGCTTCCAGGACTGGGATAACACGATGCGCCGTGTCGCAGACGAGCTCGCGGCGCTGCCCCAGCGATCTTAGGGCTATGAGCCATTTTCTGATCAGAGCCGATGGTGGGCCGAATATCGGATTTGGCCACATTACGCGCTGTCGCGCGCTCGCAGAGGCGCTTTGCAAGCAAGGCGACCAGGTCAGCTGGCTGACAACCACCCCCGATGTCATTCCGGAGGACTTGCAGAACGCGTATGATATTCGCCTTCTGACGCCCGACGAGGACGAAGCCCGTGCCATTTTGTCTTTGGCGCGTGAAATCAACGCGGCAGCTCTAATCGGCGACTGGGTGCACAGCCCTGCCCCTCTGGTCGCAAAGCTGCGCGAGGCAGGGCTCACAGTGACCCTCATCGGCAATATGACCGGGGATGCGGATGCTGACCTATTTGTCCGACAACGCCTGATCGCGAGAGATGAACCTGGCGATGCGCTCAAACTCGATGGGCCTTCCGTTTTGATCCTCCCGGAGGCCTTCATCGACATCCCGCCTCGCACCAGCAAGGAACGCGCGGATCGTGTCCTGATTTCACTTGGCGGAAGCCAGAGCCCGCTCATCGACACGATCTTTGAACGTGTGGGGCAATTGACGGATCGCGCCGGGCTCAGCCTCGATACACTTCGTCCCAATGAGACGGGCAAGCCCCACACGCCTGACGAGGTCCAGGAACGCCTGTGCGCAGCAGATTTTGCCATACTCGCAGGCGGAACAAGCCTACACGAAGCCGCGGCCTGCCGCCTCCCAACACTCTGCTTGCCAATCGTGCCGCGTCAGCTGGATCGTGCGCGCCAATGGGAGACGCTCGGGTTTGGCGCGAGCCTGGTACCGGAGACACCGCATTGGGAAGAAACATTTGATAGAGAATTCCATCGCTTCGTCATGGATAGCGGGTTTCGAGAGCGCGCGAGCCAGCAGATGAGCCAGCTGGTGGATGGTCGCGGCGCCATCCGAGTGGCCAGCGAGATCAAGACCCACTGGCCAGAACCTACGCTGCTGTCGAACCCTGTTTAGAGTATCCGCGCCCATCCGCGTGGTGAGAAAAGGTTTCAGAATGACAAAGACTGCTTCACCGATTTGGCCAAACTTTTTGGTCATCGGCGCCCCCAAATCGGGCACGACATCGCTTTATCATTATCTCAGCCAGCACCCGGACGTCTTCCTGTCAAAGACCCGCAAGGAAGGCCGCTTCTTCTCTGGCATAGGCGAAGGCGATGTGTACTGGCCCGCCTATTATCATTTCGATACGGCGGCGACGCCGCAGGACTATCAGCCCCTGTTTGCCGATTATGCCGGCGAGGCCCGTATTGGTGATGTATCGCCGGATTATTATGCCTACGCCCATATCGCCGCGCCGCGTGCGCTTGAGTATTGCGGAGCGCAGACCCGCATCATCGCGATCTTGAGGGATCCGGTCGAGCGCACCTATTCGCACTATCTGCAAAATGTCCGCCGCGACGCTGAATTCGCGACCTTCCGGAGCGCGCTGGAGGACGAGCCGCGCCGCATTGCGCAGAATTGGGGCTTTCAGTGGCTTTATGCCCATACCAGCGAATATGCCGAGCGCATCGCCATCTGGCAGAAGCATTTCCCGCACATTCTGGTCCTGACCCAGTATGAGCTCGACGCTGATACGCCGGGCGTGGTGGCAAGGGTGCAGGATTATCTAGGCCTTGAACCGCGCGAACCTGAAACGGACAAGCGCTATAATACGGGGGGTATTCCCCTTTCGCGCCTGCCCATCCTCGAGGGCGTGCTCGATGCCCGCGCGAGAGAGCCGTTTGAAACCCTGCACGCCGAATTCATAGCGCCGAAAGCCACACCAAGCGCCGATGCGCCAACGGCTGACGGGGTCTACCCGCCGCTTGTCGATGGAGAGAGCACCGTGCCGCCCATGGACGCGGATATCAAACAGGCGCTTACGGAGCGCTTCGCCCCGGGTATTGAGCGGCTGGAAGACTTGCTCGGCCGGTCGCTGGATCCGTGGCGGTCATGAGGGCGCTCCATCAGCTCAGCCGCGGCGTACTCGTCACTGGCGTCGGCGCCCCGCCCGGCCTTGGCACGCTGCGTTCCTTGATCCAGGCCGACCCCGGCCTCAACCTCGTCGCCGCCGATCTCAATGCTCTCGCCGGTGGCCTCTATGAGCCGGGCGCGCGTGGTATCACCCTGCCCGCGGCGGCCGATGCAGAGGGGTATCGGAGCGCCGTCCGCGCGGCCATGCAGGCTTATGATTGCGACATCATCATCCCTGGCTCGGAAGCAGAAGCCAAAGCCCTCGCCCCGGTGGCTCCGGCCTGGAAGAAAGACGGGCTACGTGTCCCACTGCCTGCACCCGATGTTCTTGAATTCGGCCTCGACAAGGGCAAGCTGCTCGATCGCGTGCGAGCGTGCGGCCTGCCCCACCCGCAAACCCTGCAACCACAGACCGCCGCAGATCTTGACGGCTGGAGCGGCGGGTTTCCCTGTGTTGTCAAACCACGCACATCGCGTGGCGCGCGCGGGGTCAGCTATCCGGAAAGTGCCGAGGAGCTGGCTGAGATCTGGGCCGAGACCCATCGCGATCACGGTCCCAGCCTTGTCCAGCAATTCATCCCTGGCGGAGCGGAGACGGTTTACACGATCGGCTCACTCTGGCGGCAGGGCGAACTCATCGTCTCAACCCTGCACAGAAAGCTGCAAACCAATCCCCCCTCCGGCGGCGTCGCTATTGCCGGAGAAACGGTGGAGGATGACGCGTTGATGCAGGCCGGGCTTGATATTCTGCGCGCCAGCGGCCCGTGGCACGGGCTGGCAGCGGTCGAGCTGAAGCGCCCGGCACCCGGCGCACCGCCCTATCTCCTGGAGATTAATCCACGCATGTGGGGCTTTGGCTATTTGATGACCTTGGCCGGGCTCAATATTCCCGATTTACTGGTCCGGATGTGTGCGGATGATCCAGAACTTGGTAACCATATTCCTGATAGGATTCCGCCGTATAGTCCGACACGAATGACGCGCACCTGGATGGATGTAGAAATCCCGATGCCCGTCGAGAACGACAAAGAGGATCAAGCGTGAGACGCACCGTCGCTGTCATTCAGGCCCGCACTGGTTCCAACCGCTTGCCGCGGAAAATTCTGGAACCGCTCTATGACGATGTCTCGCTCCTCGCTTTCCAGTGCCGGCGACTGCGCGATATTGATGGCGTCGACGAGCTGGTGATCGCAACCACGACCAATCCCGACGACGATATTGTGGAATCGCTTGGACGCTCAGAAGGCATCCGGGTCTTCCGCGGTTCAGAACATGACGTTCTCGATCGCTTTCTCTTGGTCGCTCAGAAGACACTGGCGACGACACTGGTCCGCATTACGTCTGACAGTCCTTTTCGAGACCCGATGATCATCGCGCGCTGTGTCGCCGATCATCATGATAATCTCGCGGAATACACGCGCCCGGTAGACAAACACCTTCCACGAGGGCTTCGCGCGGAAGTCGTGGAAACACGGGTCCTGGAGCATTTGGCGGCTGATCCTGACCTGACAGCGCGCGATCGCGAGCATGTCACGGTCTTCATCCGGGAAAACTATGAAGCCTTTCGCACGCAGATGGTGCGTTTCTCCCAAAACCTGCATCGCCCCGATTATGACTTCTCCGTCGACACGAAGGATGATTTGGCCTTTGTACGCTCTGTTTATGCAGATCTGACTGCCCGCGACTGGCCGGTCGATGTCACGCATATCTGCAAACTCATAGACGAGGCCCGAGCAGCAAAAAACTTCCTTGAGGACATCGCCTGATGATCGCAGGACAGGTGACGCTGATCGCCGAGATCGGCTCGAATTATGATGGCGATCTTGACCTCGCCAAGCGCTATATTGAGGCCGCCGCGAAGGCGGGCGCGCAGATCGCAAAGTTCCAAACCCTCAGTCGAGACGGTTTGATCGCCCGGCGGATTCTCGATCCCGGCACAGATCAGATCATCGACAATCCCAAATATGCCGCCTTCGGCAATCAGGGCCTGCCTGAGGACTGGCATTACACCCTGAAAGCCTGTGCGGACGATAACGGGATCGAGTTCATGTCCTCACCCTTCTCCCTGGAAGCGGTGGACCTGCTCGAGGATGTCGGGGTTAAACGCTACAAGATCGCCTCGGGTGACATGACATTTCGGGCGCTGCAGGAAAAAATCGCTCGGACCAGCAAGCCCATCATTCAATCCACCGGGGCCAGCTATCTCGACGAAGTTGAAGCGGCGGCTCAGGCCTTGTGGGACCATGGCTGCAGCGATCTCACCCTGCTGCATTGCACCGCCAGCTATCCGCCCGCCTGGGAGGACCTAAATCTCAACGCTCTGAAGACCCTGCGCACCAGCTTCCCGGACACGGCGCTCGGCCTTTCCGACCATTCGCCCGGCTCCATTGCACCAATTGCCTCCATCGCGCTGGGAGCCCGCGTGATCGAGAAACACGTCACATTTGATCGCTCTAATCCGGGCCCGGATCATCCGTTCGCCATGGAAATGGATGAGTTCGCGCAAATGGCCCGTGACATAGAGGATCTGATCACCGCACTGGGCTCAGATGAGAAGAAGCCAGCCGCCAGCGAGTTTCATCGCCGCAACAATCTCCGGCGCGGGCTTTATGATGCTGAAACGGGAAATCCCACAGACGATCCGAACGGTGTCTGGCTGCGCCCGGCGCGTGGCCAGAATGAGTGTCGGTCAGAATAAAAAGGGCGCCCCGCAAGAGGCGCCCTTTTTTTTTCATTTCTGGTGAGACAGTCTACTTCGTACGGATCGCGTCAATCTTGGACGCCGATACACCGTCCACAATCGTGCGATTGATCATCGGATGATCCTCATCCTGTGGACCGAAATCAGAGTCCGGATGATAGGCAATCACGCGCATTTCGCTGTCATGAGTGCGGAATTTATGGTGGCCTTCATACGGAATCCGGAACATCACCCCGGGCTCCAAAGGAATAATTCCCTCCGGCGTCACGCATTCACCGCGGCCGGAAAAAACAACACCGATGCGGTCGGATGGATGGGTATGGGAAGTCTGATCAATGCCTGGCGGGAAGTAGAGCAGGTTCAGGCACGGATCGCCCATGCGAATGGGTGAGATCAGCAGGCTGTCGGTACAGCCATCAATATATTTGAGGCGACCTTTTTGCTCCACAGGACCACCGATCGAGAAAAAGGCCTGATGCGCATTACGCGCCATCACAATGCCTTTCCCACCGGAAATGCGTAGAGAGTTATTGGCCGAGAAATACATTCCGGCCTGCAGGGTGAAACTCCCGGCCTCGGTGGTAACCGTCGCGTCACCCGATTGCACAAACCCGAAAAACGCGGTGTCTGTCTCTTCAATCGACAGATCCTCACCATCCCAAGCGAAGAGAGTCGTTGGGAAATTCGGATCGCAATCAGCAACCTTTCCGGTCATCCATTCGAATGCGTAGAAATTCTGCGTGTGGATCATGCCATCGGCCATCGGGACCACCTCCAGTCTATCTGGGTGATTATCGAGGAGATTCGTCTTTACAGTCCCTTAATTTCATAGGCAGGGAAAGCGCATTGGGGCAATCCGCCGCGCGGCACACTGTCTCCCCCTACCCTTGCCCCCTCAATCGCGCTAAGTCATGGGCCATGCGCTTTGAAGGTACAGACAGTTACGTCGCAGATGCAGAGCTCTCCGCCGCAGTGAATGCAGCGATTGCTCTGGAGCGCCCGCTGCTCGTCAAGGGCGAGCCGGGTACGGGGAAAACCGAGCTGGCCAAACAGGTCGCCAGCGCGATGGGCATGCCGCTGATCGAGTGGCACATCAAGTCCACGACCAAGGCTCGCCAAGGGCTTTATGAGTATGATGCCGTCGCCCGTCTGCGCGATAGTCAGCTGGGCGAAGACAAAGTCCACGATATCAATAACTATATCCGCAAGGGTAAGCTCTGGGAGGCTTTCGCCGCGCCCCAGCGCTCGGTTCTGCTCATCGATGAAATCGATAAAGCCGACATCGAATTCCCCAACGATCTCTTGCAAGAGCTCGACCGGATGGAGTTCCATGTTTACGAGACCGGCGAGACCATAAAGGCGGAAAACCGCCCGGTCGTCATCATCACCTCGAACAATGAAAAAGAACTTCCCGACGCCTTCCTGCGCCGGTGTTTCTTCCACTTCATCGCCTTTCCTGATGAAGAGATGATGCGGGCAATTGTCGAGGTCCACTTCCCGGGCCTCAAGGGCCGACTTCTGTCTGAAGCCCTGAAGCTCTTCTTCGATGTGCGCAAAGTGCCGGGCGTGAAGAAAAAGCCGTCAACATCAGAACTGCTCGACTGGCTGAAGCTGCTCATGGTGGAAGATGTCGATCCTGCAGTGCTGACCGAACGCGATCCACGCAAACTCATCCCGCCGCTTCATGGCGCCCTGCTGAAGAACGAGCAGGATGTGATGCTGTTCGAAAAACTCGCCTTCATGACCCGCCGGAATGGCGGATCGCCCGATGGAGCGCCGCAGGGCGGCGGCAATCCGGGTGGCTCTGGCGGGCCGAGCACATTCTGATCGGCCGCCCATGCTGCACCGTTTCTTCACCGAGCTCCGCGCCGCGAAAATTCCCGTCACCACGCGGGAATACCTCACTGTTCTCGAAGCGCTCAATAAGGGCGCGATCGAACCGGATATAGGTCATTTTTACTCGGTCAGTCGCGCGGCTCTGGTCAAGGACGAGAAGAATTTCGACAAGTTCGACAAGGTCTTCGCCCATGTTTTCAAAGGCGTCGAGACTTTGGGCGAGCTGTTTGAGAAGGACGAGATCCCTGAGGACTGGCTCGAAGCCATGCTCCAGCGCATGCTCTCAGAAGAAGAAATGGCCGAGCTCAAGGCCCTGCCCTTTGACGAGCTGATGGAGACGCTCAAGAAGCGCCTCGAGGAACAGGAAAAACGCCATGAAGGCGGCAATAAATGGATCGGTACGGGCGGGACCAGCCCCTATGGCCATTCCGGCTATAATCCGGCCGGCGTGCGTATTGGCGGACAAAGCCAGCACAAGAAAGCCGTCAAAGTCTGGGAACAGCGCCGCTATAAGGATCTCGATGGCGAACGTGAACTGGGCACACGGAATCTGAAAGTCGCCTTACGCCGCCTGCGCAAGCTGGCGCGCGATGGGGCCCAGGAAGAGCTTGATCTGGGTGGGACAATCGACGCCACCGCCAAACAGGGCTGGCTGGATGTCATCATGCGGCCGGAGCGGCGCAATGCGATCAAGGTGATGGCACTCTTCGATGTCGGTGGCTCCATGGACCCTTATGTCCATATGTGTGAAGAGCTCTTCTCCGCGGCCCGCGGGACGTTCAAGAATCTGGAATATTTCTACTTTCACAATTGCCCTTATGAGGGCATGTGGCGCTCCAATAAGCGCCGCCGCGCGGAAACCGTCCCGACTTTCGACCTCATGCACAAATATCCGCTGGACTGGAAAGTCATTATTGTCGGCGATGCCGCCATGGCGCCCTATGAAATCACGCATCCCGGCGGTTCGGTGGAGCATTGGAATGACGAGGCCGGCGCAGTCTGGATCAAGCGCATCGTCGACACCTGGCCCGACCTCGTCTGGCTCAATCCACAGCCGGAGAAATGGTGGGAATACTCCCACTCCACGCGCGTCATCCAGGACCTGATCGGCGCCCACCGCATGTTCCCACTGACCATTGAAGGCGTGGACAATGCGATGAAGGAGCTGGGGCGCTAGCCGCTGAACCGTCCCTCGCCCGGTGCAATCGCAAGCGCGTCTTCCACGCGGTTTACCCAGGCTTTGACATTGGAAAAATCCGCGAGATCAAACCCGCCTTCATCCGCCACGCGGGTATAGGCGACGAGAGAGATATCCGCGAGTGTCAGTGTCTCGGCGACAATGAAGTCACGCGATAGGAGCCGCATCTCCATCACACCCAGTGCCCGGCGGCCCTTGGCCAGCAGATCGGAATCGATATCCTCGTCGGCGAGGCCTTGATAGGCTTTCTGGAAACGGCGCACAGCGATGAAGGGTTCATGGGAATACTGTTCCCAGAACATCCATTCGAGCATTTTCGCGACATCGAACCGATCTTCCGGAACCAGCGCCGTCCCCTCTGCGAGATGGAAGATGATCGCATTGGACTGCGCCAGAATGCGGCCATCCTGCCGGACCAGGCAGGGCACCTGCCCCGCGGGGTTGATGGCGAGGAAATCCTCGGTCCGCGTCTCCCCCTTCAACACGTCGACATTTTGCCAATCATAAGCCAGGCCGAGATGATCGGCGGTCCACTTCACCTTCAGGCAGTTACCGCTTTTCTGATCGCCATAGATACGGACGGGGTCGGACATGTAGGCCTCCTTGGAATCGGCGCGAGCATAGAAGGTATTGCACGAAGGTCGATGTTTTTTCGAGCCTTGCGCACTCTGTGACAGCTCGTCGCTTGGGCTTGCGCGCGCACCCGCGTATATCTTCCAGCGAAGCTGAGGAAGATCACATGACCCTGTCCACGCCCACAACAATAACCGCCCCCGCTGATTGCGAAACCATGGCGCAGGTACGCGAGGGCGTGGATGCTCTGGATCGCCAACTTGTGGCCCTGATCGCGGAGCGCTCGCGCTATATGGAAGCGGCAGCTCGGATTAAGCCTTCGCGCGACAAGGTCCGCGATGAGTGGCGGATCGAGGATGTGGTCTCCAAGGTAAAGGCGGAAGCAGGACGCTCAGGCTTGCCTGTCGAGATCGCAGAGCCGGTCTGGCGCGAGCTGATAGAGCGGTCGATCGCCTATGAGTTTTCCGTCTGGGACAAGACGCGCGATTAGCGCGCGCTTCTAGCCAGCGAGATCGCCGAACGCTTCGCGGGTCGCCGCGATACCATATTTGATTTTCACGCGCGCACCCGGCCAGGCAATATCCGGCAGCTCTTCGGCCTGGTCGCACAGATCGCCAAGTGCAAAAGCCCCGACACCGCGCGCTGCCCCTTTAAGCGTATGGACTGCTGTTCGCCAATCGGAGCGCTCCTGGGCGATCATCATCAGGCCAAGACAACGTTCCGCCTGCTCAATCATGAGGGAGAGCAGTTCTTTTTGCAGATCGGCATCCTCTCCGGTGTAACGCTGGAGATGATTGAGATCGAAGAGCGGCGCATCGCCGGTCGGAATGTGCGGGTTGGAAAATTCAGCTACCATAAGACAGCAGTATCACGCCTCAACTTAACAGCGCGCTTAAGACTTCAAGACACTTCGGTGAAAGCCTGGGTAGGGTAAATTTTTGGTTCATTTTCGCGTCAGAAGCGTTTTTATAGGCTGACATTCCCTTATAGGAGATCGCCGGAGACCTGCCATGATGCCGAAAACCCTCCCAATCGCATTGATCGCCTTCTTCCTGCTATTTCCGCTCTCGACACCCGCAGATGCGAACCCGGCGGAAACCAGCCGCGCCGCGCACTCTGTGGAAAAGACCAGCCGCGCCAAGCATCATCCACCGCGCAATCATCATCACACGCGTCGTTCTCACCGCACCGATGAATACGCCCGCCACCCTCATCAGCCTTATTATGATCGAGGTCGCTATGGTCGCGGTTATTATGGGGAGAGCCGATATCAAACAGGTCCGTGCTGGCGAGAACGCCGCCGCGGGCATTTCGACGGGGAGCCTGCCATCATCTCCGTTCGCCTTTGCCGCGGCCGACACGGGCGCATTGATGTTGTGGAAGGCTCGGAACGGCTGATCCGTTTTCGCCGGCATCATCCCCATCACTAGGAGTGCAGCAGCACGAGACACTTGATCTTAGCCGGTCTCCTTAATCGCCAAAGAAACCGGCTTTCTTCCTTCTGGCGAAATTGATAGATGACTCCACTCAGGGGTGTGGGAACTCCGGCGAATATGGACCAGATTATTCCGGCAGGCTGCGCTTAGCTGATGCGCCGCAAAAATGCCGGGAAGACAACGCGTCTGCCTCACTAATGCCCTCTTCCCGCGCTGTGATGTGATTGGTCGTACTGATTGTGGGTGTGGTGCGTTGAAATGAGTATTCTGGTAGCAGCCCTGACAGCTCAAGCCCTTGCAACGGCTCAATGGTCGTTCTTCGGCCCGGGACCGGAATGCCGTAATGACCCTGATAGTTTCGAATGCTTTTGCGAGAGCGCCCGAAATCATCGCGTCTGCCGAGGCGATACGCATTATCTCGATCTGAGCAATCAGGACCAGGACTGGGTATGTCAGCGCTTCCCCGATTATCGCTGGTGTCCCGACCCGGACGATTTTTCAGGACCCGACCGCGGCTATTTTCATGCCATTGTGGATTATCGGACCCCGCAATGGCAGCTAGAGCTCTATTATACAGATTACGATTATCCGCCGAGTGAACTGGCCGAATGTGTCGTGAGCGTCTTCTCACCGCGTGGGGAGTTTTCACTCAATGGTGAGGTCATATTCCACGACGGTGATGCGTTTATTCTTTCTCGCAACCAGTTTGGCAGCCCGCCTCTGGGTTCGCCGCGTTATGTCCATCGCCTGCGTATTGAATGCCGCCTGGCCTCATCCGGCGCGATCATCCGGGAAACGCTGAGGGTCAGTGACACCGATCTTGGCGCTCAACGCTGGGCTACACTCAGATAGAGAAACGCCCGGATCGGGGGGAGAGATCCGGGCGCTCAGTTCTGCAAGACGACATCAGGGGGGAGAGATCAGCCAGCCTTGCGAACCTCGTTGAGGAAGGTTTCGACAACCTCGTTGAGACGCTCTGTCCGCTCGGTCACGCTGCGCACCGAGTTCAAGACTTCCTCGGAAGCCTGACCGGTCTGCTGCGCCGAATTGGACACGCTACTCACATTTTCAGATACGGTGCGGGCACTGGTGGCCGCATGCGCCACAGCGCTTGAGATCTCGCGCGTCGATGCGCTCTGCTCTTCGGCGGCTGCGGCAATGGCAGAAGACGCCCGGCTGATCTCAGTCACCGCCTCAGTGACCTCGGCAATGGAAGCCGAGGAGGACTTGGCGGCATCCTGGATGTCCTGGATCTGCCCACGAATATCGTCCGTAGCCTGCGCGGTTTGGGCGGCAAGCGACTTCACCTCAGAGGCCACGACAGCAAAGCCCTTGCCGGCCTCGCCAGCCCGCGCGGCTTCGATCGTTGCGTTGAGCGCGAGAAGATTGGTCTGTTCAGAGATGTCATTAATCAGCTGGACCACATGACCGATCTGCTGTGCAGCCGCGCCGAGATTATCGACAACGCCCTGTACGGCCTTCGAACGCTCATCGGCCTGCATGGCCATATCGGAAGACCCCTGGATCTGCGAGGTCACTTCCTGGATGGACGCCGACAATTCTTCAGCCGCCGCAGCCACGGATTCCACATTGGAGGACGCCTCGCCGGCAGCAGATGCCATTTGCCCGCTCATGGACGAGCCTTCATTTGCCGCATGGGTGAGTTGTTCTGATATCGCTGACATGGAGGAGCAGGCCTCTGTCACCTCGCCGATCAGCGCCATAACGTCTTTATCAAAATCCTGAGCCAGTTCATTGACACGGCGCGCGCGCGCTTCATTCGCTTCAGTTTGCGCACGCTGCTCTTTTTCAAGCTCTTCCGCCTTCAGCCCGTTTTCACGGAACCGCTTCAGGCTTTCGACCACCGCACCGAGTTCATCCGAGCGCTCAAGCGCTTTGATATCGAGCGAATAATCACCATTGGCCAGCGTTTCCGTTGCCTGGGCAATACGGATGACCGACGATGCGATACGACGACCATAGAGGACAGAAATCGCGATCAGCGCTATCGCCACAACAATCGTCACGCCGATAAATGTGATGATCGAGTTGCGTGCAGCGGCCTGCGCGGCTTGAGAATCAGCCCGCGCTTCTTCGGCCGCATGATCAGCCAGCCCGGTCAAATCTGTGTTGAGGTCCGTAAAGACCTGATCAAACGGGGCGAGGAAGGCAACAGAGCTTGCGAAATCGAGCTCCAGCATCTGGCCGACGAAATCAAGTGCGTCGGTATAGAGCGCCAATTGCTCAACAACCGCATCCAGCGTTTCCTCGCGTCCATCAAGGATAGCTTCACCGCGAAGGGCTGCGACCTCGGCAGAAATGCCATCGACGGTCGCCGCGACGGTCTCAAACTCCCCCATGACGTCAAGGCTCTCACCAGCTGCCTGACGCGTTACTACCTGAAGGACATCCGCATTCACCGTCTCCAGATCCGCCTGGATCTGGGTCAGGGCGACACCGACCTCCATTTCAGCGACGACAGTCTCCTGCGTTTCAGAAGCGGAGAGCAAGGACATCGCGCCCAGTCCAGCCACACCCATCAAGGCGAGGATCGCCATGACCGGCGCGACCGCAAAGGACTGCGCGATAGTCAGATTAAAGATCGAGATACCCTTGCCCATGGCATGTCTCCCAGAGGGATATTAAAGTTAGAATCTAGTTTCAGTCTGATCTGGATAAATCAGGGTTAACGCCCCGACCCGCATCATGGGCCAGGGCGTTATACTTTATGCACTTAACGGCGTGCCGTGAGGGTCAGCCAGTAGCGCGCTTCCTGCTCGGTATTCGGATTGGTCACCTCGCCATCTCCAAAGGTCACATTCTGACCCGAAAGAGCGACTGAAACATGGTCATTCCAATGGTAGGCTGAGCGGAAGGACACCGCGACATAATCGTCGATAGCGACGCGTGTAATACCCGGGAAAACCGGCTGGAGCGGGCTCTCCGTCGCGCTAACATAATTGACGAAGACATCATGGCTGAAGCGCTCGGCATGCCATCCGCCATTCACGTTGAACATATGCTCAGGTGTGACAGCTTCCCAGTCTTGTACATGTTGCAGACCAAACGTTCCGATCAGGTCGTCGGTCACATCCTGGTAAGTGTAGTTCGCACTCCAGAAAACAGGGCCGGCCGGGTCACCGTCTAGGCCGACCTCAAAACCAGTGACTTCAGTTTCGCCGCGGTTATCAAACAGCAGAGTCGGCACCGGTGCGGCAGGCGGCAGAACGTCCGGGAAAAGTCCGAACACGGCGCGCACATCGCTGGTATTGTGGTGGAAGATTGCCGCTTGCAGATCCACGGTCGGCGAAAGACTGCGATCATAGGCGATCTCGACCCCTTCAACGATCGACGTATCGATATTCGGGTTCCCCGACAGAATGATCGTTGACGGCCCGCTGCCAGAGATCAGCGTCATACCCATGTCAAAGAGGGTCGGCGCCTGCACACCACGCCCCGCAGTGAAGCGAATTGTCCCACCAAATTCCGGACGCCACACCAGAGCGGCATTATAGCTAAACTCCTCAAAGGTGACGCTATAATCATCCTGACTGAAGATGTAGAGCGTTTGGTCAGGCTGTCCGTCGCGGCTCCAATCCACAGAGTCGAAGCGTCCGGCGAGCGTTAAGTCGATCGCACTGGAAAATCTGTGGTTCCACATCGCTGAGAAGGCAACGGCTTCATATCCGACATCACCGTTATTGGGTTCAGGAAAAGACTCCATTGAGCCATCCCGATACTCCAGCCCGAGGCGAATGGTATTATCCGTCCCAACCTTAAAGAGGTTCTGCAATCGCAGGTGCATCAGCTGTGCAGAAAGAGGCCCGAAGCTATATTCCGTCTCGGTTTCATTCAGGTATGCAGAGGCAGTGATAAAGCCGAAGTCTGTATCTGCTTCAATATCCGCTTTGTATGAGCGAAGCTCGTACTGAGCGGTCGCACTCGTAAATACAGACGTGACCTCCATCTGGTCAGTCGCGGAATACGTCCCTTCGAGGGTCAGATTAACATTATCGGAAATCCGGAAACGCCCCTCCAGCGAGGCGGTATCTCGCGTGAAGTCATCCGCACTTTGGCTGAGCGCATCAGTCGCTTGCGGCGCGCCGCCAAAGCGATTTGACTCGCTTGTTCCAACACTGCCACGCAGCGAGAACCGGTCATTGATCTGCTGAGCAAAGCTGACTGCGGCATCATGGTATCCGTTGGTACCGGTATTGACGCGGCCAACGAAGTAATTTCCGTGATCTGGATTACGAGTGATAATGTTCACAACGCCCGAGACAGCATTGAAACCATAGAGCGCCGACTGCGGCCCTTTTACGATTTCGATTTGCTGAATTTCTTCCATCTGGACCGGAATGGTAGACCAAGCTGTGTATCCATAACTGTCCAGATACACCTCGCGGCCATTCACCAGAACCAATAGGCGTGGCGAGTAGCCAGTGGCACCGCCGCGGATGTTGACCTGCGCATCGCCAAAAGAGTAGCGCATGACATCCATGCCGCCATAGTGGCGAAGAATGCCCGGGATGTCGTATTCCGGGAAGCGTTCGATATCATCGCGCGTCACGATGATCATCGTGGCCGGCACATCGGTGGAACGCTGTGGCGCCCCTGTTGCGCCCGTGGTGACCGGCTCACCGAAAAGATCGCTCATTGCGTCATAATCGATGGTTTGTGCTGCTGCCTGCGCGCTGAACGCCACGCTGACGGCAAGAGCGGAAATTCCGTAGAGAGAGTTGCGGAGTGTCATGTCTTTTTCCTGTCCGTAACGTGCGGGGATTAAATTTCTTCAATCATCATGGCGAAGGCCGCCGCGAAGGAGACCGAGGCCGCATCCGCATTGGAGCGATTGACGACAATGCGAACAGATGGAGCGCTCTGAACGCCCATCACGCAGCCGCCACTTTCAACGCAGCTCATGTCCGTCGAGACTGTCATGGCGCCGCTTCCATTTGCGGCACTGGCAATACCAGCATCACTGGCCGCAGCCCCCAGGAGCACGGCCGCATGAGCACCGGAAACACTGCCAATATCACTGGCCGGCACCAAACGACCTGTCAGGGTTACCCGGCCGGCGCTTAGACCGCCGTCCATAGCGCCCGCAAGCGCCTGAGCCTCGGCCTCACTGGCCGGGTCATAGACGATGGCAACGACGCGGTCGGATCCGCTCGCGCCTTCCATAAAGCCAAGGGCGCGGCCGATGACTTCAATATCGCGGGTTGTCGTTTCCGCCATGGCCGGAGCGGCAATCACCGATCCAGCAAGAGCGGCAAGTAAAAGATGGCGCATTTTTCGTCCCTTTTAACCGAAAAAGTCGAGCAAATTCGAAAATCAAAGGGAGCGTTAGGTGGTATGAATTAACCACGTGTTTCGGACGGGTAATGGGATATTACCCAATATCTTTCGACATTTATGCAATATAACCAAGTGGAAATTGTTTTGGAGTTTTGATGCCATTCTGGGTTATCTCAAGAAAACCTAAAACAGGATCGCTTTTCTAGTTTAAATATATAGGGTTAAGCCGGTTAAAACCCCAAAGGAACTTCATTTAGACCTTGTTAATACCTGAACTTTTTTTCTACTACTTTACGGCAAAACATGTGTGCATTTTTTTGAGTAATGAGCCTATCGAGGCCCATATTACTTGGGCTAGCCGAATAGAAACTCGCTGGAGAGACGCGAAGATACGGTTCGGAGCATGTGGTGGAAGCGGTAGAGTAAACGACCTTACCTTCGCCCCATTTGAGCCTTAGCGCACATTTTGATCGGATTGCGCTCACCGCGCCAACCCAATCAGGATTTGAAGATGCTGTTCATCGCGGCGACGTGCCCGATTGAACGCTGCGGCCGCGGAGCATGGAATGGATAATCCCTATCGCTATGATCCTCTTGCGACCGCCTATGCTTTACTCGCGACACTCCTATTACCGATCGGCCTGCTCTATCCAGCGCTTCGTACAACCCAATTCGCGTTCTGGTCCGGTGAGCACAGCATTCTTGGCTTCGGCTATGCTCTTTTTGCCGGCCAGGAATATGCGCTTGCCGGAATTGTCTGGCTGTTTTCAATAGCCTTTCCCGCAATCAAATTGATCTGGCTCTGGAGATTACTCGCCGCTCCGCAAATCGCCTCCGCTCAGGCTCTGCGTCGCTTGGAGTGGCTGGGGAAATGGTCGATGGCAGACGTTCTCATCATCGCCCTGGTCGTGTTTTCCGCACGCGGCAGCGCGGCCTTCGACGCAGAGCCTGCGGCTGGGCTCTACGCTTTTACAGCCTCCGTCCTCCTCGCCATGTTCGCATCGGGCCGGCTGTTGCGGCTCGCGAACACCGCCCAGCGCGCTTACGAGGATTGATCGAGCCGAGACTGGGCAGTCGTTCTAATCCGATCAAGCAGCCGCGCCAGCAAGGCGGCTTCATCCTCACTGAGCCCTTGAAGCAGTCGCGCTTCCGCCTCCAATGCGATAGGAGCGATCTCCGTATAGACGCCCAGACCTGCCTCCGTCAGGTCGAGCAGACGGGATCGTTTATCGCTTTCATGGGCAAAGCGATAAACGAGGCCACGCTCAACCAAGGCTCGAACGGCGCGTGATACCGCCACCTTGTCCATCGCTGCAGCATCCGCCAAATCCTGGGCCGTTGAAGGCTCTCCCTCGCCCAAGATCGCAATCACCCGCCATTCCCAGATCGACAGGCCAAACCTGGCCCGGTAATCGGCCGCTACCATGCGCGACACCCGGTTGGAGGTGATCGCCAGGCGGTAAGGCAGGAAGTCCTGCAGCCGCAGATCAGATTTCGTATCGCTCGCTGACTTGCTCATGACCTAGTCGTGCCGTAAGCCGCTCTCAGCAGCAAGGCCGCTCATCAATGGTCAGAGTTATTGGGGGAAGCGCTCATGTCAGATTTCATTGCCGCACCGCAAACAGTTAGGCTTGCCATGAGCGAGCCGGGTGTGTTCTTCCCGGTCCGGCGGATCTTCTGTATTGGGCGCAATTATGCCGACCACGCCAAGGAGATGGGAGCGCCTGCCGAGGCGATCTTCTTCATGAAGCCCGCCGAAGCGCTGACTCAGGCAGCGCGCATCGACTATCCAGGCGCAACATCGGATTTGCATCATGAGGTCGAGATGGTTGTCGCCCTTGGTGAGGGCGGGAAACCTGTCGCGAGCGCTGTGGGAATAGATCTGACCCGTCGTGATCGGCAAAGCGAAATGAAGGCTCGCAGCGGGCCCTGGGAGATTGCCAAAGCCTTTGAAGGCTCCGCGCCCATCGGTCTTCTCCAGAAGGGCTTACCCCCGGCGTCCGGCCGTATCGCCCTGGCGGTCAATGGCGAAACCCGTCAATCCGCCGACCTGTCAGACATGCTGATCCCGGTCGATGGCATTCTTGCGGCCCTGTCCCAATACTTCGAACTGGCTGCCGGCGACCTGATCTTCACCGGCACGCCCGCAGGGGTCGCAGCCCTTCAGCCGGGTGATACTGCACAGGCCGAGATCGACGGCCTGCCCTCTTTTTCCCTGACCGTGAACAAGGAACGCTGATCCATGACCACGCTTTACGGCTATTGGCGGTCCTCCGCCGCTTACCGTCTTCGCATTGCTCTGAACCTGAAACAGGTGAGCTATGAGCAAGTCTCGATCAATTTGAAAGAAGGCGAGCAAGGTCAGCCCGAATGGCTTTCCAAACAGCCGCAAGGTCTCGTCCCGCTTCTGGAACACGGCGATGATGCGCTTGTGCAATCGCCAGCCATCTTGGAATGGATTGAAGAAACTTGGCCGGAGCCCGCGCTCTTGCCGCGTGATCCTGCCGAGCGTGCTCGCATACGAGGCTGGTGTTCTGTCATCGCTTGCGACATTCACCCGCTACAAAACCTGAGAGTCCTCAAGGCCGCCGCAGCGATTGATGGAAGCGGGTTTGACGGCATGAAAGCCTGGGCCAAACGCTGGATCGAAAGCGGTCTGAGCGCGCTTGAAACCATGGTCGCCGAACAACCGCGCGAGGGAGCGTTTCTGTTCGGCGATGGCCCGGGGATGGCGGAAGTTTATTTGGTCCCGCAGCTCTATAATGCCCGGCGCTGGGAAGCGGATTTGAGCGCCTGCCCGGTTCTCCTCGCTGCCGATGAAGCGGCCCGGGCGTTGCCCGCTTTTGCCGAAGCGGCCCCGGAGAACCAGGCTGACGCCGAAGACTAGCCGGCTACGCTTGCCTCCCAGAACATGTTCACGATTTTCCAGTCGCCATTCAGTCGCTGGAGCAAGACCCATTCGGTGCGGTCAGCAGCGTCGATGCGTGCTGCTGCGGTCTGCCTATTGGCCTCGAAGACCGTCACCTGCGAGCTCAAGCCCGCCGCCTGCGATGACATGATGTCCTGCTGAATAGTCTCCAGCGTTTCATGCTGAAGGAATTCACGACCTTCTCCCCGGACGACATGTCGGCGATCCGCGTTGGGATAAATGGTGGCCTGCAAGCGCTCATAGTCAGCGGTGTCCCAGGCCGCTGCATACTCCGCCACCACGCTCGAAACGGCAGCCATATCGGCCTCGCGCTCCGGGTTGTCGATCAGGTGGAAACCGCCATATGCGCAGTTGACCAGAACCCATTCGCCATTGATACGCGTGCCGAGGAAGAAGTCGTACCAGTCCCGGTCAGCTGTAAGCTGGAAGACGCCAACATTCGCATCGCTGTCAAAAAAATCTACGCCCACCGTCGAGGTCTCGACGCTCAAACGGCCGTCCGCATTATAGATGCGTCCCAGAACCTGCAGCGTGCCCGGCGGCAATTCTTCAGTGATATCAACGCCACTGCCGCGATAATTCTGCCAGACGCCAATTTTGGATAATTCCGGATGCACGACGGACAGCACCATCTCCGGGTCGCGGGCGTAGAAGCCGCGGGCAAAGGTTTCCGCCAGGGGTGTTAATGCCGCCTCCGTCGCCGAGTTCTCAGCCTGCGCTGCAGACATGAGTGTACCGGCGAGCATCACGGCACTGATTAATGTTCGCATGATTGTCCCTCCTTGGTGTCGATCAGAAGACTTGAAGGAGCGCACCCGTCCGGGGCGTTTCAGGAGGATTGCAATCGCGTTACCGACTTCACTCTATTGTGAGATGCGCCGCCAGGGCTGCGCCTGCCCGTAAGTCAATGAGCGCCAGGCCCATTCCATCGGTCCAAACCGATAGGTGGACAGCCAGAGCGGGGACCAGACCAATTGCAGCGCCCATACCGCCAGGACGATCAGCGCCTGACCGGCCCGGTCTACTTCGCCGAACAGGCCCAGCCCGGGAAAGCCGACAAAGATGAAGGTCATGATCAGGGTCTGGGTCAAATAATTGGTGAAGGCCATTCGGCCGGTACACGCGAGCAGGTTCATCACCGGCTTGAGCCAGCCCGATTGCGCAATCAGCATGATGGCTGACGCATATCCGAAAGCCAGAATGAGGCTGCCGACATATTGCGCGAGCATCGCCTTCCACGCTTCCGAGGGCGCAAATTCTGTCGCGATCAAATGGCTGGCCTGCCAACCGCAGAGCAGAACCCCCAAGGGGATCGTGATCGCGGCCGAGAGTGTATATCGCTGGCTTGACCAGCCCAGGGTCAAGAAGCCCGATCGGAAAGCCGCCATCCCGATCAGCATCACCCCTGCGATGCGACCACTAAAAACGACAAGCTGAAAAAGCTGGCCGAACAATGCGGTGACCGCATTGGACCCCATTCGATCAAGAAAGCCGGCCTGGTAGATGGCGGTGATCTCCGCCACGCGATCCGGCGTGTAACCCATGGCCTCTGCGCCGCTTGTCTCGTCTCCCAGCAGGACACCAATTGCAC
>JAAEZM010000007.1:108586-109546 GCA_018222865.1 Alphaproteobacteria bacterium
CCGCGACCATT
Organism: Alphaproteobacteria bacterium; assembly: GCA_018222865.1. GTDB lineage: Bacteria > Pseudomonadota > Alphaproteobacteria > Caulobacterales > Maricaulaceae > Maricaulis. Next base: position 108,598 of record JAAEZM010000007.1, read on the forward strand.
AGCAGGCCCGTGAAAGACACCAAGCCAATACCCAGCCAGAACAAGCCGCCCACGCTCATTCGCCGCGCCGTGACGATGACCATTCCTGCCAGGGCATAAGGGACAAGAATATCACCATACCAAAACACATAGGCATGGATGAGACCGAAGCCGAGAAGTACCAGCATGCGCCGCCAATGCCGCCTGTGTACCGCCTCTCCGGTCCCTAACATCAAGATGATTCCCGCCCCGAACATGGCGGAAAAGAGTGTGATGAACTTGAATGTGAAGAAGGTTTCCGTGACCCACCAGACCAGCTGGTTTATCGGTGCTGTGAAATCGCCTTGCACATAGGGATATTCATCAACCACCCAAACCATGGCGAAGAATTGGACATTCACCATGAGAATGCCGAGCACAGCAAACCCTCGCAGTGTGTCGAGACATTCAAAGCGCGTGGCGCGTGGTGAAGTCGGCATTTTTCCCTCCACAGGCGAATTGGCCCCAAATCCGCCCCAATCTTACAGAGATTTCACGCACCTCAAGCGCTTAGTGGATTGTATCTTTCATCGCTCAAAGTCATATAGCAACTATGCAATTACTGCTGAGAGGGATGCAGGTCGCAAATGGCTGGAATAGTCGCAGCTCTGGTTGAGTGGTTCGCCATTCTCTCGATGGCGCTTGTCGGCATTGAGTACGCGCCAGCGGCAGGCTGTGAAGTCGACACCATGACGGAGTATCGCGAGACGGCCTATCTGTTTACAACAGAAGACGGTTTCGAAACGATATCCCTCCTCTCGAATGCCGAGGACTGCCTGTCGGTAAGCATCGACCAGGACGCGTCGGAAATGCCCGTCTTTCTGGAAACACCGATCATTTACGACAGCTGATTCCACAAGTTTTTACCCTGACCAACTGCGGAGTCTCGCGGACAAATAGCGATTTTGCATAGATTATCTGTGTCTAAGGT
>JAAEZM010000007.1:109556-185526 GCA_018222865.1 Alphaproteobacteria bacterium
GTGCCATTCCGCGTATGCTTGTTAGAGATGGATTAACCTATCGCTATATGCCCCGCGTGCTGCGCTGAAGAAGTCGCGCGCCGCGGTGCCCCACTCTCCAGGATGAGAGCGACCCGATGAACGAGACGACACAAGAAAACGCAACGCGTCTGGCAGAACTGGAAATGCTACCGGATGCTGCTGATGCGCCACTGGCCGCTGCACCGCAACCGGCAAGACCGGGTGAGACCGGGTCACGACCGGATGATCACGGACGAGCGCCCTCCCATCCCGGCGCCTGGCTGGTCTGGGTCGGCAATATCTTCGCTTTGTTGTGGGTCGGCGCTGTCGGGGCGTTTCTTTGGGGCTTCCTTGGCCTGCAATCGCTCGACAGTCTGACCCAATATGGTTTCGGACAACTCACCGGCATGGCGGTCTTCGCCCTCGCCCCCGCCCTCCTGCTGATTACCGCAGGGCTGATGGGCCGGGAGATCGTCGCCAATGCCAGCAATACACGGCGGGTTGAATATGCCCTGCGCCACCTCGCCGAGCCATCGCGCCGAGCGGAAGATGGTGTGCGCAGCCTCGCAGATGCGGTGTCCGGCGAAGTCGAACGCATTAATGCTGCGATGGACAGCGCCCTGGCCCGTCTGGCCGCGATGGAAGAAGTCATCAGCCACCATGCAGAAACGCTCGAACAATCCGCTGGCGATGCCCGGGAGCGTACCGAGAGCCTCCTTGCAGGTCTGCGCAAGGAACGTCTGCGCTTGTCGGAAGTCTCAGAGTCCCTGGACGACAAGGCCGCGCTGATTGCCGCTGCGATCTCTGACCAGTCGAAAATGGTCGCCGCGGCTGCTGAGCTTGCCGCCAGCCAGGCCAAGGATACAGAAGAGAAGATTCTTGCCAGCGTCGATACGCTCAATGACGCCAGCACCAAGATCTCCGAACGCGGTCAGCTGGTATCTGCCAAGATCGGTGATCGCACTGATGAACTCCGCGATATGTCCAATGAGCTGAAATCCAGGTCGGAAGGCCTCGATGCCGCTTATCTGAAACATCGCGAGCGCCTGACCGAGGCCAGCGAATCCCTGCGTCAGGAACAGGAAAAAATCGCCGCAGCCCTCGACTTCCACCGGGCCGAGCTCGACGTCATGGCGAAAACCGCGCGTGACGGTGCCGAGGCCCTCAACTCCGCGACCACGGAAGGGGCCAGCGCCTTCAAGGATGCGGTCGAAAAAGCACTCGGCCGCGCACAGGATCTTGCCGGGCATATTCGTTCGGAAACCGATTACGCCGCCCGCGAACATGAAAGCGCCCTAGCTCGGCTGGTTGCGGCGGCTCAGGAAGCCAAGGAAATTTCCGACGCGGCAATCCATGCCGTCGAGGCCCAGGCTGATGTGATCGCCGAGAAGGTCGAGAAAACCAATGAGGCCGCCTTTGATGCAGCCAAGCGCTCTGACGAGACGTTTGAGCTACGCCTGTCGGAAGCTGAAAAACTGACCGCCCGTGCGGCCCAGGCCGCAGATGATGCAGCTGAAACGGTCAAGCGCCGGCTCGAAGCGGTCTTGGCATCCGCTCGCGCTGAAACGCAGACGGTTGAACGTCAGCTGGAGCATATGACCGAGCGGCTCTCGGAAATGCCGGTCATGGCCCGCGAACGCGCTCAGGAAGCTGCGGACACGCTGCGCCGCGGCCTCGAAGGCCTCAATGCCGCATCCCTGGCGGCCGCTGAGGAGGCTCAGGATATCGACGCGGCCTTCCAGTCCAGAATCCGTCAGAACTATGAATTGCTCAGCGATTTCATGTTGCGCATGGGATCGGTTGCAGGCGGGCGACGTGCACCGGATCTTGGCCTCAACGAAGTCCCGGCCCCGCTCTCACGCAAGCCGCGCAAGAATGAAGCCGCCTCTGAAAGCACACGCGAGCAGACGTTTGAAGCTGAAGACGCTGTCCCGGACACCGATGAGATGAATACCCCGCTGACCGGACAGCCAGCTCAGGACGAGGCATCTCCAGCCTCCAATACGGCATCGGACAAGGATGTGCGCGGCCGTGCTGACAATACGGTCGGTTTCCCGGAACGGCAGCCCCGCGCTGCCAATGAGCCAGGCTGGCGCTGGAAGGACTTGCTGTCCACCATGCCGAATGATGACGACCAAGCCAAGAAAGACGATCCGAAGCGCCGCTGAGCGCTTCGGAGTATTCTGCAGGAGACGCTAGCGGGCTGACGCGTCGCCGGTCCAGTTCGCCAGCTCGGTCGCGACTTGTGTCGAGGCCTCGTTGAAGGCCGTGACAATCGCGCCCGCACGGTTGGCGCCAGCGCGGACATTGGCAGAGAAGACCTGAGACGCCACCAGCTCCCGACCATCACTTTCGATCAGACGGGCAGCGATGCGGACACGCACAGTGGGCGCGACATCGCGTCCGCGATCATAATGGGCTTCAAACTCACGCAGATCGAGGCGCAGCTCGAACCGCGCGCGGATCGCATCGGCAGGATGCACAGGCTCAACGCCATCTTCACCGGCGTGGAATGTATCGATGATGAGGTTCTGGATGATCACCGGAGCCGGGGCAATCCAGCGCGCCGCCGACATATAGGCCAAGTGTCGATCAGCAACCGCCACCGCGATCTCATCGCCAGACAGACCAGACGGCGCGACAGGGCGTTGGACCTGGACGATGACGGGCTCAAGGCCTGCCTCGCCCATACGCGGCTCAGGAGAAGACAGGCGATAAACCGCCGCTGGCTCGACCTCCGGCAATAAGGAGACACAGGCCGAAACGGATAAGGCACTCAGCGCGATCAGGCCGAGTTTGACAGAACGCAGGCGGCTCATTGCGGGACCTCCACGGTTTCACGCGGTGCGCCGGCAATAAAGGCGCTCGGATTGTTTTCGATTTGCGCAGCAACGCGCTCTAACGCCTCGGTTAGACGCTGAATATTCGATGCCGACTGGGTCAGGTCATTCAGACCTGTATCGGCGAATTCCTCGATCGAGGGACCGACGGCCAGCACCAGGCTATTGGTATCAACAGCCGCCTGATTCACAGCCATCGCAGCCAGCTGGGTCTCGTTCACCGCAGGGGTGAGATCATTGACCAGGAAGCTTTCCGTCGTCTGGCTAAAGCTTTGCAGGGCATCCGCTGCCGCGCCGATATCATTAGCCGCGCTCTCAATCTGGCGGACCGCGGAGCGCGCTTCAGCGACCAGCGTGTCTTCCTCGCGCACCCGCTCGGTAATGGCGCGGATATTCTCCAGCGTCTGGGAAACCTCTTCGAGATTCTCCTCGCTCATCAGTTCGGACAGCCGGATCAGTGCGATCTGCGCCGCATCGAGTACGTCCTCTGACCCTTCAACCAATCCCTCAAGCTGGGCCCGTCTTGCGAAGATCCGAGGGGGTGGGCGATTAGCCGGGCTGCGCAAGCGCTGTGCGTCCGGTGAACCACCGGAAAGCTGCACATAGGACAAGCCGGTCAGGCCCTGTGGTTCAAGCTGGGCAAAACTGTCTACGCGCACCGGCGTCTGCGCCAGAACCCGGATGCGAGCGATCACGCGGCTTTGCTCATCCAGGCCCAGCTCGGTAACCTCACCCACCTGGATGCCGTTGAAGCGAACCTCGCCGCTTTCGCGCAGACCGCGGACCGGACCGTCGAAGACAATGTCGTAGAAGGCGTATTCCTCGTCGAAAGAGACTTTCGCCATCCATAGCGAGAAAAACACACCGGCGATGATAAGGCTGACCGAGAATAATCCGACCAGCACGTGATGCGCTTTGGTTTCCATCGTCTAGCTCTCCTTGCCCGACAAAGCGGCGCGTCCGCGCGGCCCGTGGAAGTATTCCTGGATCCAGGGATGCGGGTTACGCATCAAAGCCTCGATCGGCGCGACCGCCTCAACCCGCTTGTCGGCGAGCACAGCAACACGGTCGCAAATGGCGTGCAGGCTGTCGAGATCGTGCGTGACCATCAGCACGGTCAGGCCAAGAGCCTGCGACAATTCTGCAATCAAACTATCGAATTTTGCCGCCCCGATCGGGTCAAGACCCGCGGTCGGCTCATCGAGGAAAAGAATTTCCGGATCCAGCGCCAGGGCGCGCGCCAGCGCCGCGCGTTTGCGCATGCCGCCGGAAAGCTCGGACGGGAATTTATCCCCCGCTTCTGGCGGCAATCCCGCCAGACCGATCTTCATGCCGGCGATCTCTTCCATCAGCTGGTCGGACATGTCGACATGCTCGCGAAGCGGCGCCATGACATTCTCCGCCACGGTCAATGAGGTGAACAGCGCCCCGTTCTGGAAAAGCACCCCCCAGCGCGAATTCACATAGCGGCGCTCTTCGCTCGACATATCGGAGAAATGCCGACCATTGAGCGTGATCTCTCCGGCATCGGGCTCTTTCAGGCCCAAAATCGTGTTCATCAGCACGGTTTTGCCCGTACCCGATCCACCGACCAGGCCCAGGATTTCGCCGCGGCGAATATCCAGATCCAGATCCTCATGGATCACATGCGTGCCAAACGCCGTCTTGAGACCGCGCACACGGATGAGAACGTCTTCATCCCTCATATGCCCAGCTCCAGATACATCATGGCGAAGAGCGCCTCGAGGACGATGACGGCGAAAATCGCCTGCACCACAGATGTCGTCACCCGTCGACCGAGCGATTCCACATCGCCGGTAACCTGCATCCCCTGACGGCAGCCAATAATCGCAACGACCAGGCCGAAGACCGGAGCTTTGGACATGCCGACAAGGAAGTGGTCCCAAGGCAATTCCTGATGGAAACGTGCGATGAAGAGCGTCGGGGAAATCCCCTGCGCGCTCCAGGCCACCAGCATGCCACCGAAAATACCGGAAATCATCGCGCCGAATGTGAGAAGCGGCGCCATCAGCGTACACGCAATAACACGGGGCAGAACCAGAACCTCGAAGGGATCGAGGCCGAGCGTGCGCATGGCATCGACCTCCTGCTGCATCTTCATCGCGCCGATTTGGGCGGTGAAGGCACTATCCGATCGGCCCGCCAGCATAATGGCGGTGATCAGAACCCCGAATTCACGCAGGACCGCAATCCCTACCAGCTCGACTGTGAATACGGAGAAGCCGAGTGTCTGGAGCAAGTTCGCGCCCATATAGGCCACAACTGCACCGATAAAGAAGGAGAGCGTCGCCACGATGGGCATGGCGTTTACGCCCACTTCTTCCATCGCATAGACGGTTGGCACCAAGCGCAAACGGCTTGGCCGGACCAGGGTTCGCAGCCCCACCTGGATCGTCTTGCCGAGGAAGCCGAACGTGTCGAGCACCTCGCCCATGATGACTTCCATGCCCTGACCGATCTTGGCCAGCATGGCGAGCGGCCCCGCTGGTCCCGTATCTGCCAGGTCGCAAACCGTTGTTCGCGCCCGCACCTCAGCGATCAAACGCTGGGCAACGGGATGCTCACCGATGAAATGGAAATCGCCATCTGGCGTCGGACAGGCTCGGGTCAGGCGTCCAAGAATGTAAGCACCAGACGTATCGACACGCCCAAGCCGGGTGAAATCGATCGTGATGTCACAGGCATTCACCCGCGCCTCAATATCACGCAAAGTTCTATCGATCTGACCGATCGTTTCGATCGTCCAGTCACCAAATGCCGAAACAATGGTCCTGCCGTGTTCCTCACGCAGGTCCACCCCGGCCGGATCTAGCTCAGGTGTGTGTTGACCCCTCATGGGCCTGACCCTAGTCGATTTTTTCGCGCTGCGGGAGTGCGGAAACGCGGTGAAGTGCGATTGCTGCGATCAGACCGATAATCGAGGGAAAAAGCATCAACGCAAAGCCGCCAACGCCTACCCAGGCATAGAAATATCCCGACACCGCCGCCGCCAGCGCCATCACCAATCCACCCGATAATGCCGAGTTTACCGCCTGGGCGGTCGCAGTGTGGCTCTCGGGAATACTGTCGATCGCGAATCGCAAGAAGCCGAGATAGGTGGCCGCAAAGGTCAGAGCGTGGAGCAATTGAAGGCCGAAGAGGACAGGCAGTGGAGGCCCCAGCGCCGTGAAGCCCCAGCGGATGATCGAGCCCGCAGCCCCCAGACCGAGAAGTTGGGCGGGCGTCAGGCGCGCCAAAATGCCCTTTCCCGACCACCAGAGGAAGACGATCTCAATGACCACGCCTGTCGCCCAGAGCGCCCCGATGATCAATTGCGAATGCCCCATTTCCGCCCAGGCGATCGCAGAAAAGAAATAATAGAAGCCATGAGCGCCCTGGACGCAAGCGGAGGCAAGCAGCGCCAATCCGAACGGTCCGCGCACCATGCGGCCAAACTGGACCCAATCGATCCGGCGATCAGGGACTTCCCCCTCCGACTTGCCATTGGGCAAAGCAAACGCCGTGAGGACAATCAGCGCGGCACCGGTCGAGACAAAGACCATCACGCTTTCCGATCCGGTTAGATCGAGCAAAGCGCCAGCGGCAAAATTGGCGAGAACAAAGGCGGCGGAGCCGAACGCTCTGACCGGGCCGAACGGAATGGCTCCGGCGCGGGATTCGCGCATGGCAAATGCATCAGCCAACGGGATCTGGCCGAAGAAACCGGCTGAGGCGAGAAGGGCGAGCGCGAGGAGCGGCCAGGGCGAGGAAACCGGCAGGTGCATGATGAAGGCGACCAGGGATACCAGCGCCAGGGCAGCGATCGGACGTCGTTGGAATTTCGCCCGGTCAGACAGGCGCGCACCGAGCGGGGACACCAGCAAGCGACCAGCATAACCGGCCGCGCCGATCCAGCCGATCCACTCAGCAGAAATACCCCGTCCTTCCAGCCAGACAGGGAAATAGGGCAGGAATACCCCAAGGGTCAGGTAGAAGGCGCCGAAGTAGGCTGCGAAACGTATAACTTGAGAATTCATGTGCACGCGGTCCCAGAACGCTGCCCATAACCTTTTGCGACGGATATGCATAGGTGTCTTTCGCTTGGCGAACATCGTTCACTTCGCTAGTTTCCCGCCAAGTCCTTTCAGAGACACGCCGGATGACACTCAACACGACTGCAAATGCTTTAGCGGCCACGCCCGCCGCCACCGCCCCGATTCGCCCGCTGCGCGTTCTCGTCGCGGGATATCGCTCGCATCCCTATGTGGGCGGACAGGGTGTTTATATCCGTGAACTGACCACCGCCTTGAAGGCGCTCGGCCATGATGTGTCTGTTGCTTCCGGGCCGCCCTTCCCTCAGCTTGATCCAGGCATTCGGCTGATTGAGCTGCCGTCTCTCGATCTCTTCGCCGAGTCGAACGCCTTTCTCGCACTCCGCCCGCAGCATCTGATGAACTGGGCCGATCTGTCGGAGTGGATGGCGCACAATAGCGGTGCCTTCGGAGAGCTGAACGCCTTTGCCCTGCGCCTGGAGCGCTATCTGCTCGACCATGGCGATGACTTTGACGTCATCCATGACAATCAGACGCTGATGCCGCCTTTTGCGCGAATCAATAAGCAAATCCCGGTGGTCGCGACCATCCACCACCCGATTGCTGTCGATCGGGAATTCGCGATCGCCGCCGGCCAGCGCTGGTGGGAAAAACTGCTCTCGCATCGGTGGTATAATTTCGTCGATGTTCAGGCCCGCATGACCCGGAAAATGCCGCGCTTGCTGGCCGTGTCTGAATCCGCCCGCCACAGCCATGTTGAGCATTACCGCGTCGATGCGGACAAGATCCGCGTCGCGTTTAACGGTATCGACCACGCCGTCTTCCATCCGGATGCCGAGACGACCCGGGAGCCGGGCCTGATCGTCACCACGGCAAGCGCCGATGCCCCGATCAAGGGTCTCGACCTTTTGATCAAGGCGCTCGCGGAGATCGTGCCTGATCGGCCCAATCTTCGCCTTCACATTATCGGTCAATTGCGCGATGGCCCATCCAAACGGGCCTTGGAAGCGCTGGGCCTGCGCGATCGCGTGACCACCAGTTCCGGCTTGTCGCGCGCAGAGATCGCTCAGCTTTATCGCCGCGCCAATGTGGTTGCCTGTCCGGCGCGCTTTGAAGGCTTCGGCTTTCCAGCCGCTGAGGCCATGGCTTGCGGCGCGGCGGTCTGTACCAGCGACGGGGGGGCCTTACCGGAAGTGGTCGGCGATTGCGGGCTTGTTTCACCGGTCGAAGACACCCGCGCCCTGGCTGCAAATATCGCAAGCCTGATCGATGACCCGGAGAAGGCGGAAGCCTTGGGCGCCACCGCCCATCAGCGCGCCCTCGCCGCTTTCAATTGGGAAGACCACGCCCTGGCCGCATCACAGCTCTACATGGATGCCCTGGCAGAGCGGGGAACAGTCTCATGATGGTCACCATCCGTATGGAGGACCTGGCCCTGGAAGAGGGAATGCGGGTCCTTGATCTGGGCTGCGGCCAAGGCCGTCACCTGCACGCTCTTTATTGGGATGAAACGCCGGTCGAGGTCGTCGGGCTGGATTTGTCGCTGGAGGATGTGAAGGTCGCCTGGGATGGCTTCTTTGAACTCCCCCCGCCCGATCCGTATTCGGAGCGGCGATCCGCCGTTGTCACGGCTGGCGATGCCCAGCGCCTCCCCTTCCCCGATAATAGTTTTGATCGCATCATCTGTTCTGAAGTCCTCGAGCATGTGCCTGATCCAGATCAGGTTCTTTCAGAGATTTCTCGCATCCTGAAACCCGGCGGATTATTCGCCGCTTCAGTGCCGCGTTACTGGCCCGAGGCGATATGCTGGCGCCTGTCCGAGGGCTATCAGAACACGCCGGGCGGACATGTGCGAATCTTCCGCTCCGAAGGCCTGAAATCCGCCGTGGAGGCTCAAGGCTTCAAACGCTTTGGCCGACATTGGGCGCATGCGCTTCACAGCCCCTATTGGTGGCTGCAATGCGCGCTCTGGGACAAGCGCGAAAGCAGCGGCCTGGTCCGGACCTATCGCAAGTTCCTGGAATGGGATCTGCTCCAGCGCCCCTGGCTCACGCGCACGCTTGAAGCGCTTCTAAACCCGCTGATGGGCAAGTCTGTGGTCATGTATTTCAGGAAAGCCTCATGAGCGAAATCGTCGATATACGGGGCTGCGCAGACCATATCGAAGCCCTGCAGGACGCCTCCGGCGCGATCAGCTGGATTGAGGCCGGGATCTGGGATGCCTGGAATCACGGCGAAAGCGCCATGGCCTTGGCCATTGCCGGACGCGAAACACCCGCCTTCAAAGCCCTTGATTGTCTGATGGACCGCCAGGAAAGCGATGGCGGCTTTACCGGAGATCTCGGCGCATCAGTCCCGCTCGATGAAAGCAATCGTCATCTCGTTCCGGGCGAGCCGGAAACCGCGCGCGATACCAATTTCACGGGCTACGCCGCTGTCACGGCATTGCGCAGCCTTCTGGCTTTGGGCGCTTTGGAACGCCTGCCGCGCTATTGGCCAATGATCCAGGCCGCCGCAGACTTTATCCTCGATCATCAAAGCCGACATGGCGATATCGTCTGGCGGGCCAGCGGGGATGAGAGCCTGGACGATATCGACAGCCTGCGCGCCGGCAATGCCAGCCTCTATAAATCACTGGAATGCGTGATCCTGGCGGGCCGCTGTGTGGGCGCGGATGTCACCATTTATGAGCGCGCGCGCTGCGCCATCGGCGCGACACTCCGCGAGAATGACGCGCGCTTCGACCGGTTCGGGACCGACCGTCGACGCTATGCCATGGACTGGTATTACCCTGTGCTCGCAGGCGTCTTGCCGCTGGAAAGCGCACGCGCGCGACTTTATGCGCGCTGGCGGGAATTCGTCGTCGCTGGGCTGGGGTGCCGCTGCGTCACAGACGAGCCATGGGTGACCGCCGCGGAAACCGCGGAATTGGCGCTCGCCTGCATCAGCGTCGCGCAAAAGGCCCAGGCCCGGACACTCCTCACCGATCTCGCGCCGCTGGTCGCGGATGCGGGCGGTTACTGGATGGGCTGGCAGTTCAATGAGAATGTGATCTGGCCTTATGAACGCCCGTCCTGGACCGCTGGCGCCCTGGTGCTTGCCGCTGACGCGCTGGACGAGCTGACCCCTGGCTCGACCCTGATGGTTCGCAATCATGTGCCGGAGCTGGGCCCTGGCCTCGGCTCTGGCGTTACGGCAAGCGGCGAAGCACTTCCAGCGTTCCTACGCGCTTGACGCTTTCAAACAGGCCAGAGCCGACCGCCAGCTTCCAGATCTCATGGGGCGGACGACCGCCATCTTCCGGATTCGGGAAGACATCATGGATGGCCAGAATTCCGCCATGCACAACGCGCCCGGCCCAGCCGCGATAATCATCCAGCGCCGCTTGCATGGAATGACCACCATCAATGAACACCATGCCCAAGGGCGTGGTCCAATTGGCTGCAATAGTGGCTGATTTCCCGATCACCGGAATAACGCAGTCTTCCAGTTCGGCCCGAAACAGCGTGCGACGCAACTCGCCCAAGGTTTCAACAGCGCCGAGCTCCGCATCAAAAAGATCCGGATCGTGATACTCCTCACCGGGTTGATGCTCCTCTGAACCGCGATGATGATCGAGGGTATAGAGCACCGTTCCGGCCTTGCGCGCTGCGGGTCCGAGATAGAGCGCCGACTTGCCGCAATAGGTGCCGATCTCAAGAACCGGCCCCAGCGCCCCCGCCGTTTCAGCGAGCTGTGCCAAAGCCTCGCCTTCCTCGACAGCGAGGAAGCCTTTCACATCATCAGGATGGATCATTAGCCTGCCGCTTCTGCAGGAAGTGCGCGGCGGATCTCCGCCAGCTCGTCTGCGCGATCACGCAAGTATTCAGACTGACGCGCCAGTTCGCTGCGATGTGCCTGCAGCCGGTCGAGACCATCCTCATCAAGCTGAACCGAGACGGTCGCGATGGCGAGGTCGAAGGTCACCAGGGCCTCACGAGACTGCGCCAAGGCACGCTCAACCAGTTCCAGGTCCCGGGTCAGAGAGGTCCGGCTGACATCTTCATCACGCGATACAAGGCGGGCCGCGGCCAGATCAACATCGCGGACCAGATCCTGCGCCTCATCGAGATCCGTCATCAGACGTGCAACCGCAACAGCGCTGTCCATGGTGGAAAAATTGGTGTGTGCGAGATAGGGCGGTGCGCCCGGCGCTTCGGCCTCATCAGCCTGATCACGCTGACCGGTCAGCCGCGCCATCCAATTGCGGGTGGTCTGCTGCATGGAATTGGCGGCACGGATCCAGCCGCGCTCCTCGAAAATGGACTGCAACCGATTGGAGGCACCCCGGAGCGAAAGCTGTGTTTGTGTCTGCGCCAAGGAAACCGGGAGTGCGCTGCCGGCAATCGAGATCGGCGCACTCGCACAGCCCGTTGCCAAAACGCAGCTGCACGCTATGACCGAAACAATACGCAGATTGCCCATGCTTTTGATCGTCCCGACAAGAATTTTGACCCCACGGAGTAAAAGATATATGGCCGTAATGAAATAGGCTATGGTTTATTCCGTTTAAGACTGACTAACGGCATTACTCATAATGGATGCGTCCTTCACTCGCCGCTTGCTATACCCGCCGCTGCAGCCCTATCGCTCCGGCCGATTTGCGGTGGGTGATGGTCATGAAATCTATGTTGAGGAATGCGGGCGCCCCGATGGCCTCCCGGTGATTGCTCTTCATGGCGGGCCAGGCGGCGGGAGCTCACCAGCCCTTCGGCGTTTCTTCGATCCCGACCGCTACCGGATTATTCTCTTCGATCAACGCGGTTGCGGCCGTTCCACGCCGCATGGTTCGCTCAAAGCGAACACGACCCAGCACCTGGTTGAGGATATCGAGCGCATTCGCGAGCTCTGCCGCATTGATCGCTGGATCGTGTTTGGCGGATCCTGGGGCGCGACCCTGGCGCTCGCCTATGGACGCGAACACGCCGAACGCTGCATGGCCTTCGTCCTGCGCGGCATTTTCCTGTGCTCACAGATGGAGCTGGACTGGTTCTACCGACAGGGCGCCAACATGCTGTTTCCCGATGCCTGGGACCGCTTGGTCAGCCCTCTAACCTCCGGTGAGCGGTCCGATATTGTCCGCGCCTATTATGAGCGCATGACGGAACCCGATGTCGTACGCCGTCGCCCGGACGCTCTCGCCTGGGCGCGCTGGGAAAGTGCATTGATTTCCCTTGCTGGCGATCCCACCGCACCTTTGGCGGACCCCATGCGCGCTGACGGCCTGGCTCGCCTGGAAACGCATTACTTCCAGCACAAGGGGTTCTTCCGCAAGGACGGGGAATTACTGGCTGATGTTGATCGCTATAACCGAATACCGGCGGTGATTGTTCAGGGGCGGTATGATGTTGTTACCCCGCCCAAAACAGCATGGAGCCTCGCCCGGGCTTGGCCGAAAGCGAGGCTCCAATTGATCGGTGATGCCGGTCATGCGGCCGGCGAGCCTGGCGTGGTGGACGCGTTGGTACGCGCCACCGACAGCCTGGCTGATCAGCTGGTTTAACCCATACCCAGGATCGAGTTGAGGGCACCGCCGGTGAAGCGGGCATCAAGACCGAGCAGCAGGACCAGGCCGACCACAAACGGAATGACCCAGCGGATCATGAAGTGGAAGAAGCCGAACATGCGGTTGGACGCATGGGAAAGCTCTTCACGCAGGATCGTCTTCGGCAGAACCCAGCCAGCGAACAGCGCCACCAGGAAGCCACCGAATGGCAGCAGGATCTCGCCAGAAATCACGTCGAGGAAGCCGCCACCGAAATCGGAGGAGTAGACAGAGCCTGCGCCGATCATGAAGGCGAAACCGCCCAGCATCCAGGCAATCTGAGGGCGACCGAAATTGGAGTGCTCGTCAAAGAAGGCCACGGTCGCTTCGAGCAGAGAGATCGAGGATGTCAGCGCGGCGATGAACGCCAGGAAGAAGAAGGCGCCACCGATCAGATTACCAGCCGGCATGGAACCAAACAGTGCTGGCAATGTGTCGAAGATCAGCGTCATACCCGCAGCCGGATCAACACCCGCCGAGAAGACGATCGGGAAGATCATGAAGCCGGCGATCAGAGCGACCAGAGTATCAGCACCGGAGATCAAACCCGCCGACTCGCCGATATTCGTGTCCTTCGTCAGATAGGAGCCATAGGTGATCATGATGGCAGATGCCACACCAACAGAGAAGAAGGCCTGACCCAGGGCAGACACCATGGTCCCACCATCAACCGCCGTGAAATTCGGCGTGAACAGATAGGTAAACGCACGCACCGTGGAGCCGTCAGAGAAGCCGCGGATCACGGCAAAAACCGTCAGCGCGGCCAGCATCACGAAGAAGAGCGGCATGAGGATCGTGACGACGCGCTCGATACCACCTTTCAGGCCCCGAGAGACGACCCAGATGGTCAAAACCATAAAGGCGGCCTGCCAGAAGAGACCCGCAGATGAGCCGCCATAGAACATGTTGGCGCCTGCCTCGGTCGCAAACCCGCCGGCAAAACCTGCGGCAGACATGGCCATGACCTGACCTGCGATCACCGAGTAAGTGGTCAGGACGAGGAAGCCACCCGCCATACACACCCAGCCCACAAAGGACCATTTGCCCGACTTCTTGGCCTCAACAGCAAGATCGCGGGTCGAGCTGACCGCAGACTTTTGCGCCCGGCGACCAATGGTGAATTCAGCGATCAATACCGGGAATGCGATCAGCGCCACACAAGCGATATAGATAAGGACGAAAGCGGAGCCGCCATTCTCCCCCGTCTGGAACGGGAAACGCCAGAGATTACCGAGACCGACAGCGGAACCTACGGCCGCCATGATGAATGCGAAGCGCGACGACCAATGCGCATGCGCCGCCGGTGCAGGTGTTCCTGCCATATTACTCTCTCCCCTTATCAGCGGCCCCCTTGAGTTCCGCTGTCTGTTACAAATCGTCGCGCACACTTCCCCAAGCGGTAAGCGTGGTCAAGCTTGACATAGCAGGCCAAAACGGTCAGCCGAACAGGCCTGCCCCCTTCGGTGGCTCTGCATTTCGGTGAATATGGGCCCCGAGAATGAGGCCGAAGGCGCCCAGAACCGACAGCACCACCGTGCCGCCATACGAGATCAGCGGCAGTGGAACCCCAACCACGGGCAGAAGGCGCGAGACCATGGCGATATTGATGAAGACATAGAGGGCGTAGGTTGCTATCAGCCCCATCACGGTCAAGCGCAGGAATGTACTCTTGCAGGTTATGGCAATGCCCACAGCCTGGGCCATGACGAGCGCATTGATAGCCAGAACGGTGATGCCACCGACAAAGCCGAACTCCTCGCCAAAAGCGGTGAAGATGTAATCGGTCTCCATTTCGGGCAGGAAGCCGAGCTTGGACTGTGTGCCCTCGAGGAACCCCTTGCCGGTCAGACCGCCAGATCCCAGCGTGATCACTGCCTGATTAGGGTGGTAATTAATATCCAGCGGATCGAAATCGGGATCCATATAAGCGCGGACCCGATCCATTTGATACTCGGCGAGAATATTCTCCAGCCCGTAGATCGACACGCCGATCACCGCGACCAATCCCAGCCCCGCAACGGCCAGGATGAACCACCAGCTCAGCCCGGCCATGAAGATAATGGCAACCCCTGTCGCCGCCAGTAACAGGGTTGTTCCCAGATCTGGCTGACCAATAATCAGGGCGGCGGGTGCGCCAATCATCATCATCGGCACAATCAAGCCGCTTGGCGCTGTCACCTTCTCGCGCGGCAGGTCGTGATAAAAGCGTGCGAGCGCCAGGACGAGGGCCACCTTCATCACTTCAGACGGCTGCAATCGCATCGGCCCCAAATCAATCCAGCGCTGCGCGCCATTGATCTCCACACCGATGACTTCCACCAGAACCAAAAGCAGAAGCGTCGCGGTATAAATGGGATAGGCCATGCCCATCCAGAAGCGCGGCGGGAACATCGCCACCACCAGCATGCCCGCAAAACCCACACCCAAACGCATGGCGTGATTGGCCGCCCAGGGTGACCAGCTTGCGCCTCCGACGGAATAGAGCATCGCCACGCCGACCGTGCCGAGCAGGACCAGCAACAGGACGATATTCCAGTTGAGCTCCATCAACTTGCCCGGCAGGTCGCGGGGCACGGTCTCGCGGAAAACAGCCATCTAAGCGTCCCTGCCCGTTTGTGGGTTCAAAGAGGCGAAAACACCGGGTCGACTGGAGGGGTCGCGCGCTACAGTGCGGCGCAAGATGTCGCGTGCAGGACGTGTCGCAGCACTGGAACCGCCGCCATGCTCGACGACAACAACGCAGGCATATTTGGGATTATCTGCCGGGGCGTAGCACATGAAAAGACCGTGATTGCGCAAACGCCAGGGCAGATCTTCCTGATCGCGCACCCCGGCTTCGCGCTCAGCGGTGGTGATGGAGAAGACCTGGGCTGTCCCGGTCTTCCCGGCCATTTCAACGCCGTCAATCCCCAGTCCGCCCAGCGAGAAAGACGTCCCGGTTCGCTCATGCACCACGCCGCGCAGCCCAAAGCGAACCCGCTCGAGTGCGGCCTCTGAAACATCGACATATGGCGCTGGCGGTGCCATCGCATTGCGATAAAGGGTTGGTACGACGGAGCGCCCCGACGCGACGCGCGCCGTCATCACCGCAATTTGCAGAGGCGAAGCCAGCATGAAGCCCTGTCCGATACCGGTATTATAGGTCCGGCCGGTCGTCCAAGGCTCATTGCGATTGGCCCGTAGCCATTGAGGACTGGGATTGAGTCCTCTCGCAACACCGGAAATACCCAGTTCAAATTGCTGACCGATACCGAAACGGTCCGCCATCTCATGGATACGATCAATGCCCAAGCGGTCGGCGATTTCATAGAAATAGGTGTCGCAGGAGGTCTTGATCGCCTCGTGCATGTCCACACGACCATGGCCTTCGCGGCGCCAGCAGTGGAAATCGCGATCTCCCAGGCGGGTGACGCCCGTGCAATTGATCGTTTCCGAGGGATCGATGACATCATGCTCAAGAGCGGCCGCAGCGACGACTGCCTTGAAGGTGGAACCTGGCGGATAGGTCCCCTGGATCGATTTATGAAAGAGCGGGCGACGGTCATTATCGCGATAACCGGCATAATCCGTCGTCGAGATCCCGCCAACAAACAGGTTAGGATCGAAGGACGGGGTCGAGACCATTGCAATCAGCTCGCCCGTATTCACATCCATCACAACAGCTGAGGCGCTTTCATTGCCCAGCCGCGCCGAAGCATAGGTCTGGATATCCGCATCAAGCGTCAGCACAATATCCTGGCCCTGGGTCGGCTCGACCGATTGATCGGGCAATTCACGGACGATCCGCCCGCCGGCGGTCACTTCAGTTTTCAGTGCGCCAGCCGCGCCGCGCAGTAATTGCTCACGCGAGGTCTCGACGCCGGTTTTGCCGATGCGGAAACCTGGATGCAGCAAGAGCCGCTCAGCATCTGGCTCATTGGCGACATCTTCCCGATTGGGGGTTTGCACATAGCCGACAATATGCGCAAAGGCTTCGCCATAGGGGTAGGAACGGAGCTCTCCCACATCCGGGCGAACACCCTGCAATGTCGGCGCGTTCAGATTAATCGCGGAAAAGGTCTGCCAATCCAGATCATTGGCAATCACCACTTCCTCATAAGACTGAGCGGAATCACGCTGGCGATGGATGCGGCGACGACGCGCATCAGAGATCGGCATGTATTCGCTCAATCGGTCGAGCGCCGGATCAACATCGCCGCGACGCCCGGGCACCAGAAGCACACGATAATTGTCGCGATTATCGGCTACGGCAGTCCCGAAACGATCAAGGATGCGCCCGCGCGAGGGCGGCACCAGCTGATAATTGAACTGATTATCTTCCGAGAGGAGTTGATAGCGCTCAGTCTCTAGAACTTGCAGCGCGTAAAGGCGCGCACCGAGCACGGTGAATGCCAAACCACCCACCCCGGACAACAAAAGCGCCCGGCGGGTAAATTTGAGTTCTTCTTCCTGGCGATCAGCGCGCATCTTTCCTCGCGATCACCCCCCGATAAAGCCGCTTCGGCTGGACCGGCGGTTACGCACCACCAGGAATGCCACAAGCGGGAACATTAGAATTGAAGCCACAGCCTCGATAATCAAGGGCTGAAGATTGGCCGGATTGCCGGGTATCAGGGAGCCCGCCACATAGGCAATTGTATGCGCGAGCAAAAGCGTTCCGGTAAAACGGATCACAATCGGCGGCAGATCACGGGGCATGCCCTCTTCGCCGCGAAAACGGAAAACAGCTATCGACACCAGATATGAAAGCGCCCAGACCCCCATCGGCGCACCGGTCAGAAGGTCCTGGGTCAGCCCGATCAGGAAGACCGCAAAGGGCGGCATGAAGTAGGGCCGCAACCCCGACCAGAGGAAGATCACCATCAATGGCAGGCTGGGCATGATATCAATGCCCTCGACCAGCCGCGTCGGTGCCGCCTGGAAGAGCAGCGCGACAATTACGGAAAGCACACAGCCCAGAGCCGCCCAATACGGAGCGCGGCGGCGTTCATTCGGACGTCTCATGGCGCATCCTCCGGCTCAGTGTCGGCATTGGGCGCCTCGTCCACGGTATCGCCCGGGATATCGGCTGATGTTTCGGCTGATGTATCGTTAGTGGCCGTCATCGCCTGGGGCACATCCGAGGTCACGCTGTCAGCATCCGTTTGAGACGCCACACCCTCGACAGCAAGCCCGTCCATCCCCGGCGCGAGCTCCTCTTCGGCCTCCGCCTCGGGTCCGAGCGCCGGCTGGAAGGGCCAGACCCAGACAAAATCGATCGGGGCCTGGTCCGAATAAAGCTCAACCCGCCAACCGCCTTCACGCGTGGGAACCGCCTGGCCGACCGGCAGGCCGCGCGGCAGGATACCGTCATCACCAGAGGAGACGAGGCGGTCACCGGCTTCGATATCCGGATTGCGACCAAGATAATCCAGACGTGGATATTCCGAGTTGTCGCCGACCAGAATGGCCCGGGCATTGGAGCGGTCGACCATGACCGGGACTCGGCTATTGAGGTCTGTGAGCAAGAGCACACGCGCCGAGCGCTGTCCCGTCTCGTAAACCCGGCCCACCAGGCCATATAGATTGATCACCGGATAGCCATCGGCCACGCCACTTTGCGATCCGCGTCCAATCAGGCGCGCCTGGACAAAGGGGCCGCGCGGATCCGCGACGGTCCACGCACCAATCCGGTCCTGCGTGGCTGGGGTCTGGACATTCAACGCCGCCTCATAGACCTCAATACGGTCACGCTGGCGGTACGCAATGTCTTCCCAATAACGCGCCTCGATCAATTGCCGGCGCAGTTCGGCATTTTCTTCGGCCAGCTCGCCCTGACGGCGAAAATACGGGCCAATCCCCTTCACAGCGCGCACGGGCTGTGCCGCCAATTCCAGCAAGGGCGCAGCAATATCGGTGAAACCGGCGCGGAAATTGGCAAAAGCCTGGGAACGACTATCGGGCTGGTCAAACGCGATAAGCGCGCCTGACATAACAATCAGGGCGATGAAGATCGTACGCGAAAACCGTACGCCATTTTCCGCATCATCTCGTGTCGAGCGTCGCGACGCCAACCCGCTACTCCTTCTCCCCCAACCCGGAAGAGCTTACACGGCTTCTGAGAGAATGGGACGCCAAATGCTGAGATCTTCAACCGCACGGCCACAGCCAAGGACGACGCAAGACAGCGCCTCATCGGCCAGGCTGACTGGCAAGCCTGTGCGCTCGCGCAACTCCGTGTCCAAATTCCGCAGCAAAGCCCCACCGCCGGTCAGCACGATACCTTTATCGACAATGTCAGCCGCCAGTTCCGGCGGCGTGGCTTCCAGCGCCTGCTTCACGGCTTCCACGATCTGCTCGACTGGCTCGGAGAGGCTGTCAGCAATCATGGCTTCCGTGACCGCAATCTCGCGCGGCACACCATTCATCAAATCCCGCCCCTTAATGTCGAGCGACAGGCCTTCACCCTTTGCCGGCGGCATGGCGGAACCGATTTCCTTCTTGATGCGCTCGGCCGAGGTCTCACCAATCAGAAGGTTCGCAGAGCGACGGATATAGTTGATGATGGCTTCGTCCATCTTATCGCCGCCAACCCGCACGGATCGGGAATATACAATACCGGACAGCGACATGACCGCGACCTCAGTGGTCCCGCCACCAATATCCACAATCATTGAACCGGTCGGTTCATCAATCGGAAGTCCAGCGCCCACAGCCGCGGCCATGGGTTCATCAATGAGGTAGACTTTGCGCGCACCCGCACCCAGAGCGGATTCGTGAATGGCACGGCGCTCAACGGCGGTGGCACCGGAGGGCACGCAGATCACCACTTGCGGGCTGACCATGGCGCGGCGGTTGTGCACTTTCTGGATAAAGTGCTTGATCATTTCCTCGGCGACATCGAAGTCGGCGATCACGCCATCGCGCATGGGACGGATGGCTTCCACATTGCCAGGCGTCTTGCCGAGCATCAGCTTCGCCTCGGCGCCGACGGCCTGAACGTGTTTTCGTCCCTTATCGACCTTATAGGCGACCACGGAGGGTTCATTGAGCACCACCCCGCGCCCTTTGACATAGACAAGCGTGTTGGCGGTACCGAGGTCGATGGCAATATCAGCCGAGAGCAAACCGAAGAGGCTGTTGAGCATAGCGCGAAATATTCGAAAGTGTGGCGGCAAAGCCGCGTTGCAACTGTTTTTCTTGTGCGATGATGCGCGCGATATTGCAAGGGGCCGTCTTACGCAAACGCACAAATCCTGACGGTAATTTCAATCCACAGGCGCTGAAGCGGCGTCAGGCTTTGTCAGTATCAGGTCGATTGCGACGCAGCCAGCGGCGCGCCAAAAGCATGAGAGCGATCCAGGCAATCATCGCCAGAACCAGTAGCGCAATCACCAACGGGTTCTGATTATTGAAGAAATCCAGAATGATCTGCCAGCCCAGGCTGACAATCACGATCTTGCATGCCGCCCCGATCGCGAGCCCAGCAATGAAAGCCCAATAGGGCGTCCGCGTCACGCCGAAACCCATATTGACCACAATGAAGGGACCGGAGGGCACAAAGCGCACAATGATCGACGCCATCAAGCCATTCCGGCCGATAAAGTCAGAAATGCGGTTCGCCCACTCCCCGCCATAGCGCTTGACCAGATCGGACCCGAAACGCAGCCCCAGCCAATAATGCACACTCGCAGCCGCCAGCGTGCCCAGCCAGGCATAGACAAAGCCAACAATCGGCCCGAAGGCGACAACGGCCGCCCCCATCAGCACAAATTGCGGGAAACCGATAAAGGAGACCGCGATAAAAATAACGACGGTGAGTGGCAGGGCGAACCATTGTTCCGACAGCCAGGCGAACCAGTTGGCGATACCGCTCTGATCAGCATCGAAAACCAGCTTGCCAGTGACAAACAGCACGCCGAGCACGGCAAACAGCGCCAGCGAGACAAGAACCGCCCGCAGCGCCTTTGCGTCCATGCGCAAGAAGAAATTGGCTATGCCATTGATCACAGGTGTGGCCCCAATCGCGACACGAGCTGCTTACCTAAGCAGAGATCAGGCCAGCTGCAATGCGGATTTGCGGTCCGTGCACGGCAAGGCGCTCACTCGATCCGGCCGGATTCCACGTAATTCTACCCTTTGCGCTAGTGCAGTCTTTACGGATGATCAGGCATTCTGGCCTGGCGAGACGGCGGGAGTGTGTCGGCCTGTGAAATCATTGATCTTCAGTATCGTCTGGACTGTGCTTGCTGTCGCTTTCGTCATCGCGTTTCACTTCGAGGCGGGCTTCCAGAATGAAAGTACGCTTTTCAAGCTCGTTTTCAGGCTCATGCCGTTCGTTGGACTTCTTTTTGTCTGGGATAGCTGGCGAAAATACCGTCGCTTTCGCAGTGTGCGATGCGAGTTCAGCGGGGATGGCCAACTATTCGTATGGACCGAGCTGAATGGACAGCAAGTGCGCAGCAAGACTGATCCACGGCCCAAATGGAAAGACGATGACCGCCTGACAGACCCCTAGGGTTTGACCCGCTTGGCCGTCTCGTCGCTGACACATAACACCGTCGAACTTGCCAGCCTTTGCCCAGGCAATTATGTCTTGCCTCGAACAATATGCGGTTGGCGCGAAGCACTATGCTGCAGCGCACTATCATCAATAAACTAAAGACGCCGGGGCATACATGAGCTTGTATTCTGAATACCTTCAAGAGATCGAAACGCGGAAAACTCAGGGCCTGCATCCCAAGCCCATTGAAGGTGGCGATCTGGCGGCCGAAATCATTGCGAATATCAAGGACACCGATAGCGAACACCGCGCTCAATGCCTTGAATTCCTGATCTACAACACGCTGCCAGGCACAACCCCGGCGGCCGAGAAAAAGGCCGAATTCCTTCGCGAGATCATCACCGGCGAAATCGCCGTCCCGGAGATCTCCGTCGATTTCGCCTTCGAGCTTCTCTCTCACATGAAGGGCGGACCTTCCGTCGATGTCTTGCTCGACCTCGCGCTTTGCCAGGATGCCGTTATCGGACCGAAAGCGGCCGATGTCCTCAAATCACAGGTCTTCCTTTACGAGTCGGACACGCAGCGCCTGGCAGACGCCTATGAGCGCGGCGATGAGATGGCGAAGCTCCTTCTGACCAGCTATGCCAATGGCGAGTTCTTCACAGACCTGCCGGAGATCGACGAAACCATCCAGGTCGTCACCTATGTGGCGGCGGAAGGTGATGTCTCCACCGACCTTCTCTCTCCGGGCAATCAGGCGCACTCCCGCTCTGACCGCGAGCTGCACGGAAAATGCCTGATCTCTGAAAAGGCCCAGGAAGAAATCGAGGCCCTCAAAGGCCTGCACCCGGACAAGCAGGTCATGCTGGTCGCGGAAAAAGGCACGATGGGCGTAGGCTCCTCGCGCATGTCTGGCGTCAATAATGTGGCACTTTGGACCGGCAAGAAGGCCAGCCCTTACGTGCCCTTCATCAATATCGCCCCGATTGTTGGCGGCACGAATGGCATTTCCCCGATTTTCCTGACGACTGTCGGCGTGACCGGCGGTATCGGGCTGGATCTGAAAAACTGGGTGAAGAAGTTTGACAGCGCAGGCAAGCCGGTGCTGGACGAGAACGGCGACCCGGTCCTCGAACAGGTCTATTCCATCGACACCGGCACGGTCCTGACCATTAATACCAAGACCAAGAAACTCTATGATGCGACGGGCGAGCAGGAGCTGGCGGACATCGCCGATGCGCTGACGCCGCAGAAAGTCGAATTCATCAAGGCTGGCGGCTCCTATGCAGTCGTCTTCGGCAAGAAGCTGCAGAGCTTTGCGGCAGAAACCCTGGGCATTGCGAAGCCCGACGTCTTCGCACCGTCCAAGGAAATCTCCCATGACGGCCAGGGCCTGACAGCGGTCGAGAAAATCTTCAACCGCAATGCCGTTGGCGTGGCAGACGGCACCACGCTGCATGCCGGCTCCGACGTGCGCGTAAAGGTCAATATCGTCGGCTCCCAAGACACGACGGGCCTGATGACCTCGCAGGAATTGGAGGCCATGGCGGCAACGGTGATCTCGCCCTCGCTCGACGGCGCTTATCAGTCCGGCTGTCACACGGCTTCGGTCTGGGATCTGAAAGCCCAGCGCAATATTCCCAAGCTGATGAGCTTCATGAACAAGTTCGGCCTGATCACGGCGCGCGACCCGAAAGGCGAGTATCACGCCATGACGGACGTGATCCACAAAGTCCTCAACGACATCACGGTCGACGACTGGTCCGTTATTATTGGCGGTGACAGCCATACCCGGATGTCCAAGGGCGTCGCCTTCGGCGCAGATTCAGGCACGGTTGCCCTGGCCCTTGCCACGGGTGAGGCCACCATGCCGATCCCGGAATCGGTCAAGGTGACTTTCAAGGGCGATCTGAAAGACCATATGGACTTCCGTGATGTGGTCCACGCCACCCAGGCACAAATGCTCAAACAGTTCGGCGACAATATCTTCCAGGGCCGCGTCATCGAAGTGCATATCGGCACCCTGCTCGCCGACCAGGCCTTCACCTTCACCGACTGGACTGCCGAGATGAAGGCCAAGGCCGCCATCTCCATCTCCACCGATGAGACGCTGATCGAGAGCCTCGAAATCGCCAAGAGCCGTATTGGCATCATGATTGAGAAGGGCATGGATAATGAAGCCCAGACTCTCGCCAATCTGATCAAGATCGCCGACCGCCGTATCGAGGAAATCCGTTCCGGCGAACGCCCGGCCCTCAAGCCGGACGAGAACGCCAAATACTTCGCGGAATTCGTGGTCGACCTGGACGAGATTGTCGAGCCGATGATTGCCGATCCGGACGTCAATAATATCGACGTTTCGCGCCGTTACACGCACGACACCATCCGTCCGGTCTCTCATTATGGCGGTGAAAAGAAAGTCGATCTCGGCTTTGTCGGATCCTGCATGGTCCATAAGGGCGATATGAAAATCATCGCGCAGATGCTCAAAAACCTCGAGCAGTCCGGTGACAAGGTCGAGTTCAAGGCGCCGCTGGTCGTCGCTCCGCCGACCTACAATATCGTCGACGAGCTCAAGGAAGAAGGCGATTGGGCCGTGCTGCAGAAATATGCAGGCTTCGAGTTCGATGATGATGCGCCGAAGAATGATGCGCGGACGGAGTATGAGAACATCCTCTATCTCGAGCGTCCGGGCTGTAATCTCTGCATGGGCAATCAGGAAAAGGCCGCCAAGGGCGATACCGTAATGGCCACCTCCACCCGCCTCTTCAAAGGCCGCGTGGTTGAGGACAGCGATGAGAAAAAGGGTGAGTCCCTGCTTTCTTCCACGCCGGTCGTTGTGCTCTCGACCATTCTGGGCCGCACGCCGACCATGGAAGAGTACAAAGCCGCGGTGGACGGTATCAACCTGACCTCCTTCGCGCCGCCGCGTGAAAACCTGGCCGCGAGCTCCGTGCATTACTAAGCGCGATTGCGCTGAGGAATAAGGAAAAGCCCCTGGCCATGGCCGGGGGCTTTTTTGTGTCTGCTGGTCGCTGGTGAAAGTGTTTTCAGGCTAGCGCCAGTGTTCGAGCAGCACCGGCATTAAACGCTCCGGCACCTCAGCCTGAAGCCAGTGCCCTACCCCGTCAAACCGTTCATAACGCCATGCCGCATCGACCAGATCACCACTGGCCCGCATTTGACGTTCGCCCAGATACTTATCCCCATCGCTCCAAACACCCAGTGTGGGAATGCTGACCCGCTCCTCACCCAGCGCACCAGGCGTGGGCGGGTTGAGCATGCGATCCAGCCCGGCATTGGCACGATACCAGTTCAATCCGGCCGTTAATCGACCGGGACGCGATAGCCTGGCGATCGCCCCATCCATGTCACAATGCCGATCCCAGTGGGCACGAAACCAGGCCCAGTCATTGCGCTTGTACGCCCACTCACACAGCCCACGGAATTGGTGCTGGAGAATGTAGAAGCTCATCCGCATCTGGACCGGGTCTTTTCGCGCTTCGAGAAAAGCGCGCGGATGCCCCACGGAAAGGGCAGCAAGTGTTCTGAACCGATCAGGATGCTGAGCCGCAAGGAGCCAGGCGAGACTGGCGCCGAAATCATGTCCGACAAGATGGACGGGGCCAGGATCAAGTGCATCGAGCACGCCAAGCACATCCGGTATCGCGCCCGTCCGCATCTCATACTGAGAGACCGCGTCTGCGATCCCGGTTTCGCCAAAGCCGCGCAAATCAGGTGCGATAACGCGATACCCTGCGTCCAGCAGGTGCGGTGTCAGAGGGTCCCAGACGGTATGATCATCAGGAAAGCCATGCAGCAACAGCACCGCCGGTCGCGAAACCTCCAACGGCTGGCTGTCCCAGACATGGTGATCAAGACCATTGGCGTGAATTACATGCTGTGACGGTGTCATCTGCGCGCCCCTGATAAAGCGAAGACGAACCCGACTCTATTCGTCCTCGCCCGCAGCAATTACTGAGAGTTTCGCCCGCTGCATGGCCAGAACACCAAGTTGTTCGTCGAGGATTTTCAGGATCTCGCGCGCTTCTTGCTGATCAACCTCGCCGGGGGAGCGTTCGGTCTCGCTGAGGCTTTCCATCAAAGCAGCGATATTGCGGGCATTGCGGCTGCTGGCTTCGCCAGCAAGGGCCAGCCAGTCTGCATCATCGGCCTTATCGATCGGCACAAATACACCGCCCGCCAGAGCAGCCAGATGCTGCGCCGCAGCCGTGGCGCCGCCCTCGGTCAGGGCACACACACGGGTATAGGAGATCTCATTGGTGGAGTCCGGGTCGGCCAGCGCATAGACGCGTGTGCGCGAGAGGTCCAGCAATTCCATAACCTTAGGAATGCCACCTGCTTCCTCAAACAGACGGGCGACGACCTCTTTCGGCTCGCCATAGGGTCGTTGCTTTACAGGATTAAATGCCATGTCTGCCCCCGCATTCGGCTTTGGAATCGCTTAAGTTTTAAGACTGTTCGTGCAGTTTGGCTATTTCGAGGCACGCTTTAGTCACTTGCACCATAAAGTCGCGAACGCAGATCTTTTCCTGCCTCCTCGATCTTCAGACGCTTGTCCGCAGCGCGATCCGCTTTCATCGCGTCGCCCGCCTCATAGGTTTCCACCCATTTTCGAGCAAAGCGATCCGTTTCGATATCGGCCATGGCCTGGTCGAAAACCGATTTCAGCTCGGGACCGGCAATCTTGCCTTCAATTTCCCGCGCCCCGAATTCGGCGGTATCGGAAATCGCTTCATACATGCCTGCAATGCCGCGCGCCTGGATCAGGTCGGCGAGGTATTTGATCTCGTGGACGCAGTCGATATAGGCCATGCGTTCCGAGACGCCCGCAGCGACCAGACGCTCAAAGCTCGCCTTGGCCAGCGCGACCAGGCCACCGACCAGAACCACTTGTTCGCCAAAAAGGTCAGACACCGTTTCTTCGCGGAAACTGGTCTCGAAAATACCGACATTTCCTGACCCGATACCGGCCAGATAGGCGAGCGCCAATTCCTTGGCCGTGCCTGATGCATCCTGGTGCACGGCCCAAAAGCCAATCAGGCCCTTGCCTTTCTCAAACTCCTGACGCACCGCGCCGCCCGGCCCTTTGGCCGCCGCAAGGATCACATCGCAATCTGCGGGCGGTTCAATCAGACCGTAGTGTACGGAAAAACCATGGCACACGATCAGCGCCTGACCGGGCTTGCGATGGGGCGCGATGGCTTCATCCCAGATCATGCGATGCGCTTCATCCGCCGCCAGCAGCGCGATAGCATCCGCCCATGCTGCTGCTTCGGGCAGTGAAACGACCTCAAAACCATCCGCCTCTGCCTTGGCGCGCGAAGGCGAGCCCTCGCGAAGCGCAATGCGGATGGTCTTCGCGCCGCTATCGCGCAGGCAGAGCGCATGGCTGCGCCCATGATTGCCATAGCCGACAAGCGCCAGTTTCAGGTCGAAGATCGGGGAAAGGTCGATATCTAGATTATAAAGCGCGTCAGTCATCACTTGCCGGAACAGCTGGGGAATCGGGACGTTGATAGGACCCGTCCCGCGTGCCCATGTCCAGCAGTCCGCGCCACTCACCCTCAGCATTGCGTCGCCAGATGGTGACATACTTGCCGCGATCATCGGCGGGCTGATCCATATCCCCGTCGCGATAGATGTAATACCAGCCCCAGGTCATGCCGAAATCACCAGCCTGGGAGGCAAACCCCTCTGACGGCTCCCAGTGCAGGATCAAATCCTCGGGGTAATTGACGAAACTCTCATAAATCGCACCGGAACCCGTGATCGGTTCGCCTGGCCCGCGCAGAAGACGGCCATCGACATCATCCATATAAAGCGCAAACGCCTCGGCAATGGTGTGGTCCTTGGCGTATTGGGAGAAATCCCGGTCAGCCTGCATGATCTCGGCGACATAATCTTGAGCATAGGCCGTGCTGGCCAGCAGTCCGGCCATCAGCGTTGCGGCGATCATCTTCATCTTAATCCCCCTCTAGAATCGTCTCGAGTGCGGCAATCGCCGTCTCGCTATCCAGAGAGGTTATGCGCGGCCAGCTGCCGTTTTGATTACGAAACCATGTCGATTGGCGCTTGGCATAACGACGGCTATCGCGCTTGGAGATCTCCACCGCGTCCGCAAGCGTCATTTCGCCCGCCAGATGGGCGAGCAGAGGCGGAACGCCGAGGGCTTTCATCGCAGGCAGGTCCGGATCGAGCCGGCGCTCGGCAAACGCCGCCACTTCCTCCAGGCCTCCCTGTTCAAGCATGAGGTCGAAACGGCGCTCGATACGGGCGTAGAGCTGCGCGCGATCCGGCTCCAGCACCAGGCCACGCCATTCGCCGTCTGGCAGGGCCGGCTTGGTCTTGTCCCAGAAGGATGAGAGCGCGGCCCCTGTTGTATAAAAGACCTCGACAATGCGCTGCAGCCGCTGGCGATCAGCGGGCTCAACCCGCTCTGCCGCAAGCGGGTCGGCGCGCAAGGCTTCGGCCCGCAAAGCTTCGAAACCCTGCTGATTGATCAGCGCCTCTGCGCGTTCACGGGCCGCGTCATCAATCTCCGGAACGGGCGCCAGCCCCTTGGTGAGCGCATTGAAATACAGGCCGGTCCCGCCCACCAGTATCGGTGTACGCCCGCGCGAGCGGATCTCTGCGATCAGGGCCAGCGATGCGTCCAACCATTCGCCGACCGAAAAACGGCGATCCGGCGCTATCGTGCCAAAAAGATGGTGCGGTGCCCGCGCTTCTTCCTGCGCATCAGGCCGTGCGGTGAGGATATGCAGGCCCTCATAGATCTGCATGGAGTCCGCATTGATGATCTCGCCGTTCAGGCGTTCAGCTGCGGCCAGAGACAAGGCGGTTTTACCCGCCGCCGTCGGCCCCGCAATCAGCAGGCATGGCCTCACGGGCGGATCGATTGCAGCACATACTGGCCGCCACGATTGAGCTGGAAACGCACCGGACCATCCGCATTGGCAACGATCTCGCGGATCTCTGCAATCGTGCTGACGCGAGTGAACTCAACTTCTTCGATGACATCACCACTGCGCACCTTGCCCGCCGCATCACTCAGCGGATCCACATCCGTCACCAGCACACCCTCTGCATCCGGGTGGACGCGATATCGACGTCTCAGAGCCGGGTCGAGCGCGCTCAGCGTCATGCCGTAAATCTCGTTGCCATCAGCAAGAGAGGGATCAATCACCGGCGTATCGCGGCCCTGCGCCTCATCAATGCCCTCCGCGTCTTCAGCGAGCTCTCCGATCGTCACGGTGCGGGTGAGACGATTATCGCGTCGAATGAGCTCAATCTCGATCTCGCGCCCGATTTCGGTTTCTGCGACCAGGCGCGGGAAGGAACGGCTATCGCGTACCCGGCGCCCGCCATAGCCGATCACAAGATCGCCCTGGCGCAGATCGGCATCGGCAGCAGGTCCATCGGGATCAACCCGGGAAATAATGGCGCCATAGGGCGTATCGAGATTGAAGCTCTCGGCAAGTTCCGGGGTTACAGGCTGAACGCTGACACCCAGCCAGCCGCGACGCGTCTCTCCAAATTCGATCAGCTGATCAACAACACGCATGGCGATATTGGACGGGATGGACAGGGAGATCCCCGCGCTCACACCGGTCGGCGACAGGATGAGCGTGTTCACACCGATCACATCGCCATCCATATTAAACAAGGGGCCACCGGAATTACCGGTGTTAATCGCGACATCCGACTGGATGTAATCATCATAGCGGCCGCCCGCATCACGCCCACGCGCCGAGACGACGCCCGCAGTCAGCGTACCGCCCAGGCCAAATGGATTACCAATCGCGATCACCCAATCGCCAACACGCGAGGTATCACTGTCACCGAAAGCGACAAACGGCATGTCTTCGCTGGTCTGCATCCGCAAGACGGCGAGATCGGTGACCGCATCAATGCCAAGCACTTCAGCCGGGAAGACCCGCCCATCAGGCAAGGAGACTTCGACTTCATCGGCGCCATCAATGACGTGGTTATTGGTGACCACAATCCCCTCGGCATCAATGATGAAACCCGACCCCAGCGAGTTCGCAATGCGCGGTCCGTTGCCGAAAATATCATTGAAGCGTTCAAGCGGAGAGCCTTCGGGAAAGTCCGGCAGTCGATCATCGGCATCCAGGCGCTGCGCGGCCGAGATATTCACCACGGCCGGGGATAATCGCTCCGCCAGATCGGCAAAACCATCCGGTGCGGGATGGGCAAAGGCCGAGGCCGGCGCGAGGATAAGCAAAAAGGCAGCAAGGAAACGCAACATGGATGAGCGGCTCTGTCTGATGTTCAAAGATTCGAATATTAACACTTATGACCGGGCTGTCGCCCCTGCAGTTGAAGCTCCCGCAGAACAAATCAAGGGCTGACAAAAGAAAACAGCCCCGCACATGGCGGAGCCGTTTCCATTAGATTGCAGAGCTGTCAGCCTTTACTGGCCAGTCTGGCTCTGGAAATAGCCGAAGAACTCACTGTCCGGCGGGATCACGATCGGCGTGCCCTCCTGGATGGCCAGCTCATAGGCCTGCATGGTGCGATAGAATTCAAAGAAGTCCGTATCACGCCCATAGGCCGCAGCATAAATAGCGTTACGCTGAGCATCACCCTCACCTCGGATCCGCTCTGATTCAGCGCGGGCCTCAGCCTGGATAATGGTTGCTTCACGATCCGCATCAGCCCGGATTTCCGTGGCCAGCTGCTCACCTTCGGCGCGGATGCGCGCAGCTTCCTGCTCACGCTCTGAGCGCATACGCTGGAAGACGCGTTCAGCAATCTGGGTCGGCAAGTCAGCGCGCAGGATACGCACATCGACAACCTCAATGCCCAGATCCTGGGTGGCGACCTGAGCTTCCACCGCAAGCTGGACGCGTTCCATCAACTCGGCGCGCTGGCCAGAGATAACGTCCTGGGACGGAATGGAGGCGATCACACCCCGCAGGCTGTCATCCATGATGGACCGAAGCCGCAGCTCCGCGCCGGCCTCATTGCGAACCGTCTGATAGAAGCGCAGCGGGCTCGTAATGCGATAACGCAGGAAAGCATCCACAACGAGACGCACCTGGTCAGAGGCCTGGATCTCTTCCGGGCGCATGTCGAATTCAACATTACGCTTGTCGAAGATCAGCACTTCATTGACGAAGGGCAATTTGAAATGGAGGCCTGGATCGGCGTTCCCGGGCGCATTCACCTCACGAACCGGATCACCGAATTGCAGGACCAGCGCCTGTTCGCGTTCATTGACCGTAAACACGCTCTGCAGACCGACGAATGAGCCGGCGACGAGAATAACAATTACAAGAGTGCGAAACATTAGTTATTCCCCCGCGTACGATTTTGACCCAGCTGATCAAGCGGCAGGTAAGGCACTGCGCCAGCCTGACCGTCCAGCAAGAGCAGGTCGGATCGGCCAATAATCAGTTCCATTGTTTCCAGATACATACGCTGACGGGTCACGTCCGGTGCCTGAACGTATTCATCGAAGATCGCGTTGAAGCGGTCAGCATCACCTTGCGCCTGAGCAATCACGGAGTCGCGATAGGCTTGGGCAGACTGGGTCAGCTGGGCGGCAACACCACGAGCAGCCGGGATGACCTGGTTGGCATGAGCGGTCGCTTGCAGACGTGCACGCTCAGCATCCTGCTCGGCCACGTCAACATCGCGGAACGCATCGATCACGCTGGCTGGCGGCTGGGCTGTCTGCAGGTTGATCTGCAGGATCTGGATACCGGCCTCGTACTCGTTCAGCGTTTCCTGGACGAGTTCACGCGTCCGGCGGGAGACCTCGCCACGACCGTCCGTGATGATGAATTCTAGCTCTGAGGTGCCGATAACCTCACGCATTGCACTTTCCGAAACCGCACGCACCGTGCCTTCCGGATTGCGAACGTTGAAGAGGTAGTCGCGAACACCGTCGGCATAGGACAGGTCGACACGCCACTGAACAGCGAAGTCGATATCAACGATATTCTGATCCCGCGTCAGCATCTGGCCTTCCGGACCATTGCCGATGGTGAGGGATTGGGTCGTTGTGACTTCCGGACGCAAGACCGTTTCGATCGGAGTCGGGAGTTTGAAGTGCAGGCCCGGCTGAGTGGTGCGGTTGTATTCGCCAAAGCGCAATACGACACCATTCTGGTTCGGCCCAACCTGATAAATGCCCGATGTGGCAAACCAGATACCGATCAAGACCAGAATAATCAGGCTGAAGCCAACAGCGCCAGCACCGCCGCCGCCCTTTTTGCCGTCACCGCCTGATCCGGATCCACCGAACCATTTGCGCAGGCTGTCCTGCATTTGACGGACGACTTCGTCGAGATCCGGCGGCTGTTGCCCGCCACCGCCGCCACCTTGCGGACGCTGGCCCCAAGGGTTCTGGCCGTTATTATTGCCGCCGCCGGAGCCCCAAGGGCCTCCGCCGCCGCCACCCTGATTATCATTCCATGGCATGGATGAGATCGATCCTCATGTCTACAAATATGCTTATTGGACTAAATGTACCGAAGCGATGCCCGGTTCAAGACTGGTACTGAGGGACGCGCGGCACAGGAATCCCCCCCTTCCTGCCGACCGCGCTCAGGCGCGTTCAAGCGCCCTGAAAACAAAGGCGTGGTCATCTGCCTCACCGGCAGCATAAACCTCTCGGCCCAGTTCAGACCAGCCCGCTTCATCAAATTCAGGAAAAACCGCTTCGCCAACGGGCTCCGCATCGACCTCGGTCAGATAAAGACGGTCGGCCAGAGCCAGGGTCGCGGCATAGACATTCGCGCCCCCAATAACGAAGACTTCATCCACCTGATCCTGGTTGGCCTGCATGAAGGCGGCTTCAAAGGCAGCGCCCATATCGCCGACCACGTGCGCCCCTTCGGCGCGATAGCCGGCCTGACGGGTGACGACGATATTCAGCCGCCCAGGCAAGGGCCGCCTTGGCAGGCTCTCCCAGGTTTTCCGCCCCATAATCACCGGCTTGCCGCGCGTGACGGCCTTGAACAGTTTGAGATCGGAGGATAACCGCCAGGGCAAATCACCATCGGAACCGATGACATTATTTCGGCCACGCGCCGCGATGAGAGAGATTTTGGGGACGATG
Organism: Alphaproteobacteria bacterium; assembly: GCA_018222865.1. Taxonomy (GTDB): domain Bacteria; phylum Pseudomonadota; class Alphaproteobacteria; order Caulobacterales; family Maricaulaceae; genus Maricaulis. The sequence goes on from JAAEZM010000007.1 coordinate 141,625, forward strand.
GTGGGCATCAGCGCTAGACCGCCACCGGCGCGGCAATGCGCGGATGCGGGTCATAGTTTTCCAGCGCAAAATCCTCGTATTCGAAGGTAAAGAGATCCATCCGCTCCGGATTGATCTTCAGCTGCGGCAAAGCCCGCGGCGTGCGCGAGAGCTGCTCGTTCACCTGATCAATATGGTTCGAATAAATATGCGCATCGCCAAAGGTATGGATGTATTCGCCTGGCTCCAGCCCGCAGACTTGCGCCATCATCATGGTCAGCAAGGCATAGGAGGCGATATTGAACGGCACGCCGAGGAAAAGATCCGCCGAGCGCTGATAGAGCTGGCAGCTCAGCTTCCCATTGGCGACATTGAATTGGTAAAGCGTGTGACAGGGCGGCAGGGCCATATTCGGCACATCGGCCGGGTTCCAGCCGGACACAATATGGCGGCGTGAGGCCGGATTGGTCTTGATCTGCTCAACAAGACCGGCGAGCTGGTCGATCAACTGACCGTCAGGCCCCTCCCAGCGGCGCCATTGCTTGCCATAAACCGGGCCGAGATCGCCATTTTCATCCGCCCATTCATCCCAGATCGATACGCCACGCTCCTGCAGCCAGCGCACATTCGTATCGCCGCGCAGGAACCAGAGGAGTTCCAAGGCAATCGACTTGAAATGTACCTTCTTGGTGGTCAAAAGCGGAAAGCCTTGCGACAGATCACAGCGGATTTGCCGGCCGAACACCGACAATGTGCCCGTCCCCGTACGGTCTTCCTGCTCGACGCCATTGGTCATGACATCACGCAAAAGCTCAAGATAAGCCGCCTCGATTTGCGAGGTCTGGGTGCCTGCGGCGACAGGGCTTGCAAGATCGGCCATCCAGTTTCACTCCGGGCTGTGCGTTCCTGTCTAACATAATGCCGATTCGCATCGCCGCATCCCCTTCCCGCCTCTCCTGACCACACCTTGTCAGGGGGTGCACCCACCTATCGGATTTGTGACTTGCGCTCGGGGCGGGAGTGCGCGACCATGAGAACATAATGGGAACAAATAAGACGCTTCCCATCCTTTCTACCGATGCCCGGTCAGATCCGACGATATCCGGGTAGTGGCATCAAATTGTAATATTACGGAGAAAGACCATGCTGGGTTATGTAACGCTGGGTACGAATGACATTCAAAAAGCGGCGGAGTTCTACGACAAGATCTGCGCGGAATTCGGCGTGGGCCGGATGATGGAAGACGAGAACTTCATCGCCTGGGCCGATCCGGCGACCGGCGGCTGCGGCGTCGGCCTGACCAAACCCTTTGACGGCCAGCCCGCTACGGTCGGCAATGGCGTGATGATCGCTTTCCAGGCCAAGGATAAGGAACAGGTCGACAAGGTCTATAACCTCGCCATTGAACTCGGCGCCAAGGATGAAGGCCCCGCCGGCCCGCGCGGCGACGGCTCTTTCTACGCTGGCTATTTCCGCGACCCGGACGGCCATAAGTGCAATGTCTTCTGCATGTAAGACGCGCAACGCCTGAACACGACAAAGCCGGGATCAGCAAAAGCTGGCCCCGGCTTTTTTGTGTCGCGCCATGCGGCACAAGCACTACGTACAGGTTTGAGGCGCAATGCCTCGCCCCCCCACTCACCCCGCCGCTTGACGCGGCCGCCCGCTCAATGCTCCGCTGATCGCGCTATGGGGAAACAGGCAGATACCGATATGACGGCGGAGCGCACGGAGGCGGTCGAGTATTGCGCGAATTGCGGGGCGGTGCTGACGGGGCCGTTTTGTGCGCAATGCGGGCAGGCCAGGGAAGATATTCGCCGACCGGCCTGGCATCTTCTGACGGATTTGCTGGGCAGCCTGTTTGCCTGGGAAGGCAAGTTCTTCACCACCCTCGCCGCCCTCATCCGGCGGCCGGGCCAGGTGGCGCGGGCCTATGTCGACGGCAAGCGCAATAGCTATACGGCGCCGATCCGGATCTATCTGATTTTCTCGGTGGCCTTCTTTATCCTCATGTCGCTCGGCGGTGTCCGCGTGGTCGGGGTGGAGATCTTTCCTGATGCCGATACCGTCCGGGCGCTCGACCCTGAAGTGATCGCGCAAAGACGCGCTGTGCTGGAGGATGAGAACAGGCCGGCGCCCGCGGCGCTGATATCACCGGATTCGATACAATCCTCTTGCGGGGTATTGCCGGGCCACGATGAGATTGATCCGTCCGGACGCCTCGTCCTGGCCAGGGACACGGATGTGACGATTGAGCTTTTCCAGTTTGGCCAGACACCGGAAGGCCGCCTCATCCCGGACGATCCGCCCGGCTGCATCACGGCGTTTGACGTGGCCGATGGCATACCCGGTTTTGCAAGCGCCGGCCTGCTGGCGACGCAAAGCCCGGAATTGTTTGAAAACCGGATTTCGACGGCCGCTACGCAATCACTCCTGATCATGGTCATCGCCTATGCCGGGCTGAACCTCATCATGCATCCGCGACGGCGTGTGATCGAGCATTTGATCTATTCGCTCTACTGGCATGTGCCCTATTTGACCGTGGTGGCGGTGCTCATCGGTCTGGGCCGGCTGGCGCAGGGCTCAATGCCTGCCTTGATTGCTCTCGCAGCCCTCGGAGCGACTGGCATTCTTGTGCTGCAATGGCTCTATGATCGAGGCTTTTACGGCTCCAGCCGGATCGGCGCCGCGCTGCGCAGTATCGGGCTGCAATTTGCCTATATCCTCCTTGTCGCCATTGTTGCGCTGGTTTTGGTTCTCTTCTCAGCGGTCTAGATCCACCTGACGGTCTTTCGCCGAGGCCCCCGATACCCTATATTGAGGGTGCCGGTTCGCTGGCTATGGCGATAAACGCACACGTAATAACCGGACTGGACCCGGGGGCAGTACCCGGCGGCTCCACCAAATCCTCCCTGTGAAAGCAGGGAACAGACCCGAACCGGTGTTGACTGGCGAGGGTCATTATGGGGGCCGAAACAGGATCGACAGACGGGTAAAGGTGATCGCTTTCGCTCGGGTGAGGCCCGTTACAGGCTCGATTTGAATAGTTGCTAATGACAACTACGCTGAAGAGGTCGCTCTCGCTGCATAAGCAGTGCGGGTAATCTCGCTTAAAACTCCTATTCCCTTTAGCCGGAATAGGCGGGGCTCGGAGGCGCCTGGCAACAGAAGCCTCCACTTTCACTCCAGACCTCGATATCGCGCGAATCCGGCCCTCGACTTCCCGCCTGGCAGGCATTTTTCGCTCGGGACGCGCGTGCCTGTGACGCGTTTCGCGCATCGAGATACGGATTGCAGTAGAACGCACGGATTTCGTTGACCTGAAGCCGTCCTCAGGTACCCTCCCTCTTCGGGAGACCGGGGGAAATGAGATGGCAAAAGACCTGATGCGCTATGATGTGATGGCGCAAGAAGCGCTTCGCGGCGTGGTTAGACAGGCATTGATCAAGGCTGGTGGACCGGGTGGTCTGCCGGGTCAGCATCATTTTTACATCACTTTCCGGACCCGCGGCAAAGGCGTCGATATCGACCCAAGTCTGCTGGAGAAATATCCGGAAGAGATGACCATCGTCCTTGAGCACCAGTTTTGGGATCTTGATGTCACGGAAGCCGGTTTCGAAGTCACACTGAAATTCTCCGGTGTACCGAAATACCTCAAAGTGCCGTTTACGGCCGTGTCGCGCTTCCATGATCCAAGCGTTGGCTTCCACCTTCAGTTTGAAGCTGATGAGGACATGCCAGCGCCCGAAGCTGCGGCGCCCGAAGCCGATAATGCTGAGCCGCTGGAGGCTGAGGCGGCTCCGGCCAAGACCGGAAGTGATGAAGGCGCCCAGGTCGTCAGCCTGGACAGCTTCCGCAAGAAGTAATGTCTTCAGACACGCCTGCACCTGCAGATCTCAAGGATAAGTCACGCGACATTATCCCCCTGAGCGATGAAGATATTCGCGTTGCGCTCGACCAGATCGGAGCGCATGAACATGCTGCCGAGTTGCTTGGCTTCAACGCGTTGGAGTTTTCCGTCGAGGAAGGCTGGATAGAAGCGGCCTTCAATCCTGATCCGCGCACAGCCAATTTGCGTGGCGGTGTCCAGGGCGGGATGATTTGCGCCATTCTTGACGAGGTGATGTCGCTGTCGGCTGTTGTGGCAGAACGGTTCACGGTGGGTGTTCCGACCTTGGAACTCAAAACGAGTTTTCTTGCTCCCTTACCGCTCGGGCCCTGCCGGGCGCGCGGACAGATTGTGCGTATCGGCCGCAATGTCGGTTTTATGGAAGGCACGGTCTGGACGAATGATGGCATTGTCGCAGCGAAAGGGACGGCCACCTGCCAGGTCCGCCGGTCCTCGCGCATCAAGGTTCCAGAATGAGCGATGAGCGCGCCTTTATTGGCAAGTCGCAGGCGCTTAGCTTCATAATCCTGGCTCAGATTTTTGCCCTGGCGGTCTGGTTCTCCGGAGCGGCTGCCCTGCCCGGCATTCTGGCAGAAGGCGAGCTGAGTGCTCTTCGTCAGGCCGCCCTGACCAGTTCAGTCCAGGCCGGTTTTGTCATCGGCGCGCTCACCAGTGCGATCTATGGCTGGCCGGACCGCATAGACCCGCGACGCCTGTTCGCGCTCGGCGCCGTATTGGCAGCGCTCGCCAACTTTATCGCCCTGGTGCTGGAGCCCGGTTCACTGGCGATGATCGCCACGCGCTTTGCCTCCGGTGCTGCACTGGCCCTTGTTTATCCGGTCGGCATGAAACTCGCCGCCAGCTGGGCGCGCGGTGATACAGGCCTGCTGGTCGGCCTTCTGGTCGGAGCGCTCACCCTGGGCTCCGCCGCTCCTTTCGCGTTCAATGCGCTGGATATCGGTTTGAGCTGGCAGGGCCCGTTTTTGATTTCCGCATTAACCGCGCTTGTCGCTGCCGGACTGATCTTGCTTGCGAAAGGCGGACCAGGCTTGCGCCCCGCCGCGCCCTTTGACCCCAGCGCAGCCTTTATGGCCATACGTGACCCGGCCTTGCGCCTCGCCAATCTGGGCTATCTGGGTCATATGTGGGAACTCTATGCCATGTGGGCCTGGATCGGCCCCTTCGCCTACGCCTATTGGGCCGCGCAAGGCGGTGGCGCCAATGCGGCAGACCTCACTGCCTTTGCCGTCATTGCCTCTGGCGCTGTGGCGTGTGTGATTGCCGGTCAGTTGGCTGACCGTTTCGGGCGCACCGCGATCACCGCCGGGGCGATGGGGATTTCCGGATCCTGCGCCCTCTTGGTGGGATTTGCCATCGAACTCTCGCCCTGGATCATGCTGCCGCTCTTGATCGTCTGGGGCATCACCGTGATCGCGGACAGCGCTCAATTCTCTGCAGCCATTACAGAGCTGGCCCCGCCGGAGCGGACCGGCACGCTCTTAACACTGCAAACCGCAATGGGTTTTGCCCTGACCGTCATCATGGTCCAGGCCCTGCCCTTCTGGATCGATAGTGTGGGATGGAAATGGGGGTTTGCGCCTTTGGCCATCGGGCCGGCCTTTGGCGTCTGGGCCATGTTGCGTCTGCGCGCACGGCCCGAAGCCAGCAAGCTGGCCTCGGGCAATCGCTAAATCATCTTCGGTACTAGTCCAGACCGAAGACTTCCCGGAAGAACATCGTCTCTGCTTCGCGCTGGAAATCCCGGTTGGATTTCTTGCGGAAGCCGTGTCCCTCATCATTGGCCAGGAGATACCACGGATCACCACCCGCTTCACGGACAGCGGCAAGGATCTGTTCCGCCTCACTTGCCGGAACACGCGGATCGTTCAGGCCCTGAATAATGAAGAGCGGTGCGGTGATCTCGGCAGCGCGACGCGCCGGCGAGATTTCCTCGAAGAAGGCCGCCACATCCGGATCTCGCTCATCCCCATACTCCGCACGACGCAGATCGCGGCGATAGCCGGCGGTGTTTTCCAGGAAGGTGCGGAAGTCGGAGATCCCGACGATATTCACGCCCCCGGCCAGACGGTCGGAATAATGCACCAAGGACGCCAGAACCATATAGCCACCATAAGACCCGCCGAAGACGACGACGCGGTCGCTATCAAGATCCGGCTGGGTTTCGACCCAATCGAGCAATGCGCCGATATCACGAACGGAGTCTTCGCGATTGAACACATTGTCCATGGACACATATTCGCGGCCATAACCACTGGAGCCGCGCACATTCGGAGCGATGACGGCAGCGCCAAGCTCATTGAGCCAGTACTGGAAAGTCGAGGAGAAGCCCGGGCGATACTGACCTTCCGGGCCACCATGGATGGAAATGATGACCGGGTGGGGCCCTTCGCCTTCCGGACGATAGACAAAAGCCGGAACGTCCAGCCCATCAAAGCTTTCATAGCTGATCAGGTCCGGCTCAACGAAAGTCTCCGTATTCAGCCCGCCGACCTCACTCATCGTCCAGCGTGTCAGTGTCTGACTGCCCAGCGTGTAGACCCAGGCATCACTCGGTGATGTGGCCGCGTTCAGGGTGAACCCGATGCGCTCGCCGGCATCATCCCACTCCATACCGCCAACAAGACCGACCGGAAGCTCCGGCGCCTCGAGTTGATCGCCCGTGCGGACATCCAGCATCCGCAGCTCGGAAACGCCCCCTGCATTGAGGACATAGGCCAGGGTCCGACCATCAGGCGAGAGATCCATACCTTGGACATCCCAGCCATGATCAGGCGTCAGCGGGGTCATCTCCCCGGTTTCAACATCCATGCGAACGACGCGGCGGAAGTCGGAATTGGCGTCGGTCACGACCAGAAGCGTATTGCCATCCGGCTCAAACTCATGCGCGGCATAAGCGATATCGAGATCCGGATTGATCTCGCGCACATCGCCGCTTTGCGTATCGACAATGAAGAGATCGCTATGGGTGATCGAGTAATAGCGCAGCATGGCAAGCTTGGAGCCGTCACTGGCCCAATCGCCCGGGAAGACAGCGCCTTCGCCCTCAACCAGGACGCGGCGGCTCTGCGGATCATCACTATCCGCAACGAGAATATCCCAGTTGGGATCGCCCTCGGTCGAGCGATACCAGGCAATCTGATCCCCCTCTTGCGACCAGCTGGCCGCGCCATTGCGGGTTTCTGCCTCGGTGATCTGGCGCACGCGACCGGTATTGGTGTCGAAAACGAAAAGCTGGAAATACTCATCGCCGCCAACATCGCGGGAGAAAAGGAACTCACCGCTATCGCCCGGGCGCAGGCTCGCCCCGCCGACCGGCTCATCATAATAGGTCAGCTGTGAGCGCGAGCCGAGTGGCATATCGACCCGGTGGATCTGGCTCGTCTCTGCAAAACGGGTGGAAATCAGGATCCCGCCATCGGGCAGGAAGCCCTGGAAGCCGGCACCGCGGACATTTTGGTACGTTCGCAGGCGCTCACGCACCTCCGCCGGGATCTCCGGAATGTTTTCCATTTCCAGATTGCCCACGACAACACGCTCGACTTGCGCTTGCGCGACACCGCCCAAGCTCAGCGCACCGGCGGCGGCCAGCATTAGAAGCTTCTTCATCGCATTCTCCCCTTTGCGTATTGGGGAGAAGGCTAGGTCGCGCTGACGTTGAAATCTAGTAGATTACCGCGAATTCACCTTGAGCCTGAGCCTATTCAATGCTGCAGCGAGATGAGCTGGTAGACGCTGGGAATTTCCGCATCGATGCGGAAGGGGCGGTGCCCTTCACAATCAATATGTGGCGCCATTTCATCTGCCATCAAGCGCGCCTGAACATTCGCATCCTCGATTTGGGACGCCATGACATAGCCTACATGACACGACTCCGGTTCGCCGTCCGGTCGCAATGCCGTGACCACCAGAACCGACTGGCGCACCGGCTCGCCAGACCCAAAATCCATGGAGTAGTAGCGATGAATGGTGGCGAAGGCCTGGCCCGCATCATCGCGTCGCCATTCGACTACCGTATGATAGTTTCCGAAATTGCCGGTATAGCCGCCATATTGCAGATCTTCAGGCATGGCATCGCCCTGGCTGTAGGCAGTCCATTCGCCATGATCATCCGCCTGGCGATAAAGCCACCAGCCATCCTGTCCGGCACAGCGGCTACCGATCTGCGTACTTGACCCCTCTTCGTGAATATAAAGGCTCTCGCAGGTTTCTTCGTTCAGCTGGGTGTAGGTGCTTTCCTGAGCGTTCGCGGCGGATGCCAAACTGAACGCGCCCCAAATAACGGCAAATGCGGCTGCGGTTTTATAACTGACAGACATAGCCTCTCCCCCCGGCAATCAGACGGGAAGACCCTAGCGCAATCTGCTCGCGTTAAAAGCGAAATTCTAAACGATTTCCGTCGTTCGTGCCTTGGCCATTGGCCGGGCGGTGACGGTGATACGCGGTCGCGAGCCAAGCGTCTTGGTCACCAGTAATTTCTCGACCTGGCTGTCATCGTGAAACACGACCCCCGTCAGCGCGTCGAGTACGGCCTTGGCGACATTATCGACATCGTGGGTCGGACTGGCCTCGGTGCGCTCGATATCGATCAGCACTTCATACGGGCCCCATTTTGGGCGCACGCGCTTGAATTCGAGGCGGAAGAAGTCCCCGATCAACGCCTTGAAGCGGCGTGTCTGCGTGGTCAATGCGTCCACGCGGAGATTGAGCTCATCACCGATCATGGCGGCCTGAACCTTCCCTCGCCCAGTCCAGTTAAGCGCTTGCCCCCCACGGCGATGCGCATCATCAACTTGATCCGTCATGCCTGAGTGATACACGTCCGAATCGAAGTTCACCATCATCGATCAGCGCCAGGCGCGCTGCAAGGAGCCTCCCCTCATGAGCGAGATGCGCACAGAAACCGACAGCTTTGGTCCCCTGGAAGTCCCGGCCGAAAAACTCTTCGGCGCCCAGACGGCCCGCTCTTTGATCAATTTCCCGATTGGCGTCGAGACCATGCCGGTCCCGCTGATACGGGCCTTGGGTATTGTAAAGCGCTCGGCTGCCCTCGCGAATAAGCGTCTGGACAATCTGGAACCGGAACTCGCTGACGCCATCGCGCAGGCCGCTCTGGAAGTCGCAGACGGCAAGTGGAACGATCACTTCCCGCTTTCTGTCTGGCAGACGGGCTCCGGCACCCAGTCCAATATGAACACCAATGAGGTTGTCTCGAACCGCGCGATCCAGATTCTTGGCGGCGAGGTCGGTTCAAAGGACCCCGTCCACCCGAATGACCACGTCAACCGGTCCCAGTCCTCCAACGACACCTTCCCGACGGCGATGCATATCGCTGCGGCCGAAGAGGTGAGCCACTCGCTCATCCCGGCGCTGCAGACCCTGCACAAGGCGCTCAATGACAAGACCGAAGAGTTCAAGGACATCATCAAGATCGGTCGTACGCATCTGCAGGACGCCACGCCGCTGACCCTGGGCCAGGAATTCTCCGGCTATACCGCCATGGTGAAAAACGGCATTCGTCGCGTCGAAGCCACCCTGCCCGCTCTCCTGGAACTGGCGATGGGCGGTACGGCGGTCGGCACCGGGCTTAATACCAAGCCGGGCTATGCTGAAGCCTTTGCAGAAGAAGTTGCCAGCCTGACCAAGCTCGGCTTCATCACTGCGCCGAACAAGTTCGAGGCTCTGGCCACCAAGGATGCGCTGGTCGAAGCCCATGGCGCGCTCAATTCCGTCGCTGTGTCCCTGTTCAAGATCGCCAATGATATCCGGCTTCTCGGCTCTGGCCCGCGCTCTGGCCTCGGCGAAATCGCCCTGCCGGAAAACGAGCCGGGTTCCTCCATCATGCCGGGCAAGGTCAATCCGACCCAGTGCGAAGCGATGACCATGGTCTGCACCCAGGTGATGGGCAATAACACCACCGTCTCCATGGCCGGCAGCCAGGGCCATTTCGAGCTCAACGTCTTCAAGCCGGTGATCATTTACAACGTGCTGCAATCCATCCGCCTGCTCGCAGATGCTGCCAACACCTTCACCGAGAAATGCGTCGTCGGCATCAAGGCGCGCGAAGACAATATCAAAGACCTGATGCAGCGCTCACTCATGCTGGTCACCGCGCTCAACTCCACCATTGGCTATGACAACGCCACCATCGTCGCCAAGACCGCACACAAGAACGGCACCACGCTGCGCGAAGAAGCGGTGAAGCTGGGCTTTGTCACCGAGGAACAGTTCGACGCCATCGTACGCCCGGAACAGATGATCGGGCCTAAGGCTTAAAGCCAGACCGAATGAAAAGCCGGGCCCTCGTGCCCGGCTTTTTTTGCTATAAGCCACTCATGACCTCCAAACCAATCAATCTGCGGCAATACCGAAAGCGCAAGCAGCGCGAGGACAAGGCCAAACAGGCTGAGACCAATCGGGTGGAATTCGGGACGCCGAAAGCACTCAGCGAACCGGTGCGGCTGGAACGCGAGCGGCTCCTGCGCGAGCTGGAAGCGAAGAAGCTGGATAGCGACGAAGACGAGTAGCAGAGCCTCATCTTCCCCCGCCAGGCTGGGGAGGAAACATCAGTAGGGCGAGTTGAGCACCGGATTGCGGCCGTGCCGGCGACGATATTCGCTCAATAGGCGGTCCGCCTCCGGGGCGTCGCTGAATGTCTCGAAAAACATTGCCGCGCGAGGCATTGCCTGGCGATAGTCTTCATTCGGCTCAAGCGCATCGTAAAAGGCGCGTTTCAGCGAACGCGCCGGAATTATCTTCAGGACTGAGTTCAGTCGATCCTGGCTTTCAAGCAGGACAAAAACGCCAGGCCGGTCAGGAACCCGGCTGGCGTTCAGTTTTGTCAGCGATATCGGCTTGTGCCAGCGACGCATAACAGTGCCCTAAAACTACTCGATGCTAAGACCTAATGGATTTGTTTCAAATCTTCACCTGCTTCTTCAGACTTCGGTAAGCAAGCTCTTAACCGACATGAAAAAGCGGGCGCACCAATGGCACGCCCGCCTCTCAATCAGCTGATTGTTCTGGACTTTATTCGATCCCAATCGCCTCTAATGCCGGATCGCGACCCTGGGCATAGGCTTCGAATGTCAACCCAGCTGGAATATCAACATCCAGATCATCCACGATCACCGGGAAGACATGCAGACTGCCCCACGGACAGATGAAAATCCCTTCGCAACCATTCTGCAGATCGAAAAAGCCTGTGGAATAACGCGCCCGGAAACCCGAATTTGGCAGGGAGTACCACCATCCCTCCGCCCAGAATTGCAGGCGGTCACCGATCGGCGCGCCGACAATACGCGTCTGGGTCGGTGCTGCCTCTTTGACCATGGCCAGATTCACGACGCCGGCAGAGAATGTGTTGCCATTCGCCAGCATGAAAATCTCTCCGTCAGCGCCAACGATATCGCCAAGGGCTCGCATTAAAGGCGCCGTCCGGGTGAGGTCACCGCCGGAGTTGAAACGCTGATCAACGATCAAGGTCTCAACGCCCATGGCGTCAATCTCATCCCGGGCCCGCAACACCCAGTCTGCCAGCGCCTCACCACTCTCATCATCAAAATTGGACCGGATTGCGATATAGGCCGTGCTCGCATCAAGGCGCTCAAACCAGTAACCATGCTCTGGATTGCGCAAGAGCAGCGCGTCGCCGGCGGGTTCAAACGCTATCCAGCTCTCCCCCTCGCTGACCCAGGGCATAAGCAAATCACCTGAGAACACGCGGGCTGCGCCTTCAATCGGTGCAATCGGGTCAATCCGCTCTTCGACAATCTCGCCTGTCATCAATTCCAGCCGATAGACCGGATCAGCAATGCCGATCGCCGCCAGATAGTCGGGGGCCTCAAGCAGAAGCGGTGCAAAGGTGAAATAGAAAGGGTCGATACCGCCAAAAGCATCGCGGAAGTCCGCCAGCACATCGTCAACAGCCACCCCACCAATATGCGTGAGACGCGCACCCAGCCAGGCTTCATAACCCGGCTGAACGCGCAGAACGCGCAGCTCATCCACCATCCAGCTGGTGCGGAATGGTACGCGATCAAAGGGCTCCACCATACGAGCAGCGGAGGCATTGGAGTGACCATTATCAATGCGCGCTTGCAGGCGTGCCAATTCAAGCTGGAACTCAGCCGCATTCAGCGAACCGGCTCGCGCCTCCAGGGCGACAATCGCCGCCTCGAAATCGGCGCGGCTCTCGGCATCAAGGGAGCGTTCATTGCGGCGTACATGGCGAAAATGCTGCAAGTCCTGCAACTGCGCCTCGGCCAGCGTCTCGGGCTCCCCCTGGAAGAGCGGCGGGACCGGGATGGGGTGGAAGGCGATAATTGTGGCGATGATCAGAAGGATGTTGCGCCCGAACCAGGCGGCGATAGCGACCAGCGCCAGCCAGATATACCAGGGGATGAGACGAAAAGGCGCTGAAGCAAAACGCCAGACCGGAGCAAGCATGGTGATGTCCCTATTCTGCTTTTCAACAGACTTGATGCCTGCTTTCGCCGTCTTGGATGCACGGCCAAGCTTGATTTTCGGCAATACTGCGAGCACTCAGTGCGTATGCCCTTGCTCAAACGCTCCTTGTCTCTTGCTGGTCACCGCACCAGCCTGTCCCTCGAGCCAGAGTTCTGGGCGGTCTTGGACAAGGCGGCAGCCCAGCGGGATCAATCACTCGCCAGCCTGATTGCCGAGATTGATGAAGCACGCGGCAGCGAACCCTTGGCATCAGCAACACGCGTATGGGTTTTGCTTTATACGCAAGAGGGATAACGCCTCAGCGCGCCTTGACCCATCGGCCCGACCAACGGCAAGTTCGCAAACGTGAAAACCGCTCCAACCTCCGCGCGGACCCATCCGCTGATCCGGGCCTTCAAGGACGGTCGCGGCCCTGCACTTTGGGCTATGGGGATCGTGGTCGGCCTCCTCGCGGGATATGCCACGCTGGGATTGCGCCTCGGCATTGCGGCAACAGAGCGCTTCTTCTTTGGAACAACAGAGGAAAACCTGGCCAGCGTCGCCGCGACACTGCCCTGGTATGCGTTGTTTTTTGTGCCGGTCATGACCGGCATTCTCATCGCCGTGCTTTTGTGGCTGGGACAACGCACAGGCCTCGCCCCGGGCGCCCGTGCCGGCGGCGTTGCCGACCTTCTCGAAGCGCGCGCCATTCGCGGCGGCCGGATTGAACTGAAGTCGGGACTTTATTCCTCACTGCTCGCCATACTCTCCCTGGGCGGCGGCGCCAGTGCGGGCCGCGAGGGTCCGGCGGTACATCTGGGCGGCACACTCGCGAGCTGGCTGTCCGGCGGGGTCGGCTTGGGACCACGCGGCAGCCGGACACTTCTGGCCTGCGGCGCTGCCGCGGCCGTCTCCGCCAGTTTCAACGCGCCGGTTGCGGGCGCGCTTTTCGCCTTTGAAGTCGTGCTCGGTCATTACGCCTTGCGCACCATTGCGCCTGTCGCCGTCGCCAGTGTTATCGGCGCGCTTATTGTGCGAATCCACCTGGGTCCGGATCCGGTCTTCGGTGTGCTGGAAACCTTCTCGGCCAGTCTTTGGGACTACCCTGCCGCCGCGCTTCTCGGCATCGCCGCAGCCGGACTTGCCATCCTGTTCGATCGCGGAACCTTGAACAGTGTGCAAACCGTGGAAAGCCACGCGCAACGCTGGAAAATACCGCTTTGGAGCCTGCCCGTTCCCGGAGGGATCCTAATTGGCGCTCTGGCCCTGATCGCACCGGAGATACTGGGCGTGGGCTATGAGGCAACCTCCAACGCCCTCGCGACACATTATGTCTTCGGCGAGCTGGTCTTGCTGATCGTGCTGAAGACAATCGCCACCCAGATCACCCTGGCCTTTCGCTTTGCCGGGGGTGTCTTCTCCCCCTCCATGTATCTTGGCGCCATGCTGGGATCGGCGTTTGGCCTGATGATGATGGTCATCCTGGGCGACCAGACCGCAGGGGCCGGTTTCTTTGCGGTCATCGGTATGGGGGCTGTTGCAGGCGCAGTCCTCGGTGCCCCTCTATCCACCACCCTGATCGTATTTGAACTCACCAGCAGCTATGAAGCCGCTGTTGCGGTCCTTGTCGCTGTTTCTCTGGCAACTGCGCTGACACAATCGGCACTTGGCGGGTCGCTTTTCCAGAAACAGTTACAGTCGCGCGGCTACGACATCTCCGGCGGATCCAGTCGGCTTGTCCTGCAAACTATCCGGGTCCGCGACGTCATGATGCCACTTGGCGACTGGGCGGGGGCGCAAATCGATGACGGCGTGTGCGTTTATGAAGATGATACGCTTGGGCGCACGCTGGGTGTGTTCGATGCGGAGGATCTGGACGGCGCGGCCGTTCGCAGCCGCCAGGGCGATCAGGCGATTGTCGGCTGGATCACCAAGGCTGACGCGCATGCCGCCTACGCCAAAGCGCTGGCGGATATCAGCGAGGAAGAACATCAATAGGCGCGTTCAATCCTCAGAACCGGTGTGCGTTTTATCACCAAGTTTCGAACGGTAATAATGCTTCCGTAATCATGTTGGGCTAGTTGGTTCAGCATGGCAGTGGATGCGTCGCACAATTCCGCCGGTAACGGTGCGCCTCTTCAAGGGGGTGAAACGCTTGGCGAGGGCGCGCTGCGTGCTGAGGTCTTGAGCGCGGCCAATATCAATCCAACCACCGGTCTGGCGACGGATTATCTCAATCACTTCAATGAAGTGGTCATGCTGATGGAAATGCTGCCTGACATGCCGGATTGTGCGGAAGATGTTCTGGAATGGCGTCCGGCCAGCTATGCGCAACATTTCGAGATGTCCGCCTTCAAGGATCGCGAACTGGCAATTATCGCTTACGAGGCGGCACCGCGTGCCCTGCGTGCGCATCTTGAAACCCTTATCCTGCAAATCGATGGAGAGGTTCAGCGCGCACAGGATTTCCTGCGTGAGGCCACAAGCCCTCAGATCTGTCATGCGGTCGCGCAAATGGCGACGGAGGAGATCAAACCACTGATCGCCGCAGCGTCTGGCGCCATTCACGGCAGTATTGATGGCGAAACGGCCTTTGAGGAAGAAAACGTCCAGGCGGGTGTCGACGCTCTGTTCGGTTAAAGCCTTCTTTCCAGCCGCTCTTCCGATCATAAGCAATTCACGCACTGGTGTAATATTTTACAATTCATGGTAGAGTTGAGTTGTGTCGGGTTTCCTTGCCCTCCCAAGGTTAACCACCCTCCTGGAGGATTCGATGGCGCAAAATGCTACCCTGTTCGTTCCTTGCCGGACTGGCGAGATCCGTCGCCAGATCGACGAGACGCTTTTGGAGCTTCGTGTCGCGCAAGGCGAAGGCGGGCACGGGCCGCGCATCCTCTACACAGTCAATGAATTAGCCGTGCTCTATGAGGACTTGTTTGAGACCCTTGAACAAGCACTTAGCGAGCAAGACGGCAGCGACCTTTCCTCCATCAGCTTCCAGCATGAAGCCTTTCTCGCGGATTTCTGCGACCTTGCAGACGAGATCCGAGCCCTCAATGGCGAAGTCCCGAATGCTTTCTTTGCCCTGCTGCGAGACGGACCGTATGCCGGACCCGCTATTGCCGCCTGAACCCAACCAGGCTGTTGCGACATGCGTCAAAATGCGCCACGCGCATTAACCGCAGTTTTAGTCAGGTCTTCCAAACTGGGTGAAATTTTTGGAGGAAGACCTATGCCCCTGATGACTTGGGACAGCTCGCTGGATGTCGGCGTGGCCGACATGAACAGAGAACATCAGCAAATCCTGGATCTGATGAACAAGATCTATGATGCGCGCGAAGCCGGCCAGACCGGAGCCAGTGTTATCGCGCTGGTTGACCGTTTGGCTCAGGTCACCATTGATCATTTCCGCGATGAAGAGACGTATATGGAGAAGACCGGCTATGCCGGGCTCGCCTCGCACAAGCTGATTCACAAGGATCTGCTCGAGAAGTTCACTGGCTTTGCAGACGAGATCAAAGCGAGTGGAGGTACGGTTCCGGACCGGTTTTTGACCTTCCTGAAACTCTGGCTCTCCGCCCATATCCGCGGCATTGATATGAAGTATGGCCCCAAGGCGGGTGACCTCGCAGCCTAGCGCAGCGTGCCGGGCGACGAACAAAAACCGAACAAACGCACATCCCTCCCTTGGGATTTGTAGGCAATCAGGCCAGACTAAGCCGAATACGACTCAAATCTCGGCCTGATTGCAATGTCCAACCTCTCCATTTCAGACATGGCGCGTCCCGCGCCGCCCTCGCCCTATCTCGACGGACTTAATCCCGAACAGAAAGAAGCGGTGGAAGCGGTGGAAGGTCCGGTCCTGGTTCTCGCCGGGGCCGGCACTGGCAAAACGCGGGTCCTGACGACGCGCCTGGCGCATATCCTGGCAACCGGTCGCGCCCAGCCCTGGCAGATCCTGGCGGTCACCTTCACCAATAAGGCGGCCCGGGAGATGAAAGAACGGGTCGGCAAGATTATCGGCGAAGCGGTGGAAGGCGTGCCTTGGTTAGGAACCTTCCACTCCGTTTCCGCACAAATCCTGCGCCGGCATGCCGAGCTGGTAGAGCTGAAATCCAATTTCACCATCCTGGACACCGATGATCAGTTGCGCCTGCTCAAACAGATCATCCAGGCCGAAAACATCGACGAAAAGCGATGGACCCCGCGCCATCTGGCCGGGCTCATCGATGGCTGGAAAAACCGCGGCCTGATGCCGGACCAGTTGAGTGAAGAAGATAAATGGACCTTCGCCGAGGGCCGTGGCCAGGGCCTTTACACGATCTACCAGGAGCGTTTGAAGACACTCAATTGCTGCGATTTCGGCGATCTTCTCCTGCACACGCTGCACATCTTCAAAGACCATCCCGATGTGCTGGCTGAATATCACAAAAAGTTTCGCTACATCCTGGTCGATGAGTATCAGGACACCAATGTGTCGCAATATCTCTGGCTTCGACTGCTTGCCCAGGGCACCGGGAATATCTGCTGCGTGGGTGATGATGACCAGTCCATCTATGGCTGGCGCGGTGCTGAGGTCGACAATATCTTGCGCTTTGAAAAAGATTTCCCTGGCGCGCATGTGGTGCGACTGGAGCGTAATTATCGCTCAACAGAACACATTCTGGCGGCTGCCTCTGGCCTGATCGCCTCCAATCGCTCCCGCCTTGGAAAGACGCTTTGGACCGAAGACAAGGGCGGCGAGAAAGTCCAGGTCCGCGGCATTTGGGATGGCGAGGCCGAGGCCCGGTTTATTGCCGAGGAGATCGAAAACTGGTCCTCCCAAGGCAAGGCCTATTCCGATATAGCCGTCCTGGTCCGCGCCGCCTGGCAAATGCGAGCCTTCGAGGATCGCTTCATCATGCTGGGCTTGCCTTATAAGGTCATCGGCGGACCGCGCTTCTTCGAACGCGCTGAAATCCGCGACGCCCATGCCTATCTGCGCCTGGTCCGCTCGCCGGAGGATGACCTCGCCTTCGAACGTATCGTCAATACGCCCAAGCGCGGCATAGGCGACACCACTGTTCAGAAGATCGCCATGGCAGCGCGCGCCATGCAGGTTCCGATGAGCGAAGCCGCCCGGGTCATGGTTTCCTCTGATGAGATCCGCGGCAAGGCGCGTACAGGCCTGCAAGTCTTCCTGCGCGATGTGGAACGGTGGCGCGAACAGTCCGAGCATTCACGCCTCGATGAGCTCGCTGAAATCGTCCTCGATGAAAGCGGGTATACGGCCATGCTCCGCGAGGACAAGACGCCCCAGGCTGCCGGACGTCTGGAAAACCTCAAGGAACTCGTGCGGTCCATGGGGGAATGGGAGACGCTCGAAGCCTATCTCGAACATGTCTCCCTGGTCACTGATGCGGATCGGGCCAGCGAAGAAGACGAAGTGACACTGATGACGCTTCATGCGGCCAAGGGCCTGGAATTCCCGCTCGTCTTTTTGCCGGGCTGGGAAGAAACCGTTTTCCCCTCCCAGCGTTCGCTCGATGAAGGGGGAACGCGCTCCCTGGAGGAAGAGCGACGCCTCGCCTATGTCGGCATCACCAGGGCGCGCGAGCGCGCCATTATTTCCTTCACGGCCAATCGGATGATTTATGGCCGCTGGCAGGCCGTCATCCCCTCACGCTTTATCGATGAACTCCCCATTGATCACGTCGAAGCCCGCTCGGAAACCGGTTATTATGATGGCGGCCCCGGCCGTGAGAGCTTTACGGCAAACGCCGATCCTATGGAGTCGAGCTACTCTTCGCCGGGCTGGAAGCGCTATCAAGCATCCTCACAATCCGGCCGGCGCTCAGATCCGCCCACCATTAATGCCAAGGCGACCCTGATTGAAAGCGGCGGCTCTGATACACAGGGCAAGTGGAAGGCCGGCGACCGTGTCTTCCACGACAAGTTCGGCTATGGAACCGTGAAGAAGGCTGATGGCGCCAAATACACGGTCAAATTCGACAAGGCTGGCGAGAAGAAGGTCGTCGAGAACTTCCTGCGCGACCTGCCTTAGGCCGCCTCGTCAGCTCCGATCAGATATGCCGCTAGTCGCCGGGTCGCGCGGCACCCCGCCTCGCCGCTTTGGTATTCCTGCCACTGTTCGGACAAGCGCGATTGAGCGCTGACGCGTCGCATCTCGATCAACTCAAGCTGTGGTCCGATCTGGCTGATGCAAGCGTCTGTGGCTTGCGCCCCACATTGACGCTCTATCTCAGTCGCGCGGTTTTCGCTGTAGGCCTGATCAATCTGGACCGTCCACGCCGCCATGGCCTGACCGTCCGCCCGGCAAAACAGCTCTGCGATATGCGCACAGCCGGACAGGACAGGCAGGATTAAAATGAGAACAAAGACAGCTCTCATTTTTGGCTCATTCGTTGATCCCGAAGATCGTGTAGTCGTAATACATATTGCCGGACAGATCCGAGTTTCCGACGCTGGTCCGCTTGCCGGTCGGATAGTGCAGAGGCCGAATGAAGCTCTGCTCGACCACCCCAAGCTGATCATTATCATCATGCTTGAAGTAAGAGGTTATGCCTCGGATCAGTGTCTTGGATAATGAAAGAGCCGCGGAGATTTGTGGCGTTGCGGTCGCACCGGCGATCTTCAGCAGATTGCTCGCGATACTGTCCACCTTCTCGTCTGGCAGGAGCTCATCAATCCGGGCGCCCAGATCACGCACATCACTGTCCACATCGATGACAAACATGATCCAGTGGAACTCATTGGGGATTTCATTGGCGCTGTAGAGCACGCGGCCGGTATCACCGAATTCGAAGACGTGATTGCTGCGAATATGATCGACCTGTACGCCTTCCCAGGCGCCCAGAACGGCCTGTGCAGCGGAGCGAACGATTGCACGTCGCTCCGACACATCATGCGTTTGCGTCAGCTGATCCAATTGCGGCAAGCTGAAATTATTGTCGGATGCAAAACTGTAGAACTTGACCTCGGCGCCCAGGAAATCCCGGTTCTTGTGAATTTGCGCCTTGTCCAGAATAAGCCAGAACTTCGACATATACCCCTCCACCTTTGAGGCGAAGAGCTACCACCTGTGGTTAATCACGTCAATTTTTGATAGAATTTCCTGAAGGTCAGCAAATCTCAGTGAGGCCACCCGCATTGAGATAACAGAGCTTTATCTGCCCGGCTCGTGATCACAGGTTTGCAAATTCGCGCCGGATCAGTCACACCGCGAGCTCGAAGGAGAGCTTGCATGTCTACACTTTGGCGCCTGACTGCCCAGGCGGATTTCAAAACCCTCGCCAATGCCGTTGAGAAGCTGGATGAGGCCTATCCGCCGATCGCCCTGTCCTGGTCGCTTTTCGATGACACTTCTCCAGCTCGGCTGGATGTGCTCTTTGATAATCCGCCCGATGAGGCTCAGTTCCGGGCGGCCTCCGGCCTGGCAGAGGATATTCTTGCCGAAATCCGACCTTTGCCGAATGAGGACTGGGTCCGGCTTTCCCTTGAAGGCTTGAAACCCGTCAATGCCGGGCGTTTCATTCTCTATGGCGAGCATGACAAGCAGCAGCTGCCAGAGGGCAAGATCGGTCTGGAAATCGAAGCTGGCCCGGCTTTCGGCACCGGGCATCATGGCACGACCAAGGGCTGCCTCCTGGCTTTTGACGAACTCCTCAGCGCAGGTGAGACCCCGGCGGCGATCTTTGACCTGGGATGTGGAACCGCGGCTCTGGCAATCGCGGCTGCCAAATGCCTGCCGGACGCCGAGATCCTCGCTTCAGATATCGATCCAGAGGCCGTGGAAGAGAGCCGGGCCAATGCGCAGAAAAACGCGACGCCCGGCCTTGATATCTTTGTTGCCGAGGGGCTCGATCACCCCAAGCTTGCTGGTCGCGAATTCCAGCTGATTTTCGCCAACATACTCGCCGGCCCGCTGGTCGAGCTGGCGCCCGGCATCGCCAAGGCGCTCGCCCCGCAAGGCCGGGTCATCCTGTCCGGCTTACTCAGCGAACAGGAAGACTGGGTTCGACAGGCCTATGAGACTGCGGGGCTTGTCGTCACCCGTCGCGAGCCCATTGAAGGCTGGGAAACCCTGGTGGCTCAACGCCCCGCCCAGGCCGGCTAGACCGGTTTTTGCTTGCCCTTCAGACCGCATGCGGCAAGGAAGGCCTCAATATCCATGGTGCGCGGACGGGTGTGAACACCCGCTTTCTGACGGGCAGTCTCAGAGCGGCGCATTGTGGTCGGGCCTTGAAGCCGCAGAAAATCATCCATTGAGTACATGGTCATGTCTCCTTTTCCTGCGTGCTGATGACCCTAATTGCTGCAATGCGGAAGCGCTATTGGGCCAAGGTCGAATTGCAGTTTCGCATGGCACGCAGACGGGCGATTGAAACCGTCACGCCACGCGCCTAGTGTCAGGCCCATGACCCAGATGATTTCACAGACTTTCGACGTTAAGGGCGGCCCGCAATATGGTCGCGACAATCTCCCCAAGCTGCGCGCAGAGCTCGCGAAACAGGGGCTGGATGGCTTCCTCGTCCCGCACGAAGACGAGTACGACAATGAGTATCTGCCTGACTGCAATGAGCGTCTCTTGTGGATCTCGGGTTTTTCCGGATCGGCCGGGGCCGCCATCGTCATGAAGGACCGTGCCGCTGTCTTCGTCGATGGTCGCTATACCGCCCAGGTTCGCCAGCAAGCTGACGGCGATCTGTTCGATTATCGCGACCTGGTCGATGAAGGCCTGCACGGCTGGATCGAGACAGACGGCCAATCCGGCGAGAAAATCGGGTATGATGCCAAGCTGCACTCACCAGCCGCCTTGGAGCGCTTGCAGGTCGCTGCGGAACGCGCCGGGGTCGAACTTGTGAGCGTCGAGACCAATCCGCTCGATCTGGCCTGGACTGACCGCCCTGCGGCGCCCATGGCCCAGGTCCATCCGCATCCGATTGAATATTCCGGCGAGGCGCATTCCTCCAAACGCCAGCGCATCGGTATTGCAATTGAAAGAGGCGCTGCTGATGCGGCCGTCATTACCGCACCGCCCTCGATCGCCTGGTTGTTCAACATTCGCGGCGGAGATGTCTCGCGCTCGCCCCTGCCCCTGTCGGCAGCGATCCTCGACAAGGCGGGTAAGGCCACCTTGTTTATCGCTCCGGAGAAATTGACAGACGAGACCCGCTCGCATCTCGGCAATGAAGTCGCCTTGCGCCCGGAAAGCGAGTTCGCACAGGGGCTCGCAGAACTTGAAGGCAAGACGGTCCGCGTCGATCCGAACACCGCTTCGGCCTGGGTCTTTGATCAGCTCGACCAGTCCGGCGCCAGCGTGCAGCAGCTGGAAGACCCGGTCATGCGGCCCAAGGCCGCGAAGAATGCCTCCGAGGTGGAAGGCGCCCGCCAGGCCCATATCCGCGATGGCGCCGCCATTGTGCGCTTCCTGCACTGGCTCGACACAGACGCGCAATCCGGCGAGGTCGATGAGATCGAAGCCGCCCGCAAGCTGGAGAGTTTCCGCAAGGAATTGCCCGAGCTGCGGGATTTATCCTTCGATACGATTTCCGGCGCCCAGGAAAACGCGGCCTTCGCGCATTATCGCGTCTCCGAGGAGAGCAATCTGAAACTCGCAGAAGGCTCGCTCTACCTCGTTGATAGTGGCGGCCAGTATCCCGATGGTACGACGGATATCACCCGGACCGTGCCGATCGGCCAGCCCACCGCGGAAATGCGCACTCAGTTTACCCGTGTCCTCAAGGGCCATATCGCCCTGTCCATGGTCCGCTTCCCCAAGGGAACGACGGGCACCCAGCTGGATGTGCTGGCGCGTCTGCCGCTCTGGCAAGCCGGGTTTGATTATGATCACGGAACCGGCCATGGCGTCGGTTCCTTCCTCGGCGTGCATGAGGGCCCGCAACGCATCGCCAAGGCGCCCAATGCTGTCGCGCTCGAACCAGGCATGATCCTTTCCAATGAACCGGGCTATTACAAGGAAGGTGGATACGGCATCCGTATCGAAAACCTGCAGGTGGTCACGGATGCGCAGGCTATCGCCCAGGGTGAGCGTCCCATGCTTGGGTTTGAAACCCTGACCATGGCGCCCATCCATCGCGCCTTGATCGATCTGCATTTGCTCAGCCCGCAAGAGCTGGGCTGGATGGATGCCTACCACGCCGATGTCCGCAAGCGCATCCTCCCGCTTCTGGAGGGCGAGGTCGCGGATTGGCTGCTCAAAGCCACCGAACCTCTGGTCGGTGCAACGCCCTGATGCGGACGCTTCTGGTCATTCTCACAGCCGCTGTCTTCACCAGCGGCTGCTTTTACTCGGAAGACGCTCTGATTACCCGGCGCGCCGCCGATTTCCCCATCGTGGAAGGGGTTTATGACCACAGGCCCTATCATCCCGATGGCCGCCCATTTGACCGCACGACCTGGTCCGGGGAGATTGAACGCGAAGGCTGGAGCTATGCCTCGGACGTAGACGCTTTCCCGCATCAAAATATCCGCCTGCGCGAACTCACACCTGGGATTTTTGCCGCTCAGAGTGTCAATGAGGACAGGCATTATCTTTTTGGCCTGGTCTGGGTCTATCCCAGCGGATTGGTGACCTATCACAATCCTTCCTGTTCGGACTTGTCCGACACGGCTCGCGAGACATACGGTCTGCTCGAGGAGATGACCGACGGGTATTGCCGGATTGACCGCTGGGATGTGCTCAGCGCTGTCTTGCTGACCTATCTGTCCGAACATGATGGCCGACCCCGGATTGATGGCGAATACCGTCCGAACCGCGACTAGGCCCTTCTGAAAAGCACTTGCCTTAGTTTCGGCATGAGCGTCCGGCATGCTCTCTCCAAGACTGGGGGAGAAGATGCAGAAATTTATACGCATAGCGCTTACAGCCGCGCTCAGCCTGACGGTGTCAGGCTGCTTTGTTTCAGAGACCGCCCTGTTTGACGTTGATCCCGATATCCGGCCGGTCGAGCCGGGATGGTATATGGGCTATTCGGTCGACGAGGATGGCGAAATTGAAGGCGGCGACATCTGGATCGGCCAAGTCGGTTATGTCGATGGTATTCTATCATCGCAGACAGAAAATATGCCGCTTCAAGGCGCGGCCTTCTATGAGATCGGCCCGGACAGCTGGATCGCGCGCAACGCGCTGGAAGACGGGCTTTATGTCTATCTGACCGTGTTTCGCTATCCAGACGGGCGACTCTTTGGTCACTTGCCGGAATGCGACGGATTGAGCAGTGAAGAGCGCGCGGCGCTTGGTCTCGTCTTCGCTGAGCATGGGCGCTGCCAAGTCTCCTCTCTCGAGACCCTTGAAGACGCCATACAAGCCTATCTCGGCCGCAATAGCGGCATGATCCGCAATGGCGCCGTCCTGATGCCGATTTCACCGCCCGAGGAGTGATCACCCCTCGCCGATCAAGCTGAACCACTCATCCTCGGTCAGGGTCTCCACGCCCAGATCAGCGGCCTTTTTGGCTTTTGACCCGGCGCCGGGTCCGGCGACGAGATAATCGGTTTTCTTTGACACGGAGCCGGCGACCTTCGCACCGAGCGATTGCGCCTTGGCTTTGGCTTCATCGCGGGTCATGCGCTCCAGCGTCCCTGTGAACACCACCGTCTTGCCGGCGACCGGGCTGTCGCTGGAGATCGCCTCGGCATCCTGGATATCCAGCTGTGCGACCAGACGCTCCATGAGATCTTGATTGTGCGGCTCGGAAAAATACTGCTCCAGCGCCTCGACGGCCGCATTCCCGATACCATCAATCCCCATCATCTCAGCCCGCACCGCTTCATCGGTCAAATGGGCTGAAGCCGCGCAGAAGCTGTTCCAGCTTGTATAGGTCCGGGCCAGAAGGGCCGCTGTATTCTCGCCGACATGTCGAATGCCGAGCGCATTGAGAAAACGTGCCAGCGCGATCGCGCGGCGCTCATCAATCGCGTTGAACAGATTGGCGGCACTTGTCTCACCCCAGCCTTCCCGGGTCTGGATGGGCGGGTCGATTTCACCGGCCAGATTGCGTGTTCGCAGTGTGAAAATATCGGCCGGTTCCTTCACCAGCCCCTCGGCGTGAAAAGCTTCGATCTGCTTGGTCCCCAAGCCTTCAATGTCAAAGGCCTTGCGCGAGACAAAATGCTTCAGGCGTTCGACCACTTGCGCATCACAGATCAACCCACCGGTACAGCGCCTGACCGCATCCAGCTTGCCGGTTTTCTCGTCATGCTCGCGCACGGCCCTGGAGTTACAAACCGGACATTCCGTTGGAAAGGCAAAGGGCTCGGGCCGGCCGGGACGTTCAGGATCAACAACCCGGACGATTTGCGGGATGACATCGCCAGCGCGTTGGATCACCACCATATCTCCCACCCGCACATCTTTGCGGGCGATCTCGTCTTCATTGTGCAAAGTGGCATTTGAGACCACGACCCCGCCGACGGTGACCGGCTTTAGCCGCGCGACCGGTGTGAGCGCACCAGTACGCCCCACCTGGATATCAATCCCCTCGAGACGGGTTGTGGCTTGCTCTGCCGGGAATTTGTGCGCAATCGCCCAGCGCGGCGCGCGCGCGACAAAGCCCAGACGCTCCTGCCAGTCCAGCCGGTCGACCTTGTAGACGACGCCATCAATATCATAGCCGAGTGAGGCGCGTTGGGCCTCGATGGCTCGGTAGTGCTCAAGCAGGTTTTCAACACCCTCACAGCGCTGCATCAGCGGATTGGTGACAAATCCCCATTCCGCAAACTTCTCCACCGCGCCCATCTGGCTATCGCTGAGCGGTTCACTCACCTCGCCCCAGGCATAGGCGAAAAAGCGCAAGGGACGCTGAGCCGTCATGGCCGGATCAATCTGACGAAGCGACCCGGCTGCCGCATTGCGCGGATTTTTGTACTCGGGCTTGGAGATCTCGCGCTGGCGCGCATTCAGCGCATCGAAGTCCGCATGAGACATATAGACCTCGCCACGCACTTCCAGCACCTCTGGCCAGTCGCCTTCGGGCAAGACCTCCGGGATTTCATCCAGGGTCAGGAGATTGCGGGTGACATCCTCGCCGCTGGCGCCATCACCGCGAGTGGCACCATGGATCAAGCGCCCGTTTTCATAGCGCAGGCTGGCGGAAAGCCCATCAATCTTCGGCTCGGCGGTGATCGCCACAGCCTCCGTGTCGCCAAGCCCCAAAAACCGTCGAATCCGACCGATAAAATCCGCGACATCCTCATCATTAAAGGCATTGCCCAAGGAAAGCATGGGCACCGCATGTTGGATCTCGCCAAACTTGCCAGATGGCGCGGCACCAACACGCTGGCTCGGACTGAACAGGTCAACCAGTGTGGGAAAGCGCGCTTCAATGCCTTCAAGGCGCTGGCGCAGGGCGTCATAGGCGGCATCGGAGATCTTCGGCGCATCGTTTTGATAATACGCCTTGTCATGTTTCGCGATTTCCCTCGCCAGGCGCGCATGCTCATCGCGCGCTTCGCTCTCGGTGAGGTGTTCAACGTCTTTAAGCGCGCTCATGGCCGGCTCCAGAATCAGTCTGCGATCATATTTGGCCAGCTCGCGGCCCAGGTCGAGATTGGGAATGCACTGAAAGCTCCACGACGCTTGGCGCCTGGAGGTGAAGAGGCATGCGGGAGGCCGGACGGGCCGGATAGCGTTATTAATGTGAGTGGCTCGACAAGCCTCCCGCACGCGGAGTTTTCCCGGACGCTCTCGCCCCCGTGTCCAAGTCAGCCGGTATTCAGGTCGGGCGTTTAGTGCCATCGGACCGGACTGACCGCCTTGCCGGACCTTGTGCCGCGTCACCGGCCAAGGGCGGACAAGCTCCGCACACCCATCCCCGCAACTGACGTCGTCACGCCTCTTCAGTGGAATGGATCGAGGGGGATTATCGCTCAGGTTTTCGGGGCGGGGATAAGGGACGGGTTATCCTCTTTTCTCTAATCGTCATCCCGGCGCAAGCCGGGACCCAGTTCATAGGGCGGATCGGTGCCACGCTCACGCTCGGGCGCGCCCTGGAAACTAGGCCCAGACCGACGCCTGCGCAGGTCAAACCCGCGTCAGGGTGGCGGTAATTGTGCTGAAGCTCGCCTAGGCTTCGACGGCCATCAGGGCGTCGGCCTGGGCCCGGGCGGCGTCTGTAATGTCTGCGCCGGAAAGCATGCGCGCAATTTCCTCGCGGCGTTCCTCGCCTGTGAGCCGGCGAAGCGTCGTACGCATACCGCCTTGACCATCATCGGATTTCTCAATCTTCCAATGATGATCTGCCAGGGCAGCCACTTGCGGAGAGTGCGTAACGACCAGTGTCTGTCCAGACCGCGAAAGCTGTTTGAGACGGCGACCAACGGCATCAGCTACCGCTCCGCCTACGCCCTGATCGACCTCGTCAAAGATCATCACGCGCATATCATCATCCCCGGCCAGCACGACTTTGAGTGCCAGCGCAAAGCGCGACAGCTCGCCGCCAGAGGCAATCTTGTCCAATGGGCCAAAGGGCGCGCCCGGATTGGTGGAGACTTCAATCGCGACCTTGTCCCAGCCGCGCGCATTGCCAGCCTGCTCATCCGATTCCACACCCACGCGGATCTGCGCCTTGTCCATTTTCAAGGGCGGCAATTCGGCACCAACCGCGACCGCCAACGCCTCGGCAGACGCCTTCCGGCTGGCCGATAAAGCCGAGGCTGCATCTTCATAGACGGCCCGTGCTGCGGTCAGCCTGTTTTCCGCTTCGGCGAGACGATCACCCGCATGCTCGATGGCATCGAGTTGATCGGCAAAGCGCGTGCGCAAATCTACCAACCCCTCAACCTCCACACCATGCTTGCGCGCCGCAGCGCGCAGCGCAAACAGCCGTTCTTCAACCTGTTCCAGCCGGCCCGGCTCCACGTCAAACGCGCGCTCTGCATCGGCCAGGGCTTCATGGGCTTCGGAAAACTCGATCAGCGCCCGGTCAATGGCACTGGCAGCACGATCAAGAGCCGAAGCAGCTTCACCAGCGCCCTCGCCAATTTGCTCGCGTATCCGCTCCAATCCGCGAAGCGCCGCATTGAGGCGGTTCTCCATCCCGCCACCTTCACCGGACAGGGCGGCTTGCGCATCTGCGAACTCGCTGGCGGCTTTTTCCGCCCCCATCAGGAATTGACGCTCTTCCGCCAGGGCCGCTTCTTCGCCGGCACGCGGCGCCAGCTCATCCAGCTCACGCACGGCATGCTGGAGGAAGTCCTGCTCGGCCTGGCTGGCCTGGGTTGAAGCAATCAGCTCGTCCCGGTCACGCCGCGCATCGGCATAGGCTTTCCACCCTGCCCGGCACGCGGCCAACAGCGCGGCATGGCCGGCATAGCCATCAAGCAATCCGAGATGGGTTTTAGGATCCATGAGACCCCGACCATCATGCTGACCATGAACCTCGACAAGGGTTTCACCGAGTTGTTTGAGCAGAGAGACACTGGCGGGCTGATCATTGATATGCGCCCGGCTCTTGCCGTCTGCGGTCAAGCGGCGGCGCAGGATTAAGGGTTCTGCCCGGTCATATTCAATCTCGGCCTCGGCCAGGATTGCCGCAACGGGATGGTGATCCGCCAGCTCGAATTCCGCGATCGCTCGCGCATCATCAGCACCAGCACGCACAAGCGTCCGCTCAGCGCGTGCCCCCACGGCCAGGCCCAAAGCCCCGAGAAGAATGGATTTACCGGCCCCCGTTTCGCCGGTCAGGGCTGATAGGCCGCCCTCAAAGCCCGCATCCAGCGCATCAATCAGAACCACATTGCGGATCGAAAGAGATTGCAGCATTCAGCGTGATCGCAGCCTTTCCAGACTAGCCAAAGAGGCGGCGCCAAGCGCGTTCGAAATAGGACGGGTCTTCGCGTTCCAGATCCACATCCAGCGTAATGCCTTCCGCGGTCAGAAGGTCATAGCTGGCCTCGTACCACTCATTACCCGGGAAGTTATAACCGAGCACGGCCGCGACCTGGCGCGCCTCGCTATCAATGCCGAGAGCGACATAGGATTCCACCAGGCGGTGCAGGGCTTCCGGCGTGTGCGTTGTGGTCTGATATTCGGAGATCACATTGCTGAAGCGATTGATTGCCGCGAGATGATAGTTGCGACGCAGATACCAGCGTCCAACATCCATTTCCTTACCCGCAAGGTGATCGCGGGTCATATCGATTTTCAACCGCGCATCAAGAGCGTAGCGACTGTTGGGGAAACGACGGACAACCTGTTCCAGCGCATCCATGGCCTGCTGCGTGGTCTGCTGATCGCGACCAACGTCCATGATCTGCTCAAAATAGCAAAGCGCGACCAGATAATAGGCATAGGCTGCGTTGGAGTTGCCCGGGTGCAGAGAGATGAAGCGCTGGGCGTCAGAGATCGCTTCCTCATAATTGCGTGCCTGATAATTCGCGAAGGCCGCCATGAGCATGGAGCGACGTGCCCATTCCGAATACGGGTGCTGACGCTCGACCTCATCAAACAGAGCCGCTGCCATGCGGTAGCGGTTGCGCTCCATCTGGTCGAAACCGGCAGAGTAGATCGCCTCAGCCGGACGTTCGACGTATTCAACCGCCGTGTCCGGATTATTGCTGCAGGCAGCCAGGGTGCCGCCGAGAACGATAGGAAATAGCAGACGCTTAATTACGGACATCGGCACAGGACTCGAATGGTTTCTAAGATGCGAATGCATCGAACTGAGTTTCTTGTAACCGATGATTTGCCAGCGCAAAAGTCCGCTGTCATTCAGACCTGCGGATTTACGAGTTCGCCAGCGCGACATCCTGCGCCACACCACCGCGCATAGGCACCCATTTCCAGGCCGTCGGATCGTTCAGAAGCGCGCGCAGCGCCTCATTATTGATCGAATGACCCGGACGGCTGGCGGAATAGCGGCCAATGATTGGCGCGCCTGCGAGATAAAGGTCCCCGAGGGCATCGAGCGCCTTGTGACGCACGAATTCATCATTGAAACGAAGGCCTTCCGGATTCACCACACCGGTCTCATCGAGCACGATGGCATTATCCATGGACCCGCCACGTGCCAGGCCCGCTGCAAGCAGGGTGTCGAAATCTTTCTTGAAACCGAAAGTCCGGGCCCCTGCGATATCCTCGGCGAAAATATCCGGTGTCACATCAAATACGCAGGTCTGACGACCGACCGCCTGATGTTCAAAACTGATCTCGACCTCAATCATCGGCTTCAGGGCCGGCAGGAAGCTGGCGCGGCGGCCTTCCGTCTCGACGGTGACCGGCTTGAGCACCTGAATAGCGCGGCGCGGCATCGCCTGCTGCTTCAGGCCAACATTGTGGATCAGCTCGACGAACGGCATGGACGAACCGTCCATGACCGGCAATTCCGGACCGTCGATATCCACGATCACATCATCAACACCAACACCGGCCAGGGCTGCCATGAGGTGCTCAACGGTCGCGACGGAAACCCCCGCCTCATTCGCGATCGTCGTGCCCAGGCGCACGCCGGTGACCGCATCGGCTCGCGCCTCAATGCGATTATCTTGATCGGTAACATCAGATCGGATGAAGACCACGCCCGTACCAGACGGTGCAGGCTGCAGCGCCAGGCGGACACGTTCTCCGGTGTGCAGCCCCACGCCTGCACATACTACGGGTGCCGCCAATGTTTGCCGGTTAATCACAACACACTCGCCGTCGCTATTAATTCTATTTATTGCGACATTCCTGCCGCCCCTCGCCTACATAAAAAGACTTTATGGGCCAGGCTTCAATTAAAGCTTTGTTGCGCTTTGTTACGCAGTTGCGAGATGGCCTTTTCAAGCTTGGCCGGAGTTAATTCATAGAGCAGGTGCCTTAAAGAAAAACGGGGGCGCAATCCATGCAACCCCGTCTAAGAAACTGATTTTCAATTGACCTTTAATTGGCCTGGCGACGCAGGAAGGCCGGGATTTCCAGATCGCCCTCATCCAGGCTGTCGCCGAAGAGATCGCCGGACGGCGCGCGCGGCGCCTGAACCGGCGGCAGTTTTTCAGCGACAGGCTCCGGAGCAGTTTTCGGCGCCGGTTCAGCCGGCTTGCGGCGGCGGCCAAAGAGAGAGAAACCGCGCTTGGGCTCTTCTGCTTCCGCTTTCGGCTGCGGTGCGGACTGCGCAGGTGAAGACTGGGTCGATGTGGACGCGGCCCGGCGCTGTTCATAACGCGCGTTCAGAGCCGCGGCCTCCTGCTGCAGACGCGCCTGGTCGGCCAGCACTTGCGGCGTTTCCGCTGCCGTCGGCGCAATAGGGGTCTGCTGACCAACGGGCTGCTCGCTATAATGTTCAGCACCCACGGCTTTTTGGACCGGTTGTTCAATCGGACGCTCTTCAACGGCCGGGATCTCCTGGCGTTCATCGCCCGGTTGGCTCTGCTCCGCCATGATGCGACCCGGGCGATCCGTATTCATCCGCTTCCAGGGCAGGATGTGATCATTGGATCCTTCCGAGGCCTGGCTGGCAGCAGCCGTTCGCTCTGCCACGGCACGTTCAATCGGCTGGCGCTCAACAGGCTGGCGGTCCAGGGATGGACGCTCAACAACCGGGCGCTCGACCGGAGCCGGCGTGCGCAACCGCGCCCGCGGATCCGGGGCCACCATCGCTTCAGCGCCAATGCCGGTCGCGACAACGGAGACACGCATGGAGCCTTCCATGTTTTCGTCAAAGGTCGAGCCAACAATGATATTGGCATCCGGATCGACTTCAGCGCGGATCTCGTTCGCGGCTTCATCGACCTCATACAAGGTCATGTCGTAGCCGCCAGTGATATTGATGAGAACGCCCGTCGCGCCCTTCATCGAGACATCGTCAAGCAGCGGGTTGGAGATGGCAGCTTGCGCCGCTTCAATGGCGCGCTTCTCGCCCTCGGCCTCACCCGTGCCCATCATCGCCTTGCCCATCTCATTCATCACGGCCCGCACATCAGCGAAGTCGAGATTGATCAGGCCCGGCATAACCATGAGGTCCGTAATGCCCCGCACGCCAGAGTGCAGAACCTGGTCGGCCATGGAGAAGGCCTCGGCAAACGTCGTCTTTTCCGTCGCAATGCGGAAGAGATTCTGGTTCGGGATCACGATGAGGGTATTGACATGCTCTTGCAGCTGATCGATCCCGCTTTCTGCCAGTTTCATCCGGCGCGTGCCTTCAAAATGGAAAGGCTTGGTGATCACGCCGACCGTCAAAATACCCATTTCACGCGCAGCCCGCGCAACGACCGGAGCACCGCCTGTGCCCGTACCGCCGCCCATACCAGCGGTGATGAAGACCATGTGCGCACCGGCAAGGTGCTCACGGATTTCATCAATGGAGTCTTCCGCAGACTGTTCACCCACTTCAGGACGGGCCCCTGCACCAAGACCTTCGGTGATCGAGGCGCCCATCTGGACCCGCTTATCGGTCAATGAACGCGTTAACGCCTGAGCGTCCGTGTTTGCGACAACGAAATCGACGCCTTCGAGCTTGGCTTCGATCATGTTGTTGACGGCGTTACCCCCTGCG
Organism: Alphaproteobacteria bacterium; assembly: GCA_018222865.1. Classification (GTDB taxonomy): domain Bacteria; phylum Pseudomonadota; class Alphaproteobacteria; order Caulobacterales; family Maricaulaceae; genus Maricaulis. The sequence goes on from JAAEZM010000007.1 coordinate 173,452, forward strand.
CCACCGACACCAAAGACGACGATGCGCGGCCGCAGTTCGGTCGTTTCCGGGATGGAGAGATTCAGCGTCATGGGTGACCCCGTATACGGATAAGTAAGGTTAACGAATTTTCGCCAAACACTCTCGCCCCGACACCCTTAAACGAGGGTTAAGGCGAGTATTAAATGAGAAGAAAATGGCAGGGTTTGGTCTGTCTGAGGGATACAGACCCGGCTTTAGAAGCTTTGAGCCAGCCAGCGCCACATGGCAGCCGCCCCGCGGGGCTCATCCCCGCTCGCGCGTCGCCGCACATTGAGTGCCTGGCCCATGCGCGGCGGCCCGGAGATGGCTTCTGCTGCGCCCCGTGTCTCGCGGCGCACCACGCCGGAAACTGCGGAGAAGGCGGGTCCAGCCACCGCATCGCCCAGACCGGTAATACCGCTGGGACCGGCCATGCGGACCTGTTTTCCAAAAATGCGGGTCGCCAGTTCACAGGCCCCGGGCAATTGCGCCGCGCCTCCGGTCAGCACCATGCGGCGCCCGCCGGCCTCGGCAACACCAGCCGCTTCAAGCCGATCCCGGATCAGCTCGAAAGTTTCCTCAAGGCGCGGACGGATGATGGAGTTGAGGAGAGAGCGCGGGGCTGAGCCATACGCTGCCCTCTCCTCTCCCACCACCGACGGTACTTCGATCATCTGCTGATCGTCATCCGGACTATCCAGGGCCGAGCCATAGAGGATTTTCAAACGTTCCGCAGCGCTCAAGGGCGTGGACAGCCCGCGCGCCACATCCGCGGTGACATGAGCACCGCCGACCGGAACCGCATCAATGTGCAAAAGCGCGCCATCGGCAAAGACCGCGGCGGAGGTCGCGCCCGCACCCATATCGATCAAGGTCGCACCCAGCTGGACCTCGTCATCGCCCAGGGCGGACAGTGATGAGGCATAGGGCGTCGCCACGACGCCCTTCAGATCGAGATGGCAACGCTCGACACAGGTCAGAAGATTGCGCAGCGGTCCAACCGCGGCGGTGATGACATGAACCTCGACGCCGAGCGTGCGGCCAAACATGCCGCGCGGATCACGGATACCGCGATGGTCATCGACGGACCAAGCCAGCGGAATGGCGTGCAAGACCATGCGGTCTTCGGCGTGAAATTCAGACATGGCGCCATCGAGAAGGCGGCGCAGATCGCGTTCATTGACCTCGCGATTATGCAGATCAATCTCGGCCGCCAGACGCGTGGAAGTCGGCTGGCCGGAGGACAGGGTCACGCTGACCGACGTCACCGCTTGCCCCGCCATGCGTTCGGCCTGCTCAACTGCGGACCGGATCGCATCCGCCGCCGCATCCATATCGACAACAGCACCACCGCGCACACCGCGGCTGGATTGATGGCCGACGCCGACCATGCGCGGACGCGGCCCGGCAATGGTTTGATCGGTCTTGGCAATAAAGCAGGCGATCTTGGAAGAGCCCACATCAAGCGCGGCACACACGCCATTGGCATTCGGGGTTCCCGTCGAGCCGGCCGAGCGCGGTTTGAGGAAGGAGAAAATCGTCATGCGTCACGCTCCCGCATTCCCGCTGCTGCTGCCCGATCCGGCAGAGCCCGCACGATGAGATCACCCTCACCACGCAGATCAAAACTCTCGGCTGCCAGGCGCAATACGCCGCGCTCTGCATGCAAGCGCGCGAGAATGGCCATGGAGGCGTTCACATCGCCTTCCGGCAGTTTCACATCCGCGCCGTTTTCCAGACGCAAATTCCAGCGGCGATCGCCCACACGCACCGCGCCAACCACGCTGTCCCCAATCGCCGGATAACGACGCAGGGCTTCAACGATTTCGACGACAGCATCATTGGCGCCTTCAGCGACGACCAGCGGCAAATCCGGCGGATCCATAACATTGGCTTCGCCCATCACCGCACCTTCGGTATCGATAACGCGAAGCGCGCCATCCATCTGCCAGAGCGCATAGGCCTCACGGGTCTCCACCACAATGGCCACGCTGTCCGGCCACAGACGTGCGACAGAAGCCGTGCGCACCATGGGCAAAGCCTCAACACGGTCGCGCACATCAACGGGATCGATCGAGAAAATCGACTGACCGCCATGAAGGCCTGTTGCCAGAACAATATCCTCAGCCAGACGGCCGTGCGCACCGGAGACATCGACAGTCTCAATGGCAAAGCCGGCATTGGCTAAACGGTTTTCGACATGGGAGGCGGCGAGCTCGACGACATCATCAAGCTGACCGAACGCTGTTACGCCCGCAATCATGACACCAGCAATCACTGCCAGAGCCAGACCGCCTAAGCGGGCAGCATTGGCCACCCGGTAACGCGCACTACGGATCTGAGCTTGTACCCAGTTACTCAAACGCCGCGGTGCGGACACCGCGGCGGCCCTGGTTTTGGTTCTACGCCGGACCGGTTTCTTCGGTCCGCCGCGCCTCACCTTCGACACGACGCATTCTCCGCCATCCATTCAACGAGATCTGGAAACGCGATCCCGCAGAAAAGCGCCTGTTCTGGCGCCAACGAGGTAGGAGTCATGCCCGGTTGAGTATTAATTTCGAGTAACCACAAGGGCTGATTCGCTGATTCGTCATAACGAAAATCAGAACGCGTCAACCCCCTACAACCCAAGACTTTATGCGCCTTTAGCGCCAATTCCTTGGCCAGTTGAGTGATTTTTTCCGGCACAGGCGCTGGTAAAATATGATCCGAACCGCCAGCGGCATACTTGGCTTCGTAATCGTAAAACTCGGTATTGGGGATAATCTCCGTGACGGCCAAGGCCTTGTCTTCCATCACCGCCACGGTGAGTTCTCGCCCCGGCACATAGCGCTCGACCAGGACTTCATCGCCCAGACCATCGGCTTCACTGGCAAGATCAGCCGGAGGACGGTTGGCGCCTTCCAGAACAATATGAACGCCAACAGACGAGCCCTGCGCATTGGGCTTGGCCACATAGGGCGGTTTCATCGCGTGGGTTTTCGCCGCCTCGAAACGATTGACGATCACGCCCTCGGGACAGGGAATACCCGCCGCACGCAGAACGTCTTTCGCCATCTGCTTATTCATCGCCAGGGAAGAGGCCAGAACGCCGGAATGCGTATAGGGCTTGCCGTAATGCTCCAGCACGCCCTGCACCATGCCATCTTCGCCCCACTCCCCGTGCAGGGCATTGAAAACAATATCCGGCTTCGCCTCGACCAGCTGATCATAAAGGTCACGACCAGCATCGATTTCAATCACATCAAAGCCCTTTTCGCGCAGCCCCTCGGCCACAGCCTTGCCGGAGACCAAAGAGACATCGCGTTCAGGAGAAAGCCCACCCAGAAGGACGGCGATACGTTTACTCATGACTGGCTTTCCTTTTCCCCGATACGCTTGACTTCCCAGCGCAGCTCGACGCCGTGCTTTTCCTTCACGCGGGCACGAACATCCTCACCGACCTGTTCGAGATCCGCTGCGGTCGCACTGCCATCATTGATCAGGAAATTGCAGTGCTGCTCGGAAAAATGAGCACCGCCAACCCGATAGCCGCGCCCCCCGACACTATCGATCAATTGCCAGGACTTGCGCTGATTGGGCGTGCCCGGCGCGTCGGGATTGGCGAAGGTTGAACCGGAGGTTTTCTCGCGAATGGGCTGGGTGGCTTCGCGGCGTGCAGTGATCTCATCCATGCGCTCAAGGATCGCATCAGGATCATCCGCGCTGCCCTCAAACACGGCTTGCGTGAAAATCCAGTCGTCCGGCGCTCCGCAATGACGGTAGGCATAGGCAAGCTCGTCCGGCTTGGCGACAATGCGGCGTCCCATGCGATCGAGAGCAACCGCCTCGACGATCACATCCTGGGTCTCCTGGTCATAACAGCCGGCATTCATCCGAAGCGCACCGCCAATCGTGCCCGGTACGCCCACAAGGTATTCCAGGCCCGCAATGCCAGCCTTGGCCGCAGTCTTGGCGACCATTTTGTCCAGCGCCCCGGCACCGGCACGCACGCGGTTATCACCGATGGCTTCGGCCTTGGCGAAAGGCCCCGCCAGCCGGATCACCACACCACGCACCCCGCCATCACGCACCAGCGTGTTAGAGCCTGCGCCGAGGATGTGAACCGGGATATCCTCCGGCGTCTCAGCCAGAAAGCGCGACAGGTCGGCCTCGTCGGCAGGCAGGTAAAGAACATCCGCCGGACCACCGACACGCAGCCAGGTGACATCCTTAAGCGGAGCCTGCTCGATATATTTGCCGCGAAGCTTGGGAAGCCGATCGATGAGGTTCATCAATCCAGCGCCTCCAACTCGCCCTGCAGCGCATAGGCCCATTGGGTGATGTCGCCGGCGCCGAGGAAAATGACAATATCGCCCTCGCCTGCGCGTGCCTTCACTTCCGCGGCCACCTGATTACGTGTCACGCCAATGGCCTCGCGATGGCCGTGGGAGATCAGGCTTTCGACGAGATGATCGCGGTCATAGCCTTCAAGCGGAGCTTCGCCGGCGGCAAAGACATCAGCTACCATCACCGTGTCCGCATCATTGAAACAGGTGGAGAAGTCTTCAAACAGATCAGCGAGACGCGAATAGCGATGCGGTTGAACGATGGCGAGGACTTTACCGGTTGAGGCCTGGCGCGCGGCTTTCAGCACGGCGGCAATCTCCACCGGGTGATGACCGTAATCATCGATGATCGTCGCGCCCTTCCAGCTGCCAGCCTGGGTGAAGCGACGCTTCACACCGCCAAACTCCGCAAGCGCGCCTTTGGCCTTGTCCTCGGTCAGGCCGAGTTCCCGCGATGTCGACAGGGCCGCCAGGGTGTTGAGAACGTTGAACTCGCCCACCATTGGCAGGAAGACATCCTTCCAGATTTCTTCCGCCTGACCGCGCAGGCGGAAGGTGATGTCAAATGTCGTTCCGGACGGCTCAGCGCGCAGATTATGGGCGCGCACATCGGCCTGCGGATTGAAGCCATAGGTGATCACGCGGCGATTATCGACACGGCTTGCCAGGGACTGGACTTCCGGATGGTCCGTGCAGAGCACCGCAAACCCGTAGAAGGGCAGGTTTTCGACGAATTGGTAGAAGGCATCGCGCAGCGTATCGAAATCGCCGTAATGCTCCATATGTTCCGGATCGATATTGGTGACGATCGCCACGGTGGAGCGCAATTTGAGGAAAGAGCCGTCGCTTTCATCGGCCTCCACCGCCATCCAGTCTCCCAGACCGACCTTGGCGTTGGACTGATAGGCCGAAATAATCCCGCCATTGATCACGGTCGGATCGACCCCGGCCGCATCCAGCAGGACCGCGGTTAAAGAGGTCGTGGTGGTCTTGCCGTGGGTTCCGCCTACCGCAACGGAGTATTTCAGACGCATCAACTCGGCGAGCATTTCAGCCCGGCGCACGACCGGGATTTTCGCCGCGCGCGCTGCAACGAGTTCGGGATTGTCCGGCTTGATCGCCGAGGACACGACAATCGCGCCGGCCCCTTCGACATTCTCCTCGGCGTGGCCGATGGCGACTTTCGCCCCCGCCTTGCGCAGACGCTCGACATTGGGATTGGCTTTGATGTCCGAGCCCTGAACCTTATAGCCCAGATTGAGCATCACCTCGGCAATGCCAGACATGCCAATACCGCCAATACCGACGAAATGAACCGGACCAACCGGGAAAGGCAAGGCGGTGAAATTCATTGAACAGCTCCGGTAACGAGACCATCGACAGCCTTGGCCAGCGCATCGGCAGCGTCAGGACGGCCCAATGAGCGGGCGGCCGCAGCGCGCTCACTCAGATCTTGAAGATTGCCAAGGCGGGCTTCGAGCAGCGCCGCCAGTTTTTCAGGGGTGAAGTCGCTTTCGCGCAGGACATCCGCGGCCAGCGCGGTCTTCATACCTTCCGCATTGGCGGTCTGGTGGTCGTCCATGGCAATGCCCAGCGGGCAGAAAATCGCCGGACGCCCCACTCCCATGACTTCCGATACGGTGGATGCACCGGCGCGCCCGATCACCAAATGCGCTTTGGCATAAAGCTCTCCGACATTATCGAAGAAGGGCTCACATACAGCGTTCACGCCGGCTTTTTCATAGGTTTCACGCGCCATGGCGAGGTTTTCCTCGCGTGTTTGTTGGACGATATCAAGGCGAGATTTGAGCTTTTCCGGGAGGGCTGCAATCGCGGTCGGGACCGTTTCCGACAATATCCGTGCGCCCAGCGACCCTCCCAGGACCAGGAGGGATAAACGCCCGCTCTCGCTTACGGCCGGATAGCCGGCGGCCCGCGCGTCCACGATGGGATCACGCAGTGGATTACCGGTGAGGATATGGCGTCGCTTGGCACTCTCGGGCAGGAGGTCAAGGCGCTCAAATCCCGATGCGATAAAGCCTGCCTTAGCGGCAAAGGTGCGGTTCACCCGGCCCAGCACCGCATTCTGCTCGTGAATGCAATAGGGAATGCCGGCGATCCGCGCCGCGGCCAAAGCCGGGAATGCTGGATATCCACCAAAACCCGCAACGACATCCGGCTTCCATGAGGTGACGATTTCTCGCGCCTGGGCGACCCCCTGGGTCAGTTCAACGCCCGCCTTGAGCAGTTTGATCGGATTTTTCGTGAATGGGCTCGCCGCATGGATCTCGTCAATGGAGACAGCGGGAAACCCCTCGGTATGCTTGCGGCCACGCGCATCGGTCACGAGGCGGATCTGCCAGCCTCGTTCAATAAGCGCTTCAGCAGCGGCGCGAGCGGGAAACATGTGTCCACCGGTTCCACCGGCGGCAATCAAACAACGGCGTGGCGTCATGCGGAATAGGCACCCGGGCGACGGCGGGTGAAGGCCAGCATCAGGCCGGCTCCGAAAGCCAGCGCGAGCATGGACGACCCGCCATAAGAAACGAATGGCAAAGTCATGCCCTTCGGCGGGATAAGGTTCAAGTTCACAGCGATGTTGACAAGCGCCTGAAGTCCAAATTGCAGCGCCAGACCAGCGACTGCGAGCTGGGCGAAATGATCGCGCAATTGCATCGCCTGGCCCCAGGCCCGCGCAACCAGGATCGAGAAAAGGCCGATGATGGAGAGCGAGGCGAGAAGACCGAACTCCTCAGCGGCAACGGAGAAGATGAAATCGGTATGCGCATCGGGCAGGAAGTGTTTCACCTCGCCCTCGCCCGGCCCGACCCCGGCGACACCGCCGCGGGAAATCGCCTCCATCGCCCGGTCGATCTGATAGGTATCGCCGCTCTCCGGATCCAGGAAGCGCTGCACCCGGCTCGCCACATGGGGAAAGGTCAAATAGGCCATGGCGGAGCCCGCTGCCGCCAGCGAGCCGAGCCCGGCGACCCAGATCCAGGACAGGCCGGAAGCAAAGAAAACTCCACCGAAACAAAGCGTCAGCAGGACGGACTGGCCGAAGTCCGGCTGGATCATCAACAAGGCGATGGCGATGATATAGATGGCGAAGGCGATGATCCGTCCCGGTACTGGCGCACCGCGCTTTTCTTCAGCGAAGAGCCAGGCTGCGGTCACGATCAAGGCGGGCTTGAGGAATTCTGATGGCTGCAGACCAAATGATCCAATGCGGATCCAGCGCGTTGCGCCTTTCACCTCATGACCGATGAAGGGGAGCAGCATCATCAATCCCAGCGAGCCAAATACCGCCAGGACGGCCAGCCGACGTGCACCCTTGGGCCCAAGTGAGGAAATCGCCAGCAGGCCGATCACGCTCATTGTCGCAAAAATGCTCTGGCGATAGATGAAATAGAAGGGATCAGAAATCCCCATCCGGTCTGCCGCGGCAGGACTGGCGGCCATCGACAGGAGTAATCCTGTCACAATCAGTGCCAGCACCGTAAAGAGCAGTGTGCGATCAATGCCGCGCCACCAGCTGATCGCGGCGCGAGGAGCCAGAGCAATCACTGCGCGGTCTCCTTCTCGGCGTCTGCGTGCGCGAGGGCTGCGACTTCCGCAACAAAGGCCTCGCCTCGCGCCTCAAAACTCTTGAACTGATCGAAAGACGCGGCGGCAGGAGAGAGAAGAACGACACTGCCCTCGCGGCCGGTGGCTTGCGCATCGCGGGTCGCATGCGCGACGGCGGTGGCGAGATCACCACAGGCTTCAAAGCTGACCTCACCCTCAAGCTCGCGGGCAAACCGGGTCTGGGCCTCGCCGATCAGATAGGCCTTGGTGATGTTGGAGAGAACGGGCTTGAGCACCTCCAGCCCATCATCCTTGGGACGACCACCGGCAATCCAGTAGATATCATGATAGCAATTGAGCGCCTGTAGCGCGGCTTCCGCATTGGTCGCCTTGCTGTCATTGACGAAACGAACGCCATTCCTGCGCCCGACCAATTGCTGGCGGTGCTCCAGCCCGGGGAAGGTATCGATGGCTTTGCTGATGGCGCGCGAGCCAATGCCAAGCAGCCGACAGACCGCAAAGGCGGCGGCGACATTTTGCGCATTATGCCGCCCGGGAAGAGCCTCCGCATGCGCGAGGTCGACAACGGGATGCGAAGCCCCGTCGAGCGCGTCATAAACCCGGTCCCCCAGCGCGTAGACGCCATGCGCGAAAACCCGGCCCGCGGAAATCGGAATCACCTGCTCGTCCGGACGCCGGGCGCGCAGTCGGGAATAATAGGCGTGGGTTTCAGCATCATCGATCCCGATCACCGCCTTGCCCGCACTCTCCTGCATCTCGAACAAGCGCTGTTTGGCCGCGAAATAATTTTCGAATGAGCCGTGCCGGTCGATATGGTCGGGTGAAATATTCAACAATAGCGCGATATCGCAGCTGAGCGTCTGGGTCAGGTCAATCTGATAGGATGAGAGCTCGAGCACATAAAAAAGCCCGGGCTTTGGAGGCTCCTGGGCCAGTATGGCATCGCCAATATTGCCGCCAACAACGGTGGGGCGCCCGGTCTCCTTGAGGATATGACCGATCAGCGCCGTGGTGGTGGACTTGCCGTTCGTCCCGGTAATACCGATGACTTTGGGGCGCCGCTTTGCGTCCATCTCGGCGAGCGCCATGGCGAAAAGCTCTGTATCGCCAATCACCGGTGCATCCACCGCATGGGCCAGTTCGACCATCCGGTGCGGTTTGGGGTGGGTTAAGGGGATACCCGGCGAAAGGACCAGGGCAGCGATATCGCCCCAATCCCGGCGATTGAGATCATCCAGCGTCAGACCGGCTTCTTGCGCCCGCAATCTGGAGGCCTCGGAATCATCCCAGCACGAGACCATGGCGCCGCCAGCCTCCAGCGCCTTTGCCGCAGCAATACCGGTGCGACCCAATCCGAACACGGCAACGCGGCGGCCTTTATATGCGTGGACCGGGATCATCTGGTTGCATATTACCTCAATTTGAGGGTCGACAGACCAATTAATGCGAGGATGACGGCAATAATCCAAAAGCGGATCACGATGGTCGGCTCAGCCCAGCCTTTCTTTTCAAAGTGATGGTGTATTGGCGCCATGCGGAAAACACGTTTTCCAAACAGCTTATAGCTGGTCACCTGAACCATGACTGAAACCATCTCAAGCACGAAAAGACCGCCAACAATCGCCAAAACGATCTCATGCTTGACCGCAATGGCGATCGCTCCGAGCGCGCCGCCCAGCGAGAGTGATCCCGTATCGCCCATGAAGATCATGGCCGGCGGTGCATTCCACCAGAGGAAGCCCAGCCCGGCGCCCAGAAGCGCGCCGCAAAAGACCAGGAGTTCACCCGTCCCCGGCGTGTAATGGACTTGCAGATACTCCGCGAAATCGACCCGGCCGACGACATAGGCAATCGCGCCGAAAGTCGCCGCGGCGATCATCACAGGCACGATCGCCAAGCCATCCAAGCCATCCGTCATATTGACCGCATTACCTGCCCCGACAATCACGATACAGCCGAAGGCATAAAAGAGCGGACCCAGATTGATCACGAAGTCCTTGAAGAATGGAAAGGCGACGGAGGTTTCAAGCCCGGCTTCCATTCCTGTCGTGCGAGCCAGAGCCGTCGCCCAGTAAACAGCGACAAAAGCAATCGCGAATTCGCCCAGAAGCTTGAGACGCCCGCTAAAGCCTGCCGTATTCTGCTTGGTGACTTTGAGATAATCATCAATGAAGCCGATGATGCCAAAGCCCGCGGTCACGAAGATGACGATCCAGACGTATTGATTGGTCAGATCAGCCCATAGCAGCGTGCCCACCATAACGCCGAGCAGGATCAGAAATCCGCCCATGGTCGGCGTACCGGCCTTCTCGATCACATGGCGTTCAATGCCTTCTTTGCGGATCGGTTGACCCTTGCCCTGTTTGCGACGCAGCCAGTTGATCATGGGCTGTCCGAAAATGAAGGCGATCAGCATCGCCGTCATCAAGGCGCCACCCGTTCTAAAGGTGATGTAGCGGAACAAGTTGGCGATCTGGAAATCATCCGCCAGTGGCGCAAACAACAGGTACAGCATTTTTGGATCAGGCCTCCGTCAGATCGAATGCGGAGCCGTCAGCCAGAACTGCGGCAACCCTGTGAAGTCCAGACGCGTTGGAGCCTTTGAGCATCACAACATCGCCCGGTTCGATTGCCGTTTTGATCATTTCAAGCACGCCTGCCGCATCTCGGGCATAACCCGCCTGCATGGCGCTCGGCAAGGCATCATGAAGGGCCTTCATCAGCGCGCCGGACGTGTAGACATGATCAATATTTGCGTCGAGCAAGGGGGCCGCCAATCCGGCGTGTAATTCCTGACTGGTCGGACCCAGCTCGAACATCTCGCCCAATACGGCGATCCGGCGACCGCCCGCCCCAGGCTTGATCGCGCCCAAGGAGGAAATCGCGGCGCGCATCGACGTCGGATTGGCATTGTATGCATCATCCAGCAGGGTGAAATGTCCGCCGCCTGGCAGTTCAACCGTCACCGCCTGACCACGCCCGCGTTCGGCATCAACGCCAGCAAGCGCTTCAGCAACATTCTTGGCGTCCAGGCCTGCGCCCGCACAGGCGGCGAAAATCGCGCCGACATTCCAGGCCCAATGCGCGCCGGAAGCCGCGAGATGGAAGGGAACGCGCACGCCGAGAACATCGACAATGCCCCGGCTTCCTTCAACGCCAGTCTCGAAACTCTCCACCCGAATGGCGGCGGCTTTTTCAATCCCGAATTCGAGCAAGAACGCCGCGCAGCTTTGCTGAGCATGCTTTGCCAGCCTTGCCGCGAAATCATCATCGCCCGGATAGATGGCGACCCCGTCCAGCTCCAGACCTTCAAAGATCTCGGACTTGGCATCGGCAATCGCTTCCATAGAGCCGAGGTTTTCAAGGTGTGCCGGCGCGATCCGCGTAATCATGGCGACATGCGGCTGAACCAGTGCGACCAGGTCGCGGATCTCACCGGCATGGTTCATGCCCAGCTCGAATACTGCGCGTTCGGTCTTTGCAGGCATCCGCGCCAGCGTCAGCGGTACGCCCCAGTGATTATTGTAGGATTTCACGCTCCAATGGGCCGGGCCCATGGCGCGGAAAACAGCCGCAATCGCTTCCTTCACGCTCGTCTTGCCAACACTGCCGGTCACCGCGACGCGGATTGCATCAGATCGATCACGAGCGGCCGCACCTAGAGCACGCAACGCGTCGAGACTATCGAGTGTTTTCAATGCATTGCCCGGCCCTGCATCCGCACGCTCGACCAGCGAGGCTGCAGCACCCCGCGCCATCGCATCGGGCACAAAATCATGTCCGTCACGAACATCCTTGAGCGCGACGAAGAGATCGCCGGGAACAAGGCTGCGCGTATCAATGGAAACACCGTTACACGTCCAGTCCGTGCCGCCGACCAGCTCACCACCGGTCGCCGCCATCGCCTGGCGTGCTGTCCATAAGGGCTCAGACATGGCTGGTCTCCCGTTCGGCCAGAGCACGGCGCGACACGTCACGATCATCAAAGGGATGAACAATGCCGGCAATAGTCTGCCCGGTCTCATGCCCCTTACCGGCCACAAGCAAGCAATCGCCGGGCTCCAGGAGGCTCACCCCGTGGCGGATCGCAGCTTCACGATCGGCAATCTCAATAGCGCCCGGGCAACCTTCCAGAACCGCCGCGCGGATCATAGCTGGG
>JAAEZM010000019.1:0-17685 GCA_018222865.1 Alphaproteobacteria bacterium
TCGGTTAGGACGCCAGGTTTTCAACCTGGAAAGAGGGGTTCGATTCCCCTAGGGACTGCCATCGATGAGACGCTTCCACGTTCATTGCTAATCACTTGCCTGATGACCGCGGGCTGATATAGCGCGGGAAGTAGCGAACCGCGAACGGGTGGCGAGTAAATGGCACATCTTTCGACAAAGACTTACGGGAATGATCGCGGACTGTCCTGCACCTCCCGCCAATGGGCTGCGGATAGCGATTGTCACCTTCTCCATGGCTATTCACTGGGATTCCATTTCGTCTTCGGGGCGGAACAGCTCGATAAGCGCGGCTGGGTCCTGGATTTTGGCAAAGGCGGGTTCGGCAAGATAAGGGACTGGTTGCACGAAATGTTCGACCACACCCTGTTAGTCGCGGAAGATGACCCGGAACGCGAAACGCTTGAAGCATTGGGGCGAAGCGGCATTGCCCGTGTGCATGTTGTGAAAGGCACGAGCTGCGAGGCCGTCGCAGAGCTCACCTTCCACAAAGCCAATGAAATTGTTCAGGCCATGACCAAAGGGCGTTGTTGGGTTGAATCCGTGGAGTGCTCCGAACATGGAGCAAACAGCGGGATTTATCGCAGCCAGAACGCCGTTTCCCGCATAGCTGAAGCCGAGCGTTTATCGTCTCAGATCTAGTATGTCTGATAAGGCCGACGACGACATGGGTGCGGCGACGAAAGCGGTGTTTTTTACGGATTTAGCGTTGTGATTCGGTTTGGTGAAGCCGAAAAGCAAGGTGAAAACCCTACTTTTCCACACAAAACATTCCCCTGAGAGGGGAATTATTCACATTACCGGAAATTCACCTGATCCACAGCGGGTTGGGGATTGAGTTGTGTCGATCCACAACATTTCGCGTTAATTCTCCTGCGAATGGCTTTCAGTCTCTATATATAGCGGGAGCGAAACGCAACAACATGCGCGATTTACCTTCTCTTAATATTTGAAACCGGGTACAAGTGTTCGCTCGAGGGTTGTCTAAGCGAGCAAAAAGTTATGGTTCTGGCTCATGATGTTTTCGACGATACCGAAGTGTTTCGTCTTGAGGGCCGCGTAAAATGGTATGATCCAGCGCGCGGTTACGGTTTTATCGACGCGGAAGACGGGCAGGGCGATATCCTGCTGCATGCCAGCTGTCTCCGACGATACGGACAAGGTCCAGCGCTCCCCAATGCCAATGTGATCTGCAAGGCGGTGAAAGGCACTAAGGGTCGCCAAGCGATCGAGATTGTTGAAATGAAAGGCGGCGATGCCCAAGCCCCGGCGCGACCCCGGCGCTTCCACCCGAATGCGTCTATTTCGGCGCCATTTGCGAGTGCGGTCGTCAAGTGGTTCGATCCGCTTCGGGGCTATGGTTTTGTGACCTGTGATGAGATCGAAGGCGATGTCTTCCTTCACGCGGCGACACTGCGTCGGGCTGGGCTCGAAGAAGTTCAGCCAGGCGAAGAATTGCAAGTTCGCTGTGTCGAAGGCCCCAAGGGGGCACTCGCGGCAGAAATCAGGTCTCAGGTGACGGCTTGAGAGACTGCGCTTAAAGCTAATTCGGCACAAGGGAATGATTGCGCTGTCTCGCAGCTAGCGATAGCTTGCGGAGCATGCGCAGTCTGATTACAGCCCTACTTTTCGCCACTTCTGCAGCGTATGCGCAGGAGGCGAGCGATGCGACCGATACTCCGACTGATGGTGAGGTCCGCGAAGTCATCCCGTCTGGCACTGAACTGGATGTGACGGCACCGCCAATTGTCACATTTGGTGGACCGGAAACGTTACTCGTCGAGGTTGGCGAAGAACAGCACATGTTTTCCGTTGAGATCGCAGAGACCACCGAACAACTTGCGCAAGGCTTGATGTATCGTGAGGCTTTGGCGGCAGATGCGGGGATGTTGTTTTTCTACGCGCCTCCGCGCGCAACATCGATGTGGATGGAAAACACACTTATCCCATTGGATATCGTTTTCATTGACCCACAAGGCGTTGTTGTGAAGGTCACAGGGTTCGCACAACCTGGATCGCGCCGGTCTTTGACCTCCGATTTCCCCGTCGCAGGCGTTCTGGAATTGGCTGGCGGCCGTGCGATCGAACTGGGTATTCGCCCTGGAAGCGTGGTTCGCCATGCCTTCTTTGATAACCTCGAAGAGGTCACTGAAGGGGAAATAGCTGCAAACGATAGCGCGGAAGACACCGAGTAGTATTGCCTTAATGGCCGAGCGCTTTCATAAGGGCGTTATCGGGGCGTGGCTCAGTCTGGTAGAGCACTCGGTTTGGGACCGAGGGGTCGCAAGTTCGAATCTTGCCGCCCCGACCATTAAAGGGATCCTCCAAGGGGGAAGCGTTTGATGTTTGCGAAGATCTATCGTCCAGCAAAGACAGCGATGCAATCCGGTCGCGCCGGCTCGCAGGCCTGGAGGCTCGAATTCGCGCCGGAGATGGCCAAGCGGCCGGATCCGCTGATGGGCTGGACATCAAGTACTGATATGCGCAGCCAGATCAAACTTAATTTCGAGACCAAGGATGATGCGATCGCTTATGCCAAGCGGCAGGGCATTCCCTATCAGGTGCTCGAACCCCAAAAAGCCAAGCGCTACGTGAAATCCTATGCGGAGAATTTTTCCGCGGACAGAAAACAGCCCTGGTCTCACTAATCCCACACAAGCCCGGTTTCCGGCGCGCTCAGTGTCTGGCCCTGTAGCTCAACTGGATAGAGCACCGGACTTCTAATCCGACGGTTGCAGGTTCAAGTCCTGCCAGGGTCGCCACTGCCTCAAGCGCTGACCTTCTGGAACGATCATTCCAGCCGATCAGTGTGGGCCCTATAGACTTGTTGTTCAAACCGAGCCTGGCATTCCGTCCGGGGTTATGTCGGTGTTCTAATTGCTGCGAAGCCTTTCTCCAGATCTGCAATTAGATCACCCGGGTCTTCCATGCCGATGGAGAGCCGGATCAGCGCGCCATCATGGCGTGAGGGGCTTGCTGTCCGGCGCAATTGCGGGTCGCAATGAATGGCAAGGCTTTCAAAGCCACCCCATGAATACCCGATTCCGAATATCTCCAGAGCATCGAGAAAACGCTCACTTTCCCGATCTGTCCAATTCGGGGCGTCGAAGGAAAACAGGCCACAACCGCCGGAGAAGAGAGATTTGAAGCGTTGATGGTCCGCGTGGTCCGCCCGTGCTGGGTGGTAAATTCGACCAACTTCCGTTTGGCTTTCCAGCCAGTCTGCGATCTTCAGACCGCTTTCCGCGCTACGTTGCATGCGTAAGCTCATCGTTCGCATGCCGCGTAGAACGAGGAAGCTGTCATCCGGGCTGGCAAAATAGCCGAAAGCGCGCTCGGTGGCTTGAAGCTTGGCGGCGAGTTTTTCCGTTCGCGCCAGCACACATCCCATCATGACATCCGAATGCCCGCCGGCGTATTTGGTGAGTGCCTGGGCGGCGAGATCTATGCCAAGCTCCAGTGGCTTTAGTGTGAGACCGGCACTCCAGGTGTCATCGATAATGGTCACCACATTGCGCGCTTGGGCAATCTCCGCGATCGCTGGAAGATCTTGTATCTCCATGGTCAAAGAGCCCGGGCTTTCCAGCATGATGGCTTGGGTTCTATCGTCGATATGGTCGGCGATTTCCGCGCCAATCCGCGGAGAGACGAATTCAACATCGACACCGAAGCGTTTGAGGTGGTTGAGCAGAAAGCCGCGCACCGGGCCATAGATGTTGTCGGAGGCCAATACTTTGCCACCCGCTTCAACGACGCTGAGAACCGCCAGAGTATTGGCTTGAAGGCCTGAACTCGTCAGTGCGCACCCCTTCGCGTTCTGAAGGTCCATTTGGGCAGAGCGCAGTGCATCCTGAACCTCAAGCCCGACGCGGCCGTAATGGGCGCGTCCAGCCGGAAAGTCATAGAGCTCGCGTGCGGATGGCGCGAGCATGGTCGAGCCCCGGGCGATGGCTGGATTGACCAGACCTCGATCATCGTGTGGGCGACCGATGCGGGTCAGGCGGGTAGCGTCCTTCATGCGGCGATATCGTCCTTACGGCTGGTCTTGTGGTTTAGTCGCTTGTAACGGGCGTATCCGCTTGGCTACCCCATTCGGCCCAAGAGCCATCATAGACCGCAGCCTCCTTGCCATTCCGAAAAAGTGCAAGGGCGAGAATGCAGGCTGTCACACCCGAGCCGCAACTGGAGATCTGGTCTTTTTGAAAATCAACACCTGCCGCGGTGAGGGCGTCCTTGTCTGCCTTGAGGTGCCCATCCTGTATCAGGCGAGCATAGTGAAGATTGGTGGCTCCTGGCATATGTCCAGAGCGCATTCCCGATCGCGGCTCGGGTTCAAGCGCGTGGAATCGCGACGGTGATCGCATATCAAAAACCTGAGAGGTTGGTTTTTCGAGCGATGCGAGCACTGCGTTCTTATCAACCACACGGGAAGGCTTGAACTTCGCCTGATAAGTGGTTTCCGCCGCGGGTTCGGCATGTTTCCTAACGACGAGGCCACCGGCCGCTATCCAAGCGGGCAGTCCTCCATCGAGGACCTGGATATTCTCGTGGCCCATTGCATGAAACATCCACCAGACACGCGGGGCAGCGAATAGACCCATGCGATCGTAGACGATAAGCGGTGTTGTTTCGCTCAGCCCGATTGCCCCAGCATGCGTGGCAAATGCATTCGGTCTCGGGAGCATATGCGGCAAGGTGCTATCAGCGTCCTTCACCACATCAATATCGAAATGGAGCGCGCCGGGGATCACGCCCTTGGCGCGTGGCTTTGGGCCTGCGGAAAACGTCCATGTTGCGTCGAGAAAGACGGTCTTTGCCTCATCGAGACGTCTAAGTGCATCGTGAGCGGATATTAGCGGGTCCATTATCAGCTTAACCAGTTCGGAACCGGAAGGTTTTTCGCGCGCAGAAATTCTGGATTGTAGAGTTTTGATTGATACCGCGAACCATGGTCACACAGGATCGTCACGATTGTATGTCCCGGTCCCATGTCCTTGGCCAAGCGTATCGCCCCACCAATATTGACGCCTGAGGATCCTCCCAGGCAAAGCCCGTCTTTCTCAACCAGATCGAAAACGATAGGCAGGGCTTCTTCGTCACTGATGCGATAAGGCTTGTCGACCACACAGCCGTCTAGATTTGCGGTAATGCGGCTTTGGCCAATCCCTTCTGTGATAGACGTGCCTTCAGCTTTCAGTTCACCGTCAGCATAGAAGCCATAAATGGCGGCGCCCCCCGGGTCTGCCAGCCCGATTTGAATGCTGTCTCGTTTAGCCTTGAGCGCTTTTGACACGCCCGCAAGGGTACCGCCAGAGCCGACAGCGCAGATGAAACCATCCACTTTTCCATCGGTTTGATCCCAGATTTCCTGGGCCGTTGTGCGTGCGTGAAAATCCCGATTGGCCGTGTTGTCAAACTGATTTGCCCAGATCGCGCCATTGGGTTCGCTCTTGTTCAGCTCTTCGGCGAGCTGCCCAGAATATCGTGCATAGTGGGCTGGATTGGAGTAGGGCACGGCATCAACTTCGATCAGCTCCGCCCCCAGCAAGCGGATTGCGTCTTTCTTTTCCTTCGACTGTGTGCGCGGGAAGACAATAACCACCCGGTAGCCAAGGGCGGCGCCGACCATCGCCAGCCCGATACCCGTATTGCCGGCAGTCCCCTCAACGATTGTACCGCCCGGCCGAAGAGCACCGCTGTCCTCTGCTGCTCGAATAATGCCGAGTGCCGCGCGATCCTTGATCGACCCGCCAGGGTTTAAGAACTCAGCTTTGCCAAGGATTTCACAGCCGGTTTCGTCTGACGCCCGGTTGAGGCGAAGAAGCGGGGTATTGCCGATGAGATCGAGTATCGAACGGGCAGGGAACATAGATCATCCTCTTGTTTCCAAGGGCATATAGGATGAGTTCACACGCAACCCAACACTTATTCGCCTGTCAAGTGATCCGTAAACCTTCTATGGGCGTAAACTCTGACATGAAAAAGCTAATCCTTGCGGTTTTCGCCGCCTTGTTCACTGCTGCTCCTGCAACAGCTAACCCTCCGCTGCCCGAGGATATCGTGTTTGATGTCCTTAGAAACGGCAGCGAGTTCGGCGAACATATTGTTCGCTTCGAGCGCGATGGCGATCTCTTGCGGGCGCGAACAGAAATCGAGCTTCAGGTTCGCATTGGCCCCTTCACCGTCTTTCGCTATGAACACGCAGCGGATGAAGCGTGGCAGGATAATCAACTGCTCTCTATCTCAGCGCGGACCTTCAAGGATGGAGAGTGGTCGCGCTTTGACTATGATCGCTCACAGTCAGACCTCCTCCCGGTTCTCGATGCCTATCTCCCGTCTACACATTGGCGCGCCTATGATACGGCGACCCAGGCGATCTTGAACACTGAAACCGGAGAGCCGCTTGATGTTGTTATCACAGAGCTGGGCTGGGAGACGTTCGAAACTGCGGGTGGACCGATCGAGGCGCGGCGCCTTCGTATGGTCAGCGATTTGACGGTAGATCTCTGGTATGATGCGCAAGGCAATTGGGTTGGCTGCGAGTTTGAAGCGCGCGGGCAGACTGTTCGCTATATCCGCCGCTAATATCCACAAGTTTCACGATCTTGTTGTTTAGGAGGTCGGGCCGGACACGTTGCACTCCTACGGGTCCGGTTGGGTCTGGTCTTCGTGTTGAAAGACTGGCGCCATTGGACCAACTTACAGCAACCCCTTTCCTGTATCTGTGTGTGCTCGATATCGCCACTTGCTATGTGAATATTCGCAAGGCGATCAAGCAGGCTGCTTCTGAGCTTTAGGTATCGTTGTCAAAAGACGTGGATTTCGCGACTGCATATGATGCAAGAGCGTTTTCGCGCCCGGCTTTAAGATCAATAATCGGTTCGGGGTATGTATCCCCGAACCGGACCCCGGCTTCGATTAACGTCAGCGGTGGGCTTTCCCAGGGCTTGTGTGCGAAGCGTTTTGGCAAGCCGGCTATCTCCTTCACCCACTGCCCAACATAGCGGCCATCCGGGTCGAATTTCTCGCCTTGGCTTACCGGGTTGAAGATGCGGAAATAGGGCGCGGCGTCCGCACCACTTCCAGCAACCCACTGCCAGCTCGCTGCATTTACCACCGGATCGGCATCAACCAATGTGTCTTCGAACCATGCCATTCCGGCGCGCCAATCGATGCCGAGATGTTTGACCAGATATGAGGCGACGATCATCCGGACGCGATTATGCATCCAGCCGGAGCGCCAGAGCTGGCGCATGCCGGCATCCACCATGGGCACGCCCGTCTGTCCTTCTTGCCATCGAAGCAAAGCGGAATCGTTGTCCCGCCACGGAAAGGCATTGAAAACCGGATTGAAATTGGACTGGCGCAGATCTCCAAAGTGTCGGAACAGGTAGTAAGCAAATTCGCGCCATCCAAGTTCAGCACGATATTTCTCCACCTGGGGTGCTGGCAGCCCATTCATCAATGCGGTTTCCAACGCAGTCCAAACCTGGCGCGGAGAGATTTCCCCAAAAGCGAGATGCGGTGAAAGCCGGGACGTTCCGTCGATATCGGGCCGGTCCCGATGCTCGGAGTAGTCTTGGAGAGCATTGCCTATAAACGAGTTCAGGCGAGTCTGGGCGGCGTGTTCTCCGACCCTCCAATGCTCAGAGAATTCCTCAGCCCAGTTTGGATTCGCCGGGCATAACTGCCAGTCATCAAGATCCTCACTCGTCAGGCCCTGCACTGTTGGTAGGACGGATGGCGCCGGCAGTGGATGAGAGACGGAAAGCGCTTTGCTGGCAGTGCGCCAGAAGGCAGAGAACACCTTAAACGGCGTCTTAGATTTCGTCAGCACGCTGTTGAGATCAGTCAACAGCGATGACCTGAAGACTCGTGGTTTGACATCAGCGGCGATCAGCGCGTGGGCCAGCTCGCGGTCACGATCGTCAATCCAGGGAATTTCGCTTTGGTTCCAGAATACCTCTTCAACTTGGAAGCGTTGGCAGATCTCCGGAATAAGCGCTTTCGGGTCGCCTGAACGTAGCACGAGTTGGCTATCGAGTGCCCGCAGGTGGTCGGAGAGGTCTCGCAATGAATGGTGGAGCCACCAGTCGGCCGCCGCTCCGGTGGTCAAGCCATAGCGTTCTTCTTCGTCGCGGATATAAATCAGGATAAGCGGGCGGCCGGATTTAAGGGCTGCAGTGAGCGCTGGGTTGTCACTTAAGCGAAGGTCGCGCTTGAACCAGACCAGGCTGGTTGAACTGGCGTCTGCAGTTGCCATGTAACCGTTGTCCATTACTTAGTATAACAACGATGTACGTTCGCCAGTCCGGTCAGGATCACTCGCATCGAGACTTGGTGCAGCCATGAAAGGAGCCCGCGGTGAGCGAGCGTGCCTCTATCAGGCCTGTTTCGGCTCTCGCCCGGCTATTTCCAACAGTGTTGCTGCGGTCTTCATGGAGACACTCCAGACCCTGATAATGCCCCTTCAGATGGCCCGAAAATGATCCCGCTCGATCAGTTCGAGGGCCTTGTCAAGCGGCTGCTCGAATATGACGCGCCAACCAAAGGCTGGACATCTTAGAAACGTCGACGATCGGGAATGGGTATCACGGGGGCGTCTCTGACGTCCTCGGGGTTATCCAATGGCGGTGCCCAGCGCGCTTCCTCCTGGAGGATAGAAGATAATACCAGGCTGCGCCGGGCTGCATCCAGCCTCAAGTCCTCGTAGAAAAGATTGTAAGGCGGTTCGCGAAAGTCTTCGGCAATCCGGGCGGGGCGTCTTAGCAGCCGCGTGCGAGGCTGGTCAGTAAATAAGATCCCATCCACACATTGTGCGCCGGTTTGCTGCGGCAGCGGGGCCGGTGTGGCGTCCAGCTCCATCCCGGTCGCCGCGACACCTCCGCGATGCATGCGTGCCGATGCGAACTCATTCGATGGCTGGGCCAAAAGTGGGTTGGTGCACAACAAACGGCGTCCATCGACAAAGTCCAGTCGCCCATCTGGAGTCCAGCTCATCGTCCTTTCCGATAAGATGCGCAAACGGCGCTCCTCGCTCGGCATGGCCTGCGAGAAGGCGTAAATGCAGCGGACGGCCTCCGGGGTTTCGCACGGCGGGATGGTGGCAAGCGGCCCTTCCAGCAAGTCCAGGGCGACCGGGTGCTCTACGACGTAGAGCGCTATGAGGCGTGATAACAAATCCGGAGAATTGGCGAGCTGAGACATCGCCAAGTAAAGCGCGTGAGACCCGCCTTGCCCTAAGCCTGCCAAGATAAAGGGGCGAGTCTCGCCGATTTGATCTAGAAAGCTGGCAAAGGCTCTTTCAACATCATCACTGGCAAATCGTCGGGCAAGTAGGCTGTCCTCGCGATTGTTCATGAAGGCATAGAGGGCCGCTTGGCGGTAGCGCGGAACGAATAGCGCGCCGCTGCCTGCAAACGGGGCGGCATAATTGGGTATGATGTCTTCGACGACTCTTTGATTGGCGCTTTCCTTGTCGAGATCCGCGTTCCAGTTTGCCCCGCCTGAATACGTCGTAGAGTGAATGAAGAAAACGGCCGGTTCGGCGTCGTCCGCTGGCGTCTGAGCGACATACCAGGCAGAGGCCATGGCATAATCGGCTGCGTCCGGAGGTGCATAGGTTTGAAAGGGTTCTCCGGGGTCTTGAAAGGTCTGAAACACCTGTTCGCGCAGCAGCCATCCCGCGAGGATCGCCAGCAACAGAACGCCCGATGCGAGAACCACGATAAGCCACCGAGCTATGCGAAACGTATTCACGCTAATGTCTCTCCCTGCGAGTCGCTGCATGATCGCCCCGTAGAAACTGGATCGCAAGCGATTGGCGTTCCGTTCTGCTTGCCTTATCTTCGCCTCGCCGGGGAGGCAAATATCATTTTCGACCTGTCCCACAATTAAAGTGATTGTTCATGTTTCGCTGGCTACGCAACAGTTTTTTAACAGGAATCGTTATCGCCACCCCTCTGGGGGTGACGCTGTATCTGATTATTAGCTTCGTGGGATTCGTGGACCGTGTGGTCAAGCCGATCATCCCAGCGCGCTATAATCCTGAAACCTACCTGCCCGGTGATTTCACGATCCCAGGGCTGGGCGTTGCAATTGCTGTGGTTCTTCTGACCCTTCTCGGCGCGCTGGCGGCCAATATCTTTGGCCGCTCAGTGATCGGTATGGGAGAGCGCGTTCTGACCGGGGTTCCGCTCGTGCGTAATGTCTATGGCGCGCTCAAACAGATCATGGAGACGGTCTTCAACGGTAAGCAAAACTCTTTCAAGGAAGTGGTGTTGATAGAGTATCCGATGAAGGGGCTTTACGTGGTCGCTTTCGTGTCGGCCGACGGAAATGACGCGCTACGTGAAAAGATATCCGATGATGTTATTGGGCTGTTTGTCCCGACAACGCCGAACCCGACCTCGGGCTTTTTGCTTTACACGCCGCGCTCTAACACAATTCCAATCAATATGTCCGTTGAAGAGGCGGCCAAGTTGATCATCTCTTTTGGCATGGTGACGCCAGATCGCTTGCCGGACGATGTAAAAGCAGAATTGCCGGATCACGTGAAGGCTTAGCCTGACCGCATGAGCCTTACGCCTTGATCCTGTTCGAACAGGTATAGCAAACAGCGCAGTGTTTCTGCGCGGTCCGAGGTAAAGTCAGGATCGCGCGTGAGATAGAGTTTTGCGAGATCGTTAGCGACAGGAATGAGGTCAGCGTGGGCTTCAAGGTCTGCGAGACGGAAATTCGGTAATCCGCTTTGGCGAAGGCCCAGCGCATCGCCTTCGCCGCGCAACCGCCAATCCTCCTCGGCAATTTTGAAACCGTCATCGGTCTCCCTCATGATCTCCAGCCGCGCTTGGGAGATTTCACCGAGCGGGCCTTTGTACAAGAGCAAACAGGATGATGGTTTGTCGCCTCGACCCACACGCCCCCGCAACTGATGGAGCTGCGCCAGGCCGAAGCGTTCTGCGTGTTCAATCACAATAATGGTCGCATCAGGCGCATCAACGCCCACCTCAATTACCGTTGTCGCAACAAGAATATCAATATCCCCGGCCCGGAAACGATCCGCGATGGCCTCTTTTTCCGCAGCCTTCATCCGTCCATGCAACAGAGCCACGCGTTCCTGACCAAAAACCGCTTGGAGGTGACGACAACGGTCTTCTGCGGAGGAGAGTTCGGAAACTTCACTCTCCTCGACAAGCGGGCAGACCCAATAGAGCCGATCGCCTTTTTCGATTGCCCGACCGGCACCGGCGATGACTTCATCCAGCCTGTCTAGCGCAATTAGCCGGGTCTGTGGCGGGATCCGACCCGCCGGCTTTTCATCCAGCTTGGAAACATCCATATCGCCATAAACGGACAGCGCGAGAGTTCGCGGTATCGGGGTGGCCGTCATGGCAAGGATTTCAGGTCGATAGCCTTTGGCGCTTAGACGCATCCGATCGGACACGCCAAACCGGTGCTGCTCATCAATCACGACCAATCCAAGATCAGCGAACGCGACATCGTCTTGGAAAAGTGCATGCGTGCCGATAACGACCTGCGCGGCTCCGGAGGAGATGGTCTCAAGAAGCTCACGCCGCCCTGCGCCCTTGTCTCGTCCGGTCAGCGTGACCACCCGCAGACCAGCGGGCTCAAGAATCTGGCTAAGGGATTTGGCATGCTGGCGGGCCAAGATCTCGGTCGGCGCCATAATTGCGGATTGAACACCCGCATCAGCGGCCTGGGCCGCGGCAAGGGATGCGACAAAGGTCTTGCCGGCGCCGACATCTCCATGAAGCAGGCGGATCATCCTCTCATCAGCTTCCATATCCGCCTGGATCTCCTTGAAGGCTCTCAATTGCGCGCCCGTTGGCTCAAACGGGGCATTGTCGATGATCGTTCGGGCCAGGCCGGTCGCGCCTTTCAGTGCTCGGCCGTGAGATTTGCGCCGATGGGCCCGCGTCAATTGCAGGGCCAGCTGGCGCGCGAAAATCTCGTCAAAAGCCAGCCTTTGTCGATGGGGAGCATCGGGGTTGAGCGCTTCCACCTCCCGGGGATGGTGGAGCGCTTGCATGGCGTCACGAAAAGACGGCCAGGCGCGATCCTGGAGCAATGACGGCTCAATCCATTCAGGCAGGTCCGGGCATAGGGCGAGTGCGCCACTGACGGCTTTTCGAATGGTTTTCGCGGTCAAGCCGGCCGTCGAGGGATAGACCGGCTCGAGCAAGGGAAGTGTTTCTGCTTCCTCCACCGAGGCTATGAGGTCGGGATGGACGATTTGAACTTCCGAACCGTAACGCTCTGCCTTGCCCGAGACGATGCGCGTCTCTCCGGTGGGAAGGACTTTGTTGAGATAATCCGGGCGACCGTGAAAATAGACCAGGTGGAGATAACCGCTCTTGTCATACAGGCGGATTTTGTAGGGCTGACCTTTACGGCGGCCAGGAATGTGCTCATCCACCTGTGCCTCAAGCGTCACAATCTGGCCGTCAGGCGCGTCCGCTGCCAGAACACGCATACGACGATCGATCAGACTGCTTGGGCGGAGCATCAAGACATCGCGGACCCGAGCACCGGCATGTTTGGTCAAAAGCGCGGCGAGCCGGGGGCCAATACCGGGCAGGGCCGTTACGTCTTGGAAGAGCGGAAAAAGAATCTCAGGGCGCATGCTGGCAGATTAGCGTTTCGTGCGGTGCAGGCTAGCGGTCGACGAAGCCGGTTCGCCGGACTATATGGCTTGGAATGACAGATACGCTGGAAATCCGACGCAAAAAGCTTCGCATCCGCGCTTGGCGCCGCGGCTTTAAGGAAGCCGATCTCATTCTTGGTCGGTTTGCCGACGATAATCTCGATGGGATGGACGAAGCCGCTGTGCTTGCTTTTGAACACCTGCTTGATCAGCAGGATCAGGATATTTATGCCTGGGTTATTGGTCGCGAACCAGTGCCGGCGCAATTCGATGGACCGCTTATGAAAGCGCTCCAGGAATTTCGCGTCGACAAGGATGCGGCCTTCGGGGACGGACCGCGAGCCTAAGCAGGCAGCTCATGATTGATATTGAAATGATTGCGAAGGCGCACGGCACCGCAAAGGTCTGTGGTGCGCCTGAAGGCCTGGATGCGTTGATCTTCGCTGATACAGCCCGCTTGCGTGGTGGGCTGAACGTGTTTGTCGCGCGCGATGATAGCCGGGCTGCCGCCTTTGCGTCGGCTCTCGCCTTCTTTGCTCCGGAAGTAGGGGTCTTGCGACTACCCGCTTGGGACTGTCAGCCCTATGACCGAATTTCACCATCTCCCCGGATCGCTGCACAGCGTGCTGCAACCTTGGCCCGATTGGCGAACCTTCAGGATGACAAAACACGCCTGCTTGTCACGACCGTTAGCGCGGTATCGCAGCGATGTGCGCCTGTGGATGTCATGCGCGGTGCCGGATATGTGCTCAAACCTGGCCAAAGCGTCGATACGGATGCCCTGCGGGCGCACTTCGACACAAATGGCTATGCGCGCGCCACAACCGTTGTGGAGCCCGGGGATTATGCGGTGCGGGGCGGGGTTATCGATGTCTTCTCACCGGGAAGCGAGGAGCCCGTTCGTCTCGACTTTTTCGGTGACACGCTCGAATCCGTACGCTCATTTGATCCCGAAACGCAGCGCTCTTTGAAGCAGCTCAAGAGCGTTGCCTTTGATCCCGTCAGCGAGGTCTTGCTGGACGAGGAAAGCATTTCTCGTTTCCGCAGCGGATTCGTCCGCAACTTCGGCGCGGTCCAGGGAGATCCGGTATACGAGCAGGTCAGCGCTGGTATCCGTCCAGCGGGCGCGGAACACTGGCTACCCCTGTTTTACGATCAGATCGCGACTGTTTTTGATTATCTTCCGCCCAGCACCTTAATCGGCCTGGACGCACTGGCCAGTGATGCGCTCAACGAGCGGATTAAGCAGGTCGAGGACTATTTCGAAGCCCGTC
Organism: Alphaproteobacteria bacterium; assembly: GCA_018222865.1. Taxonomy (GTDB): domain Bacteria; phylum Pseudomonadota; class Alphaproteobacteria; order Caulobacterales; family Maricaulaceae; genus Maricaulis. The sequence goes on from JAAEZM010000019.1 coordinate 13,960, forward strand.
AGGCCGCGGCAGAACTAACTCGGGATAACGCCTTGTCTGCGCCGGCCTATAAAGCTCTCGACCCAAGCGGGCTTTATTTTACCCAGGACGATTGGGACGCTGCGCTCGCCAATCGGGCGGTGCGGAATTTTACCGCGTTTCAGGAGCCGGGCGAGAACACAGTCGATGCTGGCGGCAAGCAAGGGCGAACCTTCGCCGCAGAACGAACGGCGACCGACACCAATGTGTTTGATGCGGCGGCAAAGCATGTGCGCGCGCTTCAACGAGACGGGAAGAAAGTGTTGTTGGCGTCCTGGAGTGCAGGGGCATCCGAGCGGATGGGATCCGTGCTTGCCGATCATGGCCTCACCTCCATTCGTCAAATCGATTCCTGGCCCGATTTTTCCGTTCTTGAAGAGAATGGTGTTGCCCGGTCTGTGCTTCCGATCGAACGAGGTTTTGAAACAGACGAACTCGCAGTTTTGTCGGAACAGGACATTCTAGGCGATCGTCTGGCGCGCCCGCGCAAACGCCGTAAATCGGCTGATGTGATCGTGGAAGCGGGTTCAATGAGCCCGGGCGATCTGGTGATTCATGCTGATCATGGTCTCGCGCGGTTTCTCGGACTGAAAACCGTTCCGGTTAATGACGCGCCGCATGATTGTATCGAGCTGGAATATGGCGGCGGGTCAAAACTCTTCCTGCCCGTTGAGAATATTGAACTGCTATCGCGCTATGGTGCTGAAGGCGAGACTGCGCAACTGGACAAACTTGGCGGCGTGGCTTGGCAGGCGCGCAAGGCGAAGGCGAAGAAACGCCTGCGCGACATGGCGGATGAGCTGATCAAGATCGCAGCTAAACGTCTGTCGAAAAACGCACCGGCGATTGAGTCCGCCAGCGGTGTGTATGATGAGTTCTGCGCGTCTTTCCCCTATGCTGAAACAGATGATCAGCTTAATGCGCTCGAAGATGTCATGGGTGACCTGTCCAAAGGTCGGCCCATGGACCGGCTCATTTGCGGGGATGTCGGATTTGGCAAGACAGAGGTCGCACTCCGAGCCGCTTTTGTTGTGGCCATGTCCGGTCAGCAAGTCGCTGTCGTAGCGCCCACCACTTTACTCGCGCGCCAGCACTACAGAACCTTCAAGGAACGTTTTCGCGGCTGGCCCGTCAATGTGCGGCATTTGTCTCGACTGGTTGGCACCAAAGAGGCCAAGGATACCAAAGACGGGCTGCGTGAGGGCAAGGTCGAGATCGTTATCGGTACGCATGCCTTGCTTGCAAAAACTGTGAAGTTTTCGGATCTCGGGCTGCTGATTGTCGACGAAGAACAGAACTTTGGCGTTAAACACAAGGAAGCGCTGAAAGCTTTGCGCGCTGACGTCCACGTTCTCACTTTGACTGCGACGCCTATCCCTCGGACTTTGCAGTTGGCGCTCACGGGCATTCGGGACCTCTCGATAATCGCGACGCCGCCCGTCGATCGCCTGGCGGTTCGCACCTATGTCACGCCATTCGATGCTGTCAGCTTGCGCGAAGCCTTGTTGAGAGAGAAATATCGCGGCGGGCAGGCGTTCTTCGTTGTTCCAAGAATTACCGACCTCGACTCCATTGCGAAGTTCTTGAGGGAATCGGTACCGGAAATTTCTTTCGTCTCGGCGCACGGCCAGATGGCTGCTGGTGCGCTAGAGGACATCATGACAGCCTTCTATGAGGGGCGTTATGACGTGTTGCTATCGACCACGATCGTCGAATCCGGGATTGATATTCCAACGGCAAATACGCTCGTCGTTCATCGTGCTGATCGTTTCGGTCTGGCGCAGCTTTATCAGCTTCGCGGCCGGGTGGGACGATCAAAAACCCGTGCCTATGCCTATCTGACAACACCGGCGCAGCAGAAGATTACGGGTAGTGCGGAGAAGCGTCTTAAAGTGCTGCAATCCCTCGACTCGCTGGGCGCGGGTTTCACGCTAGCATCTCACGACCTCGACCTTCGCGGGGGCGGAAACCTGCTTGGCGAGGAACAATCCGGGCACATCAAGGATGTAGGGGTTGAGCTTTATCAATCCATGCTTGAGGAAGCCGTGGCCTCCTTGCGCGGAGAGGGCAGCGACGAGGAAGACGGGGATTGGTCCCCTCAGATCAATGCGGGTGGATCAGTATTAATTCCAGAGGATTATGTCCCCGATCTTGACGTAAGACTTCAGCTGTATCGCCGCCTGTCATCCCTGGAAGACAAGGCTGAACGAGAAGGTTTCGCGGCCGAAATGATTGACCGTTTCGGGCCTCTGCCGGAGGAGGTCGAAACCTTGATGCGCGTTGTGGCGGTAAAAACACTTTGCAAAAAAGCTGGGGTTGAAAAAGTGGATGCAGGCCCGAAGGGCGCCGTTATTCATTTCCGGAAAGACATGTTCATCGATCCAGCCGGTCTTATCGCCCATATCTCGAAGCATCCCGCATTGTTCAAGGCACGACCCGATCACAAGCTCGTATTGCGCGCCGCTTGGGACGCGCCAGAAGACCGGCTACGCGCGATTGAAAAAGCTATGGCCCCCTTGGCCGATATCGCCGTTAGGGCAAAGTCTGCCCAATCAGAAACGGCCTAGACAGCAGAGTTAGGCTTGGCGTGCGAATGGCGTGCGGGTCTGAAGAGCGCGCACGGCGCGTTCCATCAAAGCTTCAGCTGTTTCGCCCGGTTGAGGTATAACCGTTCGCGATATCACCGAGAGCCTGAAGGGTTGAAGCGGATCCTCGCTTTCAAAAGCGGTGCATTCGGCAATGGCGCTTACACGCGCAGCAACACAATCGACACCGTCAGACTCTGTAAAGGGCAGCACGGCAAGGAATGTGGATGCATTAAGACGGGCTGCAGCATCTTCTGCGCGAAGCAAATGCCGCAGCATGGCCGCAAACTGGCGGCGGGCCTTTTCGGCAGATGTATCGTCCGGGCGTTCAATCCCATCGGGGAGATCGGCCTGCAGCGCAAGGATCGCAAAGGAGATCTCTCCGGTCTCCATCACGTTGAGAAGATCCTGAATGTGGGAGGTCACAAAGCCTGAATGGAAGAGGCCGGTATCGATCTCAAGTGTACGCGGATCTCGACACGCTTCCAGGAGGGCTTTTGCATCGCGCCGCCGGCGACGTTCTGCTGCAAGGGTGAGGACGCGTTCGCGCATCCCGAGATCATCGGTGGATCCTGTGAGAATATCGGAGACGCCCCGCGCGAAGGCCTCGTCAGCGGCCTCGGCATCCTCATCGCCTGTAAGAAGAAGGATCGGCGTATGATACAGCCGCGCGTTCCGGCGCATAGCCGACGATATCGTGAAGGCCATATCGCGCTTGCCATCGGCATTGAGAACAACAGCGTCGAATGAGCGCTCGTGAAGGTAGTCAAAGGCAGAGTAGGAGGAAAACGCGGCGACAACTTCGGCATCGACGTCTTCCATCACGTGAACAAGCGACATGAACCGGGGCGAGGCATCACCGACATAAAGAACTGTCGCTGGCGAATTGAGGGGCTCAATGGTCGGTGCGCGGTCCCCATAGAGGGCTGTGACGGCTTTGCGGCGTTCGGCGATCCGCTCCATGACATCAAGCCGGAAGAGTGCTCGGATACGTGCTGCCAACTGGGCAGGCGTCGCAGGCTCCGGGATCCAGGCGTCAGCACCAGAAACGTCTTTGACGGCGATTGGACCGACAGCAATCACGGAACGTTTGCCCGGAGCGATCCGGTGCAGATCATCAATA
>JAAEZM010000019.1:17695-36251 GCA_018222865.1 Alphaproteobacteria bacterium
TCTGGATCTGCGGCGTATACTACGCTCGCGCCATATTGCTGTGGCTTTGAAACAGCGGGTGTATCGGAACGGACAGGCCGAACCTTCAGCGCCAGTCGAGCTAAAGGCTCAACCAACGCCGCGCCCCGATCTTGCTGACCGTGGATAAGGACGTCTAATTCGCGTCCCATTTGTCCCCCTGGTGCCCTCATCGACACATTCCTGTTTCTTGAGTTTGTCACAAATGCCACGATTTCGAAACTATCGATTCGCGAGATGGGATACATGAAAGCTCAAGGACCTCTAAAAGGCGTTAAAGTCATAGAATTTGTTGGACTGGGACCGGCACCCTTTTGTGCCATGATGCTCTCGGACATGGGAGCGGAGGTTCTTCGCATCGACCGGCCGGGGGCGATAAGTCTCGGGGCGTCCGATGTTTTGGCGCGGGGCAGGCGCACAGTCGCACTGGATCTGAAATCGGAAGATGATCAGGCTTTGTGCAAGGATTTCATCGCCAAGGCGGACATCTTGCTTGAAGGATATCGTCCAGGCGTGATGGAGCGCCTGGGCTTTGGCCCCGATGTCGCGCATGCCATTAATCCGCGCCTGGTTTATGGCCGAATGACCGGTTGGGGGCAGTATGGTCCCCTGGCTCACGCGGCGGGCCACGACCTCAACTATGTCGCGCTTACCGGAGCGCTCGCGGCCATCGGCCCAAAAGAACAGCCCGTGCCTCCGCTCAATCTTGTCGGCGATTTTGGCGGGGGGGCGATGTATCTTGCCTTTGGCGTGCTCGCAGCGCTGCACCACGCTACGGCCACAGGTGAGGGGCAGGTCGTTGATGCCGCGATCGTTGACGGTGCCGCGTCTTTGATGGCCTCGCAATACCAGCTGATGGCTCTTGGGATCTGGAACACGCAGCGTCAGTCAAACCTCCTTGATGGCGGCGCACATTTCTACCGGACGTATGCCTGCAAAGACGAAAAGCATGTTTCGGTCGGTCCGATCGAGCCGGAATTCTATGCCTTGCTCTGCGAGAAAATCGGGATTGATCCCGCCGAATACCCGGCGGATTGGAGTGGCAAGAATTGGGAAGAGGCCAATCCTGTCCTCGAGCGGATTTTCGCGAGCAAAACGCGCGATGAGTGGTGCGAATTGCTTGAAGGCACGGATGCCTGCTTTGCTCCTGTGCTGGATTACGAGGAGGCCGCCGAGCATCCGCATATGGTTGAGCGCGGTGTGTTCACCGAGATCGATGGCGTTCGCCAGCCCGCGCCTGCGCCCCGCTTTTCGAAAACGCCGGGCGCCATCCAGGGACCTGTGCAAGGGCCAGATGAAGACCGTAGTGAGGTATTGAGAGCGTGGGGGCTTTCTGACTAAGTCCAGATCGCCAAGGACAAATCCGTACCGGTGAAGCCGGGGGCGCCCCGTGCGTCCTGTGGCAGACGGGCATGGCTGAAATCCGTGTCCACTGCTGCAACGGCTTTCATTTCCGTTTGATCAAATTGAGCATAACGACAGTTCGCTTCGGACAGGTTCACAGGGAGAACCCGATTGTCGGCCAAACGGATGGCTCCGAGATTGGCGCCACGCAGATCTGCGTGTGTGAGCTTGGTCTTGCGAAGGTCACAGCCGCGCAAGTCTGCGTTTCGAAGATCGCAGCCACGAAGATCTGCGCCTGCGAGCCGCGCGCCCTGCAGTGCAACGCCGCGCATGTCCAGGCCGGAAAAATTGGCGCCTTGAGCCTGCATCGCGGTCAGATTTCGATCAGCCAATGATCCGGCTTCGCGGATATCCATGCCGTTAAAGAGAGCAGGGGCGCCATCCTTGCCGCCTGTTCGGCAGAGTTTTTCGTGGTCACGTAGTTTCGAGGTAAGGGGGCGCGGATCGTCGTCTGGCTCTACGCTCAGCGTGTCGTCGACGATTTCAGGGCGCTCTCCAGTCAGCAGACCCGATGTGACCGCGTGTTCAAGGCGCATGTCCCGTTCAAGAGCACCACGCATATCGGCATTGGAAAGGTCGGCGCCGGAAAAGTCTGTACCCGTCAGGATCGCATCATGCAGGACAGCATTTTTCAGCTTAGCGCGCATCAGCCGAGAATTATTGAAATTCGCGTCTGAGAAATTGGCATTATCCGCTTCTACGCCGGCAAGACGGGCATAGCTTAGATTGACCCCGCCGAGTTGCGCATTCTCCAGGCGGGTCGTTTTGATCTCGACACCAGACTGGCCAGGTGCGGGCATCCGAGCAAGCTCTCGAAAATCCGCATTCATGCATTGTGATGCTGAGAGATCTGCGCCGCTCATATCTGCACCGCGCAAGTCAGCGCCTTCGAGCTTGGCGCCGATCAGCTTGGCGCCGCCAAGAAGTGCGCCGGACAGGTCACTGCCTTCCAGATTGGCGCCGGAAAAATCGCATCCGCTTAGATCAGCATCCTTAAAGCTAGCCTCGCGCAGATCTCTCCCGTTGAAGGAAAGACCAGACAGGATCTCACCATCAAAACGCGCGCGGATACCCCCCTTGCCGGTGAGCGCAAGGCGATGAGCGTCGCAACGCAGGTCCAGATCGGACTGGGACGGTGATGTCGGGGCGGTTTCCGCCAAGCTCAGCTCCTGTCTTGGGTAAAGCTATGTCAGAGAGCTCTAACCATAAGATAAATACGAATCGTTCTCCCATGAGGTTAGTGCATCAAACCCGTCGCGAGGAAGCCTCATCAAGTCCGCGTTCATATTGTTCATGTCGGGTTCAGCGCTCCCTCACCAATATGCACGGGAGATCAGCAGTCACTTCAGTCCCTCGCAGGCCTGCTGAACTCTCTATCGCGAGATAGTTTTTGAAACGCCGGTCGCCCCCAACGACCGGCGTTTCTTTGTGTGGAATTATGGGGTGACAGCATTTGTCACCCTCGGCTGCGATACCTTGGATCAACAAAACGACGCGGCCCTGTGACGGGCCTGATTCAGGAGAGATAATCATGGCTATCGCAATCCAAGCAGCAATCCCGGGCGCGCATGGTGCGCAGAGCAATCTCAAGCCCCATCGCTTTCGTGATGGATATTTCCGCATGCAGCATCCTACCGATGATCTGAGCTGCATTCACGTCGAAGATATCCGTTCCGTTTGCCGTTATCTGCACAAGGGATATCGTCTGGCGATGAGCGCTGCAGATGGGCACTCCATGCCATCTTGGCTGCCGGCAGAGCATGTGCGCATCGCGGTGCGCTAGGCCATATCAGGGCAAACCCGGGAAATCATCGCGCCTGTAATCCCTGACCAGGTCGGCGAGGGCAGGAGGGGCGAGGACTTCGACTTGATCGCCCCAGGCATATAAATGCCAGCACATTTCCAAATGCCCCGACGCGGTAAAGCGAACCCTCAACGAGCCATCATCCAACCATTCGGTTTGTTGGTGCGGGTGAAACTGGAATCGGGCGGCATGTGGCGCAGCGCGTGGTGAAAACTGCCAGATGGTTTCAGCGTATTCGCGGTCATCCTGATAAACGCCAAAAGCCTTGGCGGCATGCGCGTCCAGATCGAAGTGTTCGTCCCGAGCAAACCAATTCTCGGTGAGATCGGCGCTTTCGATGTCCTCGACCCGAAAATGCCGCAAACGGCCATCATCACGATCGAGCGCCTTGGCAACGAGATAGCGGCGGCTCCCAAGCAAAATCCCATAGGGCTGGATGCGACGCTCGCGCGCGGCCTCGTCTCGCCGTCCGCGATAGTGGATCATAACCTCGAACGGGCCTTTGAGCGCTTCGGCGAGAACCGCATCCACGGCACTGTCGGCGGCTGGTCGCGGTCCGGGCCGGGCAGCATGCCCCATGGCTTCAAGCAGGGCTTCTTCATCAGCCTCCAGTCCCGCGCGCTTGCGATCAGGGGTCAGGAGCTTAATCGTGTCTGCCAGGCCTGCGAGGTGTGACGCTTCCTGGTTGAGACCGGATTGCGAGAGTGTGGTGCGTGCCATCTCCAGAGCGGCCAGCTGATCCGATGTCGGCGCAAAAAATTCTGAGGTCTTGCCGCGAGGGACGCGCCAGCGCTTATGCCCTTCAAGGTCGATATAGCTTTCTGTGTCGGGAAATACGCGCTCCAATGCGTCGGTCATTCGCTGTGCGGTACGCCGGACGCAGGCGAAACGGGCTTCAATCTCGCTCAAAGAGACACCAACCCGGCCGCTCGCCAGTCGGGCGAGCTCCAGTAAATCGATGGCTTTCGCAAAGGACATGGGCACGAATCTCCAATGGGACCTTGAAGCTTAGACCGGTTTTCCCAATCTTTAACCGGAACAGGCGCACAAGGCGGTCATGAGCGATTCCCAGATGCCAGCCAAACAACAGCGCGCTCCGCTGATGATTGTCATTGCGGCCATCAGTCGATCCATGGCGCGTGATGTCATGCTCTTCGCAGGCGGCGCGGCATTTTTTGGCATGCTGGCGCTTTTTCCAGCAATCGCACTCTCCATGTCCGTCTACGGCATGGTGTTCTCGATTGAGGACGCCGAGCGTCAAATCGAGCGCATTGCTGGCGTCATGCCGGAAGCGGCTCAGGAATTTGTCCTCGGGCAAATGTTCCGCTTGGCGGATGCTCCTATCGCGGCCCTTTCAGTCCAAGGCGGCATCGCTCTGGCCATCGCACTTTTTGCGGCATCGCGAGGCATTAAGGCTCTGATTGCCGGGCTGAATCACCTCGCAGAGGACAAAGACATCCGGAATGTCTTTCACTTCAACATCATCGCCATGTTCGGTGTGTTGATCGGAGGGGCGTTGATCACAACGGCCAATCTCGCAGTATTGATGATCCCGATTGCTCTGCGTCAGGTTACGGACACGCTCGGCCTTCCGCCGCTTGAACTGGGGTTTTTCCTCAATGAATGGACGGCCGCGGGATTTACGATGTTTCTTGCGCTGGAAATGCTGTACCGCCTGACAATGCGGCGGCGAGAAGAGTCAGTCAGCTGGCGGGCATCCACCCTGGCAGCGCTTGTGGCGACTGGTCTGTGGCTCGGCCTGTCCAAAGGCTTTTCGACCTATGTCAGTGAGCTGATCGACTTCAGCGTTTATGGCTCTCTCGGCGCGCTGGTCGTCTTTCTTCTTTGGATCTACTGGTCTGCCTATGCCGTCTTCTTCGGTGGTGCGCTAGCCATCGAGATCGATGGGCGTTATCTGTCTCGCTCGAACTCGGACTGATTTGTAACGCTGGTGTTTCACAACACCTGGGTTATAAACATGAACCGAATATCAACTTTCGACTGAGGTTTCCATGAAGAAGGTATATCCTGACGCCAAAACCGCCCTCGACGGGCTGGTCTTTGACGGGATGACGATCATGGCCGGCGGGTTCGGCCTTTGCGGTATTCCGGAGAATTCGATCGCAGCTCTGCACGCCGCAGGGGTGAAAGACCTGACTGTGATTTCAAATAATTGCGGTGTAGACGGTTTTGGTCTCGGCATCCTTTTGGACGCCCAGCAGATCAAGAAAATGGTCTCTTCCTATGTCGGTGAGAACAAGGAATTCGAGCGCCAATACCTCGAGGGTGAGCTAGAGCTTGAATTCAACCCCCAAGGCACGCTTGCTGAGCGTATCCGTGCGGGCGGGGCGGGCATTCCCGGATTCTTCACCAAGACCGGCGTCGGCACGCTCATTGCTGAGGGTAAAGAGCACCGTGAGTTCGATGGTGAGACCTACATCATGGAAACGGGGCTGACGGCTGATATCGCAATCGTCAAAGCCTGGAAGGCAGACCCGCAGGGCAATCTGATCTATCGCAAGACAGCGCGTAACTTCAATCCGATGATGGCAACGGCTGGCAAGGTCACGATCGCCGAGGTTGAAGAGATTGTTGAGCTGGGAAGCTTGGACCCGGACGAAATCCACACGCCGGGGATTTTCGTTCAGCGTGTCGTTCAAGGTTCTTTTGAGAAGCGTATCGAACAACGCACTATTCGACAGCGGGAGGACGCGTAAATGGCTTGGACTCGCGATGAAATGGCGGCTCGTGCAGCCAAGGAACTCAAAGACGGTTTTTATGTAAATCTCGGTATCGGCATCCCGACTCTCGTTGCCAACTATATCGACGAAAACATCGATGTAACGCTGCAATCCGAGAACGGCATGCTTGGAATGGGCCCATTTCCCTATGACGAAGATGTCGACCCCGATCTGATTAATGCTGGCAAGCAGACCATTACCGAGCTGCGCCGCACGAGCTATTTTTCCTCTTCGGACAGCTTCGGCATGATCCGCGGCGGTCATATCGACTTGTCGATATTGGGCGCCATGGAGATCTCCGAGAACGGCGACATCGCCAACTGGATGATCCCGGGAAAGCTGGTGAAAGGCATGGGCGGAGCGATGGATCTTGTCGCAGGGGTCAAACGGGTCGTGGTGATCATGGATCACGCTAACAAGCGCGGCGAACCCAAATTGCTCAAGGAATGCTCCTTGCCACTGACCGGCCAGAAGTGTGTTCATCGCATCATCACCACGCTCGGCGTGTTTGATGTTGTCGAGGACGGCTTGCTTCTTATTGAACTGGCGCCGGGTTCCAGCCTTGAAGAGATCGCTGAAAAAACCGAGGCGAAATATGCCGTCGCGGACGATGTAATTCGCCACTAGTAAACGACTGGCGGGTCGGGGCTTGATTGCCTCGACCGGCAAAGCCCGCGCTAAAGGCTACCGATCGCTATCGCGGGCTTTGCTGCCAAATCCGAGTAATCCGACGATCTTATCGCCCATCTTGATCATGCGCAGCAGTGTCGAGGGTGGCACTTTGAGCATCTGCCCATACCAGCGGTCCATATTGGTCGTGAATTCATGAAGCGCCTGTAGACGCTCCAGCTGCGTCGCTGTAATGCGATTATCATCCCGGGACTCGCCAATACAGGCTTCCAGGGTTTCAAGCGCGGGATTTAGCTCCCGTTCCTTGCGAACATTGGCAATCCGCATTGCCATTTCCCAGACATCGTCTTCTGCAGTGAAATGATCTCGGCGATCACCCGGAACTGGCACTCGTTTCACGATCTTCCAGGTCTGGAGCTCTTTCAGAGAGTTGGAGACATTGGAACGCGCTACGCCGAGGGTTTCGGTAATCTGTTCAGCGTTGAGGGGATGGTCGCTGACATAGAGCAATGCATGGATTTGCGCGACCGTTCGGTTCACGCCCCATTGGCCGCCCATATCGCCCCATTGCAGGATAAATCGCTGAATTGCCGGGGGCAGTGTATCAAATGCGTTAGGCGCTTCTGTCATGACAGAAAACTATGTCCCAATCGGCTTTGGCGCAAGCCAGCACGGCGTAAGCCGAATACAGGCGCATACCCAATAACCGACCTCAATGCTTGATAGGCGGGGCCGACCGGCTTATGTGCAGCCTATGGCCAATTTGATCGATACGAACAGCCGCCAGGCTGCGAGCGAAGCCCGCGCCGCGCGTCACCCGGAAAAGCAGAAACGCCCGGATACGCCGGTCTTGCGCAAACCTGAATGGATCCGGGTTAAGGCACCGCTTGGAAAGACCTTCTCTGAGACCCAGAAAATCGTCAAAGACGGCGGACTGGTCACTGTTTGTGAAGAGGCCGGCTGTCCGAATATTGGTGAGTGCTGGGATCAAAAACACGCCACCTTCATGATCCTGGGCGATACCTGCACTCGCGCTTGCTCCTTCTGCAATGTCAAAACGGGGCTACCCGCGGCCGTTGATACGGACGAGCCGCGTCGCGTCGCTGAAGCGGTCGCGCAGATGGGCCTGAAGCATGTCGTGATTACATCGGTTGATCGCGACGATCTGGATGATGGCGGCGCTCAGCATTTTGTCGATGTGATCAATGCCATACGCGATAGCTCGCCCGGCACGACGATCGAGATCCTCACCCCGGATTTCTTGCGCAAGGATGGTGCAGCTGAGACCGTGATCGACGCGAGGCCAGATGTCTTCAACCATAATCTCGAGACTGTGCCGCGTCTCTACCTCTCCATCCGACCGGGCGCGCGTTACTATCATTCGCTGCGTCTGCTTGAGCGGGTGAAGGAGCGCGACCCACAGCAGTTCACCAAATCCGGCATCATGGTCGGTCTTGGCGAAAGCAAGGAAGAAGTCATGCAGGTCATGGACGATATGCGTTCTGCGGGCATCGATTTCCTCACAATCGGGCAATACCTTCAGCCAACCCGAAAGCATGCGGCTGTTGATCGCTTCGTGGCGCCTGATGAGTTCAAGGCGTATGAAACCATTGCTCGGGCGAAAGGCTTCCTCATGGTTTCCGCGACGCCCCTGACGCGTTCTAGCCATCATGCCGGGGATGACTTCGCAAAGCTGCGCGCAGCACGGGATGCGCAACTGGCTCGCTCGTGACGACGGTCGTTACGGAGCGTTTGCGTTTATTCCATGCGCCGGACGATTTGTACGGCCTGGTTCTGGATGTTCGTCGCTATCCGGAATTCATCAGCCAGATCACAGCGATGCGCGTGCTTAAAGACAAGCCGGGCGACCTCACAGCAGAGGCACGTATCCGGTATAAATTTGTCACCGAGCGCTTTGTCTCACGCGTTCAGTCGAACCCGGAGACGCGCTCAATTGATGTAAGCTTTGTTGCCGGGCCGTTTCGCGAATTGGAAAACCGCTGGCGTTTCCATCAATTGTCCGACGGATCGACCCTGGTCGATTTCTTCATACGTGCTGCATTCAAGAACAGCTTTCTGCAAATGCTGCTGGAGAGTCAGAAGGACAGGGCGGCCGGGATAATGGTCGGCAAGTTCGAAGCGGAAGCTAATCGGCGATTTGAGGAGGTCGGCGATCGCGAGCTTGATCTAAGCGAAGAGATCCACGCCCTCATTCAATAATCCAAGAGCTGTCTGCAGGCTTAAAAGCCGAACATTCTGCCGCCCCTGATCGCCAAAGCGTTTAACCCGGACGATCAGCTCGCGCTCTCGGACTGCGAGGCCAAAATAGACCAGGCCCGCCGGTTTGCGCGGCGTGCCTCCAGGACCTGCCACGCCCGTAATGCTGACGGCGATGTCGGCATTTGATTTGAGTAGAGCGCCTTCAGCCATGGCGAGCGCCACCTCTCGCGAGACGGCGCCATGGCTGTCAATTAGCCGAGCATCAACGCCGAGCATCTCCACTTTCGCTTCATTGGAATACGTCACAAAGGAGCGCTCTACGACATCAGAAGAGCCCGGGATTTCTGTCATCAGCGCGCTGACCAGGCCGCCAGTACAGCTCTCCGCCGTCGCGGTCATCACCCCGGCCGTGCGGGCCTTATCCAGCACGTTCGAGGCTTCAGCCAGAAGGTCAGAGGGGAACATCATTCATCCTCGCAGATACAATGGCTTGCGCAGCCAGACCTTCGCCGCGCCCCGTAAAGCCGAGTTTTTCGGTTGTGGTCGCCTTTATATTGACCCGTGCCAAGGGCAGGCCAGTCAGCTCAGCCAGGCGGGTTTTCATCGCGTCACGATAGGGGCCGACCTTGGGGCGTTCACATATGAGCGTGACATCGACATTGACCAGAACACCGCCGGCCTCGTTTAGGAGACTGATGGCGTGAAGCAAAAACCGATCAGATGAGGCTCCGGCCCATTGTGGGTCAGATGGTGGAAAGTGCTGACCAATATCCCCGTGTCCGGCGGCTCCGAGAATCGCGTCGGTCAGCGCATGAAGTCCTGCATCCGCATCGGAATGGCCGATAAGACCAAGGCCCGCCCGGATTTCAACACCGCAAAGCCACATGCTTTCCGCTGGCTCTAGACGATGAACGTCATAGCCTTGACCGATGACAAAACTATGCGGTTTTTCAAGCATGCTCTGGGCCTTCTGGAAGTCTTCGGGACGGGTGATTTTGAAATTCGCCGGATCTCCGCTCACCGTCACGACCTGCCCTCCGGCCTCCTGCAAGACAGTAGCATCATCAGGGACATCATCCTGCTTTAAACTCTCATAGGCCGCGGATATCGCGGCCATATGAAAGCCTTGAGGTGTCTGCGCCGCTACGATGCGATCGCGGTTCAAGCGCTTGACCATGCAGCCATCCTGCGTCTCAAGCAAAGCATCCGTCATGGCCAGAACGGGGAGGGCGCCCGGCGCTTCATCCAGGGCATTGATTACACGATCGATCACCTGAGCGCTGACAAATGGACGTGCCGCGTCATGAATAAGAACGCGGTCGACACGCTTGGATTCCATCGCATCCAGGCCGGCTTTCACGGATAGCGTCCGCGTCGCACCACCCGAGACATGATCAATATCGGGCAATGCTGCTTCATAATGCGGCAGGTCGTTCGGGTTGATGACAGTCAACACCTCATCAATCCGCGTGTGTGCAAGGAAAGCGGCGAGGGTGTGTTCGATCACTGTTCGTTTGCCAATGTGCCGATATTGCTTGGGTATTTCGCCCCCGGCACGCTGGCCACGGCCCGCTGCGACGATGATGGCGCCAATTTTCATCCTGCATGTCCTCGGATTGCCGCATCGCAGCGCAATGGTTAGCTTGCTCGCTTACGACGCAATACGAAGTCTTGTCCAGAAACATGTCATTCGCCATCGGCCCCCATACGATCGACGTGCCTGTTGTTCTCGCGCCCATGTCTGGCGTTACGGACCTGCCGTTTCGCCGCCAGGTTCAGCGCTTTGGTGCGGGTATGGTTGTGTCGGAAATGGTCGCCAGTGATGCGTTGACTGCTGGTCGTGTCGACATGGTGCGCAAAGCGGCTGCGGACGCATCCGTTAATCCACGCGTTATCCAGCTCGCTGGGCGCGAAGCCCGTTGGATGGCGGAAGGCGCCAAGATTGCCGCCGATGCTGGTGCAGAGATCATTGATATCAATATGGGGTGTCCAGCGCGCCAGGTTACCAAGGGGCTTTCAGGCTCCGCCTTGATGCGTGATCTCGATCATGCCCTCACTTTGATTGAAGCGACCGTGCAAGCTGTTGATCTTCCGGTGACCTTGAAAATGCGTCTAGGTTGGGATCACGCCACGATTAACGCTCCGGAGCTGGCGCGGCGTGCGGAAGAGACCGGGATCCAACTTGTGACCGTTCATGGCCGCACACGTCAGCAATTCTACAAAGGGTGTGCAGACTGGAGTGCTGTAAAACCGGTCGTAGATGCGGTCAGCATCCCTGTCATTGTAAATGGTGATATCTGCACAATCGAGGATGCGAAGCGTGCGCTGGAAGCATCGCAAGCAAGCGCTGTCATGATCGGGCGTGCCTCCCAAGGACGTCCGTGGCTGCCGGGCGAGATCGGTGCTGAATTGCAAGGCCGATCTATAAGCACTTCTTGGAGCGAGAAATTAGCCGCTCTGAGTGAGCAGTTCGTGCACAGCCTCGATTTCTACGGCGAAGGCCTGGGTGTGCGGATGATGCGGAAGCATTTCGCATCCTTTGTTGAGATGGAGTGCGATCATCTGGCAGATTTAGATCGCCGCAACCTCAAGGCAGCGCTGTGTCAGAGTTTTGATCGAAACGAGATCCTTGATCGGCTGGCTGGTATTCCCGCCTCGGGTCAGGTTTTGGCGGCATGAGCATTTCTCCGCTCCCGGCGATCGCAGCCAGCGCCGCAGAATTGCATCCCGAACCATTTTGGATCTTGGATCGAGAGGTCCGTTTTGTCTGGCTGAACATGGCTGCGCAGGAGTGGTTTGGACGTTCTGAGCGAGCGCTTCGCGGCAAGCCTTTGAGCAGTCTTGATCGCGATATTCAGGAAATTCACGACCTTGCAGAGCGCGCGATTGAGGAGGAACGGACTGTTGTCGCGCGCCAAATCCGCTTGCGGAGCCGCTTGGTCGATCTGCACCTTCGATGGCTGGCCGATGAGGACTATCTGCTTGTGTGCCTTTTGCCGGGCACGCCAAATGAAGCGAGTTCTGACCATGGTCCGGCCTTGGGGTTCGGCCGCATGCTCGCGCATGAGCTGAAAAATCCGCTCGCGAGCATTAGAGGCGCGGCGCAACTCATCCGCAATTGTGGCGGTGATCCTGAGGGCGCCGAAATGGCCCGATTGATCATCGACGATGTGGACCGTATTGCAAGGCTTGCCGATCACTGGAGCGGTGTCGGGGATATAACCCTGAAATCGCAGCAAGCCCTGAACATCAACCAGGTCGTGATGGCTGCGATTGAGCGGATCAAACGCGCTAATCCGGAAACACTCGTGAGGGTGTTTGACGATCTCGACCCATCCTTGCCCCTTGGGAGTGGTGACGCAGACTTACTGGGTCAGCTGGTTATCAACCTTATCCAGAACGCGGTGGATGCTTGCGAGACTGCTGAATCACCAAGGGTGATTGTGCGGACGAGCTATACGGGCGCAAAACGCGGCAAACGCTCGGGAAACCCAGTCCCGCTTTCAATAAGTGTGGTCGACAATGGTGCTGGCATACCCGCTTCGCTTCAGCCGAACGTGTTCACTCCATTTGTCACCTCCAAGCCTGCCGGCGAAGGGCTTGGACTCGCATTCTGCGCACGAATTGCAGAGCTCCACAGCGGCATTCTCGACTTTGAAACCCGTCCCGGCCTGACCGTTTTCAGCCTGCACCTGCCCCAGGAGGCACTTGAATCATGAGCATCACGGCAATTCTTCTCGAAGACGATAACAGTCTCAGACAAGTTTTATCCCGTGCACTTGCCAATGCCGGTCATGAGGTGCGAGCAACCGCATCGGCGACAGCAGCCATGTCATGGATGAAGGATGGGCTCGGTGATGTCTTGATCGCAGATGTGCTGCTGGACGGGACGAACTTTCTCGATCAACTGAGCATCGTGCACCGTTTGCGCCCGCAATTGCCGGTCATAGTCATGAGTGCCCAAACAACAGCTCAAACAGCGATCGGCGCGGAGAAGGGCGGAGTCTTTGAGTATCTGCCCAAGCCGTTTGATCTCGATCTCTTGCTGGACACGGTATCCAAGGCAACAAGAGATCGTCGGCTCTCGCGACGGAAAACCCGCCTGGACCGGACTGATGGGCTGGCGGGGCAGTCTGCTGTCATGCAGGCCAGCTTCAAGGCTCTCGCACGCGCCGCGCAGAGCCGGGCACAAGTTCTGATCATGGGCGAAGCGGGCACCGGCAAGCGCATGGCAGCGGAGACCCTCTGGCACGCCCGCGGGGTTGAGACATCCGCCCTCACAATTGTCACGCCCTCTCATCAACCCGCAGATATTTTCCAGTCTGCACAGGGCGACCAACCGGTCTTGTGGCTACGCATTGACGAGTGGGAGAGTGCACAGCAACGCGCGGCCCTGGATGCCGCGGATACAGGCCGCGCAATGATTGTTGCGACGATGGGCATGCAGGAAGGTCTTCTTGATCCACGCCTGGCTGCGCGTTTGGGCGAGTGTATCGTGGCTCTTCCGCCGCTTCGGGCGCGTGCTGATGATATTCCCGAGCTGGCGGAGGCATTTCTTGCGGAATTTGCCGCCCGCGATGGGCGT
Organism: Alphaproteobacteria bacterium; assembly: GCA_018222865.1. Classification (GTDB taxonomy): domain Bacteria; phylum Pseudomonadota; class Alphaproteobacteria; order Caulobacterales; family Maricaulaceae; genus Maricaulis. The sequence goes on from JAAEZM010000019.1 coordinate 31,098, forward strand.
CCAGCCTCAACACTGTCGTCAAGAGCCCTGGAAATGCTGAGCGCCTGGCCCTGGCCGGGCAATACGACAGAGCTTCGAGCGATCCTGTCTCAGCTGAGCGTCGCTCATCGCGGTGAGGAGATCGATATTGAGGCCTTGGACGAAGCGCTTAAGCGATCTCAAACGACTCCATCTTCTTCGCAAGCCCATTCGGACATTTTGACAGATTTCGTTCGCGATGGGCTTTCACAAGGGCAGTCGCGGCAGGCCTTGCTGGATCATTTGGACAAAGCCCTTATCGCTCAGATGCTGGAGATGTGCGGTGGAAATCAGTCCAAGACAGCTGAGCGGCTTGGCTTCAATCGGAACACTTTGGCCAGAAGAATGGTAGAGCTTGGATTGAAAGAGTAGCTGTTGCTTATCGAACACGAGTGTTGATCCTTCGCAACAATGACGTAAAGATGCCCATTCGTTTTAATGGAAGTATCTTTGAGCCGATCAGCCCATAATCCACTGATCCGAAATCTTTCACCGCGATCGACCGCGCTGTTTATTATTGGCTATGTCGCATCATTGGCGATTTTGGTCATAACGGCAGCGGCAATTCTCGGCGGGCAGAGCTTCCTTGAGCCTGGCGAGCCCTTGGCCCTTGGCATTCTCAGCTTCAATACCGTTCTGATCATAGTACTTGGCGCTGTTGTTGCTATTCGCTTGCGGCGCAGAATCCGCGGGCGCAAGTTCGGAGAGCCCGCGCCGCGATTACACTTGCGCTTTGTTGGCTTGTTCGCCTTGGCGGCCGCTACTCCGGCTATTTTTGCCGCTATCTTCCTGGGCGCAGTATTGACTCGAGGGGTCGAATACTGGTTCGGCGAACAGGTCTCGGGCTTCGTTGAAACAGCCTCCCGCACATCGCTGGATGTCTATTATCAGGAAGCTGAAACCACCCGCCGACGCTTGCTGGTCGTTTCAAGTGCGATCGATACGGAGAACGCGGCTGACATGTTCACCCGCAGCCGCATCCAGTTCAACACGAGATTCGCCGATATAACGGCGCGAGCGCAACTCGCCGCCGCCTATATCGTCGACAGTCGAGGTGCGCGGCTGGCTGAGGCGGAGTTCCGGGAGAACGAAGTCTATATTCCACCCACCCAGGACCTTTATGATTCTGCCGATGAAGGTGGAGTTGGTACAACAGGACCATTGTTCGCTCTGCGCGCAGGATTGGAAGATAGCGCGGATGCGATGCGCATGCTCTACAAGCTCGTGGAGTATGAGGATGCTTACCTCTACGTCTCGCGCGAAATGGATCTGACGCTCTGGCGCGACATCGCTGTTGCCAGCGAGAGCCTCCGCGGCGTGCGCGAGCGCGAGGCCAGCGCGCGGCTGGTGTTCTTCTTGGTCTATGCCGAAGTCGTGGCCCTGATCATCATTGGCGCCATATGGCTCGCGCTCTCGGCGGCCACCCGGGTCGTGACACCGATCTCTCGGCTCGTCGCCGCTGCTGAACGCGTGCGGCGAGGGGATCTTGATGCACGGGTTCAGATGGGACGCGAGGATGACGAGATTGCCGCGCTTGGACGGGCCTTTAACCGAATGACCCGTCAATTGCGCAGTCAGCGACGGGAGTTGATCGAGTCGCACGCAGAATCCGAACAGCGGCGCGCCTTTACAGAGGCCATTCTCGCCGGCGTTAGCGCTGGCGTTATGGGTGTGGATCCCGATGATCGGATTACCTTGATCAACCGGTCGGCGATCAGCCTGTTATCGCCGGGAACAGATGATCTGCTCGGCACTCAACTTGGTGATATATCTGAAGAGCTTCTCGATATTGTGCATCAAGCCCGCCGTCGGCCCGGAATTATCGCAGAAGCACAGATTGATGTGGAAGCCGCAGATGATCAGCTCCGCCATTTATCGGTTCGCGCCACTATGGATGAAGAGGCCGGTCTGATTGTGACGTTTGATGACGTCACGCGTCTGGTGACTGCACAGCGAAATGCGGCATGGCGAGACGTTGCGCGTCGGATCGCACACGAGATCAAAAATCCGCTCACCCCAATTCAGTTATCCGCAGAACGCATCAAGCGAAAATACCGCAGTGAGATCACGACGGATATCGATACGTTTGATCGCTGCACTGATACGATCGTGCGTCAGGTCAGCGATATTGGCCGGATGGTCGATGAATTCTCATCCTTTGCGCGCATGCCACAGCCGAAAGTCGAACCGGTAGAAATGGGCGAATTGACCCAGGCTGCGGCGTTCGCCCAACGCGTTGCCTCGCCGGAGATGGATGTCAGCTATACGCCGCCGGACGAACCGGTACACGCTTTGTGTGATGCTCGGCTCTCCAGCCAAGCTTTGGCGAATATCTTGAAGAATGCGGCGGAGAGCGTCAGCGCCCGCATGGACGCCGATGTCGGCACCCCGCAGCCCGGCATGATTGCTGTGCAGCTTCGAGAAGAAGAAGACTTTGCCGTTATTGAAGTTCGAGACAATGGGCTGGGTTGGCCGACCACAAATCGTGAGCGCCTGACCGAGCCTTATATGACCACCCGGGAGAAGGGGACAGGCCTCGGCCTGGCCATCGTCAAACGGGTAATGGAAGACCATCGCGGACGATTGGAATTGGGTGTGCCGGAGGATGGCCATGGGGCTGTTGTTCGGCTGGTTTTCCCAATCGCCAGTGATGGTGAAATCGTGCTTGAGAGCATACAGGAGGCATGATCCATGGCACGTGACATCCTGATTGTGGATGATGAAGCAGATATCCGTGAATTGATTGGCGGATTGCTTGAAGATGATGGGTATGAGGCTCGCGAAGCTGCTCACGCAGATGCAGCTCTCGACGAGATCCGCAGGCGGAAACCGTCTCTGGTTATTCTTGACGTTTGGCTGCAAGGCAGCCGATTGGACGGAATTGAATTGCTCGATGAGTTTCGCGAGATCGACGAGAACCTGCCGGTGATCGTTATCTCGGGGCACGGTACGATCGAGACGGCCGTGGCGGCGATCCGTAAGGGCGCCTATGACTTCATCGAGAAGCCGTTCAAAAGCGACAAGCTGTTGCTGACAGTCTCTCGCGCCTTGGAGACCAGCCGGCTACGCCAAGAAAACGCCGAATTGCGAGCGCGCGCAGATGCTCAGAATACGCTGATCGGCGGGTCGAGCGGAATTGTTCAGGTGCGTCAGCTCGTGGATCGCGTCAGCCCGACCAATAGCCGGGTCATGATCAAAGGCCCGTCCGGCTCTGGCAAAGAGCTCGTCGCGCGGCTGATCCATGAGCATTCCCCACGCGCCGGCGCAGATTTCGTCGCGGTGAGTGCCCCGGGCATGTCGCCTGAGGGCTTTGAAGAAGAGTTGTTCGGTCGCGAAAACGAGGATGGCAGCGTCAAGCATGTCGGACTTCTTGAACGCGCTCATGGCGGCACGCTTTTTCTCGATGAAATTGCAGATATGCCCCATGTCACACAAACAAAACTATTGCGCTTGCTCGTCGAGCAACGCTTTCGCCGGGTCGGCGGCGCCGCTGATGTCAAAGTGGATGTTCGCGTCATCTCCAGTTCGGCACGTGATCTCCATCTGGCGATCCAGGGAGGCGACTTCCGTGAGGACCTTTATCACCGTCTCGCAGTCGTGCCGATAAGCGTTCCTGCGCTGGCTGAGCGGCGTGAAGACATCCCGTCGCTTGTAGAGCATTTCCTGGAAACGCTGACATCGACTGCCGGATTGCCGCGTCGCCGGTTTGGTGAGGATGTTATGGCCGCTTTGCAGGCCCATTCCTGGCCGGGCAATGTTCGCCAGCTTCGTAATAATGTTGAGCGGTTGCTGATCCTTGCGACCGGTGAAAGCGACGAGCCGATTACGCTTGCAGCTCTTCCCTCAGAGGTCGTTGCCCGGGATAGTCAAGAAGGCGGCTTCGACACCGAAAAGATGATTGCTCTTTCCCTCCGAGACGCCCGGGAGAGTTTTGAGCGCGAATACCTGAAGGCTCAAATCGACCGTTTCGGCGGTAATATTTCCCGTACAGCGGCCTTCATTGGGATGGAACGTTCAGCCTTGCACCGCAAGCTGAAATCCCTCGGCGTCGGCAGTTCTCCCAAAGATCCGGGATCCGGGAATTCCTAAGCGAGGATAGCAGAGATGCGCGCAATCGTTTGTGGGGCAGGACAGGTAGGTTACGGAATTGCCCGGGCGCTTGCCCAGGAGGGGAATGCCGTCACAGTCGTCGATTGGTCCCAGGAATTGGTCGACCGAGTGGTCACGGATTTGGATGTTCGCGGCATTGTCGGTCATGGGTCGCACCCGGATGTTCTTGAGCGAGCAGGTGCGAAGGAAGCGGACCTGATTGTCGCGGTGACCCATTCCGACGAAACAAACATGGTCGCCTGCCAGATCGCCCATTCCTTGTTTGAAACGCCAATGCGGATCGCGCGGGTGAGGGCACAAAACTATCTTGATCCGGCTTGGGCCGACCTCTTCACTACTGGCAATCTGCCGATCAATGTGATCATCTCTCCTGAGCTGGAGGTGGGCCGGGCCATCCTGCAACGCGTTGAAACGCCTGGAGCATTCAACACTGCGGTGTTTTCAGGCGGACGCGTCCAATTGCTGGGATTGCGTCTGGACGAGAATTCCCCGGCGGCAGGCTCAAGCAGTGAACAATTGATGGAGCTTTTTCCGGATCTACGCATGACGGTCGTCGGCGTCCATCGTGAGCAAACCCTGTTTATCCCTGAAGAACGCGACCCCTTGCTTGCTGGCGATGATATTTATGTCGTTACAGAGAGTGCCCATGCGCGGCGCGTGCTCGACATTTTTGGACGCGACAGTGAAGCGATCAGACGGGTCGTTATTGTTGGCGCGGGCAATATCGGCGTTTATGTCGCGCGAGCATTAGAGCGTGCGGGCGGCGTAAAAGTGCGCTTGGTAGAGGCAGACAAGGCTAAAGCCGAAGCGGCGGCTCAGAAGCTCAAGAAAACCGTCGTATTACACGGCGATGGCCTTGAATCTCGACTGATGCGGGAGGCCGGGGTTGCCGATGCGGAACTCGTCGTCTGTGTCACCAATGACGATAAGGTCAATATGCTGTCCGCCGTGATGGCCAAGCGGGAAGGGGCAAAGCGCGCCCTGAGCCTGATCAATGAACGCGCCTTTGAGGATCTCCGCGAGGCT
>JAAEZM010000008.1:0-72713 GCA_018222865.1 Alphaproteobacteria bacterium
CGTGGCTGACTTCGTGAACAACACGATGATCAACAATGTCGACAGCGCGACCAACTCCATGGCTGGCGTTCTGCCTGGCCCGCAGGAGCTGGCTGTTGTTGCAACGGACGTCAACGCAATCGACAACTGGTTCACGGCAACCAGCTATGCCGGTGCTTTCGCGCCGACCGACACGGAAGCCTCTAACTGGGCTGCAGGTTGGACTTTCGGTGTCTTCCAGGACCAGGGCTGCCCGACCGGCACGACCGAGTCTGCTGAAGTCATCAACAACACCCGCGTCTGCCAGCTGACCGGTACGCTCATCGCCGACGTTCGCCTGACCCGTGGCAATATGTACGAGCTGGTTGGCCCAGTCTTCGTCGGCCGTGACTCTGGTCCGGACCCGCTGGCGCCGATCGCAGCAGCGACCCCGGTTAACCTGACGGTTGACCCGGGCGTGACCGTCTTCGGTTCTGCCGGTTCTGACTACGTCGTGGTCACCCGCGGTTCTCAGATCAACTCCAACGGTACAGCGGCTTCCCCGGTTGTCTTCACCTCGCGCAGCGATGTTGAAGGTACGGCTGGTGCGAATGATCGCGGTCAGTGGGGCGGCATGGTCATCAATGGCCGCGCACCGATCAACGCTTGTATCGATGGTACGGCAACCGGCGGCACGACGGCTTGTGAGAAGTCCGGTGAAGGTTCTTCCGGTCTCTTCGGTGGTGCGTCCACGGATGACGACTCCGGTTCCATCTCCTACACGCAGGTCCGCTATGCTGGCTTCCTGATCAACAATGAAGACGAGCTGAACGGCATCGCCTTCCAGGGTGTTGGTGATGAAACGGACGTCAACTTCATCCAGGTCCACAACAATGCGGACGATGGCATCGAGATGTTCGGTGGTACGGTCGACGTGCGTAACGTTGTCCTGACGGGTAACGCAGACGACAGCTTCGACTACACCGATGGCTGGGTCGGCCGCGCTCAGTTCGTCATCGTCGCTCAGTCTGGTGATGATGCGGACCAGGGCTTCGAGTTCGACAACCGCTCTTCCAACAACGACCTGACGCCGCGTTCCAACCCGCGCATCTCCAACTTCACCATCATTGGTGAGCGTGGTGCTGCCGAGTCCGATGACGGCATCCTGCTGCGCGCCGGTACGGCGGGCGAGCTCTACAACGGTATCGTTGTCGACATGGGCGAGGAATGCCTGGACATTGATGACGCAGCGACCTTCGACGGCATCACGCTGGCGAACGCTCGTCCGGCTGCTGAAGACATCATCATCCAGTCTGTCTTCTTCAACTGCCCGACCAACTTCAAGGACGATGGCGCAGACGACCTCGTTGACGTGGCTGACTTCGTGAACAACACGATGATCAACAATGTCGACAGCGCGACCAACACCATGACCGGCTTTGCCTTCATCTCTGGCAATACCGGTGTGGTTCCGGGTGCGTCCGAGCAGGCTGTTGTTGCAACCGACGTCAACGCGATCGACCCATGGTTCGTTGATGCTCAGTATGCAGGTGCAGTCGAAGACGCAAACGACACCTGGTACCAGGGTTGGACCTACCGTTTCGGTCAGTAACGCAATCGAGTTCCCGGCCGGTTCACGCCGGCCGGGTGCCCACTTGTTTAATGCAGTCACATGGTGATTAAGATGAAAACCAATCGAATTGCACTTTCGGCTGCGTTGCTGGCGTCCACAACAATGGTCCCGGTTGCAGCCGTCGCTCAGGACAGCCAGATCGAAGATCGGATCACGGTTCGTTATCAGTACATTCCTGATGACCGCCGCGTGACCTCTGAGGTCTCTGCTGTTCTGTCTCTCGACGATCTTGCTCTCACCGGCGATTCTGACCTGGCAGGTGCCCTGGTCCGCATCACTGGTATCTCCACCACCGGCGGCCGTTTTGCCGTCGTTCGTGGTCTTAACGAGCGCTACTCCAACACGCTCCTGAACGGCTCTCCTATGCCGTCTCCGGAGCCTTTCCGCCGCGCCGCTCCGCTTGACATCTTCCCGACCAATGTTCTCTCGAACGTTCTGGTTCAGAAAACCTTCTCTCCGGAATACCCGGGTGAGTTCGGTGGTGGTGTCATCGGTATCGAGACCGCAAGCCTGCCGAATGAAGGCTTCTTGACGGTTTCTGTTGGCGGTTCCTTTGACACGGTGACGACCGGCAATGACGGTCTTACCTATGCAGGTTCCGACAGCGACTGGCTCGGCTATGATGACGGCCTGCGCGACCTTCCGGACGAGCTGGCAGCTGTCTTTAATACGACACGCGTTGGTAACGCCCTGCCGGCTGCACAGCAGCAGGCGATCGGCCGCTCCCTGGTGAATTCAGAGCTCTGGGTTCTGCAGGAAGTCGACACCGATGCGAACGGCTCTATCGAAATCAGCGCGGGCGACCGTTTTGATTTCGACAACTTCTCCATCGGCCTGCTCGGTGCGTTCTCTTACTCAAATGAGTGGGAAACCCGCGAAGGTCAGCGTGGTAAAGGCTCCATCAGTTCCAACGGTCTCGTTTACGAGAACGGTCCGGTTCTCGAAGACCGTTCCGGTCTTGCGCCGCTGGGTGAGGGCATCGATAACTTCCGCTCGACTGAGAACACCATCGACGCTTCGGCGATGATCTCTGTCGGCATCGACTGGTATAACGACCACGAGATCAATTTCCTGTCTCTGGCTCTGCGTTCCACGTCGAAAGAAGGTCGTACTGAAGAGCAGTTCAACGCTGGTTCTTCTGCCGTTCTTCGTGGCGACTACACGGAGTGGTTCGAGCGTCAGGTCATCTTCAACCAGCTGTCTGGTGAGCACGTATTTGCTGATCTCAACGATCTTGAGGTCAACTGGCGTGTCTCTGAGGCAACCGGTGAGCGTGATGCGCCATACCAGCGTTTCGTGAACTATCAGTTCGACGATGCTGCCGGTGCTTACCGCTATGAAGGCGACATCAACGACAACTTCACGCGCTTCTCCGAGATCGAAGACACGACCTCTGACTACGGCATCGACTTCACTTTGCCGGTGACATTGTTCGGTTTGGACTCTGAGCTGAAGGCGGGTTACTCCAACGTTTCTCGCGAGCGTGAAGCCTTTAACCGCCGCTTCTCCTTCGAGCAGGGTTCTGTCGGTCTGCCGGCTGACCTGCTGTTCTCCCGCATCGACTACATCTTTGCGGAACAGAACATCACCGATACCCGTCTTCGTCTCGTCGAAACGGGTGGCTTGACCTTCCCGGAAGCCTATATCGGTGAGCTTGACGTCGAAGCTTTCTACGCCGGTGCTGACGTCGCTCTGACCGACTTCATCCGCATCGCTGTGGGTGCTCGCTTCGAAGATGGCGAGCAGAGCGTTGATACGTTCTCATTCCCGCCGGGAACGCCGAACGGTGCCGATACGGCTCCGATTGAAGAAGACTATGTCCTGCCAGCACTGACGCTGACCTGGACGCTTGCGGATAACCTCCAGTTCCGTACCGGTTACTCGCAGACGATCGCTCGTCCGCAGTTCCGTGAGCTGGCGTTCGCAGAATTCTTCAATACGGACACCGATCAGCGTTTCCAGGGTAACCCGTATCTCGTGAACACCGAGATCGAGAGCTATGATGCACGTCTGGAATATTATTTCGGCCGTGATCAGTTCGCGACGATCGGTGTGTTCCACAAGATCATGGAAAACCCGATCGAGGAATTCATCATCCCGATCGGTGATGGTCTGAACACCTCCTTCATCAACGCTCCGGAAGCGACGCTGACGGGTGCCGAATTCGAGTTCGAGAAGACCTTCGACTTCTCCAGCCGTTTCGACCATTCGTTCTTTGCGGATCGTGAGTTCTTCTTCAAGACGAACTACACCTACATCGAATCCGAAGTGTCTGCTGACGGTACGGTGACGATTGCTCAGGGTGCTTTCGGGCAGCCGCTGGAATTGGTCCTCAACGCTGCTGGCTTCGTCGAAGACGGTCGCGCCCTGCAGGGTCAGTCCGAGCACTTGTTCAACCTTCAGGTGGGTTACGAAACCTTCGACGGTCGCGCCCGCGCTGCTCTGCTGTATAACTACACAGGTGAGCGTACGCGTGCTGTGGCAAACCTTTCCGACAATCTGCCGGAAATCGTCGAGCAGGTGCCGTCTTCCCTCGACTTCGTTTACAGCCGCACGGTTGAGATTGCTGACAATGACTGGGACTTCGGTTTCTCCGTCCGCAATATCCTCGGTGACGACTACGAAGCCACACAAACGGCTGGCGATGTGACGCTGCCTGTGGATACCTATGAAGTGGGTACCACGTTCAGCCTCTCCGTCTCCCGTTCGTTCTAAGACGATTAGCAATAGGGGCAGGTTTCGACCTGCCCCTTTTCGCTATGCATGGGGTCTACCCGGCTAGTTGGGCATTTGACGGGCACGCCAATGGTCGTATACCCCGTCTGATGCCCGATTTAGTTTGTATCGCCGAGAGTTGAGCGGGCTCGGCGCAAGCAGGATAAGTTTCGTTGAGCACTTTGCCGATGTTCAAGAGCGGATCGAGATTCCGCCTGACAGATCGACGCCTGATCACTTCGGCTGTCGAGATCGTGCTTCTTTTTGCTCTGGCTTACCTGATCGCTCGTCTGGTTTTCTTTATCGGTTTTGGCGCCAGCAGTGGCGATTATCAGATTGACAGCGCTGGCTCCGCTGCACGCAGCGCCCAGTCCGGTGCGCTAAGCCCGCAAATCGCTCAAGCGGATTTTTCGACCTTGTTCGCCGACCGCCGGGTCGAGGTGCAGGATGAAGCCCCCGTCGCGGCTCTGCCTGACACTCAATTGGAACTGGTTCTGCGCGGAATTCGCCGCGGAACCGAGCCAACCAATGGCGCAGCGCTTATTCAGGGCGCCAGCGCGCAGCAAGTTTTTGTCTCCGTGGGTGAAGAGATTTCGGACGGCGTCGAGCTGCGCGAAGTCCATGTCGACTACGTGATAATCTCCCGCCGCGGTATCCGCGAAGTCCTGCGTATTCGTGAGGCGAGCGAGCGTCAGGCGACCGATGATGCTGCCGGGGCAGAAGTTTCCGGCGCGCCAAGCGCTCAGCTGAGTGCCGCGCCGGCGGTCTATAGTGCTTCACAGATCGCACGCGCCAGTGCCCGCCCGGGTGAACGCTTTGATGTCGCGGGCATGTTCGTGGTGGAGCCGCGCTATATTGATGGTGCGCTGGTCGGCATGGCTTTCATTGATGGCAATACAGCCCTGCTTCAGTCCATCGGCCTGAGAATGAATGATATTTTGATCGAGATTGACGGGCGATCCGTTGGTAGTGTCGATCAGATAGAAGCCCTCTTAGATGATCTGAGAGGCAATGATACAGTCGATGTTTCGATTGTTCGTTCCGGTTTTGGTTTAACTTTCAGCGTGGATCTCCCCTGATGTTCCAGTTCGCCAAACGCGCGCTTGCGCCTGCTCTTGCTCTGGCTTTGCTTCTTGCACCGGGTGTGCGTGCCCAGGAGCACCTGGTCAATTTCAACCAGGCCGAGATCCAGGCGGTGATCGATGATGTCTCCGTCGTCACCGGCAATATGTTCATTGTCGATCCCAATGTGCGTGGCCGGGTCACGATCACATCCCAGGCTCCGCTGACGGCGGATCAATACTTCCAGGTCTTCCTGTCGACCATGCGGGTACACGGTTTTGCAGTTGTACCCACCGCGTCCGGCGCCTATCAGATCGTTCCGGATGTGGCCGGCGCGCGCAGTGTCAGCCCGGTCAATGCGGATATCCGTGGTGACCGCTATGTCACCCAGGTCCTGCGTTTGCACTATGTCGGCCATCGCGACGCGCTCAACGTGCTGCGTCCCATGATCAGTGCGCAGGGCTCGATCAATGCAACCGAGTCCGGCAATACGCTGGTGATTGTCGATACGGCAGAAAATGTGAACCGTCTGCGCGATGTGGTCCGCGAGCTCGATCGTGACACATCTGTGTTCGATATGGTCGAGCTGCAAAACGTCTCGGCTTCCGAGATGGTGCGTATCATCCAGACCGTGCGCGATCGCGACACGGTGGGTGAGGACGACCAGATTTTCAATGTGACCGTTGCCTCTATCCCGTCTTCAAACACGGTCTTGCTGCGTGGCAGCTCGCGCGCCGTTGCTGAGATGGCGCGTCTGGTGCGACAGGTCGACAGTGTCAGCCAGTCCAATCAGAGCTTCCGGGTTATTGCGCTTGATCACGCCGATGGCGAGGCGCTTCTGCCGATCCTGCAGGAAGTTGTGGAGACCTTCTCCAGCGATGAAGATGGCGGCCGCCGCGCCTCTGTCTCTCATCATGCGCCGACCAATTCCATGGTCATCAATGCCAATCCGGACATCCAGCGTGAACTCGAGCGTGTCGTTGATCAGCTTGATGTGCGTCGCCCGCAAGTCCTGGTCGAAGGCATTATCGTCGAGATTTCCGACACGACGGCGGAGGAGCTGGGTGTCCAGCTTTTGCTGACCGGCGGGGAAGGGTCTGACAGCCCGCTGCTTATGACGCGCTATTCGACCAGCTCGCCTGATCTTCTGGCTTTGAGCGGTGCTATTGCCTCGCCGCTGAGCACGAGCTCGAACGAGACGCTTGAAACCGCTGCCCTGAACTCGCTTCTGGGCGTCAGTGGTGCGGCTGTCGGCTTTGGTGGCCAGAACTCTGATGGCACGCTTTTCGGGCTTGTTCTCAATGCGGTTGAGGCCGATGCGGACTCCAACGTCCTGGCCACCCCGTCCATCCTGGCGATGGATAATGAGGATGCCTCTTTCATCTCCGGCCAGGAAATTCCGATCACTACGGGTGAAGTCCTGGGCAATGATAACTCCAACCCGTTCCGGACCGTGGAGCGTGAGGAGGTGGGTGTGAAATTGATGGTGCGCCCGCAGATCACAGATGGCGATACCGTGCGTCTCTACATTGAGCAGGAAGTGTCCAGCGTTGCCGGCACGGTCACTACCGAGTCCACAGATCTGATCACCAATCTGAGATCTATCCAGACGACGGTCCTGGCCGATAATGGCGAGATCATCGTGCTTGGCGGTCTCATCGAGCAGGACGAGCAGGACACGGTGACAGGCGTGCCAGGCCTGGCGAACGTACCTGGTGTTGGTCGCTTATTCCGGTCTGAGAGCGAGAATACGACCCGCCGCAATCTCATGGTTTTCATCCGTCCGACCATCATTCGCAGCGAAGCGGATATGCGCGCGGTGACCGAAAACCGTTATGATTATATCCGCGGCGAACAGCGCGCTGCCGACCCGAATGGCGTTTCCAGCCTGGAGACGGTTGTCGACATGCTGATGGTGGACTTGCCGCGTGGCGAGGCTGGTGATGAGCGCTAACGCCCAGGACGCAAGCGATCAGCAGGCCCGCACCGAGCCTCTCATCACCTATTCCTTTGCCCGGCAAAAAGGCGTGGCCTTCCAGCCGCTGGAAGGCGGAGCGTTCTTGCTGCGGAAGGGAGCGGATCGTCGCGCGCTGCTCGAACTTCGTCGTGTCACCGGCGCAAGCTATCCGGTACGTGAATGCGAGACGGCTGATTTCGACAAGGCTCTGTCAGACATTTACGCTTTCGACGCGATTGGTGCGGAAGCCATTGACGAGCATGAGGCCGATGAGAGCCTGACCCGTCTCGTTGATGAAATTCCCAAAACCGAAGACCTGCTCGACAGTGCGTCAGATGCGCCGATCATCCGCCTGATCAACGGCATGATTGCGGAGGCCGTCCGCACGTCAGCTTCGGACGTTCATGTCGAGCCCTATGAAGACCGGGTTTCCATCCGCTATCGCATTGATGGCGTGTTGGGTGAGACGGTGGCTGTTTCACCAAAACTCGCATCACCGCTTGTGTCGCGTATCAAAGTCATGGCGCGGCTCGATATCTCCGAAAAGCGCATTCCCCAGGATGGACGTCTGACCATTACTCTGGGGGGCAAGGCGGTGGATGTCCGGGTCTCCACCCTGCCATCGCGCTATGGCGAGCGGGTTGTTCTGCGTCTCCTCGATAATAGCCAGGCCCGCTATAGCCTCGATGATCTGGGCATGCCGGGCGACATGCTGACGGACTTCCGCCGCGCCCTGGGTCAGCCCAATGGCATTATTCTGGTCACCGGCCCGACCGGTGCTGGTAAGACAACCACGCTCTATGCAGGCCTCAACCTGCTCAATGACGCGACGCGGAATGTCCTGACCGTTGAGGACCCGGTCGAGTATGCCATTGACGGGATTGGTCAGACCCAGGTGAATGCCAAGGTAGGGATGACGTTTGCGGCCGGTCTTCGCGCAATTCTACGTCAGGATCCGGATATCGTCATGGTCGGCGAGATCCGCGATGTGGAAACCGCGCAAATCGCTGTCCAGGCCAGTCTGACCGGGCACCTGGTCCTGTCGACCGTGCACACCAATTCGGCGATCGCGGCTATTGCCCGCCTGCGGGATATGGGCGTTGAGTCCTATCTTCTGGCTTCCACGCTAACGGCGATTGTGGCGCAGCGCCTGGTGCGCCGCCTGTGTCCGCACTGCCGCGAAGCGTATGATCCCGATGCGGCAGAGCTCGAACTGCTCGGCCTGCCTGCCAATACCGATGCCAAACTCTATCGGCCCAAAGGGTGTTCGCAATGCAAACAGCTGGGCTATGAAGGCCGGACCGGTATTTATGAGCTGGTCATGGTCGATGATACGCTGCGTCGTCTGATCCATGATGATGCGCGTGAATCCGATATGGCCGGTCATGCCTTTGATCAGCGCAAGACCCTGTTCGAAAACGGCGTTGACCTTGTCCTGAATGGGACCACATCGCTCTCGGAAGTGCTGCGCGTTTGCCGGGATGACGGAGAGCGTAATGCCGGCGTTTGAGTATGAAGCGCTCGACACCAGGGGAAAGAAGTCCAAGGGCGTGATCACCGCGGATAGTGAGGTTGCCGCTCGACGTGAACTGCGTGGCCGCTCCCTGGCCCCACTGAGTATTCGTGATGCAGACCGCGGCGCCGGAAGAGCCTCCGCTCCGCTCGATGGTGAAGGTTTCTCCCTCGACAAGTTGCGGCTGGGGCAGGCTCAGCTCTCTTCTCGTGAGCTTATGCTCTTCACCCGGCAGATGGCGAGCCTAATCGGGGCGGGTATGCCCTTGGCTGAAACATTGGGGCTGATCGCGGAGCAGGGTTCGAAACATCATGTCCGCAAAATCCTCATGGCGGTGCGTGTGCGCGTCACGGAGGGGGAGCGCTTCTCGACAGCGCTGGATGGATTTCCCGGCTCATTCCCCGCGGTCTATCGTGCCATGATTGCTGCCGGCGAGAGTGCAGGCGGTTTGCCGGAAGTGCTTGAACGTCTGGCGGAGTATCTCGAGAAGGACCAGGCTGTCCGAAACCGCATCACCGGCGCAATGATCTATCCAGCGGTTCTGACCGTTGTGGCGCTTGGGGTGATCACCTTGCTGATGACGTTCGTGGTGCCGCGCATTGCCGAGCAATTCACCGGTATGGGGATGGACTTGCCGATGCTGACCCGGGTGATGATCGCAACATCGGGCTTTCTGCAGAGCTTCTGGCCGTTCCTGCTGGCCGGTTTGATGGCGCTGGTGATCGCCTCAACGGTTTTGATCCAGCAAAAACCGGTACGCGCGATTGTCGATGCGGCGCTGGTCCGCCTTCCCTTGCTGGGGGGCTTTTTGCGTCAGGTCGAAGCGGCGCGGTTTTCCCGTACGATGGGCATCCTCATTGAATCGGGAAGTGTCCTTCCGGATGCGCTCCGCGCTGCGCAACGCGCTGCGGGCAATATGGCCTTTCAGACGCGCCTGGGCGATGTGATCCGGGATGTCGAAACTGGCAAGGGACTGTCCGATGCCATGCGCGCGCGGGGCTGGTTTCCGCCCTTGGTGCTGTTCATGATCGCCGCGGGCGAGCGTTCCGGTGCATTGGGTGATATGTTTCGACGTGCAGCAGACCAGTTGGAGCAAGACATCGATACCTCCGTCTCCATCGGGCTGAACCTGTTGGAGCCGGGTATTATTCTCATTCTCGGGGTAGCGGTTGCGCTGATCGTCTTGTCCATCCTGCTCCCCATGCTGCAACTCAATACCATGGCGTTCGGATAGAGCGTCGGTTTCAGGAGTTTTGATATGACAACATCAACGCCGCAGAAGACGGATATGGCACCGCGTGAGGATGAAGATCGCGAAGCGGGCTTCTCCCTGACCGAGATCATGATTTCCGTATTTATCATTGGGCTGATGGGAACGATCGTTGTGCTCAATGTTCTGCCCATGGGCGATCAGGCCATGGTTCAAAAGGCGCGGGCTGATATCGCGACGTTTGAGCAGGCGCTGCAGGCCTATCGTCTGGATATGCGCGCCTATCCCACCTCTGAACAAGGGCTCGAGGCTCTGGTGACCGCGCCGCGTGATGCCGAGAATTATCGCACTGGCGGATATATTGATCGCTTGCGCGATGACCCGTGGGGCAATCCGTACCAATACGTCTATCCGGGCCGCGATGGCGCCTTGTTCGATATCTACTCTCTTGGCGCAGATGGCCGTGAGGGCGGTGAAGAGCTCGATGCTGATATCGGCAACTGGGAGGGCTGATGCCCGCGCGTTTGCCAAAGGATGCCGGGGTTTCGCTGATCGAGATCCTGGTCGCGGTGATGGTGATCGGTGTGGTTTCCTCAGCCATTGTTCTGTCCCTACAATTGGGCGATAGCGCGATTGAAGAAGAGGCGGATCGCCTGAGTGCCCGTCTGATTTTTGCACGCGATGAAGCGATCACGACCGGCCAGCCCGTCGGATTGATCCTCGAGGAGTTCGGGACGCGCTACAGTTTCGAGCGCTATGTCGATGGCCGGTGGTGGCCCTTGGCAGAAAATCCGGCTTTTGCGCGCCACGACCTGGCCGAGGATGTCGAGCTGGAAGTCGTTGATGCCGCACTCGCGCAGGCGGGTCAAAGCGAAGAGGGCGCGCCGCGTTATCCGCTTTTCTGGTTCGACCCTGCCGGCCTGACCGAACCCTTCACCTTGCGCCTTCGCGATGCGGAGCAGACGCTGGAACTGCGCTGGACGGCGCGCGGCAGTGAGGGCTGGGAGCGCGTGGCGGGATGAGACGCGACGACGGATTCACCCTCATCGAAATGATGGTTGCGCTGGCCATTCTGGCGCTCGCCGGCCTCGCCGTGCTCAATATGATGCAGGCCTCGACGCGTAATGCTGCTGCCGTCGAGACACGCTCCCTGGCCATGCTCGCGGCCGAAAACCTCCTGAACGAGCAAGTCCTGTCTCCGCAAACACCACAGGGCGGCAATGGTCTCTACGAGCTCGCCGGTATCGCCTATGCCTGGGACTTCAGGGTTGAAGACACGACGGATCAAGATCTATTGCGTTTGGTGATCGTGGTCCGTGGACCTGATAGCGACCAGATCCTGGCGGAGGTGGAAACCTATCGCCGCAGGGGGCGCTGATGTCCAAACAGGCCGGTTTCTCCCTGCTCGAAATCCTCGTTGCGACCTTTGTCTTTTCTCTGGTCACGGCGATTGCGGTCAGCCTGATGGTGGCCACGATGACCGCCCAGGAGGTCAATGAGGACGCGCTTGAGCGCTCTGCCGGGCTGGATCGGTTGCGAGTGGTTTTGCGCGAGGACTTTGGACAGATCGCGAACCGAAGCCTGCGCGATGAAGGCGGCTATACGCGGCGCTACAGTTTTGCAGGAGATAGTGACGGTCTGGTGCTGCCGGGAGGAGGAGAGACTGATGAATTGCTCCTGTCCTTTGCGCGACACGGCCGGGCCAATCCGGGGCAGATCCGTCCGCGCAGCTCCCTGATTTATGTCGAATACTTTTTGGACGATGGCGCGCTTATCCGACGGACCCGGGACTATCCCGATCTGGCGGACACCACGCTCACCAGCGAAGAGACCCTGTTTGACAGGTTAGAGGATGTCGAGCTGGCCTTTCTCATCGGTTCGATCTGGGTCGCGAGTTATCAGGCGGTGGCTGAGGCTGGTGGCGCCAATCAACCGCTCGCTGTGCGCCTGCGCTATACCCATCCCGCCTTCGGTGAAATGGAACACATTGTGGCGACCGGGGAAGGGCTGAACCGATGAGCACCAAGCCCGATAAAGAGGCAGGCGCGGCGCTGATCAGTGCCTTGCTCCTGGTCGCGCTCATGACCTCCATCGCGCTCGCACTGGCAAGTGACATGCGTTACGCGATGCGGCGATCCGCCAATCTCGATATTCGTGATCAGGCCTATTGGTATGGGCTGGGTGCCCGCGATTATGCCGAGGCGTTGCTCGGGCGTGCCCTGGATGAGCCGGATACGGCTTTCCGGCCCGATGCCAGCTGGCTGACGGGATCACAAGTTTTCCCGATCGAAGATGGTCAATTGGTCGGTCAAATCCGTGATGGAAACAACTGCTTTAATATCAACAGCGTAGTCGTTCGTGGAGAGAATAATCTTCTGGTCGAAGATCCGCGTCAGCGGCGACGTTTTGAAATGCTGATGCAAGCGCTTGGCGTGCCGCTGCAGGATGCCAGCCTGATCGCAGCACAGGCAATTGACTGGATCGACAGCGATACTCGCCCCGTGCTCGGCGGCGCTGAGGATGATGCCTATGACGCGCCGGTGCGCGGGTATCGTACAGGCAATACGCTGATGGCAGAGCGCGAGGAATTGCTGAGTCTGGCGGCTATGACGCCGGCGATCTATCAGGCGCTCGAACCTCTGGTCTGTGCTCGGCCGGTCGCCGAGCATTTGCCAACAAACATCAATACGCTGACCCTCGACCAGACGCCTTTGCTCATGGCCATGTTCGAAGGGGAGCTGAGCCGGAGCGATGCGGAAGGCGTGCTGATCCGCAGGCCACAGGCCGGCTATGCTGCGATCACGGAATTCTGGAGCGATCCGGTCATGGTGGCGCTGGAGCCGGACATGTCTGTGCAATCGATATTCGGACTGACGACGAATTACTTTGAGATTGAAATCAATGTGCTTTATGCGGGCATGCGGTTTGAACTCTTCGAGATTGTCGAGTGGCGTGGCGAAAACCTTCGTCGATTGTCCCAACGATATGGAAGCTTTTCATGAGTCAGGATCTGGTGATCCATCTGCGCGATGACGGCCGAGTGAATTGGTCCATTCTGGCGCGCGAAAACGGCGAACGCCTGACTGCTGGTGCTGCGCATCTTGATGCGCTGCCGGAGCTTCCCGCCGTCGAGATCTCTCGCACAATCTTGCTGCTTCCGGCTGAGCGGGTCTTTGCCTCTCAGATCGAAGTACCCGCACGCAGTGAGCGTGAGGCCCGTCAGGCCGCGCCTTTCCTGATCGAGGATGAGCTGGCGTCCAGCCTGGACAGCACGCGCATTGTGACAGGCGCCAAGAATGCAGATGGCCGCCGCTGGGTATTCGCTGTTGAAGACAGCTGGATTGAGGCGATTATCCACCAACTCGCGCCCTTGATTTCGCGCCCGCTTCACATTCTGCCAGATGCATTGGCTGCGGCGGACGAAGATGCCGCGCTCACGCTTTTTGACCGCGATGGTCATGTTCTCTTCTGGTATGGCGAAAGCGCGCGCGAACTGGCCCAGCAGGCCGGCGGAGCGGTCGATCCCGTTCTCTTCAACCACATCGCCCACGCATTGGTGGGGGGAGCCGCAGGCGGACAGATAAAGGTCTCACCGACCTTGGGGCTGACAGGTCCGGGCTTTGTCGCGGCGGCGCGCGAGGATCTTGATCTGCGCACGCGTCGCTTTGAGGACGGCTTCCTGGCGAGTTTGCCGGCGCTCGCTGGTGAGGGCTGGCTATCCACCTTGGACTGGGGGGCATGGCTCAAGCCCTTGCGCCGCGCCGGCATGGCTGCGGCCGCCTTGGCGTTTGGCTTCGCGGCGCTCTTTATTGGTGAGGGTGTCTATTATCGCATACAGGCTGATCGCTTTGATACGGCAAGTGTCGAGGTCTTCCGCCAGGCCGTGCCGGAGGTAACACGCCGCGTTATCCCGGCGGAAGCGGAACGCCTTTTGCGGGACCGGATCACGGCTTTGGGCGGGGGCGAGAGCTCATCCTTCCTGCAGCTCACCTCCGCGCTCGCGCAATTGATCGAAGGTAATGAGCGCGTCCGTGTCGAGCATATCCGGTTTGACCAGTCACGCGGCGAGCTTCGGGTCTCTGCGGTCTATACAGATTTCGCCGACTTCGATGCGCTCAGCGCTGCCGGCGAGGCGATGGGGATTAGTCTGCAGGATGAAGGTGCCCGTGAGGGGACAGATGGCCTGCAGGGCGAATTTGTGGTGAGGCTGCAATGAACGCGCTATTCGCACAGCTGAAAGAATACTGGCAGGGGCGCACGGATCGCGAACAGATCCTCTATGCAGTGATGGGCGTTCTGACGGCCTATCTCCTTGCCCATTTCGCCATCATCCAGCCCCTGGCAAACTTCCACGACCGCTCGCGTGCCAGTTATGCGGCATCGATGGAGCTCTTCCGTGCGATTGAGGCGGATGCGATCAGCTATCGTGAATTGAGTGCCGGTGCGGCGCAGACCTCGACCACCACTCAGCAATCCATGCGCTCGATTGTCGGATCATTGGCTCTAACCCATTCGATCTCCATTGCTCGCCTTATTCCTGGGGAGGATGGCTCGCTGACCGTGAATATCGAGCGCGCTGAAACCGCGGCGGTGATGCAGTGGCTGATCGATCTGGAAGAGCGGTTTGGCATTCGCGTGACCAGTAGTTCCATGGATGCGGCGGGCGGAACCTTCGTTCAGGCCAACTTTGTCCTGCGCCGGTCCGGGGGGGCGTCATGATCCTGCGTGGTGGATTATTCCTGGTCTTCATACTCGGCTGGCTTCTGGCGCTGATGCCCCTCAAGGGCGTGATGCTCGCCGCCGGTGGCGCATCGGCTTTCGGCTATCAGGATGTCTTCGGGACGATCTGGTCCGGTCGGATTTACGGGCTCAATCTGAATGGTGAGCGCGTCGACGAAATCACGGTTTCACTTGAACCTTTGCCGCTGGTGACGGGACAGCTGAGCGCGGACTGGCGGATCTCCGATTCGAGCCTGCGGGGCTCAGGTCATGCCTCCTGGGCAGGTGACCGGGTCACCGCGCGCGATACCGCGCTGGATGTGTCGGTTTATCGTTTCGGTTTTGGCGATATTCCCGGGCTGACCGGCGATGAAAGTGTGCGGATATCCCTGCTTGAGCTGGATATGCGTGGCGATGTCTGTCATCGCGCGGTTGGAGATGTGCGCAGCGATGTGCTGGCCCAGCTCGCCGAGAGCTATGGCTTTACCGGTCCGGTGCTTGAGGGCATGCTGACGTGCATTGATGAGCGATTGGCGCTCGATCTGTCTGGTCAGTCCGATGCGCTGGACCTTACGGGGCGAGTTTATTTCACCCGGCAAGGCTATGAGTGGGATCTTCAGGCCGAGACAAGCCAGGGCGAGCTTGCCGACGTCCTTTCCCTGATGGGATTGGAGCGGGATGGAGCGGTCTGGCGGCACACAGGGAGTGCCCAATATGCGCGCTAAAATCTCTATGATTTTAATGGCGGTCGTCACCGGATGGGGCCTGGCCGGGTGCGTGACATCGGGCGATGCTCGCGAATCCGGTGCGCAAATGCCGGTCTTTGGCAATGCGCGCCCGGGAGAGCCGGCGCCGCAAGTGCCGGGGCTGGATGAATTGCCGCCACAAAACCTGGAAGCCGGGACGTGTGCGACTTTCTTCTGGTCCGCGGATGATGCCCACCGCTTCCTGGCATTTGAGAATGAGACGGAAGGCTTTGCCAATATTTTCGTCAATGGCAGCGCGCAAGGTTTCTACAACCCGCCTCGCGAGCGCAATTACGTGGCCGGCGATTCATTCCGTCGCAGCTATGTCGATCCCGGACGCGACCTGAATATCCAGATTTCCGGCCAGATCGGTGATCCGCTGCCAACGGGCCAGCGCATTGAGCGGGTGGTCATGCGGGTCAACCAGCCCAATGGCCAGATCCTGGTGATCCCGATGATCGGTCACTATGCCTGCCGGACGCGGTCTCAGGCCACAGGATAAAGGCCCGGGCCGTAGGCGCGGAAGATCCAGCACACCGCAAACCCAAGGGCCAGCCATGGGCCCAGTGCTATTCGCGTCATTGCAGAGGGCATCTGGCCGCGTATGGCGCCAAGCGTGATGATGTAGAGCAGGGCCGAGGCTGAGGCGATCAAGAGAATAAGCGGGAGTAGATAAGGACCGCACCAGGCTCCACCGGCAGCGAGGAGTTTGGCATCTCCGCGCCCCAGTGCATGCAGGCCGCGCACACGCAGGTAAAACTGCTCCATCGCAAAGAAGAATCCATAGCCGATCAGGGCTGCCACAAGATGCAGGAGCAGCGTTCCTAGAATAAGGCTGACACCAAGCCCTGCAGCAATCAGGGGCAGGGTGAAGATGTCCGGCAGGCGGAAACTCTTCAGATCAATCCACGACAGAACCGAAAGCACGCCGATAAGGCACAGAGTGGCGAGATGCAGAAGAAAATCCATCTCGCGGGCTCATCCTAGTCCAGTTGGGCTTTGCGCAGGCGCAGGCGGCGCCAGAAGCGACGGCGTTCCGGTTTGGGATGCGGCTTCAGGTTTTCCAGGAAATCCAGAGCGCATTGATACCAGGAGTGTTTCTCCGCATGCGCGCGCGGCGCCGAGCGGTCGATCTCCAGACAATCCAGACAGGCCTGGCGCAGGTCTTCATTGATGAAGCCTCCGCCTGATCCGGGGATGATATCCTTGGGGCCATGTGCCGGATACGCCGCGACGGGCGTCCCGGTGGCCATCGCCTCCAAATTCACCAGGCCGAACGTGTCTGTCCAGCTGGGGAAGACGAAAACATCGGCATCCGCAAAATGGCGCGCCAGCTCATCACCGAACTTCGCCCCGGTGAATACAGCCTTGGGATATTTCCCCTTGAGTTCTTCCAGCTGCGGTCCATCGCCGACCACGACCTTCGTGCCGGGCAGATCAAGTTCAAGGAAGGACTCGATATTCTTCTCGACTGCGACACGGCCAACATTCACCCAGACCGGGCGTTCCAGGCCCGCGAAGACATCCTCGCCCCCCATCATCCGCTTGGCCGGATTGAAAAGCTCGATATCGACGCCACGAGCCCAAGGGGTCAGGTTTTTAAAGCCACGCTTGGTCAGATCGTCGCGCATGGATGGGGTCGTGACCATCATCCGGCCGCCCGCATTGTGGAACCAGCGCATGAAGGCATAGCCCGCGGCCAGCGGGATGAGCGGCATGCGAGCATTCACATATTCGGGGAATTTGGTGTGATAGCTGGTCGTGAAGGGAAGTTTCCACTTCACACAGATCCGACGCGCTGCGAGCCCGAGTGGGCCTTCGGTTGCGATATGGATGGCTTCCGGTTCGAACTCGGTAAAACGACGCGCGATATCCTTGCGGGCATTCATCGCCAGCTTGATTTCAGGATAGGTCGGCATGGGCATTGTCTTATAGCCGAGGCCGGGGTGGATCACTTCAACCTCTCGGCCCATGCCGCGAAGTTCAGCGACCGTACGTGAAAGAGTCCGCACGACACCGTTCATCTGCGGTTCCCAGGCGTCCGTCACCAGCATGATACGCTGCGGGCGCTCATCGGTATCAGCGCTATCCGGGCCGTTCGTGGTCACAATATTATCCGCGAGGCTTGAGTTTTTAGCCATCAAATCAAATGTCTCCGCCAGGGTCGTTGAGGCGGGTCTCCATACTGCTTTCAACGGTCTTAGCCTATTCGACGTTTAAGGATAAGCCTTACCGCACACTGGACTTGCCGTAGGCGTAATTTGGATCCAATGTCCGCGGCAAATTCTGGCCCAGAGGAGATGCGCCGTGAATGTTCAAACCCGCAGTGCGATCAATTGGGATGAAATCGACCTGTATAAGTTCGCAGATGAAACGGAACTTGTTCAGGGCCTGACGACAGCCATTGGATTTTCCAAGCAAGATCAAGATCGTGTCAGTGAAGACGCGATTGATCTGGTTGAGCGCGCCCGTGCCGGGACGCGTCATCGCGGCCTGATGGAGAGCTTTCTGCAGGAATTCGGGCTCTCGAATAAGGAAGGTCTGGCGCTAATGTGTCTGGCGGAGGCTTTATTGCGCGTTCCCGATGGAGAGACGCGCGACAAGCTGATTGCCGAGAAGATCTCGTCAGGCGCCTGGGCGGAGCATGCGGGCAAGTCTGAACACTGGCTGGTCAATGCCTCGACTCTGGGGCTGATGCTCACCGGCAAGATTGTTGATGTCGATCCGGAAGCGCGCTCTAACCCGGGCGGCTATCTTAAAAAGGTGACGCAACGCGTCGGTGAACCGGTTATCCGGGCTGCGACCATGCAGGCAATGCGGATTATGGGCGAGCAATTCGTCCTGGGTCGCACGATTGAAGCGGCCCTCAAACGCGCCGCCAAGCATGAGGAGATTGGCTCCTTTGATATGCTTGGCGAGGGTGCACGTACGGCCTCGGACGCGGCGCGCTATCATCAACGCTATCTCGACGCCATCGCAGCGGTCGGCAAGGCACGCGGCGAGGGCGCGATCGAGGCTGTGCACGGTGTCTCCGTGAAACTGTCTGCCCTGCATGCGCGTTATGAGGCGGTCAAGGAAGAGCGCGTCATGGACGAGCTCTACCCTATGGTGCTTGAGCAGGCTCAGGCCGCGAAGGCACATGATATCGGCTTTTGCATTGATGCTGAGGAATCCGACCGGCTGGTGATTTCGCTCAAAATTCTCGAGCGTCTCGCGAGAGATCCGGCGCTTGGGGGCTGGAATGGGCTCGGGCTGGCCGTGCAGGCTTATCAAAAGCGCGCGCCGCACGTGATTTCCAATCTGGTCGAGCTGGCGCGCCAGACCGGGCGTCGCTTCCTGGTTCGACTGGTGAAAGGGGCCTATTGGGATACGGAAATCAAATTCGCGCACCAGAATGGCTGGCCAGATTTCCCGGTCTGGACGACCAAGACGGCGACGGATTTGAACTATCTCGCGTGCGCGAAACGCATGCTGGCGGCGCCGGAGCAGATCTTCAGCCAGTTCGCCACGCATAATGCGCATACGCTTGCCTCTGTCCGGCTGCTGGCGGAAAAGGCGGGCGTGGAGGCCTATGAATTCCAGCGCCTGCATGGGATGGGCGAGCCGCTTTATCGGGCCGCGCACGAAGCCCATGGCGAACGAGTTGTGCGCGTCTATGCGCCGGTTGGCAGTCACGAAGACCTCTTGCCGTATCTCGTGCGCCGCCTTCTGGAAAACGGCGCCAATACCTCCTTTGTGCACTCCTTCCTTGATGATGCAGTCGCGGTTGAAGATGTGGCGCGCGGGCCGTTTGAAAAAGCCGCGGATCTTGATCGTCACGCCCTGATCCCGACCCCGCCAGCGCTGTATGGTGAGGGGCGGGTGAATTCTGCAGGCATGGATTTATCGCAGACCGGGACGCGGCAGCGCCTGGCGCAATCTTTCACCGCGTTCGATCAGAACGAGCTGATCGCTGCGGGGCCGTTGGTCTCTGGTACAACACGCGATGGCGACAGCCAGGACGTCCGCAGCCCGGTTGATACCAGCCGGGTACTCGGCAGTGTCCGAGAAGCGAGCGCTGAGGACATCGAAGCCGCCTTCGCGGCTGCCAAGGCCGCTCAGCCTGGCTGGGATGCGCGCGGCGGTGCAGCGCGAGCGGAGATTCTGCGTGCGATGGCGGACGCCATGGAAGCGAATACGAATCGTTTGATCGCGCTAATGGCCCGCGAAGCCGGAAAAACACTTCAGGACGGAATTGATGAAGTGCGTGAGGCGGTCGACTTCTGCCGCTATTACGGGGCCCAAGCCGAGCGTGAATTCTCTGGCGCCGAGCGCATGCCCGGTCCGGCCGGGGAGACGAATCATCTCGGTCTGTGTGGTCGCGGCGTATTCGTTTGCATCAGTCCGTGGAATTTCCCCCTGGCGATTTTTACCGGTCAGATCGCTGCGGCACTGGCCGCCGGCAATACTGTACTGGCCAAGCCTGCTGAGCAGACGCCGCTGATTGCCTTTGAGACTGTAAAACTCTTCCAGGAGGCCGGCCTTCCCGCCGATGTCCTGCATCTCGTGCCGGGGCGCGGGGAGACTGTCGGGGCCGCCTTGACCTCGGATGTGCGCACAGCCGGTGTTGCCTTTACCGGCTCGACCGAGGTGGCCCGCCTGATCAACCGCGCCCTGGCTGCGCGCGATTGCGCTATTGCTCCGCTGATTGCCGAGACAGGTGGGCTTAATGGCATGTTCGTCGATACATCTGCTCTCAAGGAGCAGGTTGTCGATGATGCGATCCTCTCAGCCTTTGGGTCGGCGGGGCAGCGGTGTTCGGCGCTGCGCATTATCTTCCTGCCTGAAGACACCGCGGATGAGTTCGTCGAGGCCCTAAAGGGGGCGATGGATGAATTGGCGATGGGGGATCCGGCTCTGCCGACAACGGATGTCGGTCCGGTCATCGATGAAGAAGCACGCGGGATCCTGATCAGTCATATGGAGCGGATGTCCCGAGAAGCGGTGATTCTCAAACAGCTCGATCCGGGGCATCTCGAATCAGACGGGACCTTCTTTGGTCCAGCTCTTGTGGAATTGCCTTCACTGGACCTTCTGGAGCGTGAAGTCTTTGGCCCAGTACTACATGTTGTGCGTTACAAGCGGAAAGACATCGGGGCGATTGCGGACCAGCTCGCGGCAAAAGGTTATGGTCTGACCTTGGGCATCCACTCCCGTTTGGAAACTTTCCACAACGAAGTTCAGTCGCATGTGCCCGCGGGCAATGTGTATGTGAATCGCAACATGACCGGAGCGGTCGTCGGGGTTCAGCCATTCGGTGGAGAAGGCTTGTCTGGCACGGGTCCTAAGGCGGGTGGCCCGCATTATCTGCATCGATTTGCCGGTGAAAAAACCGTGACGATCAACATTTCAGCGCAGGGTGGCGACCCTGAACTCCTGAACCTCGGCTAAGCAAAGGTAAACGCCTTTTAATCCTTGCTACACAGGGCTGTCACACGCCTTAACCGGCCGTGACAGCCTGTCCTTGGCGTTTATGACTTGTTAACCAAAAAGTCAGCCCAAAGACCATTCTGACCGTTGACGGCCCATTTGGGCTGAGCCACTATATGTTGGGTCAGCTGGTCACAGCGGCACACTATACAGATTTTTCGACCACAATGGTTCAGGTTTGCCGCGCAAGCTTATTTTGCGTGCACAGGTAAATTTTGTCTCTGGGTTTGGGGAGCAACGCAGTCATGACACCACTGGATTCGGCCACTAATCGCATGATCGACGTAGATCAGACGGCTAAGACACGGGCGCGACGGGGTAAACCCAAAGCGAACGAAGCAGCACATCTTCGTGTTGTCGAAAGCGTCAAGATCGACCGGTCTCGCGATGCCCTGCTGACCGATTTTGGTAAGAAGACCCTGGAAGACCGCTATCTCCTGCCCGGTGAGTCCTACCAGGACATGTTTGCCCGTGTTGCAACGGCTTATGCCGACGATGCCGAGCATGCTCAGCGTCTTTACGACTATATCTCGCGCCTCTGGTTCATGCCGGCTACGCCGGTCCTGTCTAATGGCGGTGCGGATCGTGGTCTGCCGATCTCCTGCTTCCTGAACACGGTCGGTGACAGCCTCGACGATATCGTCGGCACCTGGACGGAAAATGTTTGGCTGGCATCCAATGGCGGTGGCATCGGCACATATTGGGGCGATGTCCGTTCGATCGGTGAGAAAATCGGTGAGGTTGGCCAGACCTCAGGCATTATCCCGTTCATTCGCGTTATGGACAGCCTCACCCTGGCGATCTCCCAAGGCTCCTTGCGTCGCGGATCTGCTGCGGTCTATCTCGATGTGCATCACCCGGAAATCGAGGAATTCCTTGAAATCCGTAAGCCGTCTGGCGATTTCAACCGCAAGTCCCTGAACCTGCACCATGGTCTCAACATCTCTGACGACTTCATGGAAGCCGTTCGCGATGATGGTGAGTTTGAACTGAAATCCCCGAAGACCGGTGAAGTCGTCAAAACCATCAATGCGCGCAAGCTGTGGCAGAAAATCATCGAGCTGCGTCTGCAGACCGGTGAGCCCTACATCATCTTCTCCGACACGGTGAACAACGCCATGCCGGCGCACCAGCGCAAGCTGGGACTTAAAGTGCGCCAGTCCAATCTGTGTTCCGAGATCATGCTGCCGACCGGCTTTGATCAAACTGGTCAGGAGCGCACCGCTGTTTGCTGCCTGTCCTCTCTGAACGCTGCCAAATATCTGGAGTGGAAAGACGACCCGATCTTCGTCGAGGATATCTTCCGCTTCCTTGATAATGTTCTGGAGGACTTCATTCAGCGTGCGCCGGAAGAAATGGATCGCGCAGTCTACTCCGCGATCCAGGAACGTTCTGTTGGCCTGGGCCTGATGGGCATGCACACCTTCCTGCAGCAGATGAATGCACCGTTTGAAAGCGCCATGGCGAAGTCATGGAATCTGAAGCTGTTCAAGCAAATCCGTCAGCAGGCCGACGCGGCGTCCGTGAAGCTCGCTGAAGAGCGCGGTGCCTGCCCGGATGCCGCACTGAGCGGCGTAAAAGCGCGCTTCTCGCACAAGCTGGCGATCGCCCCGACGGCATCCATCTCCATTATTTGTGGTGGTGTGTCTGCCGGCATCGAGCCGATCCCGGCCAATGTTTACACCCATAAAACGCTGTCCGGTTCAACAACTGTGAAGAACCCGCAGCTTGAAGCGCTTCTCGAGGAAAAGGGTCTCAATACGCCTGGTGTTTGGGCGTCCATCCTTGAGCATGAAGGCTCTGTCCAGCATCTTGCAGAGCTCGATGAGCACGAAAAGGCGCTCTTCCGTACGGCTTTTGAAATCGACCAGCGCTGGGTGATTGAGCATGCGGCAGACCGCACGCCCTTTATCTGCCAGTCGCAGTCTCTGAACATCTTCCTGCCGGGCGATATCGATAAGTGGGATCTGCACATGCTGCATTGGACGGCATGGGAGAAGGGCGTGAAGTCTCTGTACTACTGCCGCTCCAAATCGGTTCAGCGCGCTGCCTATGCTGGCTCGGAAAGCAAGAGCGAGGCGGAGCAGTCAATGGCGGATGCCGCGCCGACAGATTATGAGGAATGCCTCGCCTGTCAGTAGAGACGCGTCGAGCAAGAAAATATTTCGCAACTTCAAGGGGCTGGCGCTAATCGCGCGAGCCCCTTTTGTTTTGATGTAGACAAGCGCGAACAACCATCATTAACTATTTCGCGTCTTGGGTGAATCTGGATGCTTAGCCCTTGGAAATTTGCTTCTTTGCGCACGACCGGGGGAGAGTTGAATGCGCTTGGGACGGAAATCTCAGATTGCATCAGCGACGCTGATTGCGTTCGCGGGTATGGGCTATGCTCTAATGGCCCCGTCCGTAGCGGTAGAGCAGTGGGCTTCCGCAGACCAGATGCTGCGCGCCGAGTTCCGCTCTGAAGGAAATGTTCGCCCCTTATCCCGGTCCGCAGCGCAGGTCGCCTTGAGCGCATTATCGCTCGAAAGCGATGTCGCTGGCGCTCGGGCATTTGCTGCATTGAGCGAGGCACCGGTCGCAGAACTTGACCTGGGTGAAGCCGGTCGGTTGCAGGTAGCTGTGCTGGATGATCATAGCCGCGCGGCTGCGCTCCATCTCCCCTTCGCGGATGAGCATTCACCGCTCATCATGCCGGAGTATGAAGACGCGCCGATTGTCGCCGTCAATTACGAGAACAGTTTCGACGCGCCGGGCGATGCTGAGCATCTTGATGTCTCGATCACCCAGCGAGCCGGTGTCAGCTTGGGCGAAGACGGCTCTGCCGCCGGTGCTGGCGCGGAATTGCGCGTTGGCCATCACCTTCGCGAAACGTTGGAAGACGAGCCGCGCTGGTATCTTTTCGCGGGCGCTGATCGCCGGGCCCTGCTTTACAATCCTGCTGAAGGTACAGATTTCCAGGAAGCGATGGCGTTGACCCGCCGCGAAGTCGTCGGCGACGCCCAGGCGGGCATGGCGGTTCGCATCGGCGAGGTTGATCTGGCCCTGTCCTACGTCATGCGTGATTATCGGCATATTGCAGGTACCGATAATTATGACGAGGAAGAGCAATTCGCTGCGGTCACAGTTAACTGGACCTGGTAGCGACGCCACCTTGTACACCTAGAAGTCATTCTTTCGCCGAAGTCGCCGGTTTAGATGCCGCGCCTGAGCGAGGGAGGAGGCTATGCGTGCATTAGGTCCGGTGATCGTGATCTTGTCCTGTCTTGTGCTGTCAGGATGTTTGCGTAGCGGTGCGCGTGAACTTAATGCCGCGCAATTGCGAACCTATGATGATCACGCGCTACTCTTTATCGGTGTCCGCCAAATCGGCGAGGTCGAGGGCTGGGGGCGTCATGAATTGCGGATTCAAGCCTATAATCCTCAAACGCAATCGACTCGCGGCGATTGCTGGCGGTTCGATCGTTTAGTGGTCGAAGGCGGAACGATGGACGAGGATGTGCAATACCGCGTCTTCCGAATGCCTGCTGGAACTTACGCCTTTCCCATTGATGATGTAGGTGAGGCGCCTTGGGGAGAGCCGGATAGTGCGAACCGCACAGAGGCGTGGGCGACCAATTTGGATGATACGCACGCCTATTTCGACCTTCGACCTGGCTCTGTCGCCTATCTTGGCGATATCTCGATGCGATTAGTGGACGCAGGAGAACGGGATCTATGGTCTCAATACCAAAGATATCCGGTTTTCCAGAGCGAGTGGTCACTGGATTTGGTCGCGGCAAGCCAGGCGGCAGCATCTCGCGGGGTTCCGGCTCTGGAGCCTGTTGAGGTGCATCTGCGTTATGGCCGGATCATGCTTGGCTTCCTCTGCACTCCCTAGGTTTCAGCAGAATCCTGTGGAGCACCCTGTGGAAAACTGATTCCATCATACACAATCACTAGACCTTTTATTCAAATTGAGCCCTATATATTGTGTATGAGGCGCGTATGGTCGCGTCACAAGAATTTTCCGGAGTGCGCCCATTATGTCCACGCTCATCACCGACCGTCCGGGTCTTTTGACTTCGTCTCATTCCTATAAGCCCTTCCGCTATCCATGGGCTTATGACTTCTGGAAGAAGCAGCAACAGGTTCACTGGATGCCGGAGGAAGTGCCGCTCGGTGAAGACTGTAAAGACTGGGCGACCAAGCTGTCGGACAAAGAGCGCAATCTGTTGACGCAGATCTTCCGTTTCTTCACCCAGTCCGACGTCGAGGTGAACGACAATTACATGGAGCGCTATTCGCGCGTCTTCCGTCCGACCGAAGTGAAGATGATGCTGTCGGCTTTCTCCAATATGGAGACGATCCATATTGCAGCCTATGCGCTTTTGCTCGAGACGATCGGCATGCCGGACACCGAGTTTTCCGCCTTCATGGAATACGAGGCGATGGCGGACAAGCATGACTATATGCAGCGCTTCGGTGTCGAGAGCGAAGCAGACATCCTGCGTACCGTCGCCATGTTTGGCGCTTTCACCGAAGGTCTTCAGCTGTTTGCGTCTTTCGCCATGCTGATGAACTTCCCGCGCTATAACAAGATGAAGGGGATGGGCCAGATCGTGACCTGGTCGATCCGTGATGAAAGCTTGCACTGCGAGGGCATGATCAAGCTCTTCCACGCGTTCGCAAACGAGACCGGCGCGCTTACCCAGTCCGTCAAGGACGACATTGTCGAGTGCTGCCGCACGGTCGTGGGCCTGGAAGACAAGTTCATCGAACTCGCCTTTGAAATGGGTGAAGTCGAGGGCATGACGCCGGACGATATCAAGCAATATATCCGCTATATTGCGGACTGGCGTCTGGGTCAGCTAGACCTGCCGAAATTGTATGGCGTTAAAGAACACCCCTTGCCATGGCTGACAGAAATCCTTAACGGTGTAGAGCACGCTAATTTCTTCGAGGCGCGCGCCACGGAATATTCCAAGGGCGCAACCCAGGGCGAATGGCATGGTTCGGACGGTGTCTGGTCCATGTTCGACGATATGAAGTCGAAAACCCAGGACGAATTGGCGACATAAGCTCGACGCGCCCCATCAGAGAGGTGCGAGGGGAGGGCCGAGCGGACGATCCCGGTAAGGTTATCTTTCGGGGAGGAGGGATGCCTGGTTGATCGTCCGCGGCCCATTTCCTTCAGGTCTCATAAACCTGACAAAGCCCCGCCAAGTGCGGGGCTTTGTGTGTCTGGTCGCCTAATTGCGAAGCAAGGGGGCGGGCCGAGATCGACGTATCAGGCCCTCCAGTCCGGCCGGCGCACTGTTGTGGAGCACGCGCGCATTAAGCAGGACGGCCATCAGGCCGAGGGTGATCAGCGATAGAACGCCCATCAGTCCAAACCCGCCGATCTGGGCCATGACCGCCGTCCAGTCCTCGCCATTGGCGTTACGGACGGAGGCGACCGGGTTCATCGTCAGAATAACCCAGTCAATCCGGTCGAGGATGAAGGCCAGCGCGAACAGCGGAATACAGGCCACCCAGCGATACAGAATCGCGGCAAAGGCCATAACATTCAGGATCATGTGGGAGAAGAAGAGCAGTTCCTGAAACCAGGACAAGGTTGGAATGAGCTCATGATGCTCACGCAATATGGTGTCTGGGAGAAGGCCCAGCCGGATCGCGATATTGGGCAGGCCCCAATAAAAGCCATAGAGCATTTCCATACCGATAATCAGGACGCAAACCCAGAATAATCCCTGCTTTATTGACATGGGCGTTCTCCAAAACCGCCCGGGACCTAAGAAGTCCCGAGCGGTTTTAAAGAGGCCGTAGGCGAATATTAAATCACCGCTTCGCCAGCGGGGTCACGCATATTGTAATTGGACGCCATCACCCGGCCATAGGCGCCGCCATTGCCGATCAGGATGACATCGCCTTCCTCGGTCTCCGGCATGAGCCGCTGGGCGCCCAGCCGGTCTGCGCTTTCGCAGATCGGCCCGACAATATCGGCTATGATTGACGCTTCCTCATCCAGTCGCGTGAGATTGACGATCTCATGGCGAGCCCCGTAGAGGGCCGGTCGGATGAGCGAGTTCATTCCCGTATTAATTCCGATGAAGCGGGCATCCGGCGTCTGTTTCAGCTGGGTCACGCGCGCGAGAAGCACGCCCGCCTCCGCCGAGATGAACCGTCCCGGTTCCAGCCAGAACTGGTAATCGGGATGTGCTGCCTTGAGCTCGCCGAGCATGATGTCCAGAGCGGCGGTATCAATACGGCGCGGTCCGGAGGCTTCATCGACGCCCAGCCCGCCGCCCAGATCGAGGACTTTTACATCCGGCAGGTCTTTGGCGGTTTCGCTGAGGAAAATCCCGACCCGGCGCCAATGCTCCGGATCGGAAATGCCGGAACCGGAATGGACGTGCAGGCCGGTAATCCTCGCGCCGGCGGACTTGGCGAGGGCGATCGCCTCATCCACCTCATCGCGGTGAAGGCCGAATTTCGCTTCCGGTCCCGCCGTGCGGACATGCTTGTGATGGCCTTCAGGACGTTGCGGATTGATCCGCAGCGTGATTTCCGCGCCCTGGAAGATGTCCGGCCAGGCTCGCAGCGGATGTAGACCATCCAGCGTCAGGTGCACACCCATGGCGATGGCGGTTTCATATTCGCCGCGCGGGGCGAAATTCGGCGTAAACAGAATGCGATCTGCGGTCAGTTCCGGGGCCGCGGCGCGCGCCGCCTCCACCTCGTTGATCGAGACGCATTCAATACCCAGTCCCGCCTTCACGGCGGTGCGGACCAGATCAGGGTGCCCATTGGCCTTCATCGCATAGAAACCGCGATCGAGATTCTTGAGGCCGACAATGGCATCGCAGCGGGCCCGAACGGTGTCGAGGTCATAGACATAAAGGGCGCCATCGACCGGGCAGAGGTCCAGAAGGGCCTGCCGTTTGCGCCGCCACCAGCTCGCCTCCGCGCTTGTGAGTGTCTGCGTTTCGGCCTCAACGAGTTCACGCCAGCTCGGGCCAAAGGTCGGATCAAGCGGTCTGGGCTGGATCAGCTGATCATGGAGTTTGCGGCAGAGGGCCTTGCCCTGATCACCATCGACCACAACGGTGA
The DNA here is from genome assembly GCA_018222865.1 of Alphaproteobacteria bacterium. GTDB lineage: Bacteria > Pseudomonadota > Alphaproteobacteria > Caulobacterales > Maricaulaceae > Maricaulis. The sequence continues at coordinate 28,075 of JAAEZM010000008.1, forward strand.
AGTTGAGATCATTCGCGGCCTGGGTGATGAGCCGGATCGGATAATGAGCGAAGGCTTCCATCGCAGGAGCCAGCTGGGCGAGCAGGGCGCGTACCCCGCGCCCGACCAGGCTCACGGCGGCGCAATCTTCAATCAGGGTCACTTGCGCAATTGACGCCAACTCATCTTGCAGAGCGCCCAGGACATCCGGCGTCAGTCCGGGATCATCATCCAGGGATACGGTGACGCTGGTTTCCGATGTCGAGACCAGATCAATCGAGACGCCATGACGTGCGAAGGGTTCAAAAGCTCGGGCCAGAAAACCGGAAGCCCGCCACATGCCCGACGTGTCGAGTGTGATCAGGCGGACACCTTCCTTCATGGAGATCGCCTTGAGACGCGGGGCATCCTCTGACGGTGTCTCACTGATCCGCGTACCCTCCAGCTCCGGCTGGTGGGTCGACAAAACCCGCATCTCAATCCCGGCCTGGCGCACAGGCGCGATGGACCGTGGATGCAGGACGGATGCGCCCATCGAGGCGATTTCCTGCGCTTCAGCGTAGCTCAATGCCTTGATCTGGCGCGCTGAACCGCTCAATCGTGGGTCGGCGGAGAAGAAGCCGGGCACGTCGGTCCAGACTTCCAGACGCTCTGCGCCCAGCTTGGCCGCGAAATAAGCGGCAGAGGTATCAGAACCACCGCGGCCCAAAAGCGCTGTATCGCCATCTTCGCGGCGCGCAATAAAGCCTTGGGTGAGGACAAGCTCATGCTGCAGAGACCCCGTCCATTCAATGTCGTGATCATGGCCACAATCGACATTGAGATAGCCGGACACGCCATTGGCAGGCAGCGCGCTCAAAGCCGTGCGGGCATCCATCCAATGACAAGCATGGCCATTCGCATTGAGCCAGTGCGCACTCAGCGTGGTCGACATCAGCTCGCCCTGGGCCAGGATGCGCGCTTTCAGGCGCGCACTCGCATCTCCGGTCAGGGCCAGACCTGCGGTCAGACGGTCCAGCTCAGTAAAATAGGGGACCAGTAGCGTGTCACCGTCCAGCGCCATTTCACGCGCAAGGTCCAGGTGAATCGCTTTGATGTCATTGAGGATCGGCTCGCCATCACCCGCCAAGGCATGCTCGATCAAGGCTTCGAGCGCGTCAGACACCTTGGCCAGGGCACTATGGACGATAAAGACCCGTTTGCCCTTATCCTGGAGCGATTTGATCCGTTTAGAGATGACCTGCCAATTATCGAGCGATTTGACGCTGGTGCCGCCGAATTTCAGGACGATCCAATTATTCGCGGTTTGCATAGCCATCTCCTTTCTTTCCCTAGGCTTGGGGAGCGGCGTGCATACAGGTCCTGTTGCGCTGCAACAACAGGAATTTGCCAGGCGTCATGCGTTTTTATCAATATGCGCAAACAAATTGCGCCAACGCGCCTGATCCTGGCGCGAATGGCTAGTCGAAAACCGGTTCGCGCTTTTCCAGATTGGCCATTACGGCCTCAACCTGGTGCGGCTTGCCAATTATCGCGTCCTGCTCGCGCGATTCTGCCAGCAAAATGCTCTCACTCGTGCCGTCATCCATGGCATTGAGCAGGCGTTTCGCGCCTTGAATCGCCGACGGGCTGCGCCCCGCGATCTGCGTGGCGATTTCCATGGCGCGGGTGAAGGGATCAGCATGGCATTCTGTCACCAGTCCCAGAGATTGAGCACGTGATCCGTCAATGCGTTCAGCGGTATAGGTGAGCTGGCGCAGAATGTCATCGCGGACGAGGCGCCGCGCCAGTGCACAGCCCGACATGTCAGGCACCAGACCCCATTGGGTCTCGGCAATCGCGATTTTCGCATCGGGCGCGGCAATGCGAATGTCAGCGCCCAAGGCGATCTGCAGACCGCCACCCAAGGCGCCGCCCTGGATAACGCATATCACCGGAATGGCGAGTTCATGCCAGGTCCATGCCGCAAATTGCGGCTTGTTTGCGGGGCCGTGAGTGCGATCTTCCAGGCGCGAAAGCGTGTGGCTCTCATCTGTGGCCATTGCCGCGAAACTCATAAAATCCAGCCCGGCGCAGAACATGCGACCTTCGCCGCACAACACCGCCACGCGTGCACTCTTTTGCTCGCCGAGCCAGGCAGCCGCCTCGATCAGCGCGTCGAACATATCCGGGTCCAGCGCATTGAGCTTGTCTGCGCGGGTCAGTGTGACCTTGGCGATAAAATTCTCGATAGAAATGGTGACGCGGTCGCGGAAGGTCTTGTTCATGCGGTGTCTTCTCCCCGTTTGGGGCTAGATTGCGGTGCGACAGCGCGTCTGCCAAGCCATCTCACCCACATTCCCCCATTTACGCAGCCGCGGAATTCAGGCATGAGGTTCGCGATGACAGAGTTTCAGACTGCGACTTCGCCCGAAGACGCCGTAGATCAGCTGGATGCGCTCTACCAGGCGTCTGTCAATCGTCTCCGGACGGCTTTGAAAGCCTTTCTGGATGGAGGAGCCCCGCCAAGCGCCGATGACCGCGCTGCCGGGGCTTTTGTTTATCCGGAATTGCGCGTGACCTATTTGCCGGACGGGCCTGTGCCCCCGGTGAGCCGCGCTTTTGGCAAGTTCACCGATCCGGGGGTTTATGCCTCCACAATCACCCATCCGGAACTCTACCGGGCGTATCTGATCGAGCAGCTCACCCTGCTAAGCGAACAATACGATATCTCTATCGAGACCGGCCCGTCACAAACGGAGATCCCCTTCTCCTATGTGCTCGATGGGGCCGATGATCTTGATATGAACGCGGCCACACCGGCGGAGCTGGTACGTCATTTCCCGTATGCGGACTTGTCCAAAATCGATGATGACCGACCCAATGGCCTCAAACCCTCTGCGCCGGGGGATGTGCGCCCCTTGAGCCTGTTCGATGCGCCGCGAACGGACTACTCCCTGCAGCGCCTGCGCCATTATACCGGCACGCCCTATGAGGATGTGCAGCAATTCATCCTCTTCACCAATTATCATCGCTATGTCGACGCCTTCACAGCCTGGGCCATTCGCCAGCTGAAGGAAGACAATGATTACGAGGCCTTTTCAGCGGCGGGCAATGTCACGGTGACGGCGGAAACGCCGAATGCACACGCCGTTGTCGAGGGGGCGCCCTGGCGGCGGTTTCAAATGCCGGCCTATCACCTCAAAGCGCCGGGCGGTCGGGGCATCACTCTGGTCAATATCGGGGTGGGGCCGTCGAATGCCAAGAATATCACCGACCATCTCGCCGTGCTCCGACCGGCCTGCTGGCTGATGATCGGGCATTGCGGCGGGCTGCGTCATTCCCAGCGGCTTGGTGATTATGTCCTGGCACACGCCTATTTGCGCTATGATGCTGTTCTGGATGAAGATCTGCCGATTGAAGTGCCAATCCCGCCGATCGCCGAAATCCAGATTGCTCTTGAAAATGCGGTCGCCAGCGTTTCCGGTGATAGCGGTGAAGCATTGAAGTCGCGCCTGCGCACCGGCACGGTCGCAACCTATGCCGACCGGAACTGGGAGCTGCGCTATGCGGCCCAGGCCCGCCGGATCAACCAGTCCCGCGCCATCGCTGTGGATATGGAATCGGCGACGATTGCGGCAAATGGTCTGCGTATGCGCGTACCATACGGGACCTTGCTCTGCGTTTCGGACAAGCCGCTGCACGGTGAGCTGAAACTGCCCGGCGCGGCCAATCTCTTTTATCAGCGCTCGGTCTCGGAGCATTTGTCGGCAGGCATTGAAACGATCGAGATCCTGAAACGCGATGATGCCGCAGCGCTGCATTCACGCAAGCTGCGCAGTTTCGACGAACCGCCCTTCCGCTAAGCTATGTCCACGCCTTCGACCTCATCTCTGCCCCCCTGGTTCGGGCGCGCCCTGGTCGAAGGCACGCTGATCGTTTTTGCTGTCGTGCTGGGCTTCATCGTCAATGAGTGGCGTGAAGATGTTGCCGACCGCCGAGCAGCGCATGAGGCGATGGGGCGTGTGGTTGCCGAGATCGAGTCGAATATTCGGCAACTCGAGTCCGTCGTGGTCTATCACGAGGACGTAGTGCAGCTGATCGGCGAACGAATCGCGGAGCTGGAGGCGGTTGATGAACCGGTTATGGGGACGATTTTTAGCGAGACGGACAGGGTGATGCCGCGCGGTATCAATGCCCCAGGCCTGTCGAGCTTCGCCTGGAGCCACGCTCAGCAGCATGGTCAACTTGATATTCTGCCTTATGAAGTCGTAGCTGAGACCGCACGTGTTTATGACATGCAGGCCAATGGCGTGGATTCGACTTGGAGACAGATTGTGGACCTCCTGTTCGACGGCCCGGAGGTGATGGTGGAAAAGGATCTCAAGCCACCACTTGAATTCACCCAAATAGGATTTGCGGAACTGGCTGCACAAGAGCGCTATTTGATCAGGCAGCTAGAGCACCTACTCGAGAGGTTGCGTGAAGAGGGCTTCTAGGCGGCAACGCCCCAACTTTCCCGACCCCAGCTCTTGCCCCGGCCGCACCAAGCGCGTACCTCCGGTTCTATGAAAGATCGAGTCACACCGCTTGAAGGCGTCCATAATTTCCGTCACTTTCATGGCTATCAAGGCTTGGAAGGTGCCCGGGTTCGCGAAGGACTTTTCCGTTCTGGTCATTTCAGCCGGTCCAGCGAAGCCGATCGCGGCTTTTTCAAGGATCTTGGGATTTCGGTTGTGGCGGATTTGCGCCGCCCGCGCGAACGCACGCTGGAACCATCAAACTGGCCAGAGCATTTCGCCTTGCGGGTGATTGAGAGCGATGATGATGATCATCATGAGCCGCCGCATTTGCAGTTTTTGCGTAAGGGCGATCTGTCTCCGGAGGCGGTCCATAATTACATGCTGAGCGCTTATCGCCGTATCCCCCGGGAAACGGGCAATCAGATTGTCTTTCGCGAAGGTTTCAAGGCGCTCGCCTCCGGTGAAGCGGATGCCGGATTTCTCGTTCATTGCGCTGCGGGGAAGGACCGTACCGGGATTTTCTGCGCCCTGGTGCTGGGCGAGCTCGGGGTCGATGAGGAGACCATCGTCGAGGATTATCTGCTGACCAATCATGCTGTGGATTTCGACGCGCTTGTGCCGCTGGTCATGGAGCGCATGGTCGGGCAGACAGAAAAGCCGATGAGTGAACAGGCGATCCGGACCTTCCTGGGTGTTCATGCGGATCTGCTGACCCAAGCTTTCGAGACCATGGGTGGCCGTGAGGCCTATCTGCGGGATGTGCTTGGAATTACGGATGAGGAGCGCGACGCTCTGCGTCAGCGCTGGCTGGTCGGGTGACACCGCCACTCGCGCGCCGGGCAAGCTGCCGGCTGAGTTTGCCGTGGCGTGACCCGGTGACCGCGTTCGCGCCGCTGGAAGCGCAGGCTTATTCTCTTCTCTTGCATGATGGCCGTTCCGGCCGCGCGCGGCTTTTTGCTACTCCCAGTGACGTGTTTGAGGGGGCAAGCCGTGCCGCCTTCGATGTCTTTGCCAAGGCTTTCCGTCAGGCACCAGAGGTGATGTGGGCCGGCTTGTTTGGCTATGATCTCGCCGGAGCGTTTGAAAGCTTGCCAAGCTGGTCGGACAAGCCCGTTGCCCTCAACATGGCCGCTTACTCGTGCTGGGCGGAGTTTGATCACGATCGCGGTGAGATTTTCATTCACGCCCGGAACGATAGCGAAGCACGCGCCTTTGCCGATCGGTTGGGGCAGGACGCGCTCGCCGCTGCGCGACCAGCCGCAAGAGCGGAGTGGCGCAATAATTGGAGCGCCGAAACCTATCTGAAGGCCGCCCAGAGCGCTCGTGATTACGTGCATGCGGGCGATGTGTTCCAGGTGAATCTCTCGCAGCGCTTCAATTGCACGCTGGGGCAGAGCGATACGCCCTTTGAGGTGTTCCGACGCTTGTGCGAAGGCTCGCCAGCCCCGCACGCCGCATATCTTCGGCTCAGCGACGACAAGGTCGTGATGACGAATTCGCCAGAGCGCTTCATCGCTGTGCGCAATGGACAAATCGAGGCGCGCCCCATCAAGGGTACACGCAAGCGCGATGCTGATCCTGGGCGGGATAATACCTTGAAGGCCGAACTTGCAGCTTCCCTGAAGGACCGCGCCGAGAATTTGATGATCGTTGATCTGATGCGCAATGATCTGGCACGGGTCTGTGCTGCGGGTTCGGTGGAGGTGCCGCTGCTCTGCGAAATCGAGACCTATGCCAATGTGCATCATCTGGTGTCACAAGTTCTGGGGCAGTTGGGACCGGGCCATGACCTGGTGGATCTGCTGGAGGCGAGTTTCCCGCCCGGATCCATTACCGGCGCGCCCAAAGTGCGTGCCATGGAGATTATTTCCGAACTGGAGGCCGAACCGCGCGGTGCCTATTGCGGTGCTTTGGGCTGGATGAGTGATCAGGCGATGGATCTTAATGTGATGATCCGGACAGCGACCTTGCGCCGTGTGGACGGGTGTTGGGAGGCTGAGGTGAGGTCCGGCGGCGGAATTGTCGCGGATAGTGACCCACAAGCGGAGTATGAGGAGACCTTGACCAAAGCCTCCGCCCTCCGTGCGGCACTGGGAGGTGCTCAATGATCTGGCTCAACGGGCAATGGCAGGGTGAGGCGCAGGTCGCCGTTTCAGACCGCGGTTTTACGCTCGGAGACGGCCTGTTTGAGACCATGAAAACATCACAGGGTCGGATTCTTCGGCGCGAACGCCATGAAACGCGTCTGCGGGCCAGTGCTCAGGCCTTGGGGCTGCCCGACCCGCTGGCAGGCGTAAAGCTGGATGATCTGGCGCGCGAGATGACTGAGCGCCTTGAGCAAGATGCCTTGATCTTGCGCTTTAGTGTCAGTGCGGGCGAGGGTGTGCGGGGTCTGGTTCGGCCGAGCGAACCATGTCTCACGCGCTGTCTCACGGGGGCGCCAGCCGGAGACGCCCCAGATCACCTAACGCTTGCGCTCAGCAATATTCGTCGTTCCGGGTCGAGCCTGTCGGCTCGGCACAAGACGCTGAGCTATGTCGATAATCTTTCGGCGCGCCGTCAGGCCCGGCTCGAGGGGGCTGATATGGGCCTTTTGCTGGACACGCGCGGCTATCTGTCCGGAGGTGATAGCGCCAATCTTTTCTGGTTTGCCGACGGGCGATGGTACACGCCCGCCCTTGATTGCGGTGTTCTTGCGGGGACGGTTCGTGCTGAGCTCTTGGAACAGGTCGATATCCAGGAGGGGCGCTATGCCCCCAGCGAACTTTTGCGAGCGGATGTTGTGGTGATGAGCAATGCCGCTTTCGGGCTGGTGCCCGTGCGAAAGCTGGGCGGGCATGATCTTACTGAGGACACAGCCCGTCTGGATCAGCTCAAGGCGCTTTTGGACTAGCTGCGGGCCACCACGATCGAGCGACGCGGCCGCAGGTAGAAAGTCTCGGTGATATTGAAGTTATTGACGCCCAGCTGGCTGAAGATCGGTCTGTGGCGGTAGGTGACTTCCACCATGATCACCGAGGTGTTGGCGTTGAGCACGCCTTGTGGGACGTCCACCGTGCTGCCCTCCGGCAGAGGCGCGCGCCCATCGGCGTCACTCCATTGCACTTCGATATCGCCATTTCCATCAGCCAGCAGGCTGGTAATGCGTACAGTCAGCGGCGCGGCCGGGAAGGGGGCGAGGATGGCTTGCCCGGCTGAGAGAATATCCGCGATTTCACTATCGGTAATCACATCGTCCTGCGCGACCAGATCCGCCAGCGCGCTTGCCGCGCTAGTGGCTTTGCGGTCAATGGAAAAGGCGAGGCTGAGATCGACCGAGCCGAGATAAAGCAGGATCATCAAGGGGGCGATGATCGCGAACTCAATCGCTGAAACGCCTTTGTCATCGCGCTTGAAGCGGGAGAGGTGTCGATGGAGCGCCTTAATCATCAAAGGGCTCGTTTCTGAAAACAGTCGCCGCGGTCAATAGGCGCTGATTATCTTTGAGATTGGCGAAGCCGGACGAGAAGGTGGGCAGAATGAGCGGCCATTTATAGAACAGGCGCACAAGCACAATATCGCCCGCATCACCGGCGTCGAAACCGAAACCGGACGTGTCCAAATCATTGTCGTCGGTCAAAGGCGTGGAGTAATCCAGCCCGATGAAGCCATCAAACACCTGGACATCGATTTCCAGACGGTCGCAATCGGCCATCAGATTAATGTCATCGCAAACCGCCGCGCGGAATTGCTCCAGTGTCAGACCACTTTCCTGAGCGGCGCCAGTACGGATCTGACGTGAATTTTCAAGAACCGCATTCTCCATAAGCGTATTGGTGAAGAGGACAGAGCCGACTTCGATGATGGAGAAAACCAGATAGAAGAAAGGAACGGCGATCATCGCAAACTCAACCGCTGTCGCGCCGGATTCATCCTTGCGCCAATTGCGGGCCTTGCGCTTTAGAAAGCCTGTCCAGGACATGGGTCTCTACCTCGGTTCGCGGGTGCGAGCGCGTTAGATCAATTGCCGCCGGCAGCCGTGTCGGCTGTCGCCAGACGTTGTTGCTGTTGCGTGTTAAGGGCGCCAGAGCGGTCAAAATCATCGCCCACGCGCGGAACTTCATCGCAAGTCGTATCGCCACATGCCAGCGAGGTGCGATTGCTTCCCCGGAACAAGGCGACTTGCCCGGCCTCCGGATTGTTCACGATGATATCGCTTTGATAGATAATCCGCCCGATCCGATCGACGGCGATCACATTGGTGCGGCCGGGAAGGCGTCCCGTGATAACAAGTGTGCGCAGGTCGTGGACCATGGCATCTGCCACGGACGGGTTGCCGATGACGACAGCCGAGGCGTCGGCGGGCAGGCGTACGAGGGTCGCGTGGTCTGCGGCGATCTCGACATCGCTGGCCTGGGCCGGAAGCGTAACGGCCAGAGCCAAGGTAAAGACTGCAAGGGCATAGCGAAACATGGTCGCGCTCCAATTGCGAACGGGGGTCGAATTCAAGCACTAGTCTCGCGTGTGCGCGTAAATCTTTCATAAACAGGGCTGTTTCGAATTTACTTCGAATCTCGAGACTTGGTTATGCGTTTGTTAACTATAGCGCACGTTCCCAAAAATATAGAATTTGTTAAGTACGTGTTTTTACTGAATTGAAACGCCTCTCGTGTTTGATGGGCATCGTTCAGGAGGGGTCGGGACGGATCGACTCCTGATGGTGAGGTACCAACACGGGAGTACAAAAAAATGAAATTCGTTTCTCGCTTCTTTAAAGATGAATCCGGCGCAACCGCTATTGAATACGGCCTGATCGCAGCTCTTATCGCTGTTGTCATCATCGGCGCCGTGACCACGCTCGGCGGCAGCGTCAATGGCGCGTTCACGTCTGCCAACGGCGCCTTCTCTTCCGGCACGTCCGGCTCCGGCTCTTCCGGCTCCGGTTCTGGCGGCTAATACAGATTTAAAAGTCTGAAGCGAGTGGGCTGCCCAAACGGGTGGCCCATTTGTTTTTGATATGTATGAAAAAATGACCGAATGACCGCGCCGCTCAACCGGACGTTAAGCCTCTTCGGTTAGCCTCAGTGATTAAGTATTCGAGGTGGTCTATGTTAGTTCAGATCCTGGTATTGGCATTTCTTGGCTTGGTAATCTTTGCGGCACTGCATGATATTGCGAGCTTCAAAATTCCCAATTGGGTGTGCCTGGCAATCATTGGTCTCTTCCCGGTCTACGGGATTGTGGCCGGTCTGGATTTGAACGCCTGGGGCGGACACATGCTCGGTGGTGCCTTGGGTCTGCTTCTCGGAATGGCCCTGTTCGCGACCGGTGGATTGGGCGGCGGAGACGGAAAGCTATTTGCGGCCGCAGCCTTATGGTTCGGCTGGTCTGATTTCTTCAGCTTCCTCTTCCTGACCATGCTTGCAGGCGGCGGTTTGGCTGTGATCCTTCTGATGATCCGCCGCACATTGACAGAGAATATCGCGCTGGGTGGCATCTTGACTCACCGCGCCTTCGCCATGGGAGAACCTGTGCCCTATGGTGTCGCGATTGCCGCGGGTGCACTGTGGTGTCTGCCGTTTGCGAGCATTCTGCCGGCAGGCTGAAAAGTGGCGTTGGCGAACTATATGTTGGCCCATTAACGCTTGAAGCCGGAATTTTTCCAGTAATACCGCCAATTGCAACGCTAGCATTAACGCAGCTTTGAGGAATTAAGCGTCTCATCGCAATCGTATCTTTGCGTCCGAGAGGTCTGACATTCCCATGAATGCGGTTCGTATTGCCATTCTCGCTGCAGCAGCCATTGCCGCCGTTGCCGTGGCTTTCTTTGTGCGACAGGCGATGACGGTCGAACCTGTGCAGACGGTGCAGGTGCAAGAGCGCCCCTCGGTTCGTATCCTGGCAGCCCGCAGTGATCTGGGTGTTGGCCAACATGTCGACGCCTCGGATTTTTACTGGCAGGCTTGGCCAGAAGAGGCCATCACCCGCGACTATATTGTTGAAGGGCAGGGGCGCGATGCTGGTGATTTCGCCGGATCTGTCGTTCGCGCGCCTATCGGACAGGGTGAGCCGGTAACTGGCCGCCGTCTGGTTCAACAGGGCGATGCAGGTTTTATGTCCGCTGTTCTCACGCCGGGCATGCGCGCCTTGGCTGTGCCGATCTCACCGGAGACAGGGGCTGGCGGGTTTATTCTTCCTAATAACCGCGTCGATGTGATCGTCACCTATGTGCGCGAGAGTGAAGAGACCGGAGCGCGCAACTTCATCGCTGAAGCCGTCGTGGAGAATGTCCGCGTTCTGGCCATCGATCAGATCTATGCCGAAGACGAGGATGGTGAGGGCGCTCTGCTGGGCGAAACCGCAACACTTGAGCTGACGCCGGATCAATCGCGAGCGGTCATGCTCGCCGTCGCACGCGGCAATATTGCGCTGGTTCTGCGCTCGCTGTCAGAGACACAGGGCGGTCCGACACTGGCCGGTGGTGCAGGTTATGGCCAGGCCATGCCGACCACGCCTCCGGAAGATGAAGAGCGCAGCGTGACGCTTATCCGTTATGGCCGGGCCCAGACCGTGGCCTTGGCGGCAGACCAGTGAGGATGAAAGAGATGCTTCGTTCGATCCTTCTGTTTGCAACCCTCGCTCTGGCGACGCCGGCCCTGGCACAGCCGGCTGGGACTGAGCGCGGAAATACGCTGCAGGTCTATATTCGCGAGCCGGGCAATGGCCCTGTCTCTGAACATCTCGACCTGCCGCTCGACAAGGCCGCCGTCGTGCACCTGCCGGTCGATGCCACAGATGTCCTGGTGACCAATCCGGAAGTCGTTGATGCCGTTATCCGCACACCGCGCCGGGCTTACTTGCTGGGGCAGGGTATCGGTCAGACCAATGCCTTCTTCTTCGATGCCCAGGGCCAGCTGATCCTGGATCTGGATATGCGCGTCGAGCGTGATCTGACGCCGCTGCAGGAAAGCCTGGAGCGATTTCTTCCCAATGCTCGCGTCAATGCAGAAGCGATGAATGATCACATTGTCCTGTCGGGCATGGTTCCAAGTGCGTCCGATGCCGACACGGCGCTGCGTATCGCCCAGCGCTGGGTGGATGATCCAGAACGCATTCTCTCCATGGTCGAGATTGAAGCGCGCGAGCAGGTCATGCTGTCGGTCCGGATCGTGGAAATGCGTCGGACGATTGCGCGTCAGCTGGGTGTGAACCTCTCTACAGCTGGCAGTTCCGGTGAATTCAATTTCGCGGTTGCGACCAATAACGAGTTCTCCCTGGTTGGACGTTTCCTCAATGGTCTCAATGCGGGCATTGACTGGACCAGCGGCAATAGCGGCGGCATCACGGGTGTCAGCTCGCTCCTGCAAGCGATGGAACGGGTCGGGCTGGTGCGCACACTGGCTGAGCCGAATCTGACGGCGATCTCCGGAGAGAGCGCCAACTTCCTCGCGGGTGGTGAATTCCCGGTACCGGTCGGGCGTGATCGCGACGGCAATATCATTATCGAGTTCAAGCCTTTCGGTGTTGGTCTCGGCTTTACGCCAATGGTTTTGTCGGAAGGCCGCATTTCGATGCGCATCTCCACGGAAGTGTCTGAGCTGACCACGGATGGCGCGCTGACCTATGATGAAAGCCCGGTTGTCGATGATGATGGCAATGTCATCGGGACGGTTCCCGGCCTGACCATTCCGGCTCTGACGGTGAACCGTGCAGAGACCACGGTCGAACTGCCCTCTGGGGGCAGCCTGGTCCTGGCCGGTTTGATCCAGGAGGAAACCCGTCAAAATCTCGACGGCATCCCCGGGGTTCAGGATATTCCGGTCCTGGGTGCTTTGTTCCGCTCGCGCGACTTCGAAAATGAAGAAACCGAGCTGGTGGTGCTGGTAACGCCTTACCTGGTTGATCCGACCAACCCCAATAATCTGGAAACACCGACGGATGGTTTCGAGACCGCGTCTCAGGCGTCGGGTCTTCTGTTTGGCCGTCTCAACCGCGTTTATTCCGTGCCGGGCTCGGACACGGAAGGTCAGGGTTGGTCCGGACCCGTCGGCTTCCTGTTTGATTAAGTGTGGAGTTGATGTGATGAAAATGACGACAAAAGCTGCACTTATCGCCCTCGGGCTCGCCCTTGCCGGATGCGCGACGCCGCCATCAGGGCAAGGCCTGCCGCAGGCGAGCGCCGAAGCCGAGCTTTTCCGCTCTGAAATGGTGATTGATCCGCGTGATAATGGCCTGACCTATTCCCAACTCGCCCAACTCGATGCGATCGCGACCGAGTACAAGGCACGCGGCCACGGTCCGCTCGTGATCAGCTATCCTCAGGGTGCCAACAATGAACAGGCCGCCATGCATGCTGTCGCCAATGCGCGCAATGTACTGTTTGAAGCCGGGTTGAACTGGCAGCAAATCTCCGGTGGCGCCTATCAGGCCTATGGCGACGGCAATGGCGCGCTGGTCTTCTCATTCACCCGTTATCGCGCGATTGCTCCGGACTGTCCGGATGGCTGGGATGATTTGACCCCGTCCATAAATGCGAACCAGCGCTATCAGCGCTTCGGTTGCTCAATGGCAGCCAATATCGCGGCCATGGTCGCGGATCCGCGTGATCTGATCACGCCTCGTACAATGGAGCCGGGTGATACCGGTCGCCGGCAGACCGTTATTGATGCCTATCGTCAGGGACAGGCAACGGCCAGCCAATCCAGTGGTCAGGACAGCGGTGCTGTCTCCAGTGTTGGTAATTAAGGGGGCGAAAGGAGCTGAACATGTCTAAGGCTAACCGTGCCCTGCAAGACGAATTCAATGACGAGGATCCGTTCCTGGATGCCGATGATGTCGAACGCATGATGCTGGGCGAAGCCAGCTATGACGATGTTGTCGCCGAGCCGCGTGATGAAGATGGCTTTGCCCAGGCTGATTTGAGTGCTGCAGACGATCGCCCATTCGGCGCCTCCGCTCAGTTCGAGTCCAGCGTAGAGGACGATCCATTCCTGGACGCGGAGGCCCTGGAGCCTGCTCCGGTCGCGCCCGCCAGCAATCCGCTGTTTGATGGGCTGGAAGATGAGCTGAGCGATATGCTCCCGGCCTCCTCTGAACCGCTTTATGGCGAGGTGGATGACGATATCCCGTCTCAGCCTGTACCAAGGATTACGATTGCGGCCTTCTGCGAGCGCGCGGAAACAGGTGCACTGATCCAGCATGCTGCTGAAGATCGCCGTCTGGCCAAGGCGCATGTCAATGTCGCTATGGGCGGTTTGCCGGCCGCGATCGAGACCTTCCATGATGAAACCACCCCCAACCTGCTCATCGTCGAAAGCGGGATGCGCGGTCGTGGCCTGTTCGATCAGCTCGAAGAATTGGCGGGTGTGTGTGATCCCGACACCAAGGTTGTCATCATTGGTGCGACCAATGACATCGTCCTTTATCGTGAGCTGATCAAACGTGGTGTGAGCGAATATCTTGTTCCGCCCATGTCACCGCTACACCTGATCCGCACGGTATCCGAGCTCTTCCTGGACCCCGAACAGCCATTCGCCGGTCGCTCGATTGCCTTCATCGGTTCGAAAGGCGGGGTCGGGTCTTCCACGATTGCGCATAATTGCGCCTGGGCCCTCACGGAGAACCAGTCTCAAGATGCTGTCTTGATGGATATGGACTTGTCCTGGGGAACGGCGGGCCTCGACTTCAATCAGGATCCCGCCCAAACCTTGGGGGATGCCCTGTCCGAGCCTGATCGTCTTGATGATGCCTTGCTCGACCGTCTTCTTGTGCGCTGCACGGAAAGACTGAGTCTGTTTTCCGCTCCGGCGACGCTGGACCGGGACTGGGAATTCTCGCCTCATGATTATGAGCTGGTCATCGACAAGGTCCGCCGTCAGGCCCCGGTCGTGGCGCTCGACCTGCCGCACCTCTGGATGCCCTGGGTCAAGCAGACGCTCCTGTCTGCTGATGATGTGGTCGTCACAGTCACGCCGGATCTGGCATCCCTGCGGAATGCAAAGAATCTCTTCGACCTCGTGACAGGCGCGCGTCCCAATGATGATCCGCCGAAAGTCGTGGTGAACATGTCCGGCATGCCAAAGCGTCCGGAAATTCCGGTCAAGGATTTTGCTGAAGCGCTGGGGCAGCCGCCGGTACTGGTTCTGCCCTTCGAGCCGCAACTCTTCGGCAAGGCCGCCAATAACGGCCAGATGATTTCTGAACTGGATCCGAAGTCCAAGGCCGCAGATGGCTTCTCCCATCTGGCCCGTATCGTGACGGGCCGCGCTGCAGCAGCGCCACAGAAAAAGTCCCTCGTCGCCAAACTGTTCGGAGGCTAATCGGGAATGTTCGGCAAAAGGGCCGGAGGGCCCGCACCAGCACCGCGAAAGGCGCCTGTCGCGCCAGCGCCAGAACCCGACGCCCGCCCGGCTCCCGCGGCGGGCGCGGAACGTCGTGGCGAAACGCGGCCTGCCAAGCCGGCGCCGACCCCGCCGGCCCGTCCCAAGCCAAAGCCGAAACCGGCCGTTGATACGGGTAGCCGCTCTGAAGAATATTATGCGATCAAGACGACGATCTTTAATGCCCTGATCGATACGATCGATCTGGGGCAATTGGCGCGTCTCGATCAGGACACGGCCGCGGAAGAGATCCGCGATATCGTGACCGAGATCATCTCGATCAAAAATGTTGCGATGTCGATCGCCGAGCAGGAGCAATTGCTCCAGGACATCTGTAATGATGTTCTCGGCTATGGTCCGCTTGAGCCACTTCTGGCTCGTGATGATATCGCCGACATCATGGTCAACGGCGCGGACAGCGTCTTTATCGAGGTCAATGGCAAGGTCGAAAAGACCAATATCCGTTTCCGCGATAACGGCCAGCTGATGAATATCTGTCAGCGCATCGTGAGTCAGGTGGGTCGACGCGTTGATGAAAGCTCGCCCATTTGTGATGCCCGTCTTGCAGACGGCTCGCGTGTCAATGTTATCGCCCCGCCTCTGGCGCTCGATGGCCCAACTCTCACCATTCGTAAGTTCAAGAAAGACAAGCTTACGATGGATAATCTGGTCAATTTCGGATCCGTGACACCGGAAGGCGCGAAGGTTCTCGGTGTTATCGGGGCCAGCCGTTGTAACGTGCTGATTTCCGGCGGTACGGGTTCCGGTAAAACCACGCTTCTCAATTGCATGACCGGTTTCATCGAGGAAGATGAGCGCGTCATCACTTGCGAGGACGCCGCGGAGCTGCAATTGCAACAGCCCCATGTTGTTCGCCTGGAGACACGCCCGCCGAACCTGGAAGGCCAGGGGCAGGTCACGATGCGCGATCTGGTGAAGAACTGTCTGCGTATGCGCCCTGAACGCATCATCGTGGGTGAGGTGCGTGGGCCGGAGGCGTTTGACCTCTTGCAGGCTATGAATACCGGCCATGACGGATCAATGGGCACGCTGCACGCGAACTCGCCGCGCGAGGCCATGTCCCGGATTGAATCCATGATCACTATGGGCGGATATAATCTGCCCGCCAAAACCATTCGCGAAATGATCGTTGGCTCTATCGATGTGATCATTCAGGCGGCGCGCCTGCGTGATGGTTCACGGAAGATCACTCATATCACCGAGGTTGTCGGGATGGAGGGCGATGTCATCGTGACCCAGGACCTCTTCGTTTATGAGATTCAGGGTGAGGATGAAGCCGGTGACATTGCCGGGCGCCATATCTCGACCGGTATCGCACGTCCGAAATTCTGGGATCGCGCGCGCTATTTCGGCTTGGAACGCGAACTCGCCAACGCTTTGGACGCATCGGAGGCCTAGGGATGAGCGGTGATCTGATGTTTATCCTCGCCGCGATTGCGGCCTTTGTGGCGATCGCAGGTGTCGGCTGGGTCTTTGCGGGCTCGTCCGACGAAGCGCAAGCCAAACAACGCATGAGCCGGGCTGTTGGAACTAAGGGCCTGCAGCGTGGACGACGCCAGACCGCGGCGCTCGACCAGGGCGCCCAGCGCCGCAAGCAAATTCAGGAATCCCTCAAGCAGATGGAAGAGCGCCAGAAGGACCGGCGCCAGAAAACCCTCTCGCTCAAGGCCCGGATCCGTCAGGCAGGGCTGGAAACAACCACCCTCACGACCTTCTGGATGATGTCTGCGGGCATGGCCGTGCTCGGAGCGCTTCTGGCCCTGTTTACCGGTCAGACCATTCTGGTGATCATTGGCGCGGCAGTGATCTTCGGTCTCGGCATGCCGCGCTGGTATCTCGGCCTTCTGCGCGGTCGCCGACAAAAGAAATTCACCCTGGAATTCGCCAATGCGCTCGATGTCATCGTGCGTGGCATCAAGTCCGGCCTGCCGCTCAATGAGTGTTTGAAAATCATTTCAGAGGAATCACCGGAACCTGTCCGTGGCGAGTTCCAGCACCTCGTTGAAGGTATTGCTGTCGGTGTGACGCTGGAAGATGGTCTGGACAAGATGTGCGAGCGCATGCCGCTGGCGGAGCTGAATTTCTTCCGGACCGTCCTTGTGATCCAGCAAAAAACCGGTGGCAATCTCGCTGAAACGCTCAGCAATCTCGCGACCGTTTTGCGCGCGCGCAGGATGATGCGCGAAAAGGTCAGTGCCCTGTCGTCGGAGGCGAAGTCTTCGGCCGGTATTATCGGATCATTGCCGCCGGGCGTTCTGGCCATCGTTTACGGCACGACGCCAGATTACATGACCCAGATGTTCGTTCATCCGACCGGTCAGCTCATGCTGTTGGGCGGGGCGACCTGGATGTTCATCGGTATCATGGTCATGCGCGGCATGATCAACTTCAAGATCTAGGCGCGTCATGTTCGGCATCGGCTTTGAAGAGATACGCGAATTCCTGGTTACGCCGGAAACCCTGATCATGCTCATTGCGGGGATTGCGGTCTTCGCGACGATCATCACCCTGACCTCTCCGCTTATGGGCGGCGGAGATCTCGATAAGCGGATCAAGTCTGTACAAAACCGGCGCGAGGAATTGCGGCGGCGCTCTCGTGAGGCCCTGGAGGCAGAGGCCAACGGCTCCAATCGCTCGTCTATTCGCGGCGAAGAAGCACGCGGTATGATGCGCAAAGTCGTGGATTCGCTGAATCTGCAAAAGGCGTTCGAAGATCCCGCGCTTCAGGACAAGCTCGGGCAGGCTGGCCTGCGGGGCAATCGACCGGCGGTAGCTTTCTATTTTGCGCGCCTGGCATCACCTATCGTCCTGCTGGCTGGCGCGCTCTTCTACTTTTTCATGGTCAATGATCATGGCCTGCCGACCATTACGCGGTATTGCTTCTCGCTGGCTTTGGGAATTCTCGGCTATTACGCCCCGAATGTGTACATTTCCAACATCGCGCAAAAGCGTCAGCAATCCATCATGCTGGCCTTCCCTGACTCGCTTGATCTTCTGCTGATCTGTGTCGAGGCCGGCATGTCGATCGAGGCGGCCTTCCACAAGGTCTCTACCGAGATTGGCAGCCAATCAATCGAACTGGCAGAGGAATTATCCCTGACGACGGCTGAACTGGCCTATCTCCAGGATCGCCGCATCGCCTATGAGAATCTCGCCAAGCGCGCCAATCATCCCGGTGTAAAGGCTGTGTGTACCTCTTTGATCCAGGCCGAACGCTATGGTACGCCCCTGGGGCAGGCTTTGCGCGTTATGGCTAAGGAAAACAGGGATATGCGTCTCGCGGCGGCAGAGAAGAAAGCGGCAGCCCTGCCGGCTCAGCTGACCGTTCCGATGATCGTGTTTTTCTTGCCGGTCTTGTTCGTGGTTATCCTTGGACCCGCCATAATTCGCTTCAATAGTCTGTGACGAAAATGGTTTGGCGCGCTATTTGAATAGTCGTCAGCATGTTGCACAGGTGGACACAGCCCATGTTTTCCGGGCGCAAGTCGGCGGAGAAGCGTCGCGAGCAGATTGAAACGGCAGATGCTGCCGTTGCCGACGCCATGCAGGCGTTGAACGTCGACGATGTCGACGCTGCGCGTCAACATCTCGCTGAAGCTCCGAAAACGCATTACGCGGATGTCGGTTGGAAGGTCGGTCTGGCGGGCGCCATGATCGATCTCAAAATGGGCCGCAAACGCTCAGGCCTCAACAAGCTGGTCGCGGTCTGTAGCCGACTGGACGAGACATCGCTGAGCAAGGACGACAAGAATTATCTGCGCCTGTATGCGCTTTACCGCTCCAGCGAGGTCACCAAGGACCGCAAAGCGCCGATGGAGTTGCGGATGCTGGTTGAGGATTTCCGTTTCGATCACACGCTTGTCGACCCGATCCTGCGCCGCGATTTCGTGCTGCGCAAAGCCGATGAGCTGGCAGAGACACCGCCTCCGCCTCCACCGCCTGCAGTCGCTTAAAGCTTTTGCGATAACTAGTCCTGGGGGAGCGCATCCCAGCGGCGCTGCGTCGTCAGCATGGCGCGCACATAGGCCATATTGGCCTCTGCCATTTGCGGGCTGACATCCACGCGGGCCATTTCCTCCGCCTCTTCAAACCGTCCCTGTAAAGCCATGACCAAGGCCAGGTTCTGCCGAACGGTGGAATCCGCGCCAGGGCGGATTATGGCTTCCCGCAGCAGGCGTTCAGCCGTGTCCGCTTCGCCGTTCAGCGCATAGGAGAGGGCGAGGTTGGAGAGGATGGAGGGTTCTTGCGGCGCCAGGGTCTGAGCCTGGCGGAAGCGGGTCTGGGCGGCCTCGCTCTGACCGGATTGCTCCAGTGCGACGCCCAGGGCATTGAGCGGGCGCCAATTCATCGGGTCGAGCTGATGGGCGCGGGTGAGGGGTTCAATCGCCGCAGCCCCGCGGCCAAAAGCGGCCAGGGCGGCGCCGTAATTCATCAACAGAGCCGGATCATCGGGATAGAGCGCCAGGGATTGCTGGGCAATTTCCGCTGCGCGCGGCGCATTCCCGAGCTGGCGCAAAATGCCGGAGAGCTCGGTGGCGGCCTCCTGGTCGCCCGGATTGAGATCCAGCGCTTCGGCCCAGAAAGTGGCCTGGGTCAGCAAGTCCTGGCTTCGAATGGCATCGCGCTCAGCCACGGAGGCGGGAACAATGCTCGCCGCGTCGAGCGACGCAGCCAGCGCATCCTCATCCGCCGTGCGCGCCGTGGTAGTGGCACAAGCAGAAAGCAGAGCTGCAGACAGGCTTAGAGAGAGGGCGAGCGAGCGCATTGAGCACCTATGGCTGTAAAATCCTGCTGAATCTGGGTTGAGCCGGTCAAAAATACGTTAATGCTGTCGATCTCGCCCAGCCTGAGGAGATCCCGATGAGTGTTTTCGCGACAAAGACTGATCAAGCCCTGCGACTACGCCTGGTAACCACCGATGCCTTGGACGCTGTCCTTTCAGGATTGAGCGAGGCGGTGCGTCCTCTCGCGGCGAACTTCAAGGCCAAGCCGGGTGATATGGCACTTTTGCCCGCCGATGGTGATGTCGATGCGCTTCTGGGCCTGGGGGCGGGCGATGATGTGTTCGCCCTGGGAGCGGCAGCCATGCGCCTCCCGGAGGGGGATTGGGCGATTGAGGCCCTGCCGGCGGGCTTTGATCCGACACTCACTGCCATCGCCTGGGGCATGGGGGCGTATCAGTTTACGCGTTACAAATCCGCCAGTCGCGCACCGGCGCGCCTCGTATTGCCGGACGGTGCAGATGCGGGGGAAGCCGAGCGCGTCGTAGACGCAGCCGTTCTGACGCGGGATCTGGTCAATACGCCCGCCGATGCCATGGGGCCGGAGGGGCTGGAGGCCGCTTTTCGCGCTTTGGCTGAACGTCATGGCGCTGATGTCCGCGTTACCGCCGGCGAGGCGCTGATTGAAGAGAATTATCCCATGATCCATGCGGTCGGCCGGGCTGCAGGCGAGGCGCCGCGCCTGCTGGAGCTGGAATGGGGTGATCAGAAACATCCGCGCATTGCGCTTGTGGGCAAGGGTGTCTGTTTTGATAGCGGCGGGCTGGATCTCAAGGCGGCGCAATTCATGCGGCTGATGAAGAAGGATATGGGCGGGGCGGCCAATGCGATGGGGCTCGCCCATATGATCATGGATGCAAAACTGCCTGTGCGTCTGCATCTTCTGATTCCCGCGGTCGAGAATGCGGTCTCTGCCGGTGCCTTCCGTCCCGGTGATATTTTATCCTCCCGTCAAGGCCTGACAGTCGAGATCGATAATACGGATGCGGAAGGGCGTCTGGTCCTGGGCGATGCCCTGACGCGGGCCTGCGAAGACGCGCCGGAACTCCTCCTCGACTTCGCAACCCTGACCGGGGCAGCGCGCGTTGCGCTGGGGCCGGAAGTCATGCCCTTCTATACCGATGATGATGCCCTGGCTGAGGCAATTTCTGAAGGTGCTCAGAAGGTTAAGGATCCTGTTTGGCGCATGCCGCTCTGGGATAACTACGCCAAAATGCTCGACAGCAAGGTGGCGGACATCGTCAATGGCGCCGCCTCACCCTTTGCCGGTTCCATTACCGCGGCACTCTTCCTCAAACGCTTTGCTGGCGAGACGCGCTGGGCGCATTTCGATATCTTCGCGTGGAATCCATCGGCCCGGCCGGGACATCCGGAGGGCGGCGAGATCCAGGCGGTCCGCGGCGTTTACCAATTCATCAGGGACGCCTACCCACACTGAGTCCCTGACGGAGTGATTCCCTCAAGGAGATTCGGCTATGGCCTCCCAGACGATGCGCTCGCTGGAGATGCTTCATCGAGTGTCGACAGACACGGTTAAGTCAGCAGATGTCGATCTGACATCGCGCCAATTCGCAGTGCTTCTGGCGATTTTCATGCGTCCGGGACCCCATGCTGTGCGCGAGCTCGCCAAGCATCTCGACCTGCCCAAACCGGCCGTAACCCGCGCGCTGGACACGCTGGAGCGCATGGGCTTCATCCGCCGCAAGCGCGACCGTGCCGACAAGCGCGATGTTTCAGTACATCGCACTGTAAAAGGGGCTGTGTTTCTGTACGATTATGGCGAGAACGTCGTTCATCGTGCCGAGGAAACCGAGCAATGCCCCAAATGGATCCCCGCCTCACACCCGCCCGGCCCGATCTTGCAGCAAGCTTCCTGAAAGGCGAGGTCGAAGCGGAGCGTTTTGTCGATCCGATCGATCATGTGACCATTGATCCCGCCGTGCCGATCCGGCGCGCGCCAGACCGTTTGGCGGGTATGGATGATCAGCTTCTTTTCGGAGATGGGTTTGGTGTTCTCGAAGAAGTTGACGGTTGGGCCTGGGGCTATTCCCATCGTGATGGATATGTGGGCTGGGTTGAACGTTCAGGCTTGAGCGATCAGCTCTGGGCGCCGACCCATCGCATCGCTGTTTTGCGGACCTATGCTTTCATTGAGCCTGATTTCAAAACCGCACCGACCGCTTTATTGAGCCTGAATAGTCGGGTGAAAGTGCTGGAGCGTGAGGGCCGCTTCGTTCGGGCCGAAGATCTGGGTTGGCTGGTCGAGGCGCATCTGGGTGCGCTTGATGACTTTGCTGGCGACTTTGTCGGTGTGGCAGAGGGTTTCCTCGCAGCGCCCTATCTTTGGGGCGGCAAAGAAAGCCTGGGCCTGGATTGTTCTGGATTGACCCAGATGGCCCTTGTGGCGGCAGGTGTGGAGATGCTGCGCGATACTGATCAGCAGGAAATGCTGCTCAAGGCGCAATGGACTGATGTTACGGCCAATCCGGAGCGCCAGCGCGGCGATATCGTCTTCTGGCCGGGTCATGTCGGCATCATGACAGATAGCGACCACCTTCTGCATGCCAACGCGCATACAATGGATGTGACGCAGGAGCTCTTTGCCGAGGCAGAGGAGCGTATTCGTCTGAAGGAAAACCCGGTGCGGACCATTGTTCGTCCGCCGGCCAATCTTATTCCCTGATCTGCGGGCAGAATTCGTACAAAGAAAAACCCCGGTGCGAAACACCGGGGTTTAAATCTTCAGGAGATGAGCGGCTTAGGGCTGCTCTTCTTCCGCAATCTCTTCCGCTGCGATTTCCTCGCCAGCGATTTCTTCAGCGATCTCGCCAGCGGCTTCTTCGACAACCTCTTCGACGACGGCCGGAAGCGGGTCCGGGATCGGAAGCGGGTTATCGGACAGCGTGCGCAAATAGGCGATCAGATTGATACGATCCGTCTGATTGGCGAGGCCACGGAAGCTCATTGAGGTGCCTGGTGCGTAAGCGCTCGGACGCTCGAGGAACGCGTACAGGGCTTCATAGGTCCAATCGCCATCCGGAAGCGCGCCGGAATAACCAAAGCCGTCGATCGCGTTTTTGGCGCGACCAACAACATCCCACATCGCCGGGCCGACACCATTGCCGCCACCCTGCTCAAAGGAGTGACATGCGGCGCAGCGGCGCACGACGCGCTCGCCCGCAGAAACGTCAGCAGCGGCGAGAAGCAGGCCGAAATCTACCGGACCCGTATCTTCAGGCTCGGCGGCCGCAGTCGCGGTGGAGCCCAGCGCTTCCCAGTTCACGGGGTAAGAGGTGTTTTCTGCCGTCAACTCGTACTCGGCATGGCTTGGGACCAGAAGATGGCCCAGCTCCATAACCAGCATGACGAAAAGAACGCCGCCGATGATAACGCCAGCGATTTTGTTCCAGAAGAGATCGCCCATGGACGCCCCCAAAGCTAAATTCGGTCGAAATTTGCCCGTGTTTCGCATGCGCCGGGCCTGCAGGCAACCGCCTAAGGCCGTCATCAGGCTGCGATATCTGGACGCGGTGCAGTGAAGCACAGCTTTTATGGGCAAATCACGAAGTCTGCCGGGTCGCTTTGCGGGGCACTTTGCCGGTCGCTTCGAATGTGGCCAAATAGTGGCAAGTCTTGCCTGTGCAGCCATGAATTGTGGCTTTTGTGCCACGCGATTCTCTCTCTCGCACAGAATCCCGCCTTTTCAATGCAAAAGCCTTGGACAGAAGGACAGCGTCGGAGCATGTGTCCCGCCCCCCCCAACGGCGACGCGTCTCAGTCGTCGTTTCAAATAAGAACTCAAATAAGAACAAGGTGTTTCACATGATCCGTTCCATCCTTTCTGCTTCCATTGCTGCAATCGCTATGGCAGGTGCCGCTCAGGCCCAGGACATGACTTTCTCTGCCGGTTGGGAGCGCGCTGACTTCGACGGTGCTGACTTCGACACGGCTGTTGTTCGTGGCGCTTACTTCTTCAACGAAAACTTCGGCGTTGAAGGTCAGCTGAACATTGGCGTTGGCGATGAAGAGTTTGATCTCGGCGTCACCACGGTCGACGTTTCCATGGACTACGGCGTTGGCGCATTCGCTGTTGGCCGTATCGCCAGCTCCGAGAACTTCAACCTGCTCGGCCGTCTCGGCTACGTCCATGCGGAACTGGAAGCGGATGCTGCCAATATCACCGTTTCTGAAGATGATGGTGCGTTCGCTGTTGGCGTCGCTGCCGAGTGGTTCTTCGACGCCTCCAACGGTGTGCGCTTTGACTACACCCACGCTGACTTCGATGATTCCGTCAGCTTCTACGGCATCTCCTATGTTCGTCGCTTCGGCGGTTAAGGCACTAATCGCCTGAAACAGGATGACTGTTTGCCTGAAAAGGGCCGCCTCAGACGAGGCGGCCCTTTTTGTTCATGTAAACCCCCGGATTTGTTCATCTCACACTCATGTGACTGACCATCTCATGAAACTTCAGAAAGGGGGGCTTGCGCTCGCAGATCGGAATGCTCACATGGCGCCACGGCTGGGGGCAGTCTTCTACCCACTCCCCGATCACAAGGTGTATTATGAAACGTTTCGTACTCGCAGCATCTGCTGCTGTAGCTGTTCTGGCGACCGCTGGTGCCCAGGCCCAGGATTTCACATTCTCCGGCGGTTATGAGCGTGCTGATTTCGACGGTGTCGAGCTCGATACGGTCGTCCTGCGCGGCTCATATTTCTTCAATGAGAATTTCGGTGTCGAAGGTCAGCTGAATTTCGGCGTCAATGATGAGAGCGTGACCGTCGGTACTGTGACCGCTGATGTCGACATGGACTATGGTTTCGGCGCTTTTGGTGTCTATCGCTTCCCGGCGTCGGACAATTTCAACTTCTTCGCGCGTGCCGGCTATCTCCACGCCGAGCTGGAAGCATCCGTAGCGAATTTCAGCGTGTCCGATGATGATGGTGCATTCGCAGCCGGCATCGGCGCTGAGTGGATGTTCGATGATCGCAATGGTGTGCGCTTTGACTACACCTATGCGGACTATGACAATGAGGCCAATTTCTACGGCATCTCTTACGTCCGCCGCTTTGGTGGCTAAGCCTGCCTGGGCGTCCAAATGCGAAGGCCGCCTCGACGAGGCGGCCTTTTCTTTTGCGCCTATATTAGATCTTCTCTGCGGCCCATAGCTCGGTCAGTCGCCTTGCCACTGCGATACTCGGCGGCAGCTCGGCTTCAGCATGGCGCCCCTCCAGCATTGCGCGCACCTCCTCGCGGCTGAACCAGCGCGCCTGCTCCAGCTCTTGCTTGTCGACTTTGACCTCGGTCTTTGTCGCTTTGGCGACCAACCCGACCATGATGGAGGAGGGGAAAGGCCAGGGCTGGGTGAAGACATATCGGATGCTGGCAATATCCACGACCACACCTGTTTCCTCACGGACTTCCCGTGCGCACGCCTCCTCCAGCGTCTCAGCGGGTTCCACAAAACCGGCGAGGGCGGACCACATGCCTTCTGGCCATTCGGCTTGTCGGCCAAGCAGGCAGCGCTCGCCATCGATGACGAGCATGATCACCACAGGATCAACACGGGGGAAGTGCTCGGCGCCGCAAGAGGGGCAGACACGCTTGGCGCCGCCGGCCGCCACATCGCTGCGATGGCCGCAGACTGCGCAAAACTGATGGCGTTCATGCCAGGCCAGAAGCGATTTCGCCTGGGCATAGATCGCGCTGTCTTCGTGCGGCATGGTCATGCCGGCCTGGCGCGCTGGCACAGCCGGCGCATCAAACACCGCTGTATCCGCTTCGGCGGCGAAGAGCGGACCGGTTTCATCCTTGCCGAGAAACACGATTGAATGCGGCCGCGCATGCCATTGCGCTTCAGCGAAGGCGGACTTGGCCAGTTGATTGCCGGGGGTGAGGATCGGATCGCCCTGCACCAAAAGGATCAGGCGAGCCTTGGGATGCTCGCGAAATCCGGCGATGAGTTCGGGATCGCGTCGCTCAACCTCACACCGGTCCAGGGGTGAACCGGCAAAGACGAGTGGGGCCTCATCGGCCAAGAGCGATCTGTCATTCATTCCGCACTCCAATCATGCTGATACGCCCCGAAATTGGGGGCTGCGCCATTTCGTCCGGATTCTTCTCTGGACGGTGGCATCAAAGCAGGCCTATTCTGCACATGAGAATAATTCGCAAAAAGGAAGAGCCCATGGCAGTCGAAACCTTCTCTAACGCGCCCGCCCCGCATCTGGCCAGCCGTGCGGTCCGTGACTGGCTGGAGACACAGGCACATGTCCTGGCCTATTGGCGCGAAGTTCTGATCTCGACCAATGAAAGCGACGGTCTGATCGAAGTGCTCGATGATCATGCGCGTTTTCTTCAACAGGCTGCGCGCGTGGGCGAGGGGCATTTTCCCAGCTGTCAGTGAGGCGCTTACTTGAACTGCCGGCCCGGGCGCGCGATATAGAGGGTGGAAGATCGGCGGTGGACGGACTCCTCGCCAACCCGGTCAGGTCCGGAAGGAAGCAGCCGTAACGAGTTTTTGGTTCGGGTCGCTGTCCGGTCTTCCACTGCATCTTTCCGCTCGAGCCACACGCATGAGACCGCATGGACGATACGCCGCTCACCAATGACGATGCCGGCGCGCTCATGCCAGGCCTCGACCTGCCCGAAGACACCAACGCGGCGGGGTATCAGGTCCTTGCGCGGAAATATCGTCCCGACACGTTTGAAGACCTGATCGGTCAGGATGCAATGGTGCGCACACTGACCAATGCCTTTGCGGCGGGTCGGATTGCTCATGCCTATATGCTCACCGGCGTTCGCGGGGTTGGCAAAACAACCACCGCCCGCTTGATCGCCAGGGCATTGAACTACCGTTCTGACACAATTGATGCTCCGCATATGGCATTGGGTGAAGCCGGTGTGCATTGCGATTCAATCGCCCGTTCTGCTCATGTCGATGTGATGGAGATGGATGCCGCCTCTCGAACCGGCGTGAACGATATCCGCGAGATCCTCGAAGGTGTCCGCTATGCGCCGGTCTCCGGCCGCTACAAGGTCTATATCATTGACGAGGTCCACATGCTGTCGACCTCAGCCTTCAATGCGCTCTTGAAAACTCTTGAGGAGCCTCCCGAGCACGCGAAATTCATCTTTGCGACGACCGAGATCCGCAAAGTGCCGGTGACCGTGCTTTCGCGCTGTCAGCGTTTTGATCTCAAACGGATCGACCGCGAGGTGTTGACCGACCATCTCGAGCGGATTTGCGGGCTGGAAAAGGCCCAGGTTGAACGCGACGGACTGTCCCTGATTGCCCGCGCCGCAGAAGGGTCCGTGCGCGATGCGCTGTCCCTGCTCGATCAGGCCATTGTCCAGAATGATGATCGTGATCACGCGGTCACCGCGCCGGAGATCCGCGATATGCTGGGTTTGGCGGACCGGGCCCGCGTTCTGGATCTGCTTGAACATGCGCTGGCGGGGCGGACCGGTGAGGCGCTCAATGAATTGAGCGCGCTTTATGATGCCGGTGGGGATCCGGTCGTCATCACTCGCGACCTGCTCGACTTCATTCATGCCACGTCACGCGTCAAGGCCGTCGGGAATGGCGCCGATCTGGGCGAGGCCGCCGAAACTGTCGCTCGTCTGGAAACGCTGGCTGGCGGGCTCAGCCTGGGGCAATTGACCCGACTGTGGAAAATCCTGCTCACCGGGCTGGATGATGTCCGGCTTGCACCGGATGCGATTTCAGCGGCCGAGATGACGGTGCTGCGTCTGATTTCCGCGGCCATGCTGCCGCCTCCGGAAGATGCCGCGCGTCTGCTTGCTTCGACCCTGCCGGCGCCCGCTTCTGATGCGCCCAGGGAGGCGCCGGGAAAGCCTGAGCCGGCCTCCGCGCCGGCCTCGACCCCGGTGCCCACAGCCATGACAGCGCCCGCGACGCCAATGGCCGTCCCGCAGGTGCCAGACGCTATGCCGCACGGCGAGCCGGCAGGCATTCGCAACGAACCTCCCGTGGAGGTTCAGGCAGAGGTTCAAGAGGGCGTTCAGGGCGAAGAGGGGCGGATTGCCAGTTTCGAAGCGCTAATTGATCTGCTGAAGCAAAAGCGCGATATCGCCCTGCAATCGGATGTGGAGCGCTTTGCGCGTCCGGTCTCAATCAAGGCCTGCGCGCTGACCTTCCAGCCGATCGAGGACGCGCCGCAGGACCTGGCCCAGCGCCTGGCTCGCCGGCTCTTGGAATGGACTGGTGATCGCTGGGCGGTTCTCGCCGACCCGCAGGCTCAGGGTGGCGAGACCTGGTATGAAAAACGCCAGCGGGAAAAGCGCGAGCGCATGGAGGCCATTCGGCGGGATCCGGCTGTGGTCAAGGCGCTCGAACTCTTCCCGGGGGCAGAGATAATCAAAGTCAATGATCCCAAGCCGGATGATGAGGATGGGGTCACCAATGCGGAGAGCGGCGGATGAAAGATCTGATGGGCATTATGCAGAAGGCCCAGGAAATGCAGCAGAAAATGGCTGAAGCACAGGAACGCCTGGCTGAGGCCAAAGTCACAGGCGAATCCGGTGGCGGCATGGTTGCTGTGACGCTGAACGGCAAGGGCGATCTTACCGGATTGAGGATCGACAAAACCATGATCGACCCGGAAGAGCCGGAGATTCTGGAAGACCTGATTGTGGCGGCTCATGCAGAGGCCAAGCGCAAGGTCGAGGAAAAGCAAAAAGAATTGATGCAGGACGCGACCGCCGGGCTGCAATTACCGCCAGGCGTTGGCCTGCCCTTCTAGAGGCGAGACTTCCATGCGTTCAGCCTCTGCAGGTCCTGAAATCGAGCGTTTGATCACGCTTTTGGCGAAATTGCCGGGGCTGGGCCCGCGCTCCGCCCGCCGTGCGGCCCTGCATCTTCTGGGACGGCGCGATGCGCTGATGCGTCCTTTGGCGCAGGCCCTTGGTGAAGCCGCCGATAAAATCGCGGAATGTTCAGTCTGCGGCAATCTCGATGTGTCGGACCCGTGTTCTGTCTGCACCGCACCGAACCGCGCGGAAAATGCGATCTGCGTGGTGGAGACGGTTGGCGATTTGTGGGCGCTTGAACGTGCCGGCGCTTTCAGAGGGCGCTATCACGTGCTCGGCGGTGTCCTCTCGGCGCTGGATGGCGTACGTCCTGAAGATCTCAACATCTCCAAGCTGATCGAACGCGCGCGCGCTGATGCGGTCGAAGAGATAGTCCTGGCACTCAATGCGACAGTGGATGGCCAGACAACGGCGCATTATCTCGCCGACCGGCTGGAGGGATGCGGGGTCAGTGTGACGTCCCTGGCGCGCGGAGTGCCCGTTGGCGGTGAGCTTGATTACCTCGATGACGGGACGTTGGCCGCGGCGTTTAAATCACGTTCCAACGTTTAGGCGTGACACTGCGATATTTCGATCTATGTTGAAGTTTAAGGGCTTTGGCGGAGAGGGGTATGTCGCAGCAACCATCAGACTTGCTTGGGTCCCCCCGGATTAACCGCCGGGACTTCGTCCTCTTCTTTACAGTCGGCCTGTTTATGGTCTCGCTGGTCGTTGCCGCGGTAACGGCGGTGAAGATCCAGTCGATTGATATTTTCGGATTTGTCCTGCTAGTCCCGGCCGGCTCCCTGGCCTTTGGGCTGACCTATCTCGCGACTGATGTGATCTCGGAAGTATGGGGGCGGGCGAGCGCTTTGATGGTGCTGTTAGCCGGGCTCGCCTTGCGTTTTGTGATGCTGTTGCTCTTCCTCTACGCCATGTACGGGGAATACGTGTTCGGCTTTATTGGTGTGGCCGAGAGCTGGTCACCAGAGCGCCAGGATGCATTCCTCTCAATCCTTGGATCGAGTAATCGCATCAATATTGCCGGGATGATTGCGTTTGCGATCAGTGCTTTGACGGATATCTACATTTTCGATCGCTTGCGTCGACTTCAGGCGGGCAAGAACCGTCTTTGGCTCCGCAACAACATATCCACCATGGTGTCGCAGATACTCAATTCCACGGTGTTCGTGATCGCCGCATTCGGCTGGACGATGGGCTGGGGCGCGATCGGCTCGCTCATACTGGGGCAGATCGTGATCAAACTGGCCGTTGCGGCGATTGATACGCCGCTGATTTACTTCCTGAGGAATCTGGCGCTCGGCCGGAAGCTCTTCGATTTTCGCGGTTAGAGCTTCCGGCCGGTCGCGTCCGGCTTAGTTGATGACCGGTGTCAGGCGCAGAAGGCGATCTTCCGCATCATCGGTCAGGATGTAGATCAGACCGTCCGGACCGGTCTGCACATCGCGGATACGATGGCCCAGATCGGTCAGCAATTCCTCTTCGGAAATGAAAGCGCCATTGTGCATTTCATAGCGCAGCAGCATGGCGCCTGCGAGCGCGCCGACGAACATATCGCCCTGCCATTGCGGGAAGGCATCACCTTCATAGATCGTCAGGCCGGAGGGCGCGATGGACGGCGTCCAATACCAGTTCGGCTCTTCATAGCCTTCCCCTTCCGTCGCGTCGGTCACCGGTGTGCCATCATAATTGATGCCATAGGTCACTTGCGGCCAGCCATAATTGAGACCGGGTTCGATACGGTTGATCTCATCACCGCCGCGCGCGCCGTGTTCATGCGTCCAGATTTCGCCCGTCTCCGGATGGATGTCGAGGCCCTGAACATTGCGGTGGCCATAGGAATAGATCTCCGGCTGGGCGCCGCGGGTGGAGACGAACGGGTTATCAAACGGGACGCTGCCATCATCATTCAGGCGCACCATCGTGCCGATATGGTTGTCCAGGTTCTGGGATTCATTGCGGTGCATACCGCCATCACCCAGGCTCAGCAGAACTGTGCCATCACCCAGGAAGTGGACCCGGCCGCCAAAGTGGAAGCCGCGCTCCTTGTCGAAATTGACGCGGAAGATGGTCTCGACATTCTCCAGCGCTGTCAGGTCTTCATTGATGCGACCGCGAGCGAGGGCGGTGTGATTGGCGCTTTCCGTGCCGGCAGCATAAGCGAAATAGACCAGTCGATTGCTTTCAAACTGCGGGTGGAGTTCCAGACCCAGCAAACCGCCCTGGCGTACAGAGACAAGATCATCCGGCAGGCCCGTGACCTCGGCTTCGCGCAGACCCGCTTCGGTCACGACGCGCAAACGGCCGTCGCGCTCGCTGACCAGCACTTCGCCGCTGGGCAGAAACGCCATGGACCACGGAAATTCCAGACCCGTCGCCACGGTTTCAATGGTGAAGTCCGCCTGCTCGCTTTCCACCAGAACGTCTTGAGCCAAAGCCGCGGTGGAGCTCATCAGAATCGCAGCCAGTGCCAATCCCGTACGCATCATAAACCTCCCATAATGCTGTTGCGGGGGAATTTAGGGCGCGAAGCGGGCCTAGGAAAGCACTCTCGTGCGTTTGCTTAAGCGGTGATGGATGAGGCCAGGCTGACCATGCGCTGCGGGAATTGCGGCTGGAAAGCGCTGACCTGGGCCCAGCGACGACGTACCCGGCCGGGCAAGGCCGCCAGGCGCGGAGGCAGGACCTCGGCGAGTTTCTCGGCGCCTTCCCAGCTATAAATGCCCATGGCGGCGAGCCCGGGTTGCAGGAAGCGGCCCTGGTCAAGCGGGATTTCATAGCTGGTATAGTATTTCTTGTACTGCGCGCCGGTGCGGCCAAGATCGATACGCGACACGCCATGCGCCTCAGCCTGTTCGAAAATCCCGTGCAGCAGCAAAAGGCCAGGCGAATATTTCGCCAGTTCCGGATCATAGGCCGGGAACCAGGAATGATAGATGTCCGCGCCTTTCAGGCCGAACTCGACGGCGGCCAGGCGGTCACCGAACCAAAGGGAGGCTGTCAGGCCGCAAAACTCCTGGCCCTCACGGCGACGCAGATCGCTGAGTACATTCTGGACCCAGTCAATGCCCAGCACATCAAGCTTGCCGGTTTCGCGATATTGACGGCGTTTCCAGGCCATGAGCTGGCTGAAGGCGACGCCACTCGCATCGCCCAGCTCGACGCGTACTGGACCAAGATCGCGTTCAGCCGCGCGCAGGCGGCGGGCAGATTTCTTGAAATGATCCTTGAAGCTGGATTTCCGGGCCTGGAAATAGGCATCGGCCCCGGCGCTCAGATCAACCATGACAGAGCCTTCGCGGGAGCGACGGCTGGGCTTGTGACCGCCCGCCGGGCAGTACCAGTTATCAAAGACCAGCGCTGAAGCGCCTGCGGCCCGGAGCAGGTGTTGCGGGGTGAATTTGGAGTAATCGCGCGCAATCACACCCTGATAATCGCTCATCGGTGCCCCGATGGGACGGATCACGCCCTCCCGCTTGGTGTGATGCGGGAAGAAGCCGAGTACGCCGTTTTCATCTTCAAAGACAGCCACACGCACATCGCTGCGGGCGCGCGAGACACATTCAGCGAACTCGAAGCGCAAATAAGGTGAGAGGAGTGTGCCAGACGGGGCCGCCCAATTATTCCACTGGACGATCTCAGATGCAGAAATGTCTTCGATTGGAACGATGCGTGCGCGCACAATACGCCTCCTTAAGTCTCCTGACAGGGGAAATGCAAACACCGGGCCGGTTCTGAGCGGTGCATTCGCTCTTGGGGTGACCGTTTTTGTCCAGGCTGCCGTGCTAGACTGTGTCCAGGTATTCGATTCGGGAGTTCGACATGGATCCGGTCCTTGTTTTGGGTTCAGTCGCCGCGGCGGCATTGCTTTTGGGTGCAGGCTTGGGCGCTTTTTTGGCGCGCCGCGGCCCCGTTGCGCGTCTGGCAGCGAGTGAGGCCGAGATGGAGGCACAGCGCAGCCGGCTCCATGAGGCCGATACTGCCCGGGTCGCCGCGCAGACAAGAAGTGAGGAGCAGGGCAGCCGGATTGCTGATCTGGAAAGCCGCATGACCAAGGAGCGCGATGCGGCAGCCGAGCGTCTCGTTGCGGTTCAGGAGGAAAAGGCGCGCCTGTCGGAGGCGTTGGCCGCGCTGCAGGCTGAACACAAGGCGGAACGGGAAAATCATGCGGCGAGGATGGAAGACCTCAAAGCGGCGCGCGAGCAGCTCAATCAGGCCTTCAAGCTAACGGCGAACGAGATTCTCAATACGTCCGGCCAGGAGCTGAACAAGCAGGGTGCGGAAGGTTTGCAGCGTCTTTTGACGCCCTTGCGCGAGCAATTGGGCAAGCTGGAGAGCCAGGTCAACAAGGATGCCGAAACCCGCAGCGGCCAGACGAGCAAGATCGAAGCGGTGATGCAGACGCTGCACAGCGATGCCAAGCGCATGTCGCAAGAGGCCCACAATCTGACCAAGGCGCTGAGCTCTTCCTCCAAAGTGCAGGGTGATTGGGGCGAGCTGGTGCTGTCGCGCATCCTCGAACAGGCGGGGCTGCGCGAAGGCAGTGAATTCTTTACCCAGGAGACCAAGTCCAATGATGATGGCCGGCTCCTGCGCCCCGATGTGGTGGTGGAAATGCCTGGCCAGCAACGCCTGGTGATCGATTCCAAGGTTTCGCTCAAGGATTTTGAGCGCGCTGTGAATGCCGATGACGAGGCGGAGCGCGGGATTGCGTTGAAAGCGCATATCAATTCTGTGCGAACCCATATCAAATCCCTGGGCGAGAAGAATTATGATGCGCTCTATGAGGGCGTGAACTTCACCGTAATGTTCATCCCGCTTGAGGGCGCGGCATCGCTGGCCTTGCAGAATGACACGGATCTTTCCAGTGATGCCTTCGAGCGAGGCGTGATGATCGCCACGCCGACTACTTTGATGATGGCGATGCGGACCGTTCAAAATCTCTGGACGATTGATCGTCAGAACCAGAATGCGCGGGCCATCGCGGAGCGGGCCGGTGCGCTTTATGACAAATTCCATGGTTTTGTGGACGATCTGGAGAAGGTCGGGGTCCAGATTGACCGGGCGCATCAAACCTGGGGCGAGGCGCGCTCGAAGCTGGTGTCCGGCCGCGGAAACGTTATTCGCCAGACCGAAATGCTCAAGGAATTGGGGGCGCAGACCAAGAAATCCCTGCCCGAGGAATTGCTGATTGCGTCTGATGCGGGCGATAGCGGTCCCGAGCTTGAAGCGCCGGAGGAAGCGCCCGGTCTGAAGACTGCGCCAGACGCGGCCGAGTGAGTGTCATCTTCTTGATCGTTTAACGCCTCCTCCTTACATTAGGCAGCATGGCTATTCGCGAAATCATCACCGTCCCGGACCCGCGTCTGAAGGAAATTTCCAAACCCGTCGAGGCTGTGACTGACGAGACCCGTCAGCTCATGGATGACATGCTGGAGACCATGTATGAGGCGGATGGTATTGGTCTGGCCGCCATTCAGGTCGGTGTGCCGCAGCGCATTATCGTGATGGACCTGTCCGGACCGGAAGAGCGGGCCGAACCGCGCTTTTTCGTCAATCCGGTCCTCTCTGACCCGTCAGAGGGCAAAACACCCTATGATGAGGGCTGTTTGTCCGTGCCGGGGTATTACGAGACGATTGAGCGCCCCTCGACGATCAAGCTGACCTATCTCGACTATGACGGGAATGAAGTGGAAGAGATCGCAGAGGGCATGTTCGCCACCTGTATCCAGCACGAGATGGACCATCTCGAAGGTGTCCTCTTCATCGACTACCTTTCGCGCCTGAAGCGTCAGCGCGCGGTGCAGAAGGTGAAGAAGCTGGAAAAAGACAAGGCCCGCGACGCCGCCTAGCGCGCTTGCTGCTTTTGAGAAGCCGTGAAATCCTGCCTTCAAACTCAAGGGGGATGAAATGCGTGCATTCTGGCTTATTCCGGCTCTGGCTCTGACCGCCTGTTCACAGCCAAACACCAGCGTTGAAGCAGATTTGTTTGACCAGCTGAGCGCTTATTGCGGTCAGGCCTTTGAAGGCCGTGTGGTCAGCGAGGACCCGCGCGATGCCGATTGGGCCGCACAGGTGCTGACCATGCATGTGCGCGAATGCTCGGACGAGGTGATCCGCATCCCGCTGCATGTCGGTGAGGACCGCTCGCGCACCTGGGTCATTTCGCGCATCGAGACCGGGCTGCGTCTCAAGCATGATCATCGCCATGAAGATGGCAGTGAGGATGTTCTCACCCAGTATGGCGGCGATACCGTGTCCGCGCCTTCCGCCAATCAGGCGGATTTCCCTGCAGACCAATTCTCCCGGGACCTTTTCGAGCGTGAAAACATTCCCGCCTCCATGGCCAATATCTGGTCGATCACACTGGGCGAGGAGAGTTTCACCTATGCCCTTAATCGCCCCGACCGCAATTTCGAGGCGGTCTTCGACCTGACCCAGCCAGTGGACGCACCGCCGCCGCCCTGGGGATTTGAATAGGGTGCGCCGATATGCGCAGCCAGCAACGCCTTTTTGAGTTCCATGAATTGCCCGCCTCTGTTCAGGAGGTGTTTGCGCCTTTGGCCGCGCTTGAGCGCATAGAGGGAGAGGACAAGAGCAAGTGGTACCGGCGCTCTGAGTTTCGTGATGACAGACCTCCGGTCGTCGCTTTTCGCGAGCAGGACTTTGTCCGAATAAGATCTGCGATCAATTGGGACCGGATGCCGAGCCAGGCCGAGTATCCTCTGTGGGTCAGAGAGTTTCGCTTTAAGCCGAACTGGCAGCCTTCGTTTGATGACTTGAATATGGGCGCAGGGTTTTCCGACTACGACTCGACGGTGAAGCCGATCAATTACAATCCCTTGGAGTTCACCAAGGCGAGCATGTTCCCGCTCAGCGATATGTGGCTGGTTACCCAAGAGATCAAAGACTTCTTCGAAGCGGAGGCTCCCGATGAGGTCTTCTTCATGAAAGCACCTTTTGTCGAGGATCGAGCGGAGCGGGGTGTCTGCTATCTGATGGATGCAGTCATCCGCGAGGATATGGTGGACTTTGATCGTTCGCGGATTCGCTGGCAGCGAGATTATGACTCGGATTTGTACCGCCCGGTGATGGGAGGGCTTCCCGTTTTGCGGGACGATATCGCTGACGCAGTCAATGTCTTCCGAACCATTGAAGAGCCTAAGCACTTCACACTTCGCCGGTCGATTTTCGAGCAAGCCAATGCACTTGGCGGAATGCTTGAGCCTCACGAGTACGGCGCGCCGCCAAGTCTTATTTCAGCTTAGCTTTGTCGCGATAACAACCACGCCCGCTATCCATTACCCCCTCACCCCCGCTTCGCGGCACCTCTCCCGCAAAAAAACTCTAGGGGGGAGAGGGATGGGCGTGGTGTATTATCCTTCTCCCCCAAGGGGAGAAGTGGGACGGACGTCAGTCCGGGGGGAAGCGGCTTTTGCCCACATTGCAAAACTGGCCTCGTGCGCCCCGCCATCAGCCGCCACCGTCACCCTGACGAAGGTCAGGGCCCAGTTCCTAGGGCTCGCCCTAACATGAGCCTGGCACCGATATACCCTATGAACTGGGTCCCGGCCTTCGCCGGGATGACGCGGATGTTTGGATAAAAGAGGATAACCCCAGACTTATCCCCGCCCGCCCATCCTGCGGCATACTCCCCCTCGACCCATCTCGCTTCTGAGGCGTGAGCTCCGTCACTCGCGGGGATGGGTGTGCGGAGCCTGTCCGCCTTTCGCTGGTGACGCGGTGAAAGTCCGGCAGGGCGGTCTGTCCGGTCCGATGGCACTAAACGCCCGACCTGAATACCGGCTGACTTGGAAACGGGGGCGAGAGCGTCCGGGAAAACTCCGCGTGCGGGCGGCGTGTCGCGCCACTCCTAACTATCCTATTGCACGGTTCGTCACGCCGCCCGCATGCCTTGCATCTCTCCAGGTGGTCACGCCGTGGAGCGCTTCACTCTGCCCGGCATTCGCCCTCATACGCCACGCTGACAGATGCAGCGCGGGCGGTGCAGGCATTGCCATAGGTCTGGCCGTCACAGCCGCAGACGGGACGGTATTCGCGTGTGCACATGGGCATCACTTCACGGCAGACACCCATCTGGTCGGCCGCGCCGCACTGGGCTTCGACCGGATAGTCGCAGAAGGTGTTTTCACCTGCACAACTCAGCCCCATCATCCCGCCGCACATGCCGCCGACGGGGACAGGGTCGTGAACAGCCACGGGGTCAGACACTTGCTGACAGGCGGCGATGAGAAGTGTGCTGAGAATGGCGAAGATACGGATCATCATGTCCTGTCCCCTTGGCGCTTTAAGATGAGCTGTCGTATCAGATCGTAACCAAGATGAATGTCGCTTGAAACGGGAAACCATTATGAGCTTGCGCGTCGTTTTCATGGGCACGCCGGATTTCGCGGCCCGCTCCCTGGCGGAGATTGCAGCGGCCGGACATGAGATTGTCCGGGTCTATACCCAGCCGCCGCGGCGACGCGGTCGGGGCCAGAGTGAGCAGAAAACGCCGGTGCATCAGCTCGCGGAAGTGCTCGGTATTCCGGTCGCTACACCGCAAACCTTCAAGGATGAAGAGACCCTCGCGGAGTTTGCTGCGCTTGAGAGCGATGTGGCGGTGGTTGTCGCCTATGGCCAGATCCTGCCGCAGGCGGCGCTGGATGCCCCGGAATATGGGTGTTTGAACCTGCATGCCTCCCTGCTGCCGCGCTGGCGCGGTGCGGCACCGATCCAACGCGCCATCATGGCGGGCGATGAGGTTACCGGTGTGCAGATCCAGCAGATGGAGGCGGGTCTTGATACTGGCCCTATCCTTTTGTCTGAAACCGTACGGATCACGCCCACCGATACCGCTGCAACCCTGCATGACAAGCTCATGGATACAGGCGCGTTGATGTGGTCGCGCGCCTTGTCAGCCCTGCAGCGCGGATCGCTGGAGGCTGTGCCCCAGGATGAAGCCGGGGCGACTTACGCCAAGAAAATCAGCGCGGCTGAGGCGCGGATCGACTGGACGCGTCCGGCCGAGGAACTCGCCAATCATGTGCGCGGGCTTTCTCCATTTCCCGGGGCCTGGTTTGAACTTGCGGGTGAGAAAGGCCCGGTTCGGGTGAAAGTGCTGATGGCAGAGGCCGAAGCCGGTGAGGGAGATGCGGGTGCGGTGCTCGATGACCGGCTTCTCATCGCCTGTGGTTCCGGCGCCCTGCGTCTGACGCGGCTGCAACGCGAGGGCAAGGGCGCCATGGCGGCGGAGGATTTCCTCCGTGGTAATCCGCTTGCTGCCGGTACGGTATTGAGCTGATGCCGCGCTATAAGCTGACCCTTGAATATGATGGCGGGCCCTATGCCGGTTGGCAGCGCCAGGAGAATGATCCATCGGTCCAGGAAGCGCTGGAGAAGGCTGCGACCAAGCTGGATGGCGCGCCGGTGATCGTGCAGGGCGCCGGGCGCACCGATAGCGGCGTTCATGCGCTCGGACAGGTCGCGCATCTCGACCTGGTCAAGGATCTGGCCGAGGACAAGGTGCGCGATGCGCTGAACTTCCATCTCAAGCCCAATCCCATCGCCGTATTGCAGGCTGAACGGGTGGATGAGGACTTCCACGCTCGCTTCTCTGCCCATCAGCGTCATTATCTCTACCGGATTATCGACCGCCGTCAGCCTTTGACCCTGGATCGCGGCCAGGTCTGGCGGGTGCCGCGCAAGCTGGATGCTGAGGCCATGCACACGGCGGCGCAATTCCTGCTCGGCACACATGACTTCACGACATTCCGCGATGCCCAGTGCCAGGCAGACAGCCCGGTCAAATCCATCGATGCGGTCTCGGTTGCGCGTTATGGCGAAGAGGTTCAACTGACCATCAGCGCCATCTCCTTCCTACACCGCCAGGTCCGCTCCATCACGGGATCACTGGTCGAGGTGGGCGTGGGCAAATGGACACCGGCGGATTTCAAGGCGGCGCTGGATGCAGCAGACCGCAAGCGGTGCGGTCCGGTGGCCCCGCCGGACGGGCTTTATCTGACCGGGGTGGATTACCCGGCCTAGCTGCCAAAGGCCTGGCGTACCAGTAGCTGGCCAATCTCCGCGGTCACAATCGGCACAGCCGCGGCGAGGGCGGAGGTGATGGTGGGCAGGCCCAGCGTCACATAGGCGATCCGCCAATGCACCAGCACCCGGAAATACAGGTAGAGGAAGAGCACGAATTCCAGGAATTCCCGGTTGATCAGGCCTGCGGTGAGCAACATCCACATCAAGGCGAGGAAGGCATAGAGCCAGACTACGCCCCAATTGTGCAGGATCACCCAGGGCACGAAGCTCTGGCGGACGCCGAGTACGATTGTTGCGACGGCGGCCGCACCGGGAAAGATGAGCCAGGAGAGGCCGTAACTGATCCAGGTGCCAAGGCTGGGCGGTTGATAGCCGGCATGGCCGATCGCGATGAAGATCAGCGCGACCAGGGCTGTGGAAGGGATGATCGCCAGGAAGGAATGCCAGAACCCGGTCAGGCTGACATCCAGACGCTCCTGCCAGCCCTTTCGGAAAGTCAGCGCTTGCAAGCTAGCGGTCAGTCCAAGATAGGCTTCAGCAATGAGGCGGATCATTTGGGCGGCTCAGCGAAATACTGTGTGAGGATGCGCGTATAAATGCGTGTCAGGCTTCTGATGTCTTCGATCGAAACGCGTTCGTCGACCTGGTGCATCGTCGCACCGATCAAACCAAATTCCGCCACAGGACCATAATTACAAATGAAACGGGCATCAGACGTGCCGCCACCCGTGGTCAGGGCCGGACGGCGCCCGGTCTCCGCCTCAATGCAGTCTTGCAGCAGCGTGGTGAATTCACCCGCCGGGGTGAGGAACGCCTCTCCCGTCACATGAATATCGGTATCTATCGAGCCATCGAAATCGAGATCGACAAATGCCGCTTCATCCCGGATCCAGCGCGATAATGCCTCGCCGGTATGCTTGATGTTGAAACGGATATTGAAGCGCGCCTTGGCCTCGGCCGGGATCACATTCGTGGTCGGATTACCGACATCCACACTCGTCACTTCCAGATTGGACGGCTGGAAGGGCGGATGGCCCTGGTCAAGCTCGCGTGCGAGCAGCCGGTCGAGCAATTTGAGCAGGACCGGGATCGGGTTCTCCGCGCGTTCGGGATAGGCGACATGGCCTTGCCTGCCGGTCACGGTCAGCACGCAATTGAGCGAGCCGCGCCGGCCGGATTTAATAGTCTCGCCAAGATGATGCGGATTGGTCGGCTCCCCGACCAGGCAATGGTCAAAGCGCTCGCCCATGTCTTCCATCGCGATGAGGGCGCGCTTGGTGCCATTAATGGCGACGCCTTCCTCATCCCCGGTGATCAGGAAAGCAATGGAACCATCCGGCTGGCCGGCTTCATCCAGATAGGTTTTGACCGCGGCGATCATGGCCGCAATGGCGCCCTTCATATCCGCGGCACCGCGCCCGCGCAGCATGCCGTCATCCTCGGACGGCTCGAAGGGTGGGGTGGTCCAGGCGCTCTCATCGCCGGGTGGTACGACATCGGTATGTCCAGCGAACATGAAACAGGGCTCGGCCGTCCCCAGGCGCGCATAGAGATTGTCGACGTCTTCAAAGACCAGGCGCTTGCAAACAAAGCCCAGGGCTTCCAGCTCCGAATGGAGCAGATCAAGCGCGCCGGCTTCTACTGGCGTAATGGACGGGCAGCGGATTAAGCGCTGCGCGAGAGGCAGAGGATCATGATGCATTACGCCGCAAGATAAGTGTTCCGGCGCAAAGGGCTAGAGCCTAATGCCGCTTTAGTGCGAACGCCCGTGTGTTTCGCGATAGCGCTCCATGGAGACGGAGATCTTGAAGGTCTCGCGATATTTCGGGGATCCTACCGGGCGCGGCGGGTTCTGACCGGACAATGCGAGAATACGCTCCAGCGTGTCATGCGCCGCACCGCTCTGGCCCGCGCCGATATAGGCGTGCAGCTCAACCAGGGCATCAGAGAGCGGGTCACCGCCGCGGATGATGAAATAGGGCTCATCCTTGCCCAGTCGGTTCAGCACATCGTATTCCGACGGATTATTGGCAGAGCCGTATGGTGCGGCCGGATCTGCAACTGCCGGTTTGTCTTTCGTCATCTCGTCGCTCATGGCACGCCCCTTTGACTGGTGTTTGGCTGTATTCGATCAGATTCGAGGCTCGAGCGGTAGCGGCACGTCAGCACAGGGCCTGCTATTCTCACCGGATCGAATCAAAGAGGGGCCAAGATGAAAACCGCGATTTCCGCGCTGGTTGCGATACTGGCCATGACTGTCATGACAGCCAATGCCTTGGCCCGTGAAGAAGTGCGTGCCCGAGAGCTCGGCCTGGCGCCGGGCATTCTCCAGCCGGGTCCGCTTAATGCCATCACCGATGTGGCGGGGGTGCAGGTCGGGCATGAAACCCTGATTGAGCCCGAGCGCGGTATCCGCACCGGTGTCACCGCCATATTGCCTCATGGCGGGGATATTTATGCCGATAAAGTGCCCGCCGCCGTCGCGATCGCCAACGGCTATGGCAAGCTGATGGGCTCGACACAGATTATCGAACTCGGTGAAATCGAAACGCCCATCCTGCTGACCAATACGATGGCGGTGCCCCGCGCAGCCGATGCCTTGCTCGATCATGGCCTGGCCGGGCCCAGCGGTGACCAGATCCGCTCACTCAACATGGTGGTGGGCGAGACGAATGACAGCCGCCTCAATGATATTCAGGCACGGGTGATCACGCCGGCGCATGCGCTCGCCGCGATTGAAAGTGCTGCCAGCGGTCCCGTTGCAGAAGGCGCTGTCGGCGCTGGCGCCGGGACGGTCGCATTTGGTTGGAAAGGCGGTATTGGAACATCGTCGCGCCGATTGCCGGAGGAGCTGGGAGGCTGGACGCTCGGGGTTCTGGTCCAGAGCAATTATGGCGGTGTCTTGCAGATGGACGGTCTGCCGGTTGGCGAGACGCTGGGGCAGTATTATCTGGCCGATCAGATTGCCGATGATCGCGCGGATGGCTCGATCATGATCATCATCGCCACTGATGCGCCCCTCTCTGCCCGCAATCTGGAGCGGCTGGCGCATCGCGCCTTTGCAGGTCTGGCCCGGACGGGCGCGTCCATGACCAATGGGTCCGGGGATTATGCGATAGCGTTTTCCACCCATGAGGATGTACGCCGTACCCCACAGCGCCGCCATGCCGTGTCGACACTGCGCGACCTGCCCAATGGACAGATTTCGCCTCTCTTTCAGGCTGTGATCGAAACCACAGAGGAAGCGATTTATAACTCGCTCCTCATGGCGCAGGATATCGATTATCCGCGGGCAGATGGGCAAGGCGTGGTGCGCGCATTGCCGGTTGAGACGGTTCGCGCGCTGATTGCCGCCCGCGATGAGTAAACAGGTCGCCATTATCGGTGGGGGACCGGCGGGGCTGTTTGCGGCGGAATATCTCGCCGAGGCCGGGTTTCAGGTCGAGGTGTTCGAGCGCATGCCGACACTTGGACGCAAATTCCTCATGGCCGGGCGCGGTGGTCTCAATCTCACCCATTCTGAGGATCTGAAAACCTTCCTGCGGCGTTATCGGCAGGCGGAGCCCTGGCTGTCGGCGGCGATAGAGGCGTTTCCGCCTGACCAGTTGCGTGCTTGGGCCGATGGTCTGGAGGCGCAGACCTTTACCGGGTCAAGCGGCCGCGTCTTCCCGAAGGCGATGAAAGCCTCGCCCTTGCTGCGGGCCTGGCGCGCAAGGCTGGACGGGCTGGGCGTTCGCTTTCACCTGCGTCACCGCTGGACCGGCTGGGAGGGCGACCAGCTCTGCTTCCTCACGCAAGATGGAAGCGAAATTCGATACCGACCTGACGCTGTATTTCTCGCCCTCGGCGGGGCGAGCTGGCCGCGTCTGGGGTCAGATGGCGCCTGGGCGGATATTCTTGCGCAGCGCGGGGTCGAGATCGCCAGTTTCCAAGCCTCCAATTGCGGTGTGGAAATCCACTGGTCCGAAATGATCCGGACACGCTTTGCCGGCGTTCCGCTCAAGACGATTGCGTTGCACTACGGCGAAGAGCAGGTGCGCGGTGAAGCGATTATCGCCAGCTATGGCCTGGAGGGTGGGGCAGTCTATGCGCTATCCGCTCCGATCCGTGCGGGTTTGGCCAAGGGCGAAGCCACGCTCCGCCTCGATCTGCGTCCCAATCAGACGCGCGAAGCACTTGCCGCCAAGCTCGCACGGGCTCGCAAAGGACAGTCCATCTCAACCCTTCTGAAAAAGACGCTGGGCCTGTCTGCACAAGCCGCTGCCCTGGTTCATGAAAACGGCTCCTTGCCGCGCGAACCCGAGGCGCTGGCCGCGCGGATCAAAGCGGTCGACCTGACCATAACCGGCCAGCGGGGGCTCGACCGGGCGATTTCTTCAGCGGGCGGGATCACCCGGGCAGCGGTGAGCGATGATTTCATGCTCAAAGCCCTTCCCGGGGTATTTGTCGCCGGCGAAATGCTGGACTGGGACGCTCCCACCGGCGGCTATCTCCTGCAGGCCTGTTTCTCGACAGCGCGCGCCGCGGCGCAAGGCATTCAGGATTATCTATCCGCCGCGTCCTAGGCGCGTGTCTGACCCTCGCCGCGCACCACATATTTGAACGAGGTGAGCTGCTCGAGGCCGACAGGGCCGCGCGCATGCATCTTGCCCGTCGCGATCCCGATCTCGGCGCCCATGCCAAACTCGCCGCCATCGGCGAATTGCGTTGAGGCATTGTGCATGACGATGGCGCTATCGATCCGCGTGAGGAAAGCGTGAGCTGCAATCTCGTCTTCGGTAATGATGGCATCTGTATGCGCTGAGGAATGGGTGCAGACCCAATCAATCGCGCTTTCAAGACCCTCGACAATTTTCACAGACAAGATTGCATCGAGATATTCGGTATCGAAATCCGCATCGATGGCCGGCCGCACGCGCGCATCAATGCCGCAGGCAAGCGCATCACCCCGGAATTCACATTCCGGCATGGCGTCCAGGATTTGCGGCAGGACGCTCTGGGCGACCGAGCGATCCACAACCAGACTCTCTGTGGCACCGCAAATCCCGGTGCGGCGAAGCTTGGCGTTGCGAACAATGGCGACGGCTTTGCCAATATCGGCTGCGGCATGGATATAGGTGTGGCAATTACCATCGAGATGCAAAAGCGTGGGAACGCGGGCCTGATCGCGGACCAGTTCAACAAGGCCGCGCCCGCCGCGCGGGATCACCAGATCGACATGGGCGGTGCATTGCAAAAGCGCCTGCACCGCGGCGCGGTCTGTGGTGTCGATTAATTGCACCGCGTCTTCCGGCAGACCCGCTGCAGCGAGCCCTTCGCGCATGGCGTTCACCAGGGCGCGTGAGGAGGCAAGACTATCGCTCCCCGCCCGCAAGATCACCGCATTGCCGGATTTGATGCACAGGGCGCTGGCATCGGCGGCAACATTGGGCCGAGCCTCGAAAATCATCCCGATCACCCCCAGGGGCACAGCGATCCGGTCAATCTTCAGCCCGTTGGGCCGGTCGATATGCGCCAGGACCCGGCCAACCGGATCGGGAAGCGCGCCAATTGCGGCGACGGCGTCCTTGATGGCCGCCACGCGTTCTGGCGTCAGCTTTAGACGGTCGAGATAAGCTGCCGGCTTGCCCGCCTGCCGCGCCGCGTCCATGTCTTCTGCATTGGCCGCGAGAATAGCCTCTGTGTGCTCGCCA
Organism: Alphaproteobacteria bacterium; assembly: GCA_018222865.1. Classification (GTDB taxonomy): domain Bacteria; phylum Pseudomonadota; class Alphaproteobacteria; order Caulobacterales; family Maricaulaceae; genus Maricaulis. The sequence continues at coordinate 72,289 of JAAEZM010000008.1, forward strand.
ATGCGCGCCGCAGCGGCGATCAGCGCCTGATTGCGCTGGGCTTCGCTCGCTGTCGCAAGCGTGCGTGCTGCCTTGCGTGCCTGGAGGCCGAGCTGGTCGAGCAGCGCGTCCATCGCTCTAGCGCAGCAGATCGTTGATCGAGGTTTTCGAGCGGGTCTGCGCATCGACGCGTTTGACGATGACGGCGCAGGCCAGGGACGGGCCACCCTTGGGGTCAGGCAGCGTACCCGGGACCACAACCGAATAGGCCGGGATTTCGCCGCGCGTGATCTCACCGGTCTCGCGGTCCACAATCTTGGTCGATTGGCCCAGGAAAACACCCATGGAGATGACCGCGCCTTCGCGCACAACAACGCCTTCCGCAACCTCGGAGCGGGCACCGATGAAGACATCATCCTCAATGATCACCGGACCGGCCTGGAGGG
>JAAEZM010000008.1:72723-100721 GCA_018222865.1 Alphaproteobacteria bacterium
TGCCAACACCGCCGGAAATGTGGACGCGCTTGCCGATCTGGGCGCAGGAGCCAACCGTCGCCCAGGTATCGACCATGGTGCCTTCATCGACATAGGCGCCAAGATTGACATAGGACGGCATCAGCACGGCGCCCTTGGCGATGAAGGAGCCGCGACGCACAGCGCAAGGAGGAACGGCGCGGAAACCGGCCTGTTCGAAGTCCGCCTGGGTCCAGCCCTCGAATTTCGACGGGACCTTGTCCCACCAGTGCGAGCCGGCGACACCCCCATCGACGAGATCCATGGTATTTAGGCGGAAGCCCAGAAGGACGGCTTTCTTCAGCCATTGGTGGACAACCCAATCGCCATTGCCCTCGCGAGAGGCCACGCGCGCTTCGCCGCTGTCGAGCATGCCGATGGCGGTCTCAACCGCATCGCGGATTTCACCGGTCGTCTCGGTGGAGATTTCGTCGCGATTATCCCAGGCGTCATTGATGGCGGTTTCGAGGGTGGTGGTCATATTACTCTTCGTCTTTCTTGTGTTCGGCCGTCTTGATATCGCCGAGGAAGGTCGTCAGGCAGTCGACGGCGAAATGCACATGCTCAGGATGCTCATCGCCCGCATGGCTTTCGCGGACCAGCGTACCTTCCTTGGCCCGAACCAGCACGGTTGTGAAGCCCATCTCGTGCGCCGTTTTCAGATTTCTCAGACTGTCTTCAAACATCACGCTCTCAACCGTGGGTAGGCCGAAGCGGGATTGGAAGCGGTCAAAGCCTTCGCGATGCGGTTTGGGAATGAAGTCGGCTGCCGCCACGTCAAAAATATCCTCGAAATGCTCGGTGATGCCGAGGCGGTCCAGAATATTCTCGGCATGGCCGAGCGAGCCGTTCGTATAGATGATTTTTCGACCGGGCAGGGCAGAAATGCGCTGTCCGAGGAGCGGAGCCGGGTCGAGCACGCTGGCATCGATATCATGGACAAAGTCGAGGAAGTCCTGGCGGTCAACACCGTGATTGGTCATCAGACCGTTGAGCGTTGTGCCGTAATCTTTCCAGTATTGCTCACGGGCCTGCGCCGCAGCCTCCATATCCACATCGAGCAGGCGCGCGACATATTCCGTCATCCGCTGCTCGATCTGCACCATGACCGAGCTGTCAGACGGGTAGAGCGTGTGATCGAGATCAAAGACCCAATGCGTGATATGGGTCAGATCAGGGGTTGAGCTGGGCGCTTGGCGCGAAGTCGGTGTCGTCGACATGGATGCGGACGCCTCCATTCTCAGGGTCGGGGATTGAGCGGAACGGGGCTGTTCCATACCCCCTGTCAGAGCAATTGTCGCGGCCTTCAGCCACGAAACGGGCTGGCGCGACACAGAAATTCTGCTCGCCCTCAATCATCGGACGGCGCTCGCCGGTGCTGTTATCAATGCGCTCGGCGTAGAAATAGGCATTCGCGGTCTCAAGATGCGCTGCCAGCAGGCGGGCACATTCACCCGAGTGCAGCCGCCACCAGCCGCGTGATTGCCAGACATCATCGACGCGGTGACCAATCACAGCGGAGATATCGCCGATGGCGTCATTGCAAATGGTCACGCCACTTTGAGTGTTGCGTTCGAGCGCATAGGCTTCCAGCGCATCAATCAGTTCCGGAGCAGGCGGACGGCTGGAGAGGTCCTGATCGTTCAGGAAGGCCCGCACGGCCTGGCGTGTGCCGCGGCCTTCAAATCCATCCACGGAGGAAATCGCATAGCCGGCCGATTCCAGCAGACGCTGAATACCCGCGATCTGAGCGCGCGAGCCAAATTCACCTGGCTCAACCAGCACTGTGCGTTCGCGCTGGGCGCCTTCACGGATCATGAAATCGCGCGAGGCCAGGCCCAGGGCTGCGCAGCGTGTCGAGGCGACAACTTCAAAATCGGTTTCATCGACGCAGAGTGGAACATTGCCGCGCCATTCGCGCACGCCGCCGAGATAGGCAGCGCTGGTCTGGGCGTAGAAAAAGACCGGCTGATCGCTGTCCAGGCTGACCTCATCGGCGAGGTTCTCGCATTCACCCGGACGCACGCGCTCCCAGCCCTGAAGGGCCACGCCACCTTCAACCGGCCAGCCGCTGGCGACCTGAACCACGAAGCTCGTTTCATTGCAAAGCTCTGCCGCCTGGGCGCGCATTGGGGCAAGTCCCACGACCATCAGGCTGACAAGAATGGTGAAGATCACATGGCGCATAGGGCAGATCTTATCCCAGCTTGGCGAAGGCGGCGATTTCGGCGCGCAGCGTATCAACGCCATCCTTTTTCGCGCTTGATGTTGCAACGATGCGCGGGAAGGCGGCGGGCCGTTTAATGATGGCCTGGAGCGTTTCCTCGCTGACGCGTTTAACCGCTGGCGGTTTGATTTTATCGGTCTTGGTCAGAACGATCTGATAGCTCACCGCAGCTTCGTCAAAGACATCCATAATGCCTTCATCGACTTTTTTAAGGCCATGCCGACTGTCGATCAGCAAATAGACTCGTTTGAGATTAACCCGGCCGCGCAGGAAATCGCGGGTCAGGCGCGTCCATTTCTCAACCACATCCTTGGGCGCCTTCGCATAGCCATAGCCAGGCAGGTCGACAATTCGGATATCGCTTTGCTCAATCTCGAAGAAGTTGAGTTCTCGTGTCCGTCCCGGCTCGCCGGAGGCGCGCGCGAGATTATGCTGATTGGTCAGAGCATTGATCAGTGAGGACTTGCCGACATTTGAGCGTCCGGCAAAGGCGATCTCGGTCCGGTCCGGCTCGGGCAATTGGCCAAGGCTGACCGCACCCATGATGAAATTGACCGGGCGGGAGAAAAGTCGCCGCCCGGCTGCAATATCAAGCTCGTCGCTGGTCCCGGTCAGGACTCATTCTCCGAAGCCTTGCCGCGCAGGCGATTGATCAGCTTGTCCAGCTGGGTCTCATTGCCGTGGCGGCGCATGATCACATACTGCTGGAGTACGGAGAGGAAGTTGTTCCACGCCCAGTAGATCACCAGACCGGCCGCAAACGGCGCGAGAATGAAGGTGAAGACGATCGGCAGGAAAGCGAAGATCCGCGCTTGCATCGGGTCCGGCGGAGGCGGGTTGAGCGCCTGCTGGGCCCACATGGTGATGCCCATCAGCACCGGCCAGGCGCCAATGCCGAGAATGCCGCCGAGCAGGAACCAGCCAGACGGATCGTAAGGCAGAAGGCCGAACAGGTTCCAGATATTGGTCGGGTCAGCGGCCGACATGTCCCGGATCCAGCCGAAGAAGGGAGCATGACGCATTTCCAGCGCGTTGAAGAGCGTCTGGTAGAGCGCGAAGAAGATCGGGATTTGCGGCAGGATTGGCAGACAGCCCGCCAGCGGATTGATCTTCTCCTTGCGGTAAAGCTCCATCATCGCCTGTTGCTGTTTCTGCGTATCGGAAGCGTAGCGCTCGCGGATTTCCTGCATTTTGGGCTGTACGATCTTCATCCGCGCCATGGACGCATAAGCCCGGTTGGCGAGCGGGAACATGAGGATCTTGATTGCCAGGGTGAGGGCGAGAATGGCCAGCCCAAAATCACCGAGCATGCCTTCCAGCATGTGCAGCGCCCAAACGAAGGGGCGGACCAGGAACCAGAGCCAGCCCCAATTATAGGCCATGTCGAAGTTCTGAACGCCGATATTGTCCTCCACATAATGGAGCACGTCCAGCTCTTTGGCGCCGGCAAAGATATAGGTCGTATCGCTCAGGCTGGCGCCGGGGGCGAGGACTTGTGCACGCTCGACATAGGAGGCTTCAAAAGCATCATTCTCACCGCGTTCTATCGTGCGGAAGCGGGCGGTAAACGCTGTGTCGAGATCGGGGATCGCGGCTGTCAGCCAATAGCGCGTGGTGATGCCGACCCAACCGCCCAGACCGCTTTCTTCTGCGCTGGCACCGTCTTCGAGAGCATTAAAGCTCTCGCGCACCATTGCACCATCAATCACCGCAATCGCGCCTTCAAAGACCGCCATATTATTGGTGAGGACTTCCGGCAGCCCCTCCTGACGCACCAGACCGTAACGCTGCAGCTCGACCTCATCGGAGGAGGTGTTGGTGACGTTATCGGTGATGGTGAAGAGATAATTCTCATTGATCGAGATGGTGCGCTCGAAGGCCAGACCGCTCTCGCTCTCATAGCCCAGGACAATCGGCGTATCCGGCGTCAGCACATCACCGCTGATCAATGCCCAGTTGGTAGCGCCGCCGGGCAGGTCATTGACCCCTGGCGTGATCGATTGCCAGCCATCCCGGGCGTAGAAAACATGGTCCGCGCCGATCGGGTTGAGCAGGGAAACCAGCTCATCGCTATCAACTTCAGTTGTGTGATTGCGCAGGCGCAGATCATCAAAGCGCGCACCGGTCAGGGAGATCGAGCCCTCAACGCTCGGTGCGTCAATGATGATGCGTTCAGCCTGGGCGAGCGCCTCGGGGCGATCAATGGTCGCTGCGGCGCCACTTGTTGTCAGCGTGTCGGTCGGTAGATCCGGGTCAGCCTGTTCCAGGGCGGCCTCCGCGGCCAGCTCCTCACGGCGCTGTTCAGCGGCCGGGCCCATCACGAAGATCTGGTAGCCCAGCAGGATCAGCATGATCAGACCGAATGCTACGATAAAATTGCGATTGTCGTCGCCCATGACTTCAAGGCCTCTCAGGCTTGTTTTCTGCTTTGCCGACGGCCTCGCTCGGGGCGAGGCTCAACAGCGCCGTCTCGACATCTTCCAACAGTTTCGGCCACTCCCGGTCGGGCGTGGCCGCACGTGCGATGAATACATAGTCAAAGCCGGGCTGTCCGTGGAGAGGGAGTAGCAGCCGCGCGGTCTCTCGCAAACGTCTTTTCGCGCGATTGCGGATAACGGCATTGCCGACTTTCTTGGTGGCGGTAAAGCCAATGCCACATGACAAATCACCGCCGCGCCGACGGGCCTGTATGACCACGCCGGGGCGGACGGCTTTTGTGCCTTTAGCGACATAGAGAAATTCGCGCCGCTTTTTCAGCCGTTTAATGGCCGATGACGTCGCGGACATCGTCCTTAGGCGGAGAGGCGCTTACGGCCCTTTGCCCGACGACGCGCCAGGATCTGACGGCCGGACTTCGTGGCCATGCGCGCACGGAAACCGTGCCGGCGCTTGCGGACGAGCTTGGACGGTTGGAATGTGCGTTTCACGGTGGCGCTCCATCGCGTTGAAATAAAGAGCGGCGGGTCTTACGCGGGCCTAGGGGGTTCGTCAAGTCTGGACGTGGAATTCGACGCATGCGAAGCCCTGCCTTCAACAGTAAGCGTTTATGGTGAGTGAGGATCAAGATGAGGTGGCAGCGAATGATCGCGCGGATCAGCGAAAACTGGCGAAGCCTTATCGCCATCACCACGCTGGTGCTCATTCTGGTCGTGGCCTTTGCTAATGGGCTGACACCACAGGGGCTTTTCGAGATTCTGCGCGAGAATCGAGAGGCCTGGCAGGGCTGGATTTCCGAGCACACCTGGATCGCAGCGATCGGCTATACCGTGTTTTATGTCGTGGCGGTGACCATATCCCTGCCCGGTGCGCTTTGGTTCACCATTGCCGCTGGATATTTGTTTGGAGCCTGGATTGCCCTGCCGATTTCGCTGATCGGTGTGACATTGGGGGCGACAAATATCTTTCTCATCGCACGATATCTGGCCGGGGAGCGATTTCATGAGCGCTTTGACGGGCGGGTGGCGCGGTTCTCGGCCGGGTTCCGGCGCGATGACTTTACCTATATGATCCTGTTGCGGGTCACGCCGGTCCCCTTTTTCCTGGTCAATGTCGCAGCGGCGCTTCTGGGTGCCCGACTGAAATCCTATATTGCCGGCACAGCGATCGGGACGATCGCGCCGACCATTCTCTATGTGAATTTCGGAGCCGGGATTGGCGAGCTGGTCTCGGCCGGGGTCAGCCCGGGGCTTGAGGATTTCCTGCGCCCGCAATTCCTGGTCGTCCTGGTGATGGCGCTGATGTTTGCCTTTGTCCCGCTGCTTCACCGCATGTGGCGATCACGCGCAGCTGTTCCGCCGGACAAATCATCCTAATCTGGCGATGATGACGGATCACGACACCGATACTGCGGACCGATCGCCGGCCAGTCTTCTGACCCGGTTTCGGCAGCTGGGCCGCGGCTTGTTTGAAAGCCTGCCCGGGCAATTGCTGATGCTTGTTGTTGGCTTTATCGCCATCGGAATGGTGCTGGTCTATTTCCCGGCCGTCTCGGCCTATCGCTATCAGTGGATGATGGACCGGGCAGAGGCGGCCCACCTGGCCGCACTGGCCGCGGATGTGGTGGATAATCAGGCCGAAATCGCCGCGATGACGGTGGAGGAATTGCTCCAGGGAGCGGATGCGATTGCGGTCTCGCGGGTGCGCGACGGGATTAATGAGCTCATGCTCTATGGCGGCCCGGTCAGCGCGCCCCTCGTCCAGAGTGATCTTCGAACCGCGGGCTGGCTCGATCATTTGAACGATACGCTGGATCTCCTGGTTGCCCCGGACGGGCGTCTCTTGCGGATCCGCGCGGAACCGCCTGGCCGCCCGGGTGAGTTGATCGATGTCATGGTGCTCGAAGCGCCGCTAAAGCGCGAGATCCATGCCTTTTCTCGCCGATTGCTTTTCACCTCCGTTCTGGTCGCCCTGGCGATCGGCGCCGTCGTCTACACTGCGCTCTTTGTCCTTTTCGTCCGTCCGATGCGCCAATTGGCGTCGAGCATGATGCGCTTTCGCGAGGCGCCGGAGGATCTGTCTCGCAGCATTGTGCCCAGCGGCCGCAGCAATGAAATCGGACTGGCGGAAGAAGAATTGGCGCGCATGCAGACCCAGATCCGTCAGGCCTTGCAGCAAAGGGAGCGACTGGCGGCTCTCGGCGAAGCTGTGGCCAAGATCTCGCATGATTTGCGCAATGTCCTGACCAGTGCCCAACTCGTCTCCGACCGGCTGGCGATGGATGATGATGAGCGGGTCCGCAAAATGGGTGAAAGGCTCGTTCGCGCGGTCGATCGCGGCGTGCGTCTATGTCAGGCGGCGCTGGAATATGGTCGGGCCGATGAACAGCCGCTTGATCTTCAACCCGTTGCCCTTCGCGAGCTGCTTGATGAGGCCTCCGGCGATGCCCGCCTTAGCGAAGGCGAGGCGGCCTGGAGCAATCAGGTTGATGAGACACTGGTCGTCGAGGGTGATGCCGATTACATGCACCGCATCTTTCTCAATCTTTTCCGCAATGCGCTGCAAGCCATGCATGCGGCAGGCGGTGAGATCCGTCTGAGCGTCTCAACCCGCGCCCATGAGAGCCAGCTTTTCATCTGCGTTGAGGATAGCGGGCCCGGCTTGCCGCCCAAGGCGCGCGACAATCTCTTCAAAGCCTTTACCAGCTCTACCCGCAAGGGCGGCACCGGTTTGGGATTGAGTATTTCTCGCGAGCTGGCGAAGGCCCATGGCGGTGATCTCGTCCTGGAAACAACGGGCGAGAGCGGAACGGTTTTTACCGTGATCTGGCCGGTCAGCGCTGACTGAACCAGCTCATCAGATGCGCCACCAGCTTGTCGATCTGACCGATCGTATGCTCGCTGGTCAACGCCCCGTTTTCGTCGAACGCCTGCATTGCGCCGGGCAGTGAAGCAAAGCCGGGCACGCTCATCACGCCCAGATCCGCCAGGAAGGCCCGCATGCGGGGGATGACCCGCGCACCGCCGAGACGGCCAGGAGACGCTGACAGGATTGCGCCGAGCTTGCCGGCAAAGGCATTGGATTTGTCGTCTCCATCGGCGCGCGAGACCCAGTCAAATGCATTCACCAGGAGGGGCGGGACATGACCATTATACTCTGGTGTGGCGATCATCAGCGCATCATGCGCGCGGATCTGGGCTTTGAGCTGGCGCATCGTGTCAGGCATGCCGGTCTCGGCTTCGTCATCGCCGTGATAGATCGGTGCCGGATAATCATTAAGGTCGATCAGAGTGACCTCCGCGCCGGCGTCCCGGGCCCGCTCTGCCGCGACTGCGGCGAGCTTCTTGTTCAGCGAATCCTTGCGGGCCGAACCCGGGATGATCAGAATTTTGGGAGCGGACATAAAAGTCTCCGGCAATAAATGACGCGAGAGACTTAAGCGCGTCGCTTTCGCGATTCCAGCCCTGTGCCGCGAAAAACCCTTTCAAGCTTAGTTAAACCCTTAGTGGCAGGATCAGGTTCGGGTTTCTCTTCTAAGGAGAGTTCACAATGGCGAAAACCGTCACTTCGAGCTATCGCAGCACCTCTGATCGTTTCGAGCCGGATCTGGTGCAAAGCCCTGCTGAACAGCGCAAGCTTCGCGGCCATCTCGAACAGATCGACTATACCGTCTTCGCGGCCAATCAGGCCGTGTTGAAGAAGACGATTCACACGGTCGGCATTGAAGACTTCCAGAATCTGGCCCTGTCCGCGTCGAAGGCTCGCAGCGCCTGGGTAGATGCAGCGATGTCCGCTGCGCGCAGTCGCTCACCCCTGGAAAAGAGCGAAGTGGAGCGTCTGGCTCTGCTCCGCACGGCTTATGACGAATTATCCGAAGCCTATGACGCCATGCGGCGCATGGTCGAGCGTGGTTATCTCCGACTGGAAGTCCCGCCGACCAAACCCGCCTAGGCGCTTTTTTCTACGAGCGTTTGAACCGATTTCATCCGCCAGCCCACCTTTGTCCCGAACGAACAATCTCGTGAGGGGCAAATGCTCGAACCCATCTCATTTATCGGCGTGATCGCACTGGCGGTCTGGCTCACTCTGGTTGGCGTCATTATGGCGCTCACGCCGGAATGGGCGCTTCATCTTCTAAGGCATGCGGCCAGTACGCTCCTCGTGCATGTGATCGAGATGACCGTACGGTTTTTCTTCGGCATGGCCCTGATCCTGGCCAGTAAGGCGACGCTCTATCCGCAAGCCGTTTTCTATATTGGGTTTTTTCTGACGGTCAGCTCCGTCCTGATCCTTGTCCTGCCGCGCCGCTGGCATGCGGCCTACGCGGTATGGTGGGCGGATCGATTGCCAGCGGGTGTTGTGCGAGTGTTCGCAGTCTTTGCCTTCGTAGGCGGGGCCTTAATCCTCTACGTGTCGCAAAATATTCTATGTGCATTGAACCTGTTTTGCGCCTGAGGTCACTTACTAGTTCAAAGCCATGATGACTTGGCATCAAAAAGGTCCAGCCGATGCGGCGCGATAAGAAGCGAGTTTTGAGCGAATACCTCGTCGCCGCGGCGCGGACGGGGGACCGCCAGGCCTTTGATCGCCTGGCGCAGCTCTGGCAGTCCGAACTGTTTGCTCACGCTTATCGGCTCACCGGTGAAACGGATGCGGCCGAGGAGGTCCTGCAGGATGCCTGGCTGGATGTGGTGCGCGGTCTGAGGCGTCTGAATGATACCGCCGCCTTTCCGGCCTGGGCCTATCGTATTGTGACGCGGCGCGCGGCCGGTCTCATCCGCAAGCGTCAGCGTGTACGTCAAACGCGTGCGGCCGTTCTGGCTGAGCCAGGCGCAAGCGTGGATGGTGCGCTGGAAGCCGAACAAAAGCTGGAGCTTCGCCAGGTGAGCGAGGCGATGGCGGACTTGCCGCCGGAGCAGCGCTCGACCATGGCGCTTTATCATCGCCAGGACATGAGTGTGGCGGAGATCGCCATCGCCCTTGATGTGCCCGTCGGCACTGTGAAAACCCGTTTAATGCATGCGCGCCGCAAGATCCGGGCGGCGCTTGAAAACTCAAAGACAAGGAGAGCGTTATGAGCAATCGTGACCAGGATCTCGATGATCTGATCACTGAAGCCCTGGATGAAGAAGATCGCGGTCTGTTGGGGCGCTATGCGCAACAGCCGGGCTTTTTTGCCCAGGTCTTCTCGATTTTCCGCGGCAGTCTGGGCTGGGTGATGGCGCTCGTCATGCTCATGCTGTTCGTATTCTTCGGCTTTTTTGTCTGGACGCTGTGGAATTTCTTCCAGGCCGATGATGCGCTCATGGCGCTTCGCTGGGGCGTTGGCGTGCTTGCCAGTGTGCAGATCGTCCTTTTCCTGCGCGGGGTCATATTCCAGCAAATCCTCACCAATCAGGTCTTGCGTGAGGTGAAGCGCCTGGAGCTTCAAGTCGTCCGGGCGCAACACCGCGATCACTGAGGCGGAATGGCTAGTCTTCCCCGCCCGCATACCCGCCAGAGAGCGGCAGTCCGCGCTCTTCATGCCATTCTCGTGTCATCCAGGGGTGGATATGGTCCCAGCCGTCGACCGCATTGCCCTCGGAATGACCAATGCAATGGAAAGGGGGGAGTTCTTCAATGTGGCCGATATGGGTGATGTCCTGTTGGCATTCGTCCATATCCGCCGGAAGAATGCGATGGCTGTACGCGGCCAGGCCGGTCAGCGCTGTCGCGACAACAAGGGTGGAAACGGCAATAGATCTTAGCATCGGGTAAGTCCTTTTGTATCGTGTGACAGTGTTTTTCACTGCCCTCTCGAGACTATGGATGCCTCTCGATCGCAAATTGGACGCAAGTCCAAATATGAAAATGCATCAGGCCCATATGTGATCAAGAGTCAATCACGGTCGCGTGAACCCCTAGCAATCGCTCCCAGGCCTACCCAAATAGCGTTTCAAGACGGATGGCGCGGGTGCTGGTCGCGACCTCCGCAAAGGGATAGGATAGAAGTTATGTCAAACGCTGTTGCCTTATCGCTGTCGCCTGAACAGGGCCTGTCGAGCTACCTCGCCGAGATCCGCCGTTTTCCAATGCTGGAGAAGGACGAGGAATTCATGCTCGGCAAGCGCTGGCGCGAGCATGAAGACACCGTAGCCGCTGAAAAGCTGGTGACCTCTCACCTGCGCCTCGTCGCGAAGATCGCCATGGGTTACCGGGGCTATGGCCTGCCGGTCGCTGAAGTGATCTCCGAGGGCAATGTCGGCCTGATGCAGGCGGTCAAGAAGTTTGATCCCGACAAGGGCTTCCGCCTGGCGACTTACGCCATGTGGTGGATCCGTGCCTCGATCCAGGAGTATATTCTGCGCTCTTGGTCCCTGGTGAAAATGGGGACGACAGCCGCCCAGAAGAAGCTCTTCTTCAATCTGCGCCGGATGAAAAGCCAGATGCAGGCGCTTGATGAAGGCGATCTGAAGCCGGAGCAGGTTGAGGAAATTGCCACCAAGCTCGGTGTGACGAATGATGATGTCGTCTCCATGAATGGTCGTCTGTCGGGTCCGGATGCGTCTTTGAATGCGCCGCTGAAGGGCACGGAAGGCGATGGGCAATGGCAGGACTGGCTGGCCGATGATGAGGCCGAAAGCCAGGAAGAGCATCTCGCAGAAACTGATGAATTCGACACGCGCATGCAGTTGCTGCAATCGGCCATGGGCGAGCTCAATGAGCGTGAGCAGCACATTCTGCAGGAGCGTCGTCTGACCGAGGATCCGAAAACGCTGGAAGAACTGGCAGAGCATTATGGCGTCAGCCGTGAGCGTATTCGCCAGATCGAAGTGCGCGCTTTTGAAAAGCTTCAAAAGGCCATGCGCGGAATGGCATCAGACCAGGGTCTTATGAACTAGCAAACCGGCGGACCGGCTCTATCTTCGATCGGGCCGGACCTGTCGGCTCGATGAAGGAGAGTGCGTAATGGCTGTTAAAACACTGACCCTTGCCGGCGGATGTTTCTGGGGCATGCAGGATTTGCTGCGCCGCCAGCCTGGCGTGATCACCACACGGGTAGGCTATACGGGCGGCAAGCTGGCTGAAGCGACCTATCAGGATGTGAAAACCGGGATGACCGGCCACGCCGAGTCGATCGAGATCACCTTCGATGATGAGCAGACGACGCTGAAGAAGCTCTTCGAGATTTTCTTCCAGATTCACGATCCGAGCACGCTGGATCGTCAAGGCAATGATATTGGCAGCCAGTACCGCTCTGCCATCTTCTATGCCGATGAGGATCAAAAGCGTGTGGCACAAGCCATCATCAAGGCGGTGGATGCCAGCGGGCTATGGCCGGGCAAGGCGGTAACAACTCTGGAACCGCTGGGTGATTTCTGGGAGGCGGAAGACTTCCACCAGGATTATCTCGAACGCATCCCGAACGGCTATACCTGTCATTTCATTCGTCCGGGCTGGAAACTGCCGGATGATGTTCTCGAGACGGTCTAGCTTCGCTTGGACAGTCCCAGGCAAATTCCCGCCTGGGCGAGATAATAGGTCACCCAGACCACCGGCCCGCCCCAGGGCAGGGCGTCGGCGAACAGGCGCCAGGCAAGAACACTGTCTGAAATGACAAAGAGCAGCGCACCCGCAATCGCCAGCGGGTGCGCTCTGCTCATCACCGCCAGGATCGCCATCAGCATGATGATGCCGTTATAGACGCTGGCCGGAATCCGCATTTCCCCGAAATGGGGTTGCAGGGCGATGAGCATGATGGCGCCGAAAATGGCAAGCCCGGCCGCGGCGATATATCCCCACAGCCCCCGGGTCGGGGCGCGACGTAATTCCCCCGTAAAAAGAGCGATATAGATTATATGGCCAATGCCGAACGCGCCTATTCCGAAGGCGATTTGTGATGGTTGCAGCGCCAGAAAAGCATCTCCAGCAGAGCCGAAAAACAGGCCGAGCGCCAACAGCCAATAGCCCCGCATCAGGGCGATCACGCCGAGAAGCACAATGCCTGACGCCTTCAGCACCACATTGAACGGATAGGGCAAGGCCAGGCCAAATCCATCTCCCAGATAGGCTGCTGCCAGTATGGCCGAGAGGATCAACAAGCCTGTTTGAACCGGCGTCAGATTTTTATCCGTTCGAAATGTCAGCATGATTTCCTCTCCCTTGTGCGAGAGGCTAGTCTGACCCTGCGATGACGAAAACCCTGTCTTTCATTACGGTCTTCTTCCTGTGGTTTTCCGGGCTCACTTCGGCGGACGCGATCCCTTTCGAGAGTGTGCGGGAGGCTGCCGATCCAATCGCTGCAGCTGAAGCGGAACTTCGCCTGCGCCCGCATGCGGGCGATGAGGTCTGGCGTGCGCTGGTCCGCGGCGGGGCGCCGATCGTCCGGCCTGACCCGGTCCGAACCGGTTTTGTCAGGGCCACCTTCCTCTATCGCGCCGCGGCAAATGTGGAGGAGGTCCGCCTCGACAGCATCCTCAACGCGGTGGAGGTTGAAGGCCGTGTCACCGATTATGTCCGCGATTTCACCCTGCCGCTGACCCAGATCGGGGACTCCCAAATCTGGGCACGAACGCTCTCTGTGCCGCAAAACAGCGAGGCGGTTTACAGCTTTCTAGTGCGCACACCTGCGGGCGTCCGGCGCCATTCTGATGGAGCCAATCCGCGCCGTTTGAGGGGCGGAGATGCGGAATCGGTCTTCTTCGCCAATCCGGGCAGTATTCATCCGGCAATCCGGCCAGTGCCGTTCAGCTCCAGGCTGACTGAAAATGCTTTCACCATTGATAGTGTTGCACTGGAAAGGCCTGTTTTCATAGCGGCTTACACGCATCCCGAAGCGCAGCCGAGATCCCCCGTCCTGGTCATTTATGACAGCTTTCTCTGGGGTGTGCGCGCGCCTGCGGTCGAGATCGTGCAAAACCTTGTCGCCCGGGGAGCGATTGAGCCTGTGAATGTGGTGCTGATCGACCAGCTCGATATGGCCAGTGCCGATAATCAGTATCGAGATCAGCTGGGTTTTCTGGAAGATGAGCTGCCGACTGCTCTCGCCGAGCGCGGGATTCTGGGCCAGCGGATCATCGCGGGGGCCTCCCGGCGTGGGCTGGTGGCGGTGATGGCGGGGCTTGATCAGCCGGAGGCGGTTGAGGCGGTAATCTCCCTGTCCGGATCGTTTTACTGGTCACCGGACGGCGAAGCGCCGGAATGGCTTGCGCGCAACGTGGCCGAGGCGCGTGAGGACCGACCCCGCTTCATCCTTGCGGCCGGCCAGCTGGAATATGTAGAAACCTCGACAAATCAGGGTCATGTCATGTTGGAGGCCAATCGCAATATGGCCCGGGCCTTGGCCGCGAGCGATCATGAGGTGGACCTGATTATCTATCAAGGCGGGCATGATGTCGCCGGTTGGCGCTCCGCTCTGGCGCGCGCGCTTGAGCTTTTATTTTCAGAGGATTAGCGCAGCCAGGGCAAAAGGCCTCTACGGCGGCGCGGGCGTAAATCGCGTTCTCCGCTTTCTCCATTGATAAAGCCCGGTAAAGCCTCGATCAGCCGGTCCGTTCGCGCGGCGACATTCAGCGGTATGGGATCATCAAACCGGCGGTGACGGGAATCCACAGCGATGATCTGGAAATTGCCATCGCGTTCCACCAGCAGGGGCGATCCGCTATCGCGGCGGGTGGTGTCGCAATCGTGCAAGATGGCATTATTCGGCAGAATACGGGTGATCCGGCAGGCCCGGTGGCCCGATAGTCGCCCGCCTGTATCCCAGCTATAGCCGGCTTGGCTGATCGTGAGGAAGGGCGTTTCTTCGTTATCAATTAGATCAATTAGCGCAATGGGTTCGACATGACCGAAGGTTCGGCCCAGCGGTCGGCTCAGGCGTAGAAGGGCCCAGTCCTGCCCGTCACGCTCATGGGTGTCGAAAAAGAGATCGACGTCAAAATCCGGATCAAGGAGATAGGCCGTCACCCGCGCACTTCGCTCACCATCGGGATGATCGCGGCCTGCGGTGAAGCGGGCTCGCGCGTCCAGCTCGCCGGTTGAAAACAGGCAATGGGCGGCGGTCAGGATCACATCCTCGGCCACCAGCGTGGCGGTGCAAACACCGCCGCGATTAAAGCGCAATAGACCAATTGAACGCCATGGCGCTGTCGCGGTGCTGATGAGCTGGCGATCATCAAAACGCATGAAATGGTCATTAATGCCGGCCGGGCGTTCCCGTCCGAGACAATCACTGCGGTCCGAGCGTTCCGGGCATGTCCCATCGCCAAGACCCGCTTCATTGCAAACGCCGTCAAAGGCGGTCTCGCAGCTATCATCGCGAAACCGCAGATAATCACTGTCTGAACAGTCGGCGACATCTGTGGCCTGGCGGCAAAATCCGGTACCAAAGCCTGGCTCATCGCAAATCCCGTCATTGGACCATTCGCAGCTATTATCGGGGGCGTTTTCAGCGATCCGCCAGCAATCGCTGTAATCTGTTCCCGTAGAGCATAGGCCTGTGCCAATACCCGGCTCATCGCATTCGCCATTTTCCGCCCTCCGGCAGCTATCGACACCGCGATACCCGCCAGGCTCACGCCGCGGTTCTGACTGGAAAGACAAGGTCGCCTCCAGGGCCCGAGCGCTCAGGCGCGGACGGTCATCATCATCAGCCCAGGCGATAGCATCGTTCAGAAAGACCAGGGTCAGGCCGAGTATGAGGGCGGGCTTCAGCATGTTCATATCGCCAGCTTATCCCTTTATCACCTTGAAGATCCACGCCAAAACCGCGCCAACCGGTTCATTCACATGAATGAGCGCCAGATGAACCAGGCTTTCAAGCAGCGCTCAGCTTGCCCCCGTTAGAACAGCAGATATCGCCCTTCCGGGGCAAACTGCAAAGGAGCAAGATATGAAACTTCTCAAGAGCGCACTTGCCGCAGCTTTTCTGGCCGGGATGGGCACTGTAGGGCTCTCCAGCGCCGCTTCAGCGGGTACGTGGTATGTCAGCGTTCGCGCCTGTCCGGACCTGCGCGAAGACCGTCGTGACCGCCGCGTTGATGAAGGTCGATGGGATCGCCGTGAAGATCGCCGCGACCGCCGTGTCATCGATTGTCCGCCGCGCGCCTGGCATTATGTTCCCGACCGCTATGAGCGTCGTCATGGCCTGGAGCGGGGCACGGGTGCCCGCATGGGCACGCCGGGTGTCGTCTATCGCGAGCGCGGTCGCTTTTATCGCGTGAACCGTCGCGGAAATTACCGTGAGATCGATGTCGTCATCGAGCGCGGCCGCCGGGGTGGTCGTCACGGATACCGGGATCGCCGCGGCCGCTATGGCAGCTATCAGCACTAGCCTGGCAGCAGGATTTCGCCTTGAAGGAAGTGTGGCGCGTGGCCGAACAGGGCCACGCGATCACCTTGTGGGGTGACTTCAAGAATGCCGGGACGCGGTCCGATCTGGCGGGCAGCCATGCGCGTCTTGTCAAGGCGCTCACCCCAATAGGGCGCCAATGTGCAATGCGCGGATCCGGTGACGGGGTCCTCATCCACACCCGAAGCGGGTGCAAAGAAGCGCGAGACGAAATCACAGTCTTCGCCAGGCGCGGTAAGGATGACATTGGTGTTCAGCTTTTTCAGCAGGCCATGATCCGGCTCGGCACTGCGCACCAGGCTCTCCGCCGCGACAACCCACATCTGGTAACCCGCGCCATGAATGCGATTTACATCGAAGACCGCTTCTGGTGACACCTGCAATCCAAGTGCGGCCTCAAGCGCAGAGGCTCCACGCCCGGGCTTGTAGCCAATCTTCGGCAGATTCATCGCGAAACCACCAATATCCTTGGACACTTCCAGTCGGCCGGAGCGCGTATCAAAGCGCGCGGTTGAACCCTTCACATGGCCACCTTCGAGCAGGACGGCGCCCGCCGAGAAGGTCGCATGGCCGCATAGATCCACCTCCACGGATGGCGTGAACCAGCGCAAGTCCCAGACATCCTTGCCAGTTTGCACCACGAAAGCCGTCTCTGAGAGATTATTCGAGGAGGCGATGCCGCGCATAATCGCATCGTCCGGAAACGCATCCATGATGCACACGCCCGCAGGATTGCCGGTGAAAGGCTGTTCCGGATCGGCAAAGGCATGGATTTCGAAATAGGGCAGGCGCGCCATGGCTTCAGTCCTTGATTGTCTCGGCAATTCGCTCGCGATGGGGCAGACCTGTCATCGCCGGGCGGAAATTTCAATGCTCAGACATGACGCAACAGGGTGAAAATATTCTCACCACCGATCGCTTTGGTGCGGTTCCATGTCGAGCGGCAGGTCAGCATCGCTTTGATCAAACGCATCGATCAGATCCAGCGTGATGGGAGCCCCGTCGGCCATGACCGCCAATTCCGTTTCAACCAGCTCCAAGGCCTGTGCCCGCAAGCGGCGAACCTGGCGCACCATGTCCTGACGCCAGTCTTCGACCTCTCGCGCCAGCGTGCGATAATTGTCCGGGCGCTCATGGACCGGCAGATCACGCCATTGAGCAATGTCGATATAGGCCGCGGACAGGCGTTCGCCTTCTTCCGCTTCGAAAACCTCAATCTCTGTCAGCATGGACTGATAGATAACGGAGGCGGGGATCAAACCGTCAACATCGCTCTGGGCGTCGACCCAGCGGGTAAAATACTCGATCGCATCGCTAACCGGGCGGGATGCCGCGCTCGTCCAATACTCCGTGCTCTGGCGATTGAGCAGGAATTCGTCCTCAGGATCGATAATCAACACGGTTGGGGTGGCATAGATTGCGGCAATACCGAAGCGTCGCATGACGTCGTGATTGCGGTGGCGCCAGCCAACATCGACATGCCGGACCACATAATGCGTCTCCAGCAAAGCGGAGAGCGTGTCATCCTCGAAGTAATGCGCCAGGGCACGGCTGTCATGACACCAATTTGCGCCCAGAACGAGGAGGAGGCGCCGCTCGCTGGCAATGGCGTCTGCCAAGGCTCTATCGACCTCGGCCATGGCATCGCTTTCGGCCTGATACGGGCGCGGATGCTCGTCCTCTGCAAAGGCCGGAGTGATCAGGCCGAAAACGAGAATGATCAGGGCGGTCAGACGGGTCATATCAACTCCTCGGCACATCACTTGCCGCGTAACTAATCATGACCCGTCTCAAATGCCTACCCGGCCGCCAGTGCTGCCAGGCGTGCATAAACACCTTCATCCTTGGCGGTCAGCTCGGCATGCGTGCCTTGCTCCACAATCCGGCCGGCCTCGAATACCAGGATACGATCTGCATCCCGGATAGTGGAAAGCCGGTGGGCGATGATGATGGTGGTTCGATCCCGCATCACCGTGTTCATCGCTTCCTGGATATCGCGCTCGGTCTCATTGTCGAGACTGGAGGTGGCTTCATCCAGGATGAGGATCGGCGCATCGGCCAGGATGGCGCGGGCAATGGCCACCCTTTGGCGTTCGCCGCCGGACAGTTTCACCCCGCGTTCGCCCACCAGGGTACGATAGCCTTTGGGCAAGCGCATGATGAAATCGTGGGCATGTGCGGCCCTCGCCGCCGCGACCACCGCCTCCGGCGTCGCATGTGGCGATCCATAGGCAATATTCTCGGCGATTGAGCGATGAAAGAGCGCCGGATCCTGCGGGACCAGAGCAATATGCCGCCGCAAAGAAGCCTGCGTCACATCACGCACGTCCTGGCCATCAATCCGGACATGGCCCTCATTCACATCATAAAGGCGCTGAACCAGCTTCACGAAAGTCGACTTGCCCGACCCTGTGGGACCAACCAGTGCCACCTTCTCTCCCGGTTCAATGCGCAGATCGAAATCCGTGTAGAGCGGCTGTGTCTGCCCCGCATAGGTGAAGCCCACCGCGTCGAACCGGACCTCACCTGAGCCAGGCTCAAAATCCGGAGCATTGGGGCGATCTGTGACCTCCGCGACCTGTTTGTCGAACAGGGCCAGGTCCTGGATTTCATCGAGCGCTCGCTGGACGTTCTGAACCTCCTCACCGAAACGCCGCATATAGCCGGACATCAGAAGGACGGCCGTGACGGCGTAGACAACATCGCCAGGGCTCGCTTCTCCACGCTGCCATAACCAGACCAGCGCACCGACAAGACCCGCCTGCATCGCCAAAACGATGACCGTCTGGATCAGCCAGGTGTCGACGAAGCGGAACCAGGTTTTCATCGCTTCCGCGCGCCAGCGCCAGGCAAGGCCTGTAAAGCGTTGATCTTCCTCAGCCTCCGCGCCAAAGCTCTTCACAGTGGCGATCCCCGTCACCGTGTCGGCAATGGCGCCGCCCAGTTTCGAGTCGACGGCATTCGAACGCATGTTCTGCGGATGGATATAGTATCGCGACAGGCCAATGGCGGCCGCCAAGGATATCGTCGCGATAGCCAAGGCGAAGGCGCCAACCCAGGGCCAGACCGTCATCATGTAGATGCCCTGGCCATAGAGCACGGCGACCGTCGGGATCAGCGAGAACCAGGTCGTCGCCGTGATGGTGTCATAGGCCCACATGCCGCGCGTAATCTTGCGTACGACAGATCCGCCGAACGTATTGGCGTGCCAGTCCAGTGAGAAGCGCTGCACCTTGGCAAAAACATCGGAGACCAAGTCTGCCATATTGGCCGAAGAGAAGGGGATCTCACAGCGTACCGCCAGCTGACGCAGAGCGTGAAAGCCGACCGCGACCGCCATGAAAATCGCATAAGCGGCCCAATGGGTTTCACTGCTCTGATCGCTATTGCTCAAGGCATCAATCATCAACCCGGCTGCAACCGGGGTGAAGACATCAAGCACGGTGGCAATAGCGGTAAAGCCTGCCAGGCCAGCAAAAAGGGCCGGGCGCCGGCGCCATTGGCGCAGGATGTAGGACATGACCTCGTTAAAGGGCAGGGAATTGGTGCGCGGTTCGTCTTCGTGATCGACAAACAGATCCGCGGCGTTCGCAGGGTCGGAGCGCAAATCAGCCTGGCTCAGGGCGGCGCTTTCAGTATCGGGCGCGGTTCGGTCGTGCTGGGACTCTTCGCGTATTGTAAAGTCGGACATGGTCTTGCGGACCTGTTTCGGTCCGTCCTCATGAAGCTATCGATCCAGTAACGGGACAATCAGCGGGAAAAAATCACGCAGGCCGGGCCGCTGGGCCGGGGGCGTGCGTGCGAGAACGTGTCGCTGCTGCGTCCTCGTCGACTAGATGTATGACTTCACGGAACCATTCTCCTGAAACGCGAAACGGGAGCAGCGTCCTACACAAGCGGGGGAATAACCTCAAGGGTGTTGTGGTTGAAAAGCCCGCATGTGTGTCAATTTTGCACGTCCTGAACGGCGGCGTGATCGATCACCGTGTAGAAGAAGCTCGCCATCTCATCGAGATCGTCCACACGGATGCGTTCATCATCACCGTGAATACGCGCTGCATCTCCCATTTCCGCCCGCGCAGATGAGTAACGGTAGAGATTATCAGCCGTATTGGCGAAGGCCCGTACATCGGTTGCCCCAGTGACCATGAAGGGGACGACCGGCGCCCCATCGGGAGCATGCGCGGCGGCGGCCCCTGCGATGAGATCCCAGGCTGCGCCCTCCATATCCGCGACCGGCGGAGCCTCCGAAGCCCATTGATCTGCCTCCACCGTCACGCCCTCCAAATGCGCGACAGCGCCGCGCAAATGTGCCAGCGCGCTCTCGATCGTGTCGCGCGGATGAAGGCGCAGATTGATTAGGGCCTCCGCCTGCTGGGGCAGAACATTATCCTTGACCCCGCCTTCGATCACGGTCGGCGCGATCGTGGTGCCAAGAAGGGCGCGTGCGGCGTCCTGTTCCATCAATTGTCCCTGAATAAGCGGCCCGAACAGGCCATTATTCGCTGCTGCAAAACCGGCAATCCCGTCCAGTTGCGGAGCGGTGGCTGCGAGCATGGCCCGTGTCGGGCCGCCATCAAGGGAGTGTTCGAACGGGTTTTCCTCAATGGCCGTGATGGCGCGTGCCAACAAGCTGATTGCGGTTTCACGCGGCGGGGTGGAGGAATGTCCGCCGCGGGCCCGTGCGGTGACGGTAACTGTCATATAGCCCTTCTCCGCCACACCGATCATCGCCGCTGGGGCGCCGGTCAGAGGGCTGTCGAGAATGGTCAACCCGCCCTCATCAAGTGCGAACCAGGCCCGCTCGCCGCGTTCATCGAGGTAGCGAGCGGCGCGCCGGGCTCCAATCCCGCCGACCTCTTCATCCGGGCCAAGGGCGATATAAACCGTGCGTTCTGGCTCAGAACCGTTTTCCAGATGACGCTCGACCGCGTGCATCAGCGTGATGAGATGCCCTTTCATATCCAGCGTGCCGCGGCCCCAGACGAAACCATCCGCGATCTCACCGTCATAAGGCGGGTAGGACCACTGGTCCTCTGTGCCGGGTTCCACAGGGACGACATCCTGATGCGCCAGGAAGACGACCGGGTCGAGATCGGGATTTGTTCCCGGCCAGGTGAAAAGGAGTTGTCCATCGCCCAGATCGACCGGGTTGAGCTGGTCATGCATGAGCGGGAAGCGCGCCTGGAGAAATGCTCGAAACTCCTCAAATACTTCCCAATTTGCGCGCGGCGCGCCGGGGACAGAGACGGTTGGAAACTGGATGGCCTGGGAGACATCGCGGGCGATGATGTCCTGGTCGAAACGCTCGCCGCTATCCAGCGGGGTCAAGGATTGCGGTTCCGGCGCTGAGCACGCGGCCAGTATCAACGCCGTCGATAAGGCGGTTACAAGCTGTTTCATAATGTCTCCCCGATTATCGCATCAACCTGAGCCAAGTATGGCCGTCGGGCAAGGGGAGGGGCTGCCGCGTCCAGGCTGCGTCTAGAAGGTTAGCGTCAGCTGGCCATAGCCGAAAAGCGTTCGATCCGGCGCGGGAGAACCGGGCGCATTGTCAGCAAATTCGCCCGGCAGGAACACGGAGGCGCCCAGTTCCAGCTCCAGCTGGTCGGGAATAAGCTGATAGCGCATGCGGCCATCGAGTGTATGGCCGATGAAATCACCCGATTGTCCTGAAGGATCGCGCAGACGAGCGATCACCCAGCTATCGGTATTGCTCGCGAGAGATGCAGCGGACCAGGCAAGGCGAGCATCCGATCGTGGTCCAGGAACAACTTCCAGCCGCATCCCTGGCGCGCTCAGATTGGCCGGAGTTAAAGGCCCGTGGATACTGGTATTGTTCAGATCGGTGCGGCGAGAACCAAAGAGGCGCTCATACTGGTCGAAATTATCATCATTGGGGTCTTCATCCCCGCTGGCCCAGTAATACTCAATCGCCAGACGTGGCTGCCACGGCGCGTCGAACGTGTAGCCGAAATAGCTCAACAACATTGTGGCACTGACATCGAGATTATCGGTGTCGGCGGGATTGGAGCTGGCACGACGGCGGCCTGTCCTCCAGGCGCCTTCTATGTCGAAATCGAACTGTCCGGTTTGCGGCGCGCGGTAAAGGCGAAAGCCGGGAGTGACATAATGACGATCCGGCGTCTGGAAATCATCGCTGTCATTCTCCGTCAGGCCGTAGACAAACACTTCCGCCGTCACCCGATCAAGGACGGCATCGAACGCATTGGCGTTGCTGTAATGCAGGCCCCAGATCAGCCGGTTCCACTGCTCTTCATCACCGGACATCAGATTGTCATCGATAGAGGCACGATCGCTGGGGCGGCGCGCGATCGGCACCACGGCTATTGCGTGAAATGCATCACCCCGGGCGCTCTCGCTCTGATAATGCAGGCCGGTATAGCTCTTGATCACATTGGCATAGCTCACGCGTTCAATCTGCCGTTTCGAGCCGATGGACACGGTTTGGCGTCCAGCGCGCAGTTGGCCCTGCCAGGCCTGTCCGAACAGTGCCGGCGCATCGCTTTCAACATAGAGCTGCAGGATGTCGAGCGGATTGACGAAGCTGGAGCTGAGTGGCGTGCCGCTATCGGTCAAATAGCTGCGGCTGTCCTGGAGCTCGCCGCCCAGGATAAACGGGCCAGTATCGAGCCGCGCGTGCAGGAGTGTGCGGAAGAAGAGCGCCTGGTCGCTACCGGTGCCATTGGCCCGGAACTGGCCGGAAAGGCTTTCATAGCGCACGCGGGTCTCGCCGCTTATCTCCAGTCCGGAGGGCTGGGCGTTGGCCGCGGGACTGCTGATAGTCAGCGCACAAAGGCCTGCCATGATGCTGAAAAAGTGGCGCAGAGGGTCAAACATGGGCTACTCAAATACACAATTCCTGACGGGTGCCGGGCATAAACCGGATTTGCCGTCATTTCAATGAGTAGTGAAATAAATTGGATGCAGCATGGATGATGTGGCTGTTCGACGATTGGCGGCGCTGGCGCAAGGCACACGGGTCAAGATCTTCAAGGCTTTGATGCGAGCTGGCCCGGACGGATTGGCGGCCGGGGTGTTGGCGGAACGCCTGGAAGTCGCCCCCAACACGCTGTCTGCGCATTTGTCTGTCCTCTCCG
This sequence comes from Alphaproteobacteria bacterium, assembly GCA_018222865.1. Classification (GTDB taxonomy): domain Bacteria; phylum Pseudomonadota; class Alphaproteobacteria; order Caulobacterales; family Maricaulaceae; genus Maricaulis. The sequence continues at coordinate 95,855 of JAAEZM010000008.1, forward strand.
AGGCGGATCTGGTCTCAGCCCGGCGCGAGGGACGCATGCGGATTTACGCCGTTGAACTGGAAGCAGTATCCCAATTGCTCAGCTTTCTGGTTGATGATTGTTGTCAGGGGAATCCGGAAGTCTGCGCGCCTATCGCTGCGCGTTCGGCCATGTCGGGCTGTTAGGGGCGCAACTCTGGTTTTACGGCGGCTTCTAGCCGGGCCTGCATCTTTTCGCCGGGTTGGTGAAGTTTGCGGGCATCAAGATCCATCGGGGCGGCAACGCCTTCTGAAGTCCACCAGGGGCGACCCGTTTGCGGATCGAGCACCCAGTGTACCAGATTGCGGACTTTCGGCCCTACCGCCCGCAAACCGGATCTGATGACATAGGCATCGCCCGCGCGCGGCCAGTGGCGCGGTAGAATCCGTGTTTCCAGAAGTGCGCCGCCAATCCGCGTTTGTGTGCGCCCCAAATGATACTCGGCCTGTTCGGGAAAGCCGGTCTGGAAGTTGATTACCGAATTGGAGACGCGCCCAAGCAAGACATCAGAGCGGATACGGCCAAACGGGCCCATCTCGGCGGTGCTGAAACATCCCATGCCGATCTGCTCCAGTCCCAACTCATCGGCGCGCTCGAGCGAGATTTGCTGATCTGAGGCGGTTTCGGTAATTCCGCGCGGTAATGCTTCCGCGACCGCGTCGATTGCCAGGGATTGATAACGTTCAGTGAAGCGTTTCGGCCAGTCAAACGGGCGGCCTTCATGCGGTGAGACATGATCAAGCTCTAGCCGGAAAGTCGCGGCAATCTGCTGGCTGAAACCATGCCGCATAACCAGTGTGAGCTCAGCGCTCGAAGCGGCATATCTCGTAAATCCCCCATGGATAAAGAGCGGGGCACCAGGGCGGGCTTCAGCGAGGAATTTGATATGGATTTGTCGTGCGACCAGCGTGGCGTGCGTGTTGGAGTTGAACACTCCCCCCAGCCCCGCCAGGCGCGCAAGATGAGCCACAGCCTCACTCGCCTTGGCAAGATAGAACTGGACATTCATATGCCCGAGTTCGTCACATTCCCAGGCGTTCGCATTGCCGCGCCAGAGCTCTCTCATCTGCTCATCCTCGTCTGGGATTATGCTGTCGCGCAGGCGCGGCAGCGTCCGAAATGCTCGACGACCGAACGCTCGATGATAAAGCCGTCCGGGCAACAACTCGAAGGCCCTTCATCTGCGCCATGCGCATGCGCGGACGTGTGCCGCTCTTCAACGGAGCCGCAGGCATTACAGATGAAAAGCTCCGCACCTTGGCCATCATGGCTGTGCGTACAGCCCACGAAGGCATTGAGTGCTTCCACCTTATGCACGAGCCCCATGCCCATCAAAAAGTCGAGCGCCCGGTAGACAGTTGGCGGTTTCGCGGACCCTTCACCGGGCTTGAGCAACTCCAGCAGATCATACGCTTTCACGGGCTTTTCTGCGGAGAGCACGAGTTCCAGTACGCGGCGACGTACCGGCGTCAAGCGTTCGCCGCGCTCTGCACAAAGCGTTTCGGCAGCTTCCAAGGCTTTTTTGGCGGTATTCTGACTCATATTAGCAACATGTAATCAGAGTCTGCGGGGATTCCCAGCTCTCGCTGCTTGTCAGTGCAATCTAAGTAACATTATAACCTCCGCTAACTGTTATTAGATAACGTAAGCGGGTTGGTTATGCGTTCTATTATTCTTTCTTCTGTCGCGGTTGCCGCGCTGACAGCCGGTCTGGCACACGGTCAAACCGATAGCGATATCTCCGATGTGATCACGGTTCGCTCGTCTGCTCTTGACGTTCCGGTGAGTGAAGTTGTCGGCTTCATCGAAGTTGTCGATGGCGACCACATTGAAGATGGCCTTGTTGGTTCAATCGCGGACACGCTGACGCATGAACCGGGTGTCACCACGACGTATTTTGGTCCCGGTGCAAGCCGTCCGGTCATCCGCGGTCTCGGTGCAGACCGCGTTCGTGTCCTTAATAATGGCGTAGGCCTGATCGACGCTTCTGCAGCGAGCCCGGACCATGCCGTGGCCAGTGAGGCGCTGGAAGCCGAGCGTATCGAAATCCTGCGCGGCCCGGCAGCGATCGCTTATGGTGGTGGCGCTATTGGCGGTGTGGTCAATGTGATCGACGGACGTATCCCGGAAGAGCGGGCCGAGGACGGGATTGAAGGCCGCTTCTATGGTGGTCTGACTTCCGTGGATGATGGCGAAACCGCCTCTGGCCGCGTCCGCTTCAATGCGGGCGAGCTCGTCGTTCAGCTGGAAATGCTGACCCGTAATGCCGGTGATTTCGAAATCCCGGGTTTCGCTGAAAGTGAGCGTTTCCGCCTCCTCGAAGAGGAAGAAGAGCACGATGATCATGATGATGATCACGAGGATGATCATGATGACGACCATGATGATGACCATGACGATCACGATCATGAGGAAGAAGAGGAGGCGTTCGGCACTGTCGAGAATTCCGGCCTCGACTTCTCTGTTGGCTCAATCGGTGTGTCCTGGGTCGGCGAGCGCGGCTTCATCGGTGTTGGCTATCGCTCCATGGAATCCCTCTACGGCATTCCGGGCGGGCATCATCACCACCATGAAGAAGAAGATCATGATGATGATCACGATGATGATCACGATGATGATCATGATGAAGATCATGACGAGCACGGTCACGGCGAAGAGGGTGAAGACGGTGTCCGCATCGATCTCGTCCAGACGCGCTACGATGTTCGCGGCGAATTCCGCGATCTCGGTGAGTTCATCGACCGGGTGCGCTTCTCTGTCGGCGTAGCCGATTACAAGCACGCCGAGCTCGAGGGTGACGAAATCGGCACGCTCTACGAAAACGAGGGCTGGGAAGGCCGCGTTGAGACGCGTTTCAACCCGGTCGTGATTTCTGGTGGCGAATGGGAAGGCGCGATTGGCTTCCAGGCGTCATCCAGCGATTTCACCGCGACGGGTGAAGAGGCGTTTGTGCCGCCGTCGGAAACCGAAGAGATGGGCCTGTTCACAGTTCAGCGCTGGGATGCTGGCAGCTGGGGTCTTGAAGGCGGGCTGCGCATTGAAAACCGCGAGATCACGACGGCAGCTGCAAGCCGTGATTTCGATACGGTCAGCCTGTCCGGTTCTGTCTTCTGGCGCCCGGCCAATGACACCTTCATGGCTGTAACGCTCTCGTCTGCCGAACGCGCGCCGACGGATATCGAGCTTTTCTCTGACGGTGCTCATGTGGCGACCCAGACGTTCGAGATCGGCGATGCTAATCTGGATGTCGAGCAGGCGCTGTCCCTGGAATTCACGGCGCGTACCAGCTTTGGCGAGTGGGACCTTGAAGGTGCCGTCTTCCATGCCGAGTATGATGGCTTCATCGGAGCGTTCTTCACGGGCGCTGAGGAAGATGAACTTCCGGTTCTCGAATTCCGCCAGGAAGACGTAACCCTGTCTGGTCTTGAAGGCCGTATTGAAGGGCCGCTGGGCTCTATCGGGGCTTGGGACTTTACCGGTGAGCTCTCCGGTGAATACGTTCAGGGTGAGCTGGATAATGGTGGCAACCTGCCGCAGCTTCCGCCTCTGTCCGTGACGGGTCACCTGGGTGCGGAGATGGGTATGCATAATATCCATGCGGAAATCGTCTGGGCGGCTGATCAGGATGATGTCGGTGAAAACGAGCTGGAAACGGACGGCTATACGCTGTTCAACGCCCGCTACACGCTTGAGCCGTTTGAACAGCACAATCTGCGCTTTGTTTTTGAGGGCCGTAACCTGACGGACGAGGAAGCGCGCCTGCACACCTCCTTCCTCAAAGATACTGTACCGCTGCCGGGCCGGAATTACCGGGTCGCAATGATCATGGATTTCTAAGGAAATCAGTTGTTTCGACAACCATGCGTCAGCCTGCCGCGCGGCAGGCTGACGCGCGGCGAAACGCGCAATACTCACAAAGAAGTTCCGGGTTCATAAAGCCCCCATCTTTTCTGGGGACTAAAGGATCTGGACCATGAAAAAAATTCTTCTTGGCGCTACCGCCATTGCCCTTCTCGCCGGTGCTCCGGCTTCTGCAGACGCTGGTGACTGGCTGGTCCGTCTGCGCGCTATCTCTGTCATGCCGAATGAGGGTGCTGACATCGATACCATCGGCGGTGATGTCGATATCGACACCTCTGTCGTTCCGGAACTGGACATCACCTATTTCCTCCAGGACCAGTGGGCCGTCGAGCTCATCCTCGGCGTAACCCCGCACGATGTGATGGCAACCGGCACTACCCTCGGTGATGTGGATCTGGGCGATGTGACCCTGCTGCCGCCGACACTGACCCTGCAGTATCATTTCAACCCGGAAGGCACAGTCCGTCCCTATGCCGGTGTGGGTGTCAATTACACCGCCTTCTTCGACGAAGACCTGCCGGCCGGCTCCACGCTGACTTCCATCGATTATGACGCCAGCTTCGGCCTTGCGGCGCAGATCGGCGCGGACTTCGAGGTTGCTCCGGACTGGTTCATCAATGTCGACGCCAAATATATCGACATCAACACGGATGTGACGATCAATGGCGCGATCAACGCGGATGTCGACATCGACCCTTGGGTCGTCGGCGTTGGCATTGGCCGCCGCTTCTAATCGCAAAAAACAGCGATAATCCTATCCCTCTGCCGGGCTTTCGCGAGCCCGGCATTCTTTTTGCGTAAGCGGGAATATTCCATCGCCTGCGCGGCTGCATTGCCGCATAACGGCATATCGGCTATTAGGCCGGAAACGCATAAACAGGGGTTTTTATCATGGCTGACGCAGCGTCCACCGAGCCGCGCCTCACCGGTTCCGTTCCGCTCTACAAAAACGTAGAGCCGCTCAATCGCGAAAAGCACCGTTCTTTCG
>JAAEZM010000008.1:100731-155097 GCA_018222865.1 Alphaproteobacteria bacterium
AGGTGAGCGAGCCTTTCAACTTTTTGAAAGATTGGCACTTTGTCCCGGCTGTTGCCGGCGAGTTTGCGATCGCAAGCGGCAGCTTCCCGATCGTCTTCCTCGGCGATCGCAAGCTTCCGGTGATCGTTATGGGCCTCCGCGCCGGCAATAACGTCTTCGTTCAGGCTGATGGTCAGTTCGACGGCGATCACTATGTGCCGGCCTATGTTCGCCGCTATCCGTTTGTCAGCGCCAATAATCCTGGCCAGGACAATGCTACGGTCTGCGTCGATGTCGATGCCGAATTCGTCACCTCCGACAGCCCGGAAGTTCCGTTCTTCGACGAATCTGGCGAGCCGACTGATTACACCAAGCAGGCGATTGAATATGTGAGCGCGTTCGATAATGACGCCCGCATCACTGAAGCTTTCGTCCAGCGCGTCCTCGACCTGGACCTGCTCGAGAAGAAAGACGTGAAAGTCGCTAATCCGAACGATCCGGAAAATCCGGTCACGGTTGCGGATTACTGGGGCGTGTCTCAGGAAAAGCTCAGTGCTCTGCCGGCCGACAAGCTGGAAGAAATGAACAAGAATGGCGATCTCGGTGCGATCTACGCCCACATGATCTCTCTTCAGCGTTGGGAACGCGTGCTTCGCCGCGTATCTCAGCTGGCACAGGCTGAGCAGGCTTCTGCATAAGCCTTGCTTCGCATCTGACGAATTGAGACGGCCGCGCGTTTGCGCGGCCGTTTTTCTTTGCCTGAAGCTCTGCTGGCGCTGTTAATCGTCCTCACCTTTCCGCGAGCAAGGTTCGACCTGACGCGAAATGCGTCTATATGCGCGGGTAGGAAATAGACTGCCTTCAGATCGGTGCCCGAATGCGTATTTTAGCAAGCCTCGTTTTTCTCATTGCTCTCGCCATCCCGGCTTCCGCCCAGGATGCGCCCGAGCAACAATTCGGCTTTGGTAGCGAGATCGTCGATGCCCGGCTGATTGCGGAGCGAGAGACGACGGCGCCTGGCGACAGCTTCTATCTCGGTCTTCGCAAGATCATCCCGCAGAACTGGCACACATATTGGCGCAATCCCGGTGATTTCGGCTTGCCGATGGAGCTCAACTGGACGCTACCCGAAGGGGTAAGCATTGGTGAGCCGATCTGGCCGATGCCGATCGAGCTGGAGCTCGCTGAAGGCGAGATCATGGATTATGGCTATAAGGACGAAGTCGTCCTGCCCATGCCGATCCAGATCGCCGAGGACTTCGCAGGGACGCGTATTGACCTCACCGTAGACGCCTACTGGCAGGTGTGTGAAGTCATCTGCGTGCCGGAAGAGCGGACATTGACCCTCTCCATCCCTGTCGGGGCTACGCCGGTCGATCATGAGGAAGATATCTGGCACATCGCGGCGGGTCTGGAGGCGGAACCTCAGCCAGCCGAGAATCTTGAAGCGGTGATCGACCTGGTTGGTGATCGTGTCGTGCTTGAAGTGAGCGGTGCAGGTCTTGAAGGTGATGCCGCGTGGCGTAACCCGAAATTCCTTCCCTTCGAAAACAATCTCATCGAGCACGCGATTGATCCGGTTGTTTCACGCGGTGAGGCGGGCGAGCTCTTTCTTGTGATGCAGGCCAGTTTTGAGCTGGGAGATGGTCTTGGTGCAGAGCGCAGTGGTCTTCTCGTTGTTGAGCGCGATCAAGGTGGGGATTACTGGACCCGCGAAGCGGTTGAGATCCGCGCCGTTGCAGGCGAGACAAGCTTGCCAGCCAACGCGCTTGCAGCTGCCGCGCCGCCTGCTCCGGTCGTAACCGCGTCCGGTCTCGTATCCCTGCTGGTCTTTGCCCTTCTTGGAGGGCTGATCCTCAATCTGATGCCCTGCGTCTTCCCGATCCTGTCGATCAAAGTGCTCAAATTCGTTGAGACGGCATATCACGACCCCATGCGTGTGCGCCGCCATGGTCTCTACTTCCTGGCTGGTGTCGTCCTGTCCTTCATGGCGCTTGCGGCCTTGCTTGTCGGACTGAGGGAGTTTGGATTGCCGGTCGGCTGGGGATTTCAGCTGCAAGTACCGGTCGTCGTTGCGGCGCTGGCCCTGCTGCTTTTCGGTATCGGTCTCAACTTGCTCGGCGTTTTTGAAATCGGGGGCTCTATCCAGGGTCTCGGTAGTGATCTGGCAGAAGCGCCCGGCGGCAAAGGGGCCTTCTTCACAGGCGTGTTGGCGGTTGTTGTGGCTGCCCCGTGTGTGGGGCCGCTCGCCGCGGGCGCTCTCGGGCTGGCTTTGACCCAGCCGGCCATCATTGTGCTTGCGGTCGCCGCAGCCATGGGCGTTGGTCTGGCCTTGCCATTCGTGATCTTCACCTTTGCGCCGAGCTTGCTCAAACTCCTGCCGCGCCCGGGCGTCTGGATGGATACATTCAAGCAATTCCTCGCATTCCCGATGTTCGCAGCGGCACTCTGGCTGGTCTGGGTGTTGTCGCTGCAGACAGGCGCTGGCGGTGTGCTCTTCCTGGGCATGGCCATTCTGGCCTTCACCTTTGGTATCTGGGCGCTGAAGCGCGGCGCAATGGCCTGGCGTGTCATCGGTGGCGCATCCTTGGTGATGATGCTGGTCTCCACGCTCTGGGTGGCGCGCCTGCCGGAAGCCGGGGCGGCCATGGCCTCCAATAGCGATCGGATTGTATGGTCTGAAGCTGCTGTTGCGGACGCCCGGGCGCAAGGGCAGCCCGTCTTCATCGACGTGACGGCTGCCTGGTGTGTGACCTGTCAGGTCAACAAGATGCGGGTGCTCAACGACCAGGTCGTCATAGATGCGTTTGCAGCTGCGGATTTTGCTGTGATGGAAGCCGACTGGACCAATAGCGATGATGCTATCACGCAGCTGATTTATGAGAACGGGCAGGCGGGTGTGCCGCTCTATCTTGTCTATCCCTCAGAAGGCGGTCCCGCTCAGGTGCTCCCAGCGGTGCTGACCCGGTCGATCGTGCTTAATGCTATCGAGGCTGCGGCCGGCTAGCCGCCGCCAGCGCGGCATTCAGGCAGGCCGGTCTCGGTCATGACTTCCTCATCGACCGCGGGTGCGATCTGCATGGCGTCACGCATGAGATTGGCGATGGCGCGGTAGGTCCGGGCCTGGTCTGAGCGTCGCTCAGCCGCGTTGAGGGCTTCCAGGCGCGCCGCAGCGTCATTGGACATGCCCCGGAAGATGCACTGCAAGTCCTGCGGGCCATCATTATCGGCAACCAGACGGCTCAATCGGAGTGCATCGGTGACGAAGGCTTCCATCTCGAAATAGAACGGGTCCTCGACATCCAGGGGCAGGGCTGGAGCGGCGGGAGCGCCTGCTGCGATATTGGCCCGGCTCATGGCTTCGACACGCAGCTCACCGGCCCATTCGGCAAACTCCTGACCCGGGTCAGCTGCGGCTGGAACACTCAAACTGAAGGCGGCAATCAAGCCAACAAGAACGCGACGCACGGCAAACTCCTACTCATACTGCCGCGAAGATAACGCGATCAGCCTTTAATCCCAGTGAATCTCTTGCAAGTTTTCTGCAGGACGGGTCTAAACACGTCGTCTTTGAGGCCTATCTGGCCGGTTTAATTCCTTTCCGGAGAACGCAATGAGCGCGAAGAAGCCGTTCCGCCCCAAAGCCCGCAAGCCGCGCGGGTTCGAAGATCGCACTGGATCCGTCCTGCGCGCGGAGCAGCATTTGATCTCGGCCGCGACCCGAATTTACGACAGCTGGGGCTTTGAACCGCTGCAAACCCCGGCCTTCGAATACGCTGAAGCCCTGGGCAAATTCCTGCCGGATGAAGAGCGTCCGAATGAAGGCGTGTTCGCCCTGGAAGATGATGACGGGCAATGGCTGTCCCTGCGCTATGATCACACCGCACCGCTGGCGCGTTTTGTTGCCGAGCATTATCAGGATCTCAACAAGCCCTATCGCCGCTATCAGGCTGGAGATGTCTGGCGCAATGAGAAGCCGGGACCGGGGCGTTTCCGGCAATTCGTTCAGTGTGATGCCGATACGGTAGGCTCCGCTTCACCGGCCGCTGATGCGGAGATGATCGCCTTGGCGTCACAAGTTATGCAGGCCGCGGGTCTTTCGACCGGTGAGTATCTCGTGCGCGTCAATGATCGCCGCATACTCGATGGCGTTCTGGAGACGATTGGCGCGAGCGAGCCAGATCGCCGTATTCGGGTTCTGCGCGCCGCTGACAAGCTTGATCGCCTTGGCCGTGAGGGTGTGGCTGCCCTTCTCGGGGAGGGGCGGAAGGATGAATCCGGCGACTTCACTGAAGGCGCGAAGCTCGACACGGCGGGTATCGATACGGTTCTTGGTTTTCTCGATGCAGGTGGCGGAAGCCGCGCTGAGGTGATCGCGCGTCTGGAAGGTCTGGTTGGCGCTTCGGAAACCGGTAAGGCCGGGCTTGCAGCGCTGAGTGAGATCCACGACGTCCTGTCCGCCATTGGCGTGAAGGATGATCAGGCGGTGTTTGATCCCTCCATTGTTCGCGGTCTGGGCTATTATACCGGCCCTGTCTATGAAGCCGAGCTTCTGGCGACGGCCCATTATGATGATGGCAAGCCGATCCAGTTCGGGTCTGTGGGCGGTGGTGGCCGCTATGACGATCTCGTGGCCCGCTTTACCGGTCAGGCTGTGCCGGCAACAGGCTTCTCCTTCGGCGTCAGCCGTTTTGCAGCTGCACTTTCCGCGCTTGGACGTGGGGGCGCGGGAGACGAAGCACCGCTGGTGATCGTCGTAGCGGCGGAGAAAGACCGTTCAGCTGATTATCTCGCCATGGCCGCGGAATTGCGCGCGGCTGGCTTCCGGGCGGAAGCATTTGTCGGTGGCGGGAATATGGGCAAGCAAATGAAGTATGCGGATCGCCGCGGTGCCCACGCCGCTGTGATTGTCGGCTCCAATGAGCGCGAAGCCGGGGAAGTGACCATCAAGGATCTCAAACTTGGCGCGCGCTTGGCGGCGAATATTGAAGACAATAAGGCCTGGCGGGAAGAACAGCCGGCGCAGTCGACTGTCAAACGCGATCAATGGGTTGAAGAAGTCCGCGCGATTCTGGCGCGACGCTAAGTGACACTGTGTGTAGTTTTCCACAGCACCCGGAAAGTTTTTGCGGTGACGGGGTTGACGTATACGTAAGCCCGGGCCAACGTCGCGATCAGGACAGGGCCTGACCGTCCAGTCCTTGGCGTTTCGGGGAGGAGACGCCCTTTATCGACCAACCGTAAATTTAAGGGGCTGGATTTTTCCAGCCCCTCTTTTTTCTACCCACGGTGTGGCGGTGCTAATTGCCGCCTTCAAGTCGGCCGGATTCCAGCCGGTTGAGCCATTCTGTCAGATCATCACCGGTTTGCTCTTCGCCATTGACCCAGATGCGGCGGCGGCCGTCCTCTGTCTCGATGCGAAGCGTGTCGACATCGCGGTCGCTTTCATATTCATAGCGCTCGCGGATCTCTCTACGGCGGTGATCGCGTTCAGCATGGCGTGCCGCCCGTTCGGCATCACGCTCGGCTCGGGCGATCTCGCGCTCGGCGCGGGCCATATCACGGGCGACGCGGACTTCCACATGGCGAGCGGCCTCGGCATCGCGCGCCGCTTCGCGGATTTCAATGCGGACGTCGCGCATGGCTTGCTGGATTTCCTCGCGCGCCTCTTCAAGGGCCTCACGAACCTCCTCCTGCTCGCGTGGGCTCAGATCATCCCAGCGGCGGCCATCATTGTAATAATGCCCTTCCAGATCATCGGGCAGATCTTCAAACGCCTCTGCAAGGGTCGACATGATGTCTTCTTCCAGACCCTCCAGATCAATATTGATCATGGTGTGGCGGGCGAGTTCCTCACCCATGCGGGCTGCGTGTTCGGCGCGCTCGGTCATATGAGCGAAATGGCGCGCTTCAAAACCAGCATGGCTGTCTGATTCAATCACCTGGACGTCGTCGCCATCCACGATCACCATCGTGCCATAACCATTCGCGACTTCTTCGCCATCAACAATGACTTCGCCCCCATCGATCTCGATAACGCGGCCATTGATTTCCAGTCGGCTTTCATCGGAGGAGTTGGCAATATGGACGGTGCGGCTGCCTTCGCTTCCGCGGACTTCGACGACGGTGCCATGCCCATCACTCATATGGATTTGCGAACCCGCGGCCAGGTGAATACGGGTGCGATCCGCGTCGCCATCCGCTGCAAATGCTGCGACCCCAACAGCCAGGGCGGCGACGCCGCCAAGCAGAAAAGTTTTCATAATCTTGTCTCTCACAGTGCCTGTATGAGCCGGAGTTTCGTTCAGCGCGACTTACGCAGCCTGTTCCAGATACTGAAAAAAGTGACATGTTTCGGACAGGGCCAAAACGAAAATCAGCGACTGGAGGAACCAGCCGCTGACGTTTCGGGGGGATTATATCGGGGGAGAATTTTCGTGTGGCCCTCGATGCTGGCTTTATGCGCCAGACCATCCTTCCGGAAGTTATCGCGTGGGTGACGATTTATTCAGACAGAGGCGGGAATAAGGCAATTCATGACAATCCCGCCCCGGCCGGGTCAAACTTGCCTGATGAGATGGGAGTCGGCAGATTGCGGGAAACCGGAAACGGAGTTCGAGATTTGATTCATCCTTCGCGCCGTCATGTGCTGGCCGGGGCCGCGGCCCTGTTGGCAGCCAGCCCGTTTCAAGCTCATGCAAGAGCGATTGAGGCGATGAGCCTGTCGGAAAAACTCGGTCACATGCTGTTGATGGGCTTTATCGGGTCAACGCCGCAAACAGCGGGTGCCGATATCATTGAGGCGCATTTGGCTGAGCGCCGCATTGGCGGGGTTTTATTCCTGCGTCACAATGTGCGCTCCAGCGAGGGCGCAGAAGGCCTTGCGGCTCGCTTCCGTGCGGTTGCCCCTCAGGCCTGGATGGCGCTTGATCAGGAAGGCGGGCTGGTACAGCGCCTGTCGCGGGACCTCGGCTATACATGGATCCCGCGCGCCATGCAGGTCGTCGAGGAGCGCGGTCTTGCAGGCGCGGAGATGGTCTATGGCATCGGTGCACGCGAGTTCACCGCTGCGGGCTTCAATATGAACCTGGCCCCGGTGGCCGACCTTCACGATCCGGATAATGCTGTGATCGGTCGCTATGGGCGGGCCTATGGCACGGATGGGGAAGCGATTGCGGCCTATGCCAGTCGCTTTGTCGACGCCTTTCGCGATGCCGGGGCGGTTTGCGTGGTCAAGCATTTCCCGGGGCATGGCCGGTCGCGTGGTGATAGCCATGACGGGTTTGTCGATATCACCGAGACCTGGTCGCAAGCCGAGCTGGACCCGTTCCGCCGCTTGATCGCCAGCGGGCACGCCCCGATGATTATGGGCGGGCACCTCACCCATCAGCAACTCGACCCAACAGGCGTTCCGGTGACGTTTTCCGCGCCCATCCTCAATGGGATATTGCGCGAGGAGATGCGGTATCAGGGCGTCATCATGACGGATGATCTCGATATGGGAGCCATTCGCGAGAATTATGATCAGCGTGACGCTGTCCTGCGATCAATCGAGGCGGGCAATGACATCATCATGCTGTCCAACTCGGCCGCACCGAATATGGAGCTGCCCCAGACAATATTGCGCTGGGTCGAAGAGGCGATGGAGGCGGGCCGCTTTGACGAGGCGCGTATCGACCGGTCTGTTGCTCGGATCCTGGCAGCGCGGATCGCCTAGGCGTCCCGTCCGGCTGCTTCGCGCCTGATCATGCGTTTGCGTTGTGCGGCCAGCCAGTTCAGCGAGGGTTTCTCGATGAGATGGTGGGCGATCACCGCCGCCGCGATTGCACCGACAAGGCCGGTTATCGCGAAGGCGATATTATCGAGTGGGCCTGCAGCGCCGAGTTTGAGGGGACCGATTTCGAAGATCTGCAATGCCAGGAAAAACGCGATGAGATGGCCAAGATAGAGCGCGTAGGAAATATCACCGAGATAGACAAAGGGCTTGGCAATCGTGACGCGCCCCATGATCTCCAGCGCTACAAAACCATAGAGTATGAGTGCGCTCGGGAGGCCGAACACCAGCACGCGCAGCCATGCGCCATCCAAGCCCGCGCTCTCGAGCTGCAAAAAGAAAACAGTGCCGAACAGCATTATCGCGCCGATGAGCAGGGCGGGCAGGGCAAGTGCGCGGACGCCGCGCTGGATCAACAGGCCGATACCGGCACCGGCAATAAATTCAATCGTCAGCGGATGGAAGATGAGGGAGGGGAGGTCTGTCGCATTGCTGGGTGATGCTGGGCCGACGAGATTGCCCAGGACCACCAGGCCCAGCCATCCGCCGAGGAGGGGGGCGAGCAGGCGTTGCGGAGCCAGGAGAAAGGCTGCGAAGACGGCATAGAAATACATTTCATGGATCAAGGTCCAGCCAACGACAATGTAGGGCAAATCTGCTTGTGGCCAGAGCGCGAATGACTGCAGCAGATAGCTGAACGTCTGTTCGTCAGGGATGTCGTAAGCAGGCGGTATAAGCGATCCGGTGCCTAGAAAGATAAGGGCCATGAAGCCCAGGCTGAACGCCCACCACAGCGGATAGATGCGGCTGATCCGTGCGAGCAGGAAATCGGCCGTGCCCGAGCGCCCGCGAGGCCGGTCTGCGGTGACATAGACCATGATAAAACCGGAGATGACGAAGAAAAGGTCGACGCCGGCAAGGCCATTTCTTGTGAGATCCAGCAGGGCAGAACTTTCTTCCGCTCCGGCCGCACTCAGCCCGGCCTGTTCATTGAGAAAGAGATGATAGAGCGCGACCATCATCGCCGCGATCCCGCGCAGGGCCTGAACCGAGAGAAGTTTCATGGGCTTGAGTTTATCCTGGTGGATCGCCGACCGAGTGCTGGATATCAGTCATAGCGGTGCCCTTGCCCGCAAGGCAAAAGAAAAGGCCCGTTCTCTCGAACGGGCCTTCCTTGAGTCGCTGAGCTGAGCTCAGGCGGATGATTACATCATGCCGCCCATTCCGCCCATTCCGCCCCCGCTGACCGGCCTGCCGGTCAGCTCGCCTTAGGTTGATGGGCGGCTTTATGGACGGATGCCCAAAAGAAAAGGCCCGCTCTTTCGAACGGGCCTTCGCTTTTGTATCAGGCAAGGCCTGAGGGCATGATTACATCATGCCGCCCATTCCGCCCATGCCGCCCATGTCCGGCATAGCCGAAGCTGCGCCTTCTTCTTTCGGCGCGTCTGCGACAGCGGCTTCCGTGGTGATCAGCAGGGATGCAACAGAGGCTGCGTCCTGCAGAGCCGTGCGGACAACTTTCGCCGGATCGATGACGCCGAACTCGAGCATGTTGCCATACTCTTCAGTCTGAGCGTTGAAGCCGAAGGTGTCGCTGTCGTTCTCGAGGATCTTGCCGACAACGATGGAGCCTTCAACACCAGCATTTTCGACGATCTGACGGATCGGAGCCTGCAGAGCGCGCGCGATGATGCGGACACCCTGGGTCTGGTCAGCATTATCGCCTTCCACACCGTCGAGCTTGCGGGATGCGCGAAGCAGGGCCGTACCACCACCCGTGACAATGCCTTCTTCAACCGCAGCGCGGGTTGCGTTCAGCGCGTCATCAACGCGGTCTTTCTTCTCTTTCACTTCGATCTCGGTGGCGCCGCCAACCTTGATCACAGCAACACCGCCAGCGAGCTTGGCCAGGCGTTCCTGGAGCTTCTCGCGGTCGTACTCGGAAGAGGACTCTTCGATCTGGCGGCGGATCTGACCGACGCGCGCTTCGATGTCCGCGCGCTCGCCAGCACCGTCAACGATCGTGGTGTCGTCCTTGGTGATGTTGATGCGCTTGGCCGTGCCGAGCATGTCGAGCGTGACGGTTTCCAGCTTGATGCCGAGGTCTTCAGAGATGACCTGACCACCGGTGAGGATGGCAATGTCTTCCAGCATGGCCTTGCGGCGATCGCCGAAGCCCGGAGCTTTGACAGCAGCGATTTTCAGACCGCCGCGCAGCTTGTTGACGACGAGGGTCGCCAGGGCTTCGCCTTCAACATCTTCAGCGATGATGAGGAGCGGACGGCCAGACTGAACGGTCGCTTCCAGGATGGGCAGCATCGGCTGGAGAGAGGTCAGCTTCTTCTCGTGCAGCAGGATGAACGGCTCTTCCAGGTCAGCCTGCATCTTGTCTGCATCCGTGATGAAGTACGGAGACAGGTAGCCGCGGTCGAACTGCATGCCTTCAACAACGTCGAGCTCGGTCTCGAGAGACTTGGCTTCCTCGACGGTGATGACGCCTTCATTGCCGACTTTTTCCATCGCGTGCGCGATGTCATTGCCGATCTGGCTGTCGCCGTTTGCGGAGATCGTGCCGACCTGAGCAACTTCCTCAGAGCCTTTGATCGGGGTGGACTGGGACTTGATGTCTTCGACGACAATGGCGGTTGCCTTGTCGATGCCGCGCTTCAGGTCCATCGGGTTCATGCCAGCCGCGACAGACTTCATGCCTTCGCGAACGATGGACTGAGCGAGAACCGTAGCGGTCGTGGTGCCGTCACCTGCGACGTCGTTCGTCTTGGACGCGACTTCGCGGATCATCTGGGCGCCCATGTTTTCGAACTTGTCAGCCAGTTCGATTTCCTTGGCGACGGAAACGCCGTCCTTCGTGGTGCGCGGAGCGCCGAAGGATTTTTCGATGACGACGTTACGGCCTTTCGGGCCGAGCGTGACTTTTACAGCGTTAGCCAGAACGTCGACGCCCTTGAGCATACGATCGCGGGCATCAGAGGAGAATAATACGTCTTTAGCAGCCATGGGGCTCTATTCCTTATTTCAGGTTCAAGTTCTGAAGTGACCGGCGCTTATGCGTCGATGATGCCGAGGATGTCGGACTCTTTCATGATCAGCAGCTCGTCACCGCCCAGGGTGACTTCCGTGCCGGACCATTTGCCGAACAGGATGCGATCGCCGGCTTTCACGTCGAGGGCGCGAACAGATCCGTCTTCTTTGATGGCACCGCCGCCTACAGCGACGACTTCGCCTTCTTGCGGCTTTTCTTTAGCCGTATCGGGAATGATGATACCGCCAGCGGTCTTGGACTCTTCTTCGACGCGCTTTACGAGGACGCGGTCATGCAGAGGACGAAAGGTCATCTTTGTTCTTCTCCAACAAGTGGACTGATGAATTCATGCAGGGCCGGGACAAACGTTAGCACTCACCCCAGCCGACTGCTAACAGCGCCGCAGATAAGGACCCAGGCGGGAAGCGTCAAGAGGTCGCGGATGAATCTTTTTGATGGTTCAGCGGCCGGAATTGCGTCAGCTTGCGTTCATCATGATGCAGATAAGGCTTCGTCTCGAAGGCCTGTCACATTTCCGGGTATGATGAATACCCCAGGCGCACATTAAAGAGGTACGCGTTATGAAGCTCCACAAAACCCTGATCGTCGGCTTTGCCGCCCTGACGATGACCGCATGTACGACTACGGACCCTTATACGGGCGAGACGCGCGCGAATAATACAGGGCGCGGAATTCTGCTGGGTGCAGCTGCGGGGGCCGCGCTCGGTTATCTGACCAATACGTCTGACAGCGATGAAGGCCGCACCAATGCGCTGATCGGCGCTGGTATCGGTGCTCTGGCAGGCGGCGCGATCGGCAATTACATGGATCGTCAGGAAGCCGCCATGCGCGAAGCCCTGACGGATACGGGTGTCGGTGTCCGCCGTGAAGGTAATAATCTGCGTCTCATCATGCCGGGTGATGTCACCTTCGCGACGAACTCTTCAGACATCTCGTCTGATTTTTACGCGATCCTGAATGATGTTTCAGACGTGCTGAACCGCTATCCGGCGACCTATGTCGACATTATCGGACATACAGATTCCACCGGTCCTGCAGACTATAACCAGCAGCTTTCCGAGCGCCGCGCCATGTCTGTGGGGGGATATCTGATCGCCCAGCGTGTCATGCGAGACCGCCTCTATGTCGCCGGCATGGGTGAACGCGCACTCCTGATCAGCCCGGAAACCTCCGCTTATGATCGTCAGCAAAACCGTCGTGTGGAAATCTTCATTCGTCCCCACACCTCCTAAGCTCGCATAACAAATGAGACAAATGCGGTCCGGCTCTGCTGGGCCGCATTTTCTTTTCCTGTTAATAACTCAATGGCTGTACGGTTTACCTTCGTTAACCAAAGGACAACCCGCCAGGATACAGCCTAGCTTCAGGCATACGTGCCGATTCGCGAAACTTGAGGACTGCGATGGCCAAGGCGGCGGACATTCTAATTCTTCTTACCTATGTGATGATTGCAGTCGTCGCAGCACTTGGCTTTGATTATCTGGGCCTGATGACCACGGCGTCTGCGTGGATGATGGGCGCGATCGTCTTTATCGTCGCCGGCATGGCTCACTCTGCTGCGGCTCGCTCTGCCGAGCGTTCGGCCCTTGAAGGCGAGCTGCAGAAACTCAAAGCCGCCAATCTGGCTCTGGCAGAAGAGTTTGAAGCCGCGCAAGCGCGTCTCGACGAAATCACGGATGAATTGCGGGCGGAATCAGTAGAGCGCGATAATGCGCTCGTGCATGAAGTGCGTGTGCTTGAAGATCTCGTGCGTCGTGTTGGCGATGCGCCATTGGATCGCTCGACGGCTGCGCCCGGGCCACAAGCCAGCGGGCAGGTCGATATTGAACTCGTGCGTGATGCGCTGGCCGATAATCGCGTCGATCTTTACCTGCAGCCCATCGTAACCCTGCCACAGCGTCGCACGGCCTTTTATGAAGGCTTTACGCGTCTGCGCGATGAAACGGGTCGGGTGATTACGCCGGCGGCCTTTATTGAAGCGGCCGAGCAGGCCGGTCTCATGACCGAAGTGGATAATCTTCTGCTCTTCCGCTGCGTTCAGATTGTTCGCAAACTCACAGGACATGACCGCAAGGTCGCGATGTTCTGCAATATCTCTTTGAACTCGCTGGCAGACGAGACCTTCTTCCCGACCTTCCTCGATTTCATCCGTCAGCATCGGGCCTTGGCGTCTGCGCTGATCTTTGAAATTTCCCAGCGCGCCTTTGACGAGCGCGACTCCATCGCCGCGCGCAATATGGCGCGCATGGTCGATTTCGGTTTCCGCTTCTCGGTTGATCAGGTCACGAATTTGGATATGGATCTCGATCAGATGCAGCGCGCGGGTGTGCGCTTCATCAAAGTCTCCGGCGAGCGCCTGCTCGATGCCATTGATGGGTTCAAGCCGATTGCAGGTGTCAGTGCCGGTGATATCGCGCCGCAGGACATTGCCAGCATCTTCGCCCGCAATGGCATTGATCTCATTGCAGAGCGGATTGAAGAGGAGAGCACGGTGGTTGAAGTGCTCGAGCTCGATATCGCCTTCGGACAAGGTCATCTTTTCGGCACACCGCGCCAGGTGAAGGAAGAAGCGCTTGAGGACGGCACAGACCTGGCCGTCAGCCTCGCCGTCTAGCGCCGTTTCCACGATTGACGCCACTGTCTCTGCCTGCTTCAAGCGCAGGCATGGAAAACGTGACCCTCTCCGAGCTTTCACCGCATTACGATACGCTGTTCTGTGACGTCTGGGGCGTCATTCGTGATGGCCATGATCTCCTGCCTGAGGCAGTGACGGCGCTGGTTCGCTATCGTGAGGGGGGCGGGCGTGTCTGCCTGGTCTCCAATTCTCCCCGGCTGAATGCTGGGCTGGAGGAACAATTGCTCGCTCTGGGCCTGCCGCGTGAGGCCTTCGATGCGATTGTCACCTCTGGCGATGCGATCCTCACCGAGCTGGTCAAGCGAACGCCGGGCAAGGTCTTCACCATCGGCCCCAACTGGGATGACACGCTCTATGGCGGCCTGCCGCTGGAGTTTGTGGGCGTAGACGAGGCCGACTTTATTTCAGTCACCGGACCGGATGATTACTGGGACGGCAAGCCGGAAGATTATGATGCCGTGTTCGAGACCGCGCTTGCTCGCGGCCTGGATCTGGTCTGCGCCAATCCGGATATTGTGGTCCAGGCAGGCGATCGTCTGATCTATTGCGCCGGTGCTATCGCTCGCCGCTATCGTGAGAAGGGTGGAACATCAATCGTCGCCGGAAAACCGCATCGGCCGATCTATCATCTCGCCATCGAAGCGCTTGGCGGGGAAGAGGCTGTCAATCTGGACCGCGTCCTCGCCATTGGTGATGGCCCCGAGACGGATATTGCAGGGGCGGACCGGATCGGCGTGGATGCTCTGTTTATCGGGGGTGGGATATTGGAGGCTGAAATGCAGAACGGCGCCTTCGAAATCGAAGCCGCCGTTCAGGTGCTGAAATCATATGGTGTCGCAGCCCGCTGGGGGGCAGCACGACTGGTCTGGTAGTCGCCTGTCCTTAGTCGAACAGGTTATCGATCGAATTCTGATCGAGATCCGGTGCGTCGCCTGCTTCCGCAAACATCGCATCGATATCGTCCTGGCTCGTTTCCGGGCCACCGATGGCAGGACCATTGAGGAGCTGTTCGCGATTGCGCTTTTCCTCATTGGTTTCTTCATTCGGCGACAGGTCCTCGCGGACGCCCATGACCTCGGCAAAGCGAGAAACACGGTTTTCCACGTGGCGGAGACTACTCACGACCTTGGATACTCGCTGTCCGGCGAGATCCTGGAAGGAACAGGATTCGATAATCTCCATCATTCGCGCTTCGACATTGGCGCGATATGTGTCGTAATCAGTTTCATCATCGCAGAGCACAGACTCAGCAGCCGACATGATCACTTCAGTCGCCTTCTCGGTATCCGTCACGACCGCTTCCAACTCGGCACCAGCCGTCGGGATGCGTTCGGTCTTGATATCGTTCGGGCGAAGAGCGGCGATTTCGTCGCGTGTCTTCGAGATGTAGTCCGCGATATAATTGAATTCTTGGCAGATCGATTGGTCGAGAGAGCTGAAGAACAGCTTCATCGTATCCGTCAGCTGGTGCGCCAGCTTCAGGACCTCCATGATCTGCGCGTCCTGTAGGTCACTGGCCTTCAGCGTAGCGAGCGACGTACGAACTTGCGCGGCAACATTGGCGGCGGGCATGGGGCCCTCCTTCCTTTGCATTCCCAAAACGTTAGATTTCTAAGATCCCTGAGCCTTAGAAATCGCCGAGAACGGCAGTCATCTTCGCTTTGAGGGTTCCGGCGTTGAACGGTTTAACAATGTAATTGTTCACGCCAGCCTTCTTCGCTGCGACAACATTCTCCGTTTTGGATTCAGCCGTGACCATGATGAAGGGAGTCGACTTCATGCTCTCGTCTGCGCGGACCTTTTGCAGAAGTTCGTAGCCTGTCATCGGCTCCATGTTCCAGTCTGATATCACCAGACCGTACTTATTGTTCTGCATCTTTTCGTAAGCTTCTTGCCCGTCCGCAGCATCGTCAACATTCTCGAAGCCAATCTGCTTGAGCAGGTTGCGAATGATACGGATCATGGTTTTGTAATCGTCAACGACCAGGATCGGCATCGTCATTTCGACAGCCATGCGTAGTCTCCATCCACTCGGCGTGTTTATCCACTTTTTCAGGACAGCTCATGGGCTGTCTTCACGAGCACCCTAGACATTCGCGGATAAAAATCGGTTAAAGCGAACGAAAAGACGGAGAAACCCATGTCCGAGTTGCAAGGCGTAGAGCTTGAAGAAATGGAAATTGGCCTTTCTGCAGAAGCAGTTAGGGTCGTAACGGAAGAGGATTTGGACCTCTTCGCAAAAGTGTCCGGAGACTATAATCCGGTGCATATGGACGAAGAATTCGCCCGAAAAACGCCTTTTCGGGGCCGAATTGCACATGGCGCACTGATCGCAAGCTTCATTTCTGGGGTGCTTGGCAATCAATTACCGGGGCCGGGTGCAATTTTTCTGGGCCTGAATATGCGCTTTGCCCTGCCGACCCGTATCGGCGATGAAGTCACCACCCGTGTCACGGTCAAGTCTGTGGATCTTAAGTCCCGCAAGGCGATTATGGATTGTGTCTGCATGGCCGACGGCAAGGAATTGATGCGTGCGGAAGCCGAAGTGATGGTTCGCAAGCGTCGTAAGAAAGCGGCCTCATAAGATATGCATCGCATCAGCGGATATACGTCTCTTGAGGCGAAACAGCGTGGGGCTGTCATTGCTTTAGGAAATTTCGACGGCGTTCATGAAGGGCATGCCCGCGTTGTCGAACGCGCAGCGCAGCTCGCACAAACCTGTCATGCACCGCTTGGGGTGGCTTTATTCCATCCCCATCCACGGCGTTTCTTCGCGCCTGATGCGCCGCCATTCCGTTTGATGAGCGCGGATCGGCGTGATGAGCGTCTCACCGGGCTGGGGGTCAAGACAGTCTATGAGCTGCCTTTCACCGCCGAGATGTCGCAAATGTCACCGGAGAGCTTTGTCAAAGAGGTGCTGGTGGATGGGCTGGGCATTGCCGGCGTAGTGACCGGTCTCGATTTCCACTTCGGCAAGGGGCGCGCGGGCTCTGCAGAGGATCTGGCAGATCTCGGGCGCCGCTATGGTTTTCAGACGGCCTTCGCCGAATTGCTGGATAATGGTGTCGACAAAGTCTCCTCAACCCGGATCCGCAAAGCCTTGAGCGATGGCGACGTCAAGGCTGCAGCGACCTTGCTGGGTGAAGTCTGGTCCATCGAAGGTGAGGTTCTGCACGGCGATAAACGTGGCCGCACGATTGGCTTCCCCACAGCCAATATTGCGCTGGGTGACTACACCCGGCCCGCATATGGCGTTTATGCGGTTCAGGCGAAACTGCCAGGCCAGGCGAAAGCGCATCCAGGGGTCGCAAATTTCGGCAAGCGTCCGACAGTGGATGGCGAGACCGAGCGATTGGAAGTTCATCTCTTTGACTTTGACGGTGATCTTTACGGTCAGACCTTGTCTGTCAGTTTTGAGGCCTTCATCCGCCCGGAGAAGGCTTTTGCCGGTATCGATGCGCTCAAGGCGCAGATTGCAGAAGATGCTTTGTCAGCCCGCACCTTGCTGACGGGCGCGGCTGGACCGGTCTGACCGGCTCTGATACACGCGAGACATGGTCCAGTATGCCCTTTCGATATCGCTGGCGATCCTGCGTATCGCCCGCCCGGCGCGCCGAATTATCGGCCCGGGCCGCACGGCTTGATGCCGGCGGTTCCGGGACAGGCTTTGAGCAATCGAAAGACGTAACACCAACCGCAAGGCTTGAGATCCGATGACGGACACCACCGCCGATACCGGCACCGAGACTGAGAATACCCGCGATTATAAAGAGACGCTCTTCCTGCCGCAGACGGATTTTCCGATGCGTGCCGGCCTGCCCAAGCAGGAACCGAAATGGCTGGAGCGTTGGGACGCGCTGAACCTGTATCAAGAACTGCGCGCTCGCAGTGAGAAAAAGGAGCGTTTTGTCCTTCATGATGGCCCGCCCTATGCGAATGGCCACATCCACATCGGTACCGGTCAGAATAAGATCCTCAAGGATATCGTTGCGCGCTCGCGCCAGATGATGGGTTTCGACAGCCCTTATCGTCCTGGCTGGGATTGCCACGGCCTCCCGATTGAATGGAAGGTCGAGCAGGAATTCCGCGCCAAGGGCAAGCGCAAAGACGAAATCCCGATGAAGGAATTCCGTGCCGAATGCCGCAAATATGCCGAGCATTGGGTCAATGTGCAGCGTGAAGAGTTCAAGCGGCTGGGTGTCGTCGGCAATTGGGACGATCCCTACACCACGATGGACTATGCCTCCGAAGCGGCCATCGTTCGCGAGTTTCTGAAATTTGTAGAGCAGGGGCTCGTTTATTGCGGCTCTGCGCCGGTGATGTGGTCACCGGTCGAACAGACCGCGCTTGCCGAAGCCGAGGTGGAGTATCAGGACAAGGTCTCCTCGACCATCTATGTCCGCTTCCCGGTGCGCGGCGTTCGGAAGGACGGCACTGCCATCCCGAAAGAGCTGGTCGGTGCAAGCATCATCATCTGGACCACCACGCCCTGGACCATTCCCGCCAACCGCGCCATCTGTTTCTCGCCGGATGTGACTTACGGCCTTTATAAGGTCGAAGGCGTCGACGATGCCGACTTCAAACCCTGGACGATGCCGGGCGATCTTTTGATCGTTGCGGATGCTTTGTGGGAAGAAACTGCAAAGGCGGCGAAGATCGTTCGCGCCCATCGCGTCATGAGCGTCGACCCGGAGGGCTTGATCTGTTCACACCCGCTGGCCGATGCGGACCGGTTCTGGAATTACCCTGTCCCGCTTCTCGGCGGCGATCATGTTACGGATGAAGCCGGTACTGGCTTTGTCCACACCGCGCCCGGGCATGGTGCGGACGACTATTCCGCCTGGATGGCGCACCCGG
This sequence comes from Alphaproteobacteria bacterium, assembly GCA_018222865.1. GTDB lineage: Bacteria > Pseudomonadota > Alphaproteobacteria > Caulobacterales > Maricaulaceae > Maricaulis. The sequence goes on from JAAEZM010000008.1 coordinate 119,038, forward strand.
AATGGCATGACAAGGATCAGCCTGTTCCGCACACGGTGAGTGCGGACGGCTCTTACTACGAGAATATCCCGCTTTTCGGTGGGATGCATATCATCCGTCTGGACGGCAAGAAGCAGGGCCAGGACGGTCCGGCGAACAAGGCCGTGATGGACAAGTTGATCGAAGTCGAACGCCTGTTGGCGCGCGGTCGGCTTGAGCATTCCTATCCTCACTCCTGGCGCTCGAAGGCTCCGGTTCTTTTCCGCAATACGCCGCAATGGTTCGTTGCGATTGACCGGCCGATGAAAACCGGCGGGACGCTTCGCGAGGCTGCACTGAAAGCAATCAGTGATACTGAGTGGACACCGGCGATTGCCGAGAATCGCATCCGCGCCATGGTTGAGGATCGTCCGGACTGGCTGGTCTCGCGACAGCGTGCGTGGGGAGTACCGCTGACGATGTTCGTTGAAAAGGATAGCGGCCGCATCCTCAATGACCCCAAAGTTCATGAGCGTATCATTCATGCCGTCGCTGAAGAGGGGGCGGATGCCTGGTTCGAGCGCGATGCAGCGGACTTCCTCGGATCTGATTACGACGCGGAGAATTGGGAGAAGGTCACGGACATTCTTGATGTCTGGTTTGATAGTGGTTCAACCCACGCCTTCGCCCTCGAGCCGCGCCGGGATTTGAAATGGCCAGCTGATCTTTATCTGGAAGGGTCTGACCAGCACAGAGGCTGGTTCCAATCCTCACTCCTCGAAAGCTGCGGTACGCGCGGCCGAGCGCCGTATGACGCCGTGCTGACCCATGGTTTCGTGATGGCCGGTGATGGGCGCAAAATGTCCAAGTCATTGGGCAATACGCTTGCGCCGAATGAAATCGCGAAGAAATACGGCATTGAGATCATGCGCATGTGGGTGTCCGCCCAGGACTTCACCCAGGATTTGCGTATCTCCGAAGAGATTCTGCAAACCAGCGTGGATGCCTATCGCAAGCTGCGCAATACGGTGCGCTATCTGCTCGGTGCCCTGGATGGTTTTGATGACAGTGAAAAGCTCAGCCTTGAGCGTATGCCGTCACTGGAGCGCTGGGTGCTTCACCGCCTGCACGAGCTCGATGAGATTGTGCATGCCGGTTATGAAACCTACGACCTGAAAAAGGTGTATTCCGCGCTCTTCAACTTCTGTGTGGTAGATCTGTCGGCCTTCTATCTCGATGTCCGCAAGGACAGTCTTTACTGTGATCGTCCAGACAGTGACCGTCGCCGGGCCTGCCGGACCGTTATGCATGAAGTCTTCATGCGTCTGACGGCTTGGCTCGCGCCGATCATGCCCTTCACCATGGAAGAGGCCTGGCTCGATCGTTTTCCGTCCGAGACGGACAGCGTGCATTTCCGCGAATTCCCGTCGACACCGGTCGACTGGCAAGACGGTGCGCTTGCTGAAAACTGGCAGACCCTGCGCCGCCTGCGCCGCGTCGTGACGGGTGCTCTGGAAGTCGAGCGCCGGGAAAAGCGTATCGGGTCCAGCCTTGAAGCTGCACCGAAAGTCTATATTGCCGATCCGGTCTATCGAGCGGCGCTCGCAGCCGAGGCTGGTGGGGATATTGATGATTTCCTCGCTGAGATCTCGATCACCAGTCAGGCCCACCTCATCGATGGTGAGGGGGCTGAGGGCGACTTCCGTCTGGAAGACGTCGCTGACATTTCAGTCGAGCCGGCCAAGGCCGAGGGGACCAAATGCGCGCGTTCCTGGAAATACTCACCGGATGTGGGTTCAGATGAGCGTTATCCCGAGCTGACGCCGCGTGATGCAGATGCGGTCGCCTATTGGGACAAGCTGCATGGCTGATCTTGCGCGCGAGCTGTGGCAGCGCCTTCTGGCGCCGGGGGCGGCCCGGCTCGGACTGGTCTTGGCGGCGGGGATCATCCTCGCCGACCAGATCAGCAAATGGTTCGTGCTGAATGTGCTCAACCTGTCGCCGCAGGGCTGTCTTGAATTTCAGCTGGCCAGTCCCGCAGAGCGCGCCTTTCTGCCCAATACATGCGAACGGATCGAAATTTCTGGGATCTTCGATCTGACCATGGTGTGGAATAAGGGCGTCAGCTTTGGTTTGCTTGGCGCGGATAACATGGCTGGACGGCTATTGCTGATCGGCTTTTCTCTCGCCGTGGCCGGGTATTTGATTGCGGGTCTGCTGGGCTATGGCGCCTTGAAGGCAGAACGGCAATTCCAGGCATTGGCGTTTGGCATGATTGTCGGTGGCGCGCTGGGGAATGTTGTCGATCGTATTTTCTTTGGTGCCGTGGTCGACTTTTTCGACTTCTCCGGCCTTGGCTTTCCCTGGGTGTTCAATATCGCCGATGTGTCAATTAATGTGGGCGTCGGCCTGATCATTCTCGACATGTTGCTTGAGGGGCGGGAGAAACGTCCCTCCTAAACTTAATGGGCTTCGGGCTGGCGGTTCGTGCAAAGCTTCGCTAAACATGTCGCCAGCACCTATTGGAGTTAACTGACCATGCGTTTGCGTTCTGCTGTTTTGACCGCGCTTGCGGTTCCATTCGCCCTTACCGGCTGCACCAGCCTGTCCAATGCTGTGGGCTCAGAACGTAATGCGCCGGACGAGTTCCGCGTCGTCACCATCGCTCCGCTCTCTGTCCCGCCGGAATACAACCTGCGTCCGCCGCGTCCCGGTGAGCCGCGCCCGGAGGATATCTATCCCGATCAGGCCGCTCGCATTGCGCTGCTTGGCCGGAGTGATGATTTCGGAGGCTCTGATGCGGAAGCGCTTCTCGTGGCTCAGGCTGGCGCTGGTGATGCAGACCCGTTCATCCGCTCGATCATTGATGGCGAGACCGCCAGCGTCGTGCGCAAATCGCGCAGTTTTGCAGACCAGGTTCTGTTCTGGCGCAATGGTGAGTATCGTCCGCGCGGCGATGCCACTCCGCTCGATGCCTCCGAAGAAGCCGATATTCTCGAGCGCCTCAATAATGTGACCGGTGAAGGGGAAGTGGAAATCGAACGCGATCGTCGCGTGCTGCCGAAACTTCCAGGCCTCTAAGCCCGCTGGCGCGCGCTAGCGCCATTCATGCTTGACCGATGAAAGGCCAGCCGAGAGGCTGGCCTTATGTCTTTGATCTCCGATTCTCCCATCATCCGTCGTCTTTCGCCGGAGACGATCAACCGTATCGCCGCTGGTGAGGTGGTTGAACGCCCCGGTTCCGTGATCAAGGAATTGGCCGAGAATGCCCTGGACGCAGGCTCCACGCGCATTGATATCAATGCAGAGGGTGGCGGCCTTGTCCGGCTGACGGTTGAGGATAACGGCAAGGGGATGAGTCCTGCCGAGCTGGAGCTGTGTATTGAGCGCCATGCCACGTCCAAACTCCCGGTCGCTGATGATGGACGCGACGATCTCCTGAATATCGGAACCATGGGCTTTCGCGGCGAGGCCTTGCCCTCCATTGGATCGATTGCGCGATTGGAGATCACCTCCCAGGCAAAGGGTGAGGGGGATGCCTGGACGATTTCGGTCGAAGGCGGACAGACCCAGGGCGTGCGCCCTGCACCGCCGATTGGACGCGGTGGGACACGCATTGATGTGCGCGACCTGTTCTACGCCACGCCAGCACGGCTGAAATTCCTGAATTCCGAGCGATCGGAGAACCAGAATATTTCCGATGTGGTCAAACGCCTGGCCATGTCACGGCCGGATGTCGGCTTCTATTTGACGCTCGATGGACGCAAGCGTTTGGCGATCGCAGCAGAAACGGATCTGTCCACGGCGTCGCGTAAAGCCCGGATGGCGGCGATCCTGGGCGCTGAGTTCGGCGAGAATGCGCTGGAAGTCGATCAGGAGCGTGATGGGGTTCGCATCACCGGCTTTGCCAGCCTGCCCACATATTCGCGCGGCAATTCTCTGCATCAATATCTCTTCGTCAACGGACGGCCGGTTCGCGACAAGCTCCTGGGTGGCGCTGTCCGCGGGGCCTATCAGGATTTTCTGGCCCGCGACCGATACCCGGTCGTAGCGCTGAATGTTGAGCTGCCAACTGACCAGGTCGATGTGAATGTCCACCCGGCCAAGGCGGAAGTGCGCTTCCGCGATGCCGGTCTGGTCCGCGGTTTGATTGTTGGTGCATTGCGCCATGCGCTGGCTGCTGCCGGGCATCGCGCCTCCACTACGGTGGCAGGCTTTGCGCTCGGAGCGGCGCGTGCTCAGGGTGAAGCGCCCGGGCCGGCAGCGCCCGGGGCGTATCAGGGACGTTATCACACCCCGCAACAGCCGATGCGCGGTCCGATGGGCGGGATGAGTGACTGGGCGCCGCAATCCCTTGAACCCGAGCAACCGCAAGCCTTTGATCCTGGCTTGTCGGCGCGCATGGAGCCTGATGGCGGGGCGCCGGCATTTGAGGAGATGGGCTCACAGGCGCACTCCATGCCGGTCACAGACGAGGCGGCCAGGCAGGCGGACTGGCCGCTGGGGATCGCGCGGGCGCAACTCCACGAGACCTATGTTGTCGCCCAGACCGGGGACGGGATCGTCATTGTTGATCAACATGCGGCTCATGAGCGTCTTGTTTATGAGCGGATGAAGAAGATGATTGCGGAGACAGGGGTTCAGCGTCAGCGCCTGCTCGTGCCAGAAATCGTCGATCTGGACGAGAACGAGGCGCGTCGTTTGCTTGAGCGCTCCGATGAACTTGCAGAGCTGGGTCTGGTTATTGAGGCCTTCGGGGCAGGCGCGATCGCCGTGCGCGAGACACCGGCCTTACTGAAAAAGCTCAACATTCAGGGGCTCATTCGGGATCTGGCTGATGATCTGGCGGCCTATGATCAAGCGCTTTCCTTGAAGGAGAAGCTCGAAGACGTGCTGGGGACCATGGCATGTCATGGTTCCGTTCGATCGGGTCGGAGGCTGACGGGCGAGGAGATGAATGCGCTTCTTCGCGAGATGGAAGCCACGCCCTTTTCCGGCCAGTGCAATCACGGTCGGCCCACCTATGTCGAGCTGAAGCTGGCCGATATCGAACGCTTGTTTGGGCGGCGCTAGCCTTTCCACGATTTAATCCGCCGGATGGGTTTGCGGTAAAACTAGCCGGATCAAGCTCGCCTTGTCAGATCATGCTGAAAGGGGGCTGATATGAGTATTTCTGCTATTTTGGGGGCAGCCTTGGTGGCGGCTTCGCCGGGCCCGGTGGCCGGAACCGAAACCCGGACCATGGATGTGGAGCTGGGCGATCTCAATGGTGATGGCGTGGCCGAGCTGGTCCGGGCCATTGAAGGCGGCCTGAACCAAGTGCTCGAACACGGTGAGGGGGGCTGGCAGGCATCCTCACAATTCCAATTCTCCGACGCGGCAAGTGACAGCGAGGATATCGCGCTTGCCGATCTTAATGGGGATGGCTTTTTGGACATTGCAATCGCCAATGAAGACACGATGCAGCCGGAATTATATCTGAACGCTGGCGGCGACAGCCTGACCGACGTCAGTGAACGGCTGACGTTTCACGCCCGGGCCAATACCGTTCTTGCAGCGGATCTGGATGCGGATGGTGATGAGGACCTCGTATTTGGCGATTCCGGTCCGGTGATTTTCGCGATGAATGATGGCTCGGGGCATTTCACCATCCGGCGCGAAACCCACCCCGGCGATAGTTATGCGGTTCAGGATATCGAAGCTGGCGATGTCGACGGTGATGGCGATCTCGATCTGGTGATCGCAAGCGAGGGCCGTAACAGGCTGCTTGTGAATACGAATGGCGTGTTTGAGGCTTCCACACAGGCTTTCGCCGCAATCTCCCATGAGGAGGAAACGCGTGAGGCGGATTTCGCAGATATCGACGGTGATGGCGATCTGGATCTTTATTTCGCCAATGTCGGCTTCCGGACGCAATCGCCCTCCGGTGCCGCAGACCGGATTTTGGTCAATGACGGCCGAGGGATTTTCACGGATGAGAGTGCCACGCGCCTGGATGATTGGACCGGGCATACGCTGGACGTGGATTTCACGGATCTCGATGGCGATGGCGATCTCGACCTTCTATTGGCCGGGTCTTTCGCGAGTGGCAGCTGGTCCTATGAGAATGATGGTAGCGGTCATTTCGCAAACCGGATCGCCTTGGCTGAAGCGGAGTTCAACGCATTGGACCTGGAGCGCCTGCCAGGTGAGATGATGCTTTATATTGCGGGCTTCTCGTCCGAGGACCGGATGATCCCGATCGGCGGCTAGGCCGCCAAACGACGGTCATCCTGCCCCAGGCTGGTGGAGAAGTCGCGGAACACGTCATACGCGTCATCGACTTCGATCCGGCTTGGGGTGCCCGGCGGGAAGCGGAAGCGCCAGAAGGAACAGATATGATTGATCGAGGCGAGGTATTCGCCGGTCTCGATGAACATTTTTGGTGCTTCAAGCAGGAAGTCCCGGAAGGCTCCCGGTTCGCCATCATGAACCAGGCTATTGAATGCGGTGTCGTAAGCCTTGAGCGCTTTATCGACCTCATCAATGCGCTGGTAGAGCGCACGCACAATCGAGCGCCGGGTCTGGTTCAGGAAGGTCTCATCATCCGGGTGGGCGCGGATGAAACGCGCCGAAAGAATTTCTTTGGCGACGGGCTCGAAGGTCGGGCGCAGTGCTTCGAGATTCCATTTATAATAAAGGAAGCCCTTCCAGCCGAACATGCCTTGCGCGTACTCTTCTCCGGACAGTCGGAGCGTCTGACGCAATGGATCGAGCGCCTTGGCCTTCTCGTCGCGCATGATCAGCTTTGCGAGCTTGCCAGAGATCAGCCGAGCTTCCGGTCCTTCAATTCCGTAGGCGAGTTCTACAAGCTTGCGGATTTCACGGACGACATAGGTTTCAACGCGCTCAACATCGGCATCGGCGATGTCGAAATAGCACCGCGCCGGGCGCGTGCCCAAGCGACCAATGCGTTCCCGCAGGAGATAGGGATCAAGTGAGGGCAGAGCCGCGATCTCTTCAAGGACCTCAACATCTGCGGCAATCACGTCAGGATCGGCGTCTTTCCCCAACGCTTCTTGGATACCTTCGGCAAAGCCGGCCTGCTCGACGAAAAGGCTGAACCCGCCCAGTCTGAGATCCTGCTTCGCGAGCGGGAAAATCACCTTGGTGCCTGTGAAGCGTTCAATGCGTAGATTTTCACGCTCATCAGCCCGTAATGTGTGCTTGATGATAAATGCCGTGTTCAGGCGTTCAGAGCGAAAGAGCGGCGCGCTGGCCCATTCTTCGGTATCACCGAATTTCTCAAAGACGCGATGCAGGTTTAGAACCCGCGCCGTTGAGGCGCTCTCGCGGATATAGGCGAGGCTGCGGGCTTTGCTGGAATGAGCCAATCTTCGCTCCTGAACGATACGTCTCACTCAGATAGCGCGAATTGCTTAATATCCTGTCTCGCTGCCTTAGCTTTCCCGGCTGAGAAACAGGACTTTTGCAGCTCCGTAGTCCTTCTCCGCCTGGATAGCCCAGCCGGTGATTTCTGGCCGTTCGTCCGCTCCAACTTCCAAGATGGCGCATGCTCGATCGCTCACCCAATTACCGCTCAATAGCCGGCTGAGCGCTTTCTCGCCCAAACCCTTGCCATAGGGCGGGTCCAGGAAGACCAGATCGAAAGCTGCCCCTAGATTGGCGGGCTTGTCACCCAGCGCGGTGGCGTCGCGGCGATGGAGGCGGGTATGACCGAAGAGCTGAAGGGCATCAATATTATCGCGAATGGCGCCGCGTGCCGCTGCATCGGTTTCGACAAAAAGGCAAAAAGCCGCCCCGCGCGACATCGCCTCCAGGCCGAGCGCTCCGGACCCGGCGAATAGGTCAATCACGCGCGCGCCCTCAATCTGCGGCGCCCAATGTCCATGTGCGAGCACATTGAACATCGCCTCGCGTGCACGATCGGAAGTCGGGCGAGTGGTCTTCCCCTTGGGCGGGGTGATGGCGCGGCCTTTATGCTTGCCGCCGACAATTCTCATCGCCGCGGACCTTTCTTAGGTCCGGTTTGAGGGCGTGATCCTGGTCGCGACCCGGGTCCTGAAGACTGACGCGAACGCGCAGGCGGGCGCGGCGCAGCCGAGCGCTGCGGGCGCCCGGGCTTGCGCAGCGGGGCGCGTTTCTTGGCGACGGCCTCGCCCGTTGTGACGCTGAGTTCTACCAGATGACCACATTGATCCGCGAGTACACGGCCGGGTACAGATTTGATCTCACCGGCCTCAAGCTGCCCCAGCTGGAACGGGCCATAGGCGGTGCGGATCAAGCGGTTTACGCGCAGGCCCACGGCATCAAGAGCCTTGCGGACTTCGCGGTTCTTGCCTTCGCGAATGCCGATATTGAGCCAGACATTGGAACCGGTTTCCCGTTCGATCTCGACTTCCATCGGGCCGTATTTAATGCCTTCAACCGTAATGCCGCGTTCCAGTTCGCGCACACCGCCCTCATCAATTTTGCCGAAGGCGCGGGCACGATAGCGGCGCATCCATGCGGTGGATGGCAGTTCCAGCGCCCGTGCAAGCGCGCCATCATTGGTCAGCAGCAACAGGCCTTCCGAGGTCAAATCGAGACGGCCGATCGAGATCACGCGCCCCATATCCTTGGGCAATTTGTCGAAAACCGTTTCGCGGCCTTCAGGGTCTTTGTGTGTCGTAACCAGGCCGGAGGGTTTGTGGTAACGCCAAAGACGCGTGGCCGGTTTGTCCTCAACCGGATTGCCATCAACCTCGATCTGTTCCTTACCGGTCACTTTGAAAGCGGGAGTTTCGAGGGTCTTGCCATTAATTTTGACGCGGCCATCCTCAATCATGCGCTCCACCTCGCGGCGCGAGGCAATCCCGGCGCGGGCGAGGTATTTGGCAATGCGTTCGCCATTATCAGATGTCTCGGACAAGCTTGACCCTTTCGATCTCTCGCTCTAGGCCGCCAGTATGACGGATGCGCGGGATATACGCTTTATGCAGGCGGCGCTAGAGCAAGCGCAAGCGGCGGCTGACATCGGTGAAGCGCCGATCGGTGCGATACTGGTTGATCCGGAGACGGATGAAATCATAGCGCGGACGCACAACCAACCGATTTCACTGGATGATCCGACCGGGCATGCCGAAATCCTCGCCCTGCGTGAAGCCGCTTCAAAGCGGGGCAATTATCGTCTTACCGGGATGGAGCTTTTTGTCACTCTCGAGCCCTGTACCATGTGTGCCGGTGCGATTTCTCATGCACGGATCGGGCGTGTGGTGTTCGGGGCCGAAGATCAAAAGGGCGGCGGTGTCGTCAATGGCGTACGCTTCTTTGAACAGCCCACCTGTCATTGGCGTCCCGATGTTCTGGGCGGCGTTTTGGCGGAGCCCAGTTCCGAGATTTTGCGCAGCTTCTTTCGTGCCCGCCGGGCTGCAAAGAAGACGTCTGACTGATCTCAATTAACTTCGATGCTCCGCGAATTCGCGGAGTTGTCATAAAAACTTCTCTTGAAGTTGGGCGGCAAGTCGGAGCTTATCCCGCGCGAGTAAGGAGTGCGCGATGATCCGTGTTCTGATGATTTCAGCGATCTTGTCTGCAGCCATGTTTGCACCGGCGGCTTCTGCTGCTGCCTGCCTTGCTGACACCGTCGTCTTGCGCGCCGCAACGATTGAGGATCAAAGCGGACGCTGGGAAGATCAAGATGTGCTGATCGAAGACGGCGTGATTGTCGCGATGGGCGGTGAATTGGATCTGCCCGGTCGCGCGGTGGAAGAGATCGACCTTCGCGGTCACATTCTGAGCCCACTTGTGGAGCGCGATGTTCTGGTGATCCAGACCGCGTTGTCTTTGTCAGCGGCACCGGAGTCTACGGGCATGTTGCTCGCTGGCGAGCCTGCCAGCCTGCAGATCGCCCGCGCGGACGGCACTGTTCTCGCCGAATTGCGTAATGGTCAGCCCATCGGCAGCTGTTTCGCGGGCTAGGCTTGGAGCCTAGCATCCAGCCCGTCACGGACTGACGGCCATTCTGAATCCAGAACTGAAAAAAAGACAGTGTCGCGCCAATCGCCGCGCCATGTTTTCGTATGCTGGCGCAGAACGCCTTCACGCGTCGCGCCCATCTTAAGCATGGCGTTTTGTGAGCGTTGGTTGAGGCCGTGCGTTTTCAACTCGACCCGTTTGGCCCCGGCGTCAAACGCGCGGCCGAGCAATAACCTCTTGGACGCTGGATTGATCTTGGTGCCGCGGGCTTGCGGACCATACCAGGTCCAACCAATCTCGAGCCGTTGATGATCCGGGAATATGGAGAGAAAGGCGCTGTGGCCGACAATCTCACCGGTCTGACGATCAATCACCGCATGGGAGATCTGCAGGCCTTTGGCGTGGTTCGCGAGCATAAGATTGAACCAGGGGTCAAAATTCTCCCCATCCCCGCGAATCGTCGTGAGGGCCCAGAGCGCTTCCTCCGCCGCCAGATCGCGCAAGGCCTCCCGGTGCGTTTCAAGCAGGGGTTCGAGCCGGACATGATCGTTTTCCAGGATAGCCGCATCAAGCTTCATTGGAGTCCTCCCAGGAGAAGTAGAATTCCGCGGCCAATATAGACAAGACCGATTGTGCTCACGATCCATTTCGTCCAGCTGCGAAACTGAATATCGGACATGCGTTCCAGAAGACGCGCGCCGAGCGTGGTGCCGAGGATGGAGAGGGGCAGGGCCAGCAATAACCATTGCGGCTGCGGCATCGCAGCGGCCGCGAGCGCGGGCAGTAGATAATAGCCGATCTTCACGATGTGGGAGATGACCTGCGTCGCCGCCTTGGTTGCGACAATCGTACGGCGATCACGCTGGGTTTCAGCAAAGAAGACGTCAAGCAGCGGACCAGACACGCCAGCAGCCGTATTCAGCCCCGTCACGAAGAAGCCGCAGGCTATGGCGTGGGCCGGTTTTTCCGCGTCCAGATGGAGCCAGGATTTCGGAATCCAGATAATGCCTGGCGTCAGGCCAAGGACGATGAAAAGCCAAGCGGTCTCGATCTGAAACGTCAGGAAGGCCAAGAGCAGGCCAGCGCTCGCTGAACCGATCAGATAGATGGCAAGGATGCGCCAGGCGATCCATCGAGCGAGCAGGATGGCGCGCCAGCCATTGGAAACGCTTTGTATCAAGCCATGGACCACCATCGCTGCCGAGACCGGGAGGATGAGGGCCAGGACGCCCATCAGCAAAAGCCCGCCCGCCATACCGAAAACGCCCGATATGAAGGCAGTGACGAACGTGGCGATGAGCAGGATGGAGAGTGTCATAAGAAGCGGGTTTAGTCTGCTTCGCGTAGACGGTCCCGAACTTCCATCAGGGCAAAGCCCAGCAGATTTAGCCCTGGCCAGGCAGCAGGGTTTTGAGCATCGACATGGGCGGCGGCAAGTCCGGTGCCCCAGACTGCATCGACGGGGCTTGCTTCCACGAGCAGCGTATCGCCGGTCTTGAGCAAATAGGCGCGGAGATCCTTATGTGCGGAGAATTTGTGAAAATTGCCCTCAATTACGGCTTGATACCGGTGCCGGTCCCAGAGTGTGCCATCATAGTTGCGGACCTTGCGGCCGGCGTGCTTGGCTTTCTCGGGATCCTTGCTCGCCAGAATCTCCCCAAGCGCTTCTTTGTCTTTGAACAGGCGCGCCTTCTCGGCCATCATCCAGTGTTCGGCTGTGTGGTACTTGATCCGGTCTACACGAAAAGGGCTCTCGAACCATTGGCTGAAACTGGAGGGACCAACGCGACCGCCTTTGGCGGCACGATGGCTCCAGAACATTAAACAGTTCAGATGTCCGTGTTCCGCACGCTGTTGGATGGCCCACTCGCGTGAATACTTCTGTCGGGTATGCGAGTTAGGCCCCGGCATTCTTCGCAAAGCCCCAGGCTCCCTGGGCGAGCGGCAGAACCGCCTTGCCCATTTCCATCGCCTTGGCGTTGGACGCATTGCCCTGAAGCGCGCGGGCATAGACCCCCTGGACGATCGAGGCGAGGCGGAAGATGTTATACGCAAAGTAGAAATCAAGCTCGGGAATGCCGTCGCGACCGGTGCGTTCGCAATAGGCTTCGACATAAGACTGCATGGACGGAATACCGTGCGCGTCCAGATCGACCCCCAGGAAGCCTCCACGGACTTCCGGCGGCATGACCCAGCCCATCAGCTGATAGGTGAAGTCCGCCAGCGGATCTCCCAGGGTGGAAAGCTCCCAGTCCAAAACCGCGATGACACGCGGCTCGGTCGGATGGAAGATCATGTTGTCCAGACGGTAATCGCCATGCACCACTGAGGTGCGTTCCTGCTCCGGGGCGGCTTGGGGCAGCCAGTCAATCAGCTTGTCCATCTCCGCGACCGTCTCGGTCTCTGCGGCACGATACTGCTTGGTCCAGCGGCCGATCTGGCGCTCGAAGTAATTGCCCGGCTTACCATAATCACCCAGGCCCGCCGCTTCGAAGTCGATAGAGTGGAGATGGGCCAGCGTCGCGTTGGAGGCGTCATAGATCGCCGCACGGTCATCCTTCGCGACTTCCGGCAATAGCCCGTCCCAGAAGATCCGTCCTTCCACGAAATCCATCACATAGAATTCCGTACCGATGATCTCGCGATCCATGCACAAGCCGAACATGTGCGGCGCCGGGAAACCCTGCTCGCCCAGCGCCTTCATCACCCGGTGCTCGCGATCAACCGCATGGGCCGATGGCAGGAGTTTGCCCGGCGGCTTGCGGCGCAGAACATAGGATTTCCCCGGCGTGTCGAGCTTGTAGGTGGGGTTGGACTGTCCGCCCTTGAACTGGGACACAGTGAGCGGACCTGCATAGCCATCAACGTTTTCCTGCATCCAGGCCGACAGGGCCGCTTCGTCGAAAGCCAGGGCTTCAGCCACAGCTTTGGTGCCGGAAAAGCTTTGATCAATATCGGACATTCTTCTTCCTACTAGGTCGGGCTATGGGCGGGGAGGTAATCAAAGTTCGCCGATAATGGCGAGCATTAAATAGGCGGCGGCAATGAGTGCGGCAGGCCCAAGAATATAGCCCAGCCGGAAGGCGCCCACGGCGCCTTTCTTCTCCGCAATCACCTGTTCGACAGCGTCGCGATGAGCCGCACCGGCCAGCGTGTCCGGCGCGATATTGAGCACCGCCGCGGTCAACAGGATAAAGGGAAGACCGCAAATAAAACTGATCACGAGCGGTAGCGGGCCGTCTCCGCCAACGACAAACGCGCTGATGACAAACACGCCAAGCACGAATTGCGCGCTCATGGCCAGGCCAAAGCCGGCCCCCAGGGGAGAGCGCACGAAGAGCGGGGCAAACGTATTGCGAATTAAGGGGATCATCGTGTTCTTCCTCAGTCTGCCGCGTGAACCTGACCACCCTGCATGACAAAGTCGACATCCATCAGCTCGGCAATATCCGCGAGCGGATTTCCGTCTACGGCAATGATATCCGCGTACTTGCCAGGCTCAATGGTTCCGATCTGATCTGCCATTTCCAAATGAGAAGATGCGTTCACCGTCGCTGTGACGATGGCCTCCATCGGTGTCATCCCGGCCTCAACGAGGAGTTGGAATTCACGGGCATTGTCGCCGTGTCGGGATACGCCGCTATCGGTTCCGAACGCGATCATTACACCGCCCTCGTGAGCGCGACGCGCCATGTCGAGCATTTGTGGTCCGACCTCCAGAGATTTCTCTCGGATGGGTGCAGGCATCCACTCTGAATTCATGGCGATCTCGCCCACGGTGACCCCGGCCAGAACCGTTGGAACCAGATAGGCATTATTGCGTCGCATCAGTCGAATGGACGTCTCGTCTAGATAGGTGCCATGCTCAATGGAGGCGCCTCCAGCTTCGAGGAAGGAATTGATACCTGTAAGACCGTGTGCGTGAGCAGTCACCCGGCGACCCATCATGCGTGCCGCCTCAACAATGCTTTCCAGCTCATCATCGAAGAATTGTTGCTCCACGCCCGCTGCAGTGTTGGAAAGAACACCGCCTGTGGCCGTGATCTTGATGACGTCGGCGCCACCACGCACGAGTTCGCGCACCGCCCGGCGGCAGTCAGCCGGCCCGTTGCAGGCATATCGGCTGCCCATGAGGTGCATGACATCTTCTCGAAAGCCATTGATATCGCCATGACCGCCGGTGGGCGTGACCGCAGGGCCGGATACGCGCAGGCGCGGCCCGACAATATCGCCATCTCGGATCGCATCACGCAAAGCTGTAAGGACTTCCAAATTGCCGCCCACATCCTGGACCGTGGTGAAACCGGCCAACAGGGTCGTGTGCGCATTACGGGCCGCATCGTAGGCCACGTCGGCGTCGGACAGGGTTGTCGTTTCCAGCTGTCGGTTGGGATTCAGCTCGCCTCGTAAGTGGACATGGCTGTCGATCAGCCCTGGCAGCACAAAGTGATCGCTCAGATCGATTGTTTCTGCGCCATCCGGTTCGACATAACCGGCTTCAATGCCCTCAATACGGCCATTGCGCACCAGGATCGAGTGCTCCACCAGTACCTCTTCGCCAGGTACCGCCAGTAACTGGCCTGCATGGATGACTGTGAGCTCGTCCTGGGCGTGAGCCGCACTCGACAATACGGCAGCGAGTGCCGCCAGCGTGATAGATCTAAGCAAAATGACCTCCCCGACTTCTTGCTTGCGCCTCAATGTGAAGCCTGCAACCGGGAAGTCAAACGCTTGTAGGTGCTAGCTAGTTTTGCTTCAGCGCGCGCCAGGCAATATCGCGGCGACAAAAGCCTTCGGGCCAGTCAATCGCGTTGATGGCGGCATAGGCGCGATCGGCCGCATAGTGCAGGCTTTCGCCGGTTGCTGTGACATTGAGGACGCGTCCGCCATTGGCGGTCCGCTCTCCCGCCGCATTGCGTTGGGTGCCGGCTTCGAAGACCACAACGCCATCCATGGCGTTTGCGGCGTCGACCCCTTTGATCACGCTGCCTTTCTCATAGCTGCCCGGATATCCATCGGCGGCCATGACAACGGTGATGGCTGGCTCCGCTTTCCAGCTGATCTCTGGCATGTCGGCGAGCGTGCCGTTTGCGCAGGCCTCCAGATAGGGCAGCAAATCATCGGCGATCCGCATCATCAGAACCTGGCATTCCGGATCGCCGAAGCGGATATTGAACTCGACAGTTTTCGGGCCGTCCTCTGTCACCATGAGGCCGGCGAAAAGCACGCCCTGGAAGGGAGCGTCTTCGCTGGACAGTCCGTGGGCAACCGGTTCGATGATGGTTTTCATCGCCTGATCGATGATGTCAGGCGTTGCGACCGGAGCCGGGGAATAGGCGCCCATACCGCCTGTATTCAAACCCGTATCGCCTTCACCAACGCGCTTATGGTCTTGTGCGGCTCCGCAGAATTTGACGCTCTTGCCATCACTCAGCGCGAAAATGGAGACTTCCTCGCCGCGCATGAATTCCTCGATCACAAGGGTTTTTGATGCATCGCCGAATTTGCCCGAGAGGAATTCATCGATCTCGGCCTCGGCCTCCGCGCGGGTTTCCGGGATCACGACGCCCTTGCCGGCAGCCAGACCATCGGCTTTCAAGACGTAAGGCGGTTCAAACGTGTCCAGGAATGCCTTGGCTTCGGCGGCGTCGGTGAAAATTCCATAGCGCGCCGTCGGCACATTGTGGCGGGCGTAGAAATCCTTGGCGAAGGCCTTGGAGGTTTCCAGCATGGCAGCGGCTTTTGAGGGGCCAAACACGGCGATGCCCTCGGCGCGGAGCTGATCGGCCAGGCCCTCACAGAGCGGGTTCTCCGGGCCGACAATGACCAGATCAATAGCCTCGCGCTTGGCAAATTCAGTAAGGCCATCAAGGTCAGAGACGGAAATGTTTTCGCATTGGGCGTGCTCGGCAATGGCAGGACTGCCAGGCGCAGCATAGAGCTTGGTGAGTTTGGGGCTTTGAGCCAGTTTCCAGACAAGGGCGTGTTCGCGCCCGCCCGATCCGATCACCAGAAGCTTCATCTCCGTCCCCATTACTTCGCCGAATAAGAGTATGGCGCCTGCCTATCGCAACTGATCGCAGATGGTAAGTCCCGTCCGCCGTTGCGAAGCCGGGCGATGCATTTTACCAAGACATGATGACCATGACTGATGGCAACGTCCACGAATTCACCGTTTCCGAACTCGCCGGTTCGCTCAAGCGTACCGTTGAAGACGCGTTTGGCCATGTCCGAGTGCGCGGGGAGCTGGGCCGGGTTGTCGTCGCAAAGTCCGGCCATGTCTATTTCGACATCAAGGATGAGCGCTCCGTTATTGCCTCCATCGCCTGGAAGGGGACGGCGGCACACTTCCGCTTCAAGCCGGAAGAGGGACTTGAGGTCATTATTGAAGGCCGGATGTCGACCTATCCCGGCCGCTCGCAGTACCAGCTGATTGTCGACACGATGGAGCCGGCCGGTGCCGGAGCGCTGATGGCGCTGCTGGAAGAGCGCAAGAAACAGCTCGCTGCAGAAGGCCTGTTTGCGCCCGAGCGCAAGAAGGCGATTCCTTTTCTGCCGCGCACTATCGGTGTCGTCACCTCTCCGACCGGGGCGGTGATCCGTGATATTCTTCACCGGCTGGAAGACCGTTTTCCGCGTCACGTCCTCTTATGGCCCGTCCTGGTGCAGGGCGAGGGGGCGGACCGGCAGATCGCGGCCGCCATCCGCGGTTTCAATGCAATCGAGCCGGGCGGATCTGTGCCGCGCCCGGATGTGCTGATCGTGGCGCGCGGCGGGGGATCCATCGAGGATCTTTGGAGTTTCAACGAGGAAGCCGTGGTGCGAGCGGCGGCTGAAAGCGATATCCCGCTGATCTCGGCTGTCGGCCATGAGACAGATACTACCCTGATCGATTTCGCCTCCGACCGCCGGGCGCCAACACCGACCGGTGCCGCTGAAATGGCGGTGCCGGTACGCGCCGAGCTCAAGGCGCGACTCGATATGCTGGGGGGGCGCCTGGTCGCCGCCCTTTCGAGGACAATCGAGACCAAGCGCACGGAATTGCGCTCTGCCGCGCGAGCCTTGCCAAAACCGACGGCTCTGCTGGAGCTGAAGCGTCAACGCTTTGATATGGTCGCGGACCGTTTGGACGGAGCCTTGCTCAATCACACCGCGGAGAAGCGGGGGCGGTTGATGGTGATGGCGGCCGGGCTGAAGCCGTCGGCGCTGAAGCGGGATATTGTGCAGAAGAGCGAGCGGCTGAAAGACCGCGGCACGCGCCTGGAACCGGCCGTAAAACGCGTCCTCAAGGATCGTGCCCGCGAGGCCGAGAACTGGTCGGCACGGTTGAAATCGCTGAGCCATCAATCCGTGCTTTCGCGAGGCTTCGTGCTTGTCTATGACCAGCAGGGCAAGCTGGTGCGCGACGGCAAGCATCTCAGCGCCGGGGCGAGTGTGGATCTGGAATTCGCTGATGCGCGCCGTAAAGCGGTGATTGAAGGCGGTCCGGCAGGCCTCGAGGACAGTCCGCCCGTGGTGCCATCCGAGCCAGTGGTCAAGAAACCGTCGACTGCGAATAAGGCTCGATCAAAGAAGCCGTCATCCCCATCTGATAATCAGGGGACGCTTTTTTAAAAAGCTGCGATCTGATCTTGATCACTCCCGGTTCACGCGAGTCCATGCTAGAAAGTTGATATGAGCGATACCTCCTTTGATGCTGAATTCCAGGGCGAAGCCGTTCTCGAATTTGGCGATAGCGATTTCATCATTTTGAAGCCTGGCGCATTTGTGAAATGCGCGGTGACCGGAGATGCGATTGCCTTGACTGATTTGCGCTATTGGAATGTCGATGAGCAGGAAGCCTATAAGGACGCGCTGATCGCGACGGCGCGCTGGCGCGAGCTGAACGGAGAGGTCTGATGATTGCGCTCCTTGCTGCACTACTGGCAACCCAACCGTCTATCGAGGCGGATCCGATTGCTGATCTGATTTCTGCGACTGGCGAGGCGAGTACGACCAACATCTCGCCGTCAGAACCGCGCGGTTGCACCGGCGACTTCATCGAAGGTGGCTTGCTTGCGTGCAACTGGGGTGTTCCGGCTCGCGTAACTCTGGGCGAACAGACCTATGACTCAGACGAAGCCTATTGGGTCTTGATCGGCATTCCGCGTCAGACACCGGCTCTGCAATCCTATCGCGTAGAGATCGACCAGGATGGCTGGACAACACTGACGGATGAAACGCGGGAAATCACCCAGCGCGAATACCGTCTCCAGCGCATTAATGGCGTGCCGCAATCCACCGTGACGCCAGATCCCTCGACGCTGCCGCGTCGTCAGCGCGAATATGCGCAGAAGCAAGCGGCCTTCAGATCCAATTGGGACGGGACGGGCTTTCTCGATGGTTTCATTTCGCCGACTGAGGGCGTGACCACCGGCGTTTATGGCTCGGCACGCGTCTATAATGATGGCGCAGAGCGTGGCGTTCACTGGGGAATTGATGTCGCCAATGCTGTCGGCACACCGGTCGTCGCACCGGCTGGGGGGATTGTCACCCTGGCCGAGGCGGACATGTTCTATGAAGGTGGTCTGATCTTTATCGATCACGGCCAGGGCCTGGTCTCCGCTTTCCTGCACTTGTCCGGTGTCAGTGTTGAAGAGGGTCAGATCGTCGAACAAGGCGAGCTGATCGGTGAGATGGGCGCGACAGGCCGGTCTACGGGCTCCCATCTCGACTGGCGCGTAAAGCTGCGCAATGAGCTCTATGTCGACCCGGAACTTCTCCTGGAAATGGACCTGACGGCGCTCTCAAACAACTAATATCTAGACTCTGGTCCAAAATTAGAGAATCTGGCGGTATGAATGATGCTGCTTCAGATATTGCGACGCCGAAACCTCTGTCCAAACGGGCTCAGGCCAATCGTGAGAAAATCTTCCTCGCCGCGATCACGCTGATCCGGGAGCGCGGCTATGACGCTGTCACCATGAGTGATATCGCCAAGGCCGCGGGTGTCGCCCGGGCCAGCGTGTTCAATCATTTCCCTGCCAAGCTGGCTTTTCTTGGCGAGTGGTTTGAGCGTTTCACCTATCAGGTTATCGAGCAGGCGAAAGCGCAGACCTCCAATAGCTGCCGTGCCCGGCTGGGCTTTTTGCTGGATGCGCTAGCTGCCGGTGCCGAGGCGAACAGGGAGATCATTGTTCATATTGCCTCTCTGGCGATGGGGCATGGACCGCTAGCCGCCACCGAGAGTGAGCTGGATGATGCCCTGCAAATTCATTTCCTCGAGCTGATTGAGGCGGGGCAAGCCAATGGCGAGATCCGGGCGGACGTGAATCCGGGTTTTCTGGCCGATTTATTCGTGGCTCTCTTGACCGTGACTGCACATGACTGGGTCAATCGCGGTCAGGAAACCGATTTTTCAAAAGATCTAAGCGACCGTTTTGACGCTCTTTTTTCAGGGGTCGCAAAATAAATCAGGATTTGTGCATCCAAAGCTGAACCACCAGGCATCTCTTATTCGACAAAACTTGGACTCAAGTCCAAAGTTGTTTAAAGAGAGCCCGGAAGGAGTTCACATGTTCAACTGGATGCATGGCACCGCCCTTGCCCTCACGCTCGGCGTGACGGCGATGGGCGCGGCCGAGGAGCCCACCGCACCCTGGGAGGAAGATCTAGATGCCTTCCTGACCGTTTTGGTGGCAGAGCACGATAATCCCTATTTCCTGACGCCACAGATCGAGTTCGATGCAGCGATTGCCGATTATCGCGCCGCGCTATCGGATATGGACCGTGCCGAGCGTATTGCCGGGCTGGCCCGCATCATCGCGCTGGTGGGTGATGGCCATACCTGGATGCCTATGCATGCCATGCCGTTTGACGGTCTGCCGCCAGGCCCCGGCTTTCGCTCATTGCCCGTGAGGTTTGAATGGTTTGACGAAGGCCTCTTCATCGTTGGAACCGGGCAGGCGCATGCGCACCTCTTGGGCCAGCGTGTCGAAGGCTTCGGCGACGTGTCTGCTGAAGACGTGATTTCACGTGTTATGGAGCTCTTGCCCCGCGACGCAGTGAATTTTGCGTCCGAATTTGTGGCTGAATGGTTGATGCAGGCCGAATTGCTCGCCGCGCTTGATCTGGCCGAGAGCCCGGATGATATCCGCCTCACCCTGGCGGGCGAGGAGGTGAGCCTGCGACCGTTAGAGGCTGGTATCGCCTATGACTGGATATTCTCAGGCGACAGCGGATATGGCGCCGATGACTGGCGTATCGCCGCGGCGCAAACTCCGCTTTGGCGCGAAGCGTTTAACGGTCCCTGGCGCGTCGAGGCGCTGGAAGAAGCCGTCTATGTACAGATTACCCAAATTGGCGATGCTGCGGAGCGAAGCTATGCAGAGATGGCACGCTCTGCCGTTGCGCAGGCTCTTTTGCTCGACGAGCCGGCGCTGGTTCTGGATCTGCGGCGCTGTCTGGGCGGTGACGGAAGCTTGAATCCAGGTTTGATGGAGGCGCTTGTTTCAGTGCCGGAGCTGGAGGGCCGTATCCAGGTGCTCACCAGTCGCATGACCCATTCGGCCGCGGTCATGCTGGTTTCCGATCTCGAGCAGCAGACGTCAGCACGGTTTTATGGTCAGCCTACTGCGGACCGGCCCAATCACTATGGTGAGACCAACATCTTCGTGACGCCGAATTCGCTGCTGCCGATCATTCACGCCAGCGAATACTACCAAACCTCCCATGCCGACGATGACCGCCGTTTTGTGACGCCGGATGTCGTTATTCCCTATCGCTTTTCAGACTATGTAGCGGGCACGGATCCGGTCCTTGCGCGCGCCCTTCAAGACCTTTCGGAGTAAGACAATGAGCACGATCAAAACTTTCCTCGCTGCCGGAACCGCGATGATGGGGCTTGCGGCCAGTGCCGGAGGCTCTACCCCCTGGACCTATGATGCCGCGGACGATCACATTGGCCGGATCTACTACTACGAACGCACGAACACAGATGGTTCGCTTGACGAGCGCGTGACCGTCTATCGGCGCAGCGCGACCCAGCTGGAAGTCTATAAGGAAAACGGGCTTTGCTATAATGCCGCGCTGGTGACCGCCGAACTCGATCTTTCAACCCTCTCAGCTCACACCATTACCGGTGGTCAGCTGCAGCCCAATGCCGAGCATGTCGAGTTTGCCTTCCTGACGACGAATGAAGAGGGGAGCCAAGTTGATATGCTGGTCCAGCTACCTGACGTCGAGATCCGGGAGGATGCGGAGATCGGAAATGAGCATTGGCACTTATTCGATTTCGATTTGGCCAGCTTTACGGTTGCCACACCGCATCTCGATAACCCTGCGGCTGGTTTCGGCTTTGGAATGGCCTTGCTCTGGGCGGATAGCAGTTCTGTCGATCCGCTCTTCTGGATGGGAGAGGTCGAAGCGGCGCACACGGGCAGCGTTTCACACCTTGGCCATCGCACGGAGCGCTATGCCCTGACCGGGTCTGCCTTCGAGTGGGAGGGCGCGTCGGGCACTCAAGGTCAGCTTTGGCTGGATGCGGATGAAGGTCACGTCGTGGACGCTATCTTCCCGGCGCCCAACCATCCCGGTTATACCGACTTCCGTCTGCGTCTCTTGCATGTCAGCGATGGTGGTGACGTAGAATGGACTGCACTCCTGACGCGTCATTTCGAAGCCTGTGGCAACTGATCTCTGGCTGATTTGATAGCTCGCTGTTTAAGCCCCGCCGGCGCCTGCCTGGTGGGGCTTTTCTTTAAATCTGCAGATTTTCGTCAGATTGCGGCCACCTCACGCACCTAGTCTCTTGCGTGAGCGCGAGACTAGGCGTTTGATGGGAAAATATTGCGAGTATGCAGGATAGTGCAATGGAATTTCACCGAACCAAACGGCTTCCACCCTATGTTTTCGAAGAAGTGAATCGCTTGAAGGCGGATTTGCGGTCAAATGGTGCGGATATCATCGATTTCGGGATGGGAAATCCCGATCTTCCGACGCCGCAGCATATTATCGACAAGCTGAAAGAGGTATCCGAGACCCCGCGCACGAACCGCTACTCCGCCTCGCGCGGTATTCCAGGACTGCGAAAGGCCCATGCGCGCTATTATCAGAGGCGTTTTGGCGTCGAACTGGATCCGGATACAGAGACGATCGTAACGCTCGGATCCAAGGAAGGTTTTGCGAACCTCGCTCAGGCTATTACGGCGCCGGGTGATGTAATCCTGTCCCCGGACCCATCCTACCCCATTCACACATTCGGCTTTCTCATTGCCGGCGGAGTGATCCGGCATGTGCCCGCGCCGTCTCCGGAAGACTATCTTGCCGGATTGCGGCACGCGGTTCAGCATTCTGTTCCGAAACCAATCGCCATGGTGATGTGTTTCCCGTCCAATCCGACCGCTCAGATCGCCTCGCTGGACTATTATCGGGAAGTTGTGAAATTCGCGGAGGAGGAGGATCTCCTCATCCTCTCCGATCTGGCCTATTCCGAGATTTATTTCGGCGATACGCCGACCCCGTCCATGCTTCAGGTTGAGGGGGCGAAAGAGCGCACGATTGAATTCACCTCCATGTCGAAAACCTACTCCATGGCCGGTTTCCGTGTCGGTTTCGCTGCCGGCTCCGCTCACCTCGTCGCAGCACTCGCACGGGTGAAATCCTATCTCGATTATGGTGCCTATACGCCAGTCCAGGTCGCCGCATGTGCCGCACTGGATGGTCCGCAGGACTGTGTCGAGGAAACGCGCGCCATCTATAAGCAGCGCCGCGATGTCTTGGTGGAGAGCTTTAGCCGGGCCGGTTGGGAAATCCCCTCGCCGGAGGCATCCATGTTCGCCTGGGCACCGCTGCCGCCGGGCTGCGAGGAAATGGGGTCACTCGCCTTTTCCAAGGCGTTGATGGAGGAAGCGGGTGTGGCGGTCGCCCCGGGTATCGGATTTGGCGAGCATGGTGAGGGCTATGTGCGCCTGGCGCTGGTCGAGAATGAGCAGCGTATTCGTCAGGCCGCAAGAGCGGTCGGCGAGTTCCTCAAAACCCGCCAGCCGCGATTGCGTGCAGTTTAGGCTGCGAGCAGTCTGCAGCGCGGTGGAGGTCTTACCTCCACCGCTGGCCGGCTAGAAATGAGTGCGAACTGCCGCGTGAAAAAAGCCGCCGGCCCGAGCACGGCCGCGGCGGCGGCGCATGCGGGACTGCATCACCTTGCGCGCTTCTTCCAGCGATGGCAGGTCTTCATCGCCGGATTTGAGATCTTCACGGTGCGCGCAGAATTCTGCATAGGCGTCGAGTTCCGGTGTCAGTAGGCTCGCGACGATCTCGATCATGATCGCATCATCGATATAGCCAATGCCCGGGATACGGTCGGGGATAAGGTCATCCGGCTCGGCGAAGTAAGCGAGCGCGTCGAGAACGCGGTTGCGGTCATCGCCGGACAGTTTCCAGTCCTCATCGCGCACCATGCCGACGAGCGGGTCGAGCAGCTCAAGGCGCTCTTCCACGAAGGCTGGCGGATTGGAGGCGCAGGCTTCCTTCTTCATCGCCGCCACGCTCTCGAGGATGTCTGCCTCGTTGGTGTTGCGGCCTTCGCGTGCCTTGTCCAGGCGCTTCTTGAAGAATTCAAGATCGGTCTCGGACAGTTCAAAATGAACCTTGATCGTCTCGGATTTGGAAGCGGACATGAAGTCTCTCTCTCGTTTCTGAATAATGCGGGGAAACTCACACAGGACGCGCGAGCTGCAAAGCGGGAACAGCGCTTGCGCCCTCCCTCAATAAGCCGCGACCGGTTAGCACGCAACGTCTTTACCGGCGCTTAACCAGCCCGATCGGTTTTCACCCCGCCGCGGGTATAAGCCGCTATGATGGCCGCATGAATATCGCTTTCAATACTGCCTTGGCTGGCATGATGCAGTCCCAGGCCAATTTCAACACGGCATCTCGCAATGTCGTTGAAGCGGCCGCGAAGGATGAGGGCATTGTTGAAGCCTTGGTGGCGGTGAAGAAAGCCGAAACCACGCACGCGGCCTCCGCGGCCGTACTTAAAGCGTCCAGCGAGATGACGGACAGACTTCTAGATATAACCGTTTGATCGCACCCCAGAGCCCAGGTGGGCGGTGGGTGTCATCCCCCCTTCTTCGTAGTCTCCATTGGCGTGTAGTCCACAGGAGGGGGGTGACCGCCCGTCCAAACCCCTCGCATTTCTCCGCAAAACATCCTAACTGACGGACATGGCTTTTCCTGTTTCCGTCGACATTGTCGCCGATTTTGTCTGTCCCTGGTGCTGGCTTGGCAAGCGCAACTGGGATCAGGCCGTGGCGCAGACCTCCGGTGTCAAGATCGAAACGATCTGGCGTCCCTATCAGCTCGATCCCACCTTGCCGCGCGAAGGGCGTCCCTATCGCGAGTATATGAAGTCCAAATTCTCTGGTGAGGAGGCCGCTGGGCGCTGGCAGCAGATGCGTGAATTCCTGGAGGCTGCCGCACCGGCTGCCGGTATCGAGTTCCGCTTCGATGACCTTAAGGTTCGGCCCAATACACTCAACGCTCATCGTCTGATGCGCTGGGCTGCAGGTCAGGGGCTGGCTGACACGACCGGTGAGGCGATCTTCGCTGCCTTCTTCAAAGACTGCCGCGATATCGGTGATCCTGAAGTGCTCACGGATATCGCGGAAACGGCCGGGTTGGAGCGCGATATCATCGCCAATCTCCTTTCCGGTGAGCAAGACGCGAAAGACGTTTGGGAGGAGGAGATGTTTTACCGCAAGCTCGGCGTCTCCGGCGTTCCCACCTACATTTTCAATGGAAGCTTTGCCGTATCAGGGGCGCAGGAGCCTGCGGTTCTGGCCGATGCCATTCGCGAAGCCAGCCAGATCGATCCATCGCAGGATGGCGAGGACATGAAGGAACAAGCATGACTGGATTAGAGATCGCAGCCTTTTACTCCGGGATTTTGGTGATCCTCCTGGTGGTGTTGGCGTTCGTCGTAACGCTGAACCGTCGCCGCACACTTGTGAGCCTTGGCACTGGCGCGGACGAAAAGCTTGAACAGGCCGTCCGTGCGCATGCCAATGCGATCGAGAATGCTGTGCCCGGAATCGGTGCCCTTATCCTCCTCGCCCTGGTCAACGCCCCTGTCTTGGCGCTGCATATTCTCGGTGGCGGATTGGTCGCAGGGCGGTTGTTGCATGCCCAGGGCCTCCTCTCCGCACCCGGCCGAAGCTTTGGCCGCCTGGTGGGGACGCTTCTCAGCTGGCTCGCCCTGCTCGGCATGGGTGGCCTGCTTATTATCTCTGCCTTCTAAGGATTGCCGGAGGGCCGCGCATGCGGCTATAGCCCAGATATGACAACTCAATCCGACGCTCCCGATACCGCTCGCCTGCAGGAGATTGCAGCCGACCTCGTTGATCGCGCGATTAAGGCAGGGGCCGATGCGGCCGAAGCTTCAATCGGTGAATCCCGTTCGACCGAACTCTCTGTGCGTGACGGACAGCTGGAAGACATCGAACGCTCCGAAAGTCTCGATGCTGGTGTGCGTGTCTTCATTGGCAAGCAACAGGCCGGTGTCGCTTTTTCCGACCTGTCAATTGCGGGCCGTGATGCCGTGATCGGGCGCGCGCTGGCCATGGCCAAGGCGGCTCCGGAAGATCCTTATGCCATGCTTGCCGAAGCTGACCGCTTGGCCACGGATCCGCCCGAACTGGCCTTGTTTGATGCAAGCCAATGGGGTCCGGCAGAACTCGAAGCGCATGCCAATGAAGTCGAAAAGGCTGCGCGCGCCATTGAGGGCGTGACCATGACGGATGCGGCCTTTGCCAGCTTCGGTCAGGGTGGCGCAGCCTATGCCACATCGACCGGGTTTAATCGCGGATGGCGCAAATCCATGTTCAGCTATGGCGCCAGCGTCATTGCAGCGGTGGATGGCGCGATGGAGCGCGATTACGCGGCCACCAGCGCGCGTCGCCCGGGGGATTTGCGCACCACGCTCGATATCGGCACGGAGGCCGGCGAGCGTACGGCGCGCCGTGTCGGTCCGCGCAAGATTGAAAGCGGCAGCCTTCCTGTGGTGTTCGACCGCCGTGTGGCTTCGACATTCCTGGGTGCGCTGTGTGGCGCGATCAGCGGTCCTGCAGTCGCGCGCGGGGTCTCCTTCCTGCGTGACAAGCTGGGCGAGCCGGTCTTTGGCGAGACCATTACCGTTCGTGATGAACCCCATCGCGACTGGGCGCATGGATCTGCGCCCTTTGATGGCGAAGGGACGGTCAATCAGCCGCGTGCAATCATCGACCGGGGCCGTTTGACCACCTGGTTCCTCAACTCGGCCTCGGCCCGCCAGCTCGACATGGCGCCGACCGGCCATGCCCACCGTAATCTCGGCGGACCGCCGGGTGCCGGTCCGACCAATATCCATCTGGAAGCCGGCGCTTCCAGCCGCGAAGATATGATCGCCGGCATCAAGGACGGGCTTTTGGTAATGGAAATGTTCGGCCCCTCTTTGAATGCTAATACTGGCGACTGGTCGGTTGGCGTGTCTGGCTACAAGATCGAGCAAGGCGAGATCGCCTATCCGGTGAGCGAGATCACGGTTGCAGGTAATCTCATCGAGATCTTCGGCCGTCTGGTTCCGGCGAGCGATCTTGAGTTTTACGGGGCGATGAATAGTCCCAGCGTTTTCGTCGACGCCATGGCGGTCGGCGGTCTTTAACTTCCCTCCAAGAGGATATCGAAATGGCTAATCCTACCGATACAAAGATCGACAAACAGCTGCTTCACATCGTGATTGGCGGTGAGCTGGCGGAAGTCGATCCCGATAATATCTCGTTCAAAGACCTCGAAGCCGTCGATTTCGTAGGTGCGTTCGGCAGCTATCAAGAAGCCCGCGCCGCCTGGAAAGGTGCAGCCCAGCGCACAGTGGATAATGCGCATATGCGCTATTTCATCATCCACGCGCACCAGTTGCTCGTTCCGAACCCTCAGAAATAAGTCCTGTCTTGAGCGTGCCGCCGCGGACATCAACCTGGGCGCTGGGGCGCCGGCTCTGGCGCGATTGGGTCTCCCATCGTCCCGGCCTGGTAGCGCTTGGACTGATTTTCTCGGCCATAACCGCTGGGGCAGCCGCGAGCTATGCCGGGTTGATCGCTTGGACTTTCGATCTGCTCGAGGCCCGCAATCCGGATTTCTTTCCGCTCGCCCCGCTAGTGATTATTGCCCTGGCAAGCCTTCGCGCCTTGAGCCTTTACGCGCAGACTGTCCAGACCAATAAGCTGGCCCTGCATGTCATGCAGGACATGCAAAACGCCATGTTTGCCAAGCTGATCCATGCGGACTTCGCGCGCTTGCAAGGCGAGGCGGTCGGCTCGATCATTTCCCGCTTCACCAATGACATCACGCTTCTGCGCGAGACGCTGAACCGGCTGGCCAATAATCTGGTCCGCGACATCTTGATGGTCGTGGCGACGATTGGCTGGATGCTCTATCTCGATTGGATGCTGACGGCGATGATATTGATCGTCTATCCGATCGCCTTTTATCCCGTCATCCAGATCGGTCAAAGACTGCGCAAGACGTCTGCCCAGGCCCAATCCCAAATGGGTGCTGTGACCAGCCAACTCGAAGAGAGCTTCTCCGGTGCGCGCATGGTCAAGACCTATGGTCTGGAAGACTATGAAAGCGAGCGCGCCAGTCGCTCCTTTGCCGAGCGCCTTCGGTATTTATTGCGCATTACCGAGAATAAGGCGCGCGTCGATCCGATCCTCGAAGTCGCGGGTGGTCTGGCGCTCGCCGGCCTGGTGGGCTTTGCCGGTTGGCGCTTGATGAATGGCGAGACCTCAATCGGCAATATTCTCGGCGTGCTGACGGGGATTGGTGTCATGTCTCCCGCAATCCGGGCCATAGGAACGCTGAATGCTGTTGTGCAGGAGGGGTTCGCTGTTCTCGACCGTGTCTTCGCCATTCTCGACACCCAGGCGGACATTCGGCCTGCGCTTGATGCGCCGGATTTTGAAGGCAAGGGTGGCCGTGTCGAGCTGTCCACGGTCAGCTTCACCTATCCCGATGGGACAGCGGCGCTGGATGATGTTTCCATAAGTGCTGCGCCGGGTGAGATGATCGCCCTGGTCGGGCCGTCCGGTTCGGGCAAATCCACCGTGCTCAATCTCATTCCGCGTCTTTATGATGTGGTTCAGGGCGAGGTGGTGATTGATGGCCAGGACATTCGAGGCGTCACACTCGCGAGCCTGCGCAGCGCCATGGCCCTGGTCAGCCAGGACGTCACCCTGTTCGATGATACGGTGCGGGCCAATATCGCCTTCGGCCGGCTGGATGCGTCCGACGCTGATATTATTGAAGCCGCGAAAGCGGCGGATGCTCATGATTTCATCATGGAATTGCCCGGCGGGTATGACGCCCCGGTCGGCGCGCGTGGCAGCAATCTTTCGGGCGGACAGCGCCAGCGGATCTCTATCGCCCGGGCCATCCTCAAAGACGCGCCCATTCTTCTGCTGGACGAAGCCACATCCGCATTGGACACGGAATCGGAACGGCGTGTGCAGGCCGCGCTGGAGCGCTTGTCAAAAGGGCGAACCAGCCTGGTGATCGCGCACCGCCTTTCAACCGTGCGCGAAGCGGATCGGATCTATGTGATGAGCGAGGGCCGTGTGGTGGAAACGGGCCGCCATGACGAGCTGGTCGCCGCCGGTGGGCTTTATGCCAAGCTCAGCCGTCTGCAATTTGGCGAGGATAGCTAGGCTGGATCGTTTTCGCCCGCTGGCTTTGCTTTGACGGGCAGTTCCACAGAGAAAACAGACCCGGCCCCTGGCGCACTCTCAACGAAGATGTCACCGCCCATCAGCTCGGCGAGCTTTTTGGCAATGGCCAGGCCCAGCCCCGTGCCGCCATTCTTCCGCGACATTTCGCTTTCAGCCTGGCTGAAGGGGCGGAAAATGCGGCCCACCAGATCGGTGTCCATACCGATACCCGTATCGCCGACCTCGAAGAAAACGGTCTGCTGTCCCAACACATCCTGCGAGGTCAGACAGCGCAGGCGGATCTCACCGCGATCCGTGAATTTCACGGCATTGGAGAGGAGGTTGGACAGGATTTGGCGGATACGTGCCGGATCGCCGGACACTTCCTTCTCGGCGCACGGATCAATCTCGACATGCAGGGCGAGACCTTTTTCGCTGGCCTTTAGACGGTAAGGGCTTGCGACACTCTGGGTGAGCTCGGCGGGATTATAGACGGAGTTCTCGATCTCGAACCGACCGGACTCGATATTCGCCAGGTCCAGTATGTCGTTGAGGATATCGAGCAGGGCTTGTCCAGACTGCTGGATGAGCTCCACCATTTCCGTCTGTGACTGTGTGAGGTCGGTGCTGGAGAGCAGGCTCGACATGCCCAGGACACCGTTCATCGGTGTGCGGATTTCATGGCTCATCGTGGCCAGGAATTTGGACTTGGCGCGGCTGGCCTCGGTCGCTTGCTGGCGGGCCTCTACCAGGTCGTGAATATCGGTCAGCGCGCCCACAAAACGATGCGGTTCGCCGTCCGGCGTTCTCACGGCTTCACCCCGTATCCGGAACCAGCGATATGTGCCGCCGACAACCTTGACCCGCGCCGTCATATCGAAAGGACGGCCGGAGCGATAATGGGTGGTCAGACCCGAGGTGAAACGATTGCGATCATCGCAATGCAGCAGGGTGCGGAAGGCATCTGAGCCGGCGGTGAAATCCTTGGCCTTATAGCCCAAGAGTGCGCGGCACCGGGCAGAGAGGTAGACCTGGTCAGTGTCCAGACACCAATCGAGAATACCGTCTGAGGTGCCGCGTACGGCCAGGGCAGCCCGGTCACTCGATTCCAGCGCCAGAATGTCCGACGTCAGGCGGCGCTTGTAGTGATTGAACACGCTCAGGAGCTCGTCTGCACTCTCAACCGAACCGCGGAATTGCGCGACAATAATGCCGACAGATTGTGCGCCCTGGAAAAGCGGCATGGCGAGATAACCGCGAATGCCCATCTCGCGCAGCATGAAGTCCTGCGGGAAAGAACCGGCGACATCATCATCATGAATGGCCGCGCCCACCCGCATCACTTCGGCGCAGGGTGTGCCCTCAAGCGGATAGCAGAAATTGGAGGTCAGCTCGCGCGGATTGGCGACGCGCAGCGTTCGGATATAGCGATGACCGACATCAATCCGCCCGACAAAAACCCTGTCCGCATTGAAAAGCTTTGCGGTCTGCTTGACGAAAGCACCGAGGAAGCTCTGGCAGCACTCGCGCGACATCAGATAGTTGAGATGATTAAGCCGGTCCTTGCTTACAGCTTTACTTTGAACGTCTTCCTTGAGCGCCAGATCACGCATGCCCTTATCTCCCAGTCCCGCCATCAGCGCGGACCAAGGCGCGCTAACGTGGTTAACGGAGATTAATGTGCCGCAAACCTGTGGGAGAGGAGTCTCATATCTGATGAATCAGGGGGTTATAAAGAATCAGCGCTCGCCTACTCGCGGCGAAGAATACGCTCGGTCAATAGGTTACCCCACCAACTCGCCATAAATTCCGACTGCACTGCATCTCGGTCGTAGACATTTTCGACCCAGTCCCAAAACGCAACTGGATTCGATTCGTTGTAGATCCGGTAGGTCTCGAAAAAGTGATCAAGGACACCGGTCTTGCCGGCTTTCACATGCAGGTATTTGAGTGAGAGGTGGGTGATGGCCTCTTCATAGGGCAGGTTCAGATGAACCAGGCGGAAGAAGACGGACATCAGGCCCGCCCGGTCAGCGCCGGACTTGCAGTGCAGGAGGGCCGGGTATTCGATCTCGCTGAAGATCCGTTTGGCGCGCTGCATGCGATCAAGATACGGCGCCTCGCGTGAACCGAACGGCATATCGATCATCACCAGTCCGAGCTTTTCACAGGCTTCCTTTTCCAGGTCGTAATAACAAACCCCTGGCTGGGTGCCGCGGATATTGAGAATGGTCTTGAACCCGTCGGCCTTCAGCTCTTCAAGGCGCTGGGGAGAGGGCTGATTCGCGCGCCACATTCCCCCGCCGACCTCGTGCATATTATGGAAGCGCTCACGCAAAATTCCGTGATCTTTCCAGAGATAATCATTCCACGCGCGCTTGCGGTCTTTCGGGTCGGTAAGGTCGTAAGCCATGCTGTATCCGTTTCTTCGAGTCGGATTTAGGATTGATAAGGCGCGCTGGCAACCGCGAGGCACTCTTGACCTTTTGCCGAGAGAGAGCGAGCAAGGGACACTATGTTGAAACGTTTGATGTCCAAAGCGTGGATGCAGGAAATCATTGCGTTTCTTGTTTTCCTATACGTCGAAACCGTGCGCCGCTCCATTCGCTGGGAGGTGCGCAATGGGGCGTTTCTTGAAAAGGTTCACAAAGAAAACATCCCGATTGTTGGCGTGTTCTGGCATGGCCGGGTGCTTATGGCGTTGCAGGGATGGAACCGCAATCGCGTGCGAATGATGGCCGTGGCCTCGCGCTCACGAGACGCTGAATTCGGCGCGCGCTTTGCTCGCTGGTTTAATGTGAAACTGGCTCGAGGCTCTTCGCACAATCGTCAAAAGGCTCATCTGGATAAGGGCGGTAGCGCAGCCTATCGCGAAGTCCTTCGTCATGTGGAGCAGGGCGGCAGTGCCGCGATGACGCCGGATGGTCCGCGGGGACCGCGAATGCGGGCGAGTTTCGGAGCGGTACGACTGGCGCGCGATACGGGCGTGCCCATCCTGGCCTTTACCTGGTCAACCAAGCGCAAGACGGTGCTGCACCGGTCCTGGGATAAACACTATCTGCCCGCATTTTTCACCCGCGGCGTTATCGTCTGGAGCGATCCTATCTATGTCGCGCCCGATGCGACTCAGGAAGAGCTGGTAGCCGCACGTGACGAGATGGAAGCCGCGCTCAATCGCATCTCCTTGGAGGCTGATGAAGCTGCTGGGGGAGAGGTCGTCCTGCCCGATGACGCTGATCGACAGAAGACCGGGCCGTATGGGGTCATCGAATGAGCTTGCCGCCGGCGCTATCCTTTTATCGCGGCTTGATGCGGGTGATGGCGCCATTTGCTCCGATGATTTTGGAGCGGCGGGCCAAGGCTGGAAAAGAAAACCCGGAGCGTCGAAATGAACGCCTCGGCCGACCCAAGGCGATACGGCCCGAGGGGCGGCTGGTTTGGCTGCATGGAGCCAGTGTCGGCGAGAGCTTGATGATCGCTACGCTTGTGGAGGAATTGGGCGGTATCGAACCAGATCTCAGTTTTCTGGTGACTACCGGGACACTGACCTCTGCCTCGCTGATGGAAAAACGGCTGCCCTCCAATGCGCGACATCAATTCATTCCACTCGATACGCAATCGGCGGTTGCCGGATTTCTTGATCACTGGCAGCCGGACCTGGCGGTCTTCGTCGAGAGCGAGCTCTGGCCAAACCTGATCCTGGAGACAGCGCGCCGAGGAACGCCGATGGCGCTTGTAAATGCGCGAATGAATGAGAAGTCGCTGCGCAGCTGGCGCCGGCGTCCAGATACGGCGCGCTGGCTGATGGCCTGTTTCGACTGGATCGGAGCCGCGGATAATCGCACCCGTGATGGTTTGGAGAATATTCTCGGAGAGCCCGTTCCGCTGGTGGGTAATTTGAAGCTGGAGGCGCGTCCCATGCCGCCGGATGCGCATGACCTGTCGCGGATCAAGGTCGCGCTGGCAGGACGCAAGGTCTGGCTTGCTGCGTCCACCCATGCCGGCGAGGAGGGCGTGGTGCTCGCGGCGAATGCCTTGCTCAAAGCGCGCCATGACAATGTCTTGCTGGTGCTGGCGCCGCGGCATCCGGAACGTGCGGGTGAGATTGAAAAACTCATCCGGCGCGAGAAGCAGAGCAGCGTGCGCCGTTCGCAGGATGCTGTCCCGGGCAGCGAGCATAGCGTCTGGCTGGCCGATACGCTCGGGGAGATGGCGCTTTGGTATGCTGTCGCCTCTGCCTCCTTCATTGGAGGCAGTCTGCGCGCTGGCATTGGTGGACATAATCCCATCGAGGCGACGCAGGCCGGAACAGCAATCATTTCCGGCGAGCACGTGCCCAGCTTTCAAGATGTCTATGATGCTTATCGCACCCGCCAGGCCGTGAGCTGGGTCGATGACGCGGTTTCGCTGAGCGAGGCGGTGGAGGCGATCTGGGATCATCGCGGACCCAGGATTGAGGCGGCCCGCGAGGCGGTTAGAGCTGCATCCGGCGGGGCGTTGGACCGGACGGTCAGTGCCTTGCAGACCCTGTTGGCGGCGCAAGCAGATGATGAGGACGAGACGGCGTGAGGGAACCGGCTTTCTGGCGCACGGATGCGCCGCGCGGATCGGCGGCATTGACCCGGGCTCTGTTGAGACCGCTGGCGGCTTTGTATGCGTGGGCGGGGCGCCGTCGCCTGGCCCGGACGCTTCCGCAGAGCGTCGACTGTCCTGTGATCTGCGTGGGTAATCTCACACTGGGAGGCACCGGCAAGACACCGATCTCCCAGACCATTCTGGCACGGCTTGAGGCTATGGGGATAAAGGCCCAGGCCTTGTCCCGCGGCTATGGTGGCAAGCTGAAAGGCCCGGTGGAGGTTGATCCGGATCACCATGCGGCGGCCGATGTGGGCGATGAACCGCTCTTGCTGGCCCGCTCCGCACCGGTCTGGGTCAGCCGTGACCGGCCCGCGGGCGCCCAGGCTGCGTTCGAGGCGGGGGCGCAGATGATCATCATGGATGACGGGCATCAAAATCCGACTTTGAAGAAGGATTTGTCGATCATCGTTATTGATGGCGTGGCGGGCTGGGGAGCGAATCTCGTTTTTCCGGCGGGCCCTTTGCGTGAGCCTGTTCAAGACGGTCTGGCGCGCGCCGATGCGGTTATCGTCATGACGCCAGGGCCTGATCATATCCCGCGCTATCAGGCGCTTGGCCTCGACACGCTGGAGATCCCAGTCTTGCAGGCCTGGCTCGCTCCGCTTGAAGCCCCGCCAGCGGGGGCCTTGATTGCCTTTGCCGGGATTGGCCGGCCTGGAAAGTTTTTCGACAGCCTGGCTCGCGCGGGAGCGGATGTTCGCGATCAGGCCGATTATCCCGATCATCATCCCTACAGCGCCTCGGATCTCAACTGGCTCGAAGCGTTGGCGCAAAAGCATGAGGCGCAGCTGATCACGACGGAGAAGGACTGGGTGCGCCTGCCGGCGGATTTCCGCAAACGTGTGACGGCCTGGCCTGTCCGCGCAGAATTTGCCAATCCGGCGGCTCTTGATGCCCTGTTGCATCGCGTCGTGGACGCTGCCAGCGAGCATGGGTAAACCGGTGGCATGACAGCACTGGTAAACGATACGCCTTTCCTGACGCGTCTGGGCTGGCGGGCGGAGGCCCTGGCCTGGGATGCCTATGAGGCCTGGTATAAGGCGAAGGGGATTGATGCGGCCTCTGACGCAGCTGGCGCGCTTTTGCGCAAGCTCGGCCCGATGACGCCCGTCCACGAGGTCGCCCGGATCAATATGCAGCGCTGTTTTCCCGAGGCGGCCAAGCCCGAGCTGGACCGGCTTCTCGGGGCCATGTGGGAGAGTTTCGGACGCCTGATTGGCGAGATGCCCCATCTGTCGGTGTTCGCAGGTCCGGAATTTGATGACCGGGTGGAGTTTATCGGTCGCGAACGTCTCGAAGCCGCACGCGATGCCGGAGAGGCCCTGGTGATCATCTCCATGCATCACTCGAACTGGGAAGTCGCTGCGGCGGCCATCTCCCAGACCGGACTGCCCTGCCACATCACCTATCGCGCCGCCAATAACCCGCTGATCGATCAGCGTATTTCCGCGACCCGCAAGGGTTATGGCGTGAAGACGTTGACGGCGAAGGGCGGGGATGGAGCCAAGGCGCTCATGCAGGCCCTGAAAGCCGGTGAGAGCGTCGCGCTGATGAACGACCAGAAAATGAATGACGGGGTGGAAGCGCCTTTCTTCGGGCACCCCTCCATGACCGCTCCCGGGCCGACGCGCCTGGCCATGCGTCATGGTGTCAAACTGGTGCCGCTTTCTGTGCGGCGTCTGGGCGGTGTGAAATTCCGTGTCGAGGCACATGAGCCCATCGCCCTATCGGATGATCCGGACAAATCCGCGGCCATTATCGAGACGGTGACCCGCATCAATCAATGGGTTGAAAGCGAGATCCGACAGGCGCCAGAGCAATGGTTCTGGGTCCATCGCCGCTGGGCCAAATCGGTTTACAAACAGGCGCGCCAGTCCAAGGCCTGACGCATCAGTGCTAGAGCAGGTTTTTCAGATCCGAGGAGAAGCTCGGATAGGCGAAGAGGGTCGACTTGATCGCGCTCGCCGTGACTGTGTGCTTCATCGAGAAGGCGATGACATGGATCAGGTCATCGGCGTGGTGGCCCAGAATATGGGCGCCGACAATCTGATCGCTTTCCTCATCGATAAGGATTTTCGCCCAGGCGAGGCTTTCCGCATAGGACTTCCCGGAGAACCAGCCGCTCATATCATTCACCGCG
The DNA here is from genome assembly GCA_018222865.1 of Alphaproteobacteria bacterium. Taxonomy (GTDB): domain Bacteria; phylum Pseudomonadota; class Alphaproteobacteria; order Caulobacterales; family Maricaulaceae; genus Maricaulis. The sequence continues at coordinate 154,447 of JAAEZM010000008.1, forward strand.
ACGCGCAGTTTTGAGACCTGTTCCCGGGCCTGTGTTTCAGTCAGGCCGACACTGGCAAAACTCGGCACCGTATAGACCGCATTCGGGACGGCGAAATAATCGGGTTCTTCGGTCGCGCCATTGAGGATGTTGCGGGCCACCACCTGGCCTTCATACGTTGCCAGAGGAGAGAGTTGCGCGGTGTGAACAAGCGCATCCCCGGCTACCCAGATGGCCGGATTGCTCTTGGATTGAAGATGGGCATGCACATCAATGCGGATGCCGTCATGATCAATGCCCGCCTTGTCGAGATCGAGCGTGTCGACATTGGCCATCCGGCCCGCCCCGTTGATGACCTGCTCGGCGGCAATGATCAGCGTCTCGCCATCCTTTTCAAAGACAACTTCCCGACCCTTTTGCGCAGTCCGGATTTCCTTGACCCCGACACCGGTATGCACGGTCACACCCAGGCGCTCTGTCTCGGCCTGCAATTGAGCGACCGCATCCGTATCCAGGCGCGGCAGGAGCTGTGGCGCGAGTTCCAGAATGGTCACTTTTGTGCCGGCACGGGCATAGACATGGCTGAATTCCAGAGCGATCACGCCACCGCCCACAAAGACCACACTTTCCGGCTGTTTCGGGTCGGAAAGCACATCATCAGAGGTGATCATG
>JAAEZM010000020.1 GCA_018222865.1 Alphaproteobacteria bacterium
CAGGATATGCACTGCGATATTGAAGACCGCCTCGAAGACGGCGATTGGGCCATGCTGGAGTGGTCAGATCCAAACGGGCTCCGTGGATGTGGCTTTTTCCAGATCAAGCACGGACTGATCCAGTTCCAGCGCGGTTATTTTGACCGCCTCACCTTTTACCAGGCTGCTGGCCTGCCCCTTGAGGACATTCCCCGTTGAGTACGATTACAATCCACACGGATGGAGCCTGTTCAGGCAATCCCGGCCCCGGTGGCTGGGGCGCGATTCTGGAATGGAATGGCCATCGCAAGGAACTCAAAGGCGGCGAGGCAGACACGACGAATAATCGTATGGAGATGATGGCGGCGATCCAGGCGCTGGAAGCGGTCAAGAAACCAGGGCATTCCATCATCCTGATCACCGATAGCGTCTATCTGCGCGATGGCATCACGAAATGGATTCATGGCTGGAAAAAGCGCGACTGGAAAACCGCTGGTAAGAAACCGGTCAAGAATGTCGATTTGTGGCAGAGGCTGGATGCGCTGACCCGAAATCACCAGATTGAATGGCGTTGGGTGAAAGGGCATGCCGGTGATCCAGGCAATGAACGCGCTGATGAACTGGCACGCGAAGGGATTGCGGATCTGAAGTCGGGCTAGGCCGCCTTGTCCAGCGCAAGATCAAGCGCACGCATCACAGCCTTCAAGTCCAGGGGCTTTGCGAGATAACCCGTTGCACCTGAAGCGAGATAGCGCTCCTCGGCACCGCGCGTTGCGTCAGCCGTCACAGCAAAAACCGGGATCTGTGCATACGGTTTGTTGGACTTGCGGATCTGGCGAATGGCCTCATCCCCGGACATGACGGGCATTTGGATATCCATCAGGATTGCATCGAAATGCTCGATCTCGAGAAGATCCAATGCCTCCTGGCCATTCCCCGCCGTCTGCACGTCATGTCCAGCACCGCGCAACAGGGATGCAGCGACCATCTGATTGGTCAGAACATCATCGACAACGAGGATGCGTGAACTCGATTTCGGCGCGGCGCGATTGGGGGCTGCAGATTCAGGACGCGCAAGGTCGAGCGCCTCAGCGGCGGCTGGCAAGGGAATCTCAAACCAGAAAGTCGAGCCTTCGCCCAAGACGCTTTCAACGCCGATCTGCCCGCCGGCCATCTCCACAATTTCACGGCAGATGGCCAAGCCCAGCCCCGTGCCACCATGTTCGCGGGTCGAGCTGTCATCAACCTGCGCAAACCGGCTGAAGATATGCTGGCTCTGTTCAGCAGGAATACCCGGGCCGGTATCGGCGACTTCGAAGCGAATGCGGTCCTTGTCGACCGCTTTCAGCATGATGCGCACACTGCCTTGCGAGGTGAATTTGACGGCATTGCCGGCCATATTGATGAGGACCTGACGGACCCGCTTTTCATCGCCGGTGACCATGTCTGGCACGTCCGGATCCGCGTCCAGGGAGACGGTCAGGGCTTTTTCCCGCGCCAGCCCGGAAACGATGTCCACAACTGAACTGGTTGTCGCTGCGAGATCGAAGACCTGATTGTCGAGATGAAGGACACCCGCCTCGATCTTGGAAATGTCGAGAATGTCTTCAATCAGGTCCAGCAGGGCGCGGCCGGAATTCTCCAGCGTATCCAGGAAACCGCTCTGACGCTCATCCAGAGCAGACATGCGCAGCAATTGCGCCATGCCCAGAACCCCGTTCAGGGGCGTCCGGATCTCATGACTCATATTGGCCAGGAATTGCGACTTCGCCTGATTGGCCTTGTCGGCTTCTTCGCGGCGTTGCTCAATCTCGGCCCGTACTGCGACTTCGTCAGTAATGTCGAGATTCACGCCCGCAAAGATAGGATCTTCCTCAAAATTGGTCCGGAGGACACCCTGCGAACGAATATGGCGAAGCTCACCACTGCGCAGTCTGATCCGGTAACGCACATCATAGTCGACTTCGCCTCTCAGTGCCTTTTCCAGCTGATCTTCTAGATAGGCGACATCATCAGGGTGTAGACGCGAGCGCCAGACATCCAGGGCATCGCGCCCATCGAGCTCGTGCAGGTCGAATATCCGCTTGGATCCATCATCCCACCAGGTCGTATTATCGGCGAGATTCATCTCGAATACGCCAATATTGGAGGCTTTCAGCGAGAGTTCGAGACGGTTCGTCAAAGAACGCATCTCCTCTTCGCGCAGCTTGCGTTCGGTGATGTCCTGGAATGAGCCAACAAGCTTTTTGACCGCGCCATCAATGGATTCGGCCCGGCCAACAGCCCTCACCCAGATCCGGCGCCCCTTGGCTGTAATGAATGGAAGCTCGACATCCCAGTCTTCGCCGTTTTCGATCCCGTGCTGTACCAGATTGGTGATCTTGTCACGCGCTTCCGGCGCGTAGAAATTGATCGCCGTCTCCATCACGGGTTCATAATCGGGATCCACCTCATGGATCTGCTTGGTGATCGGATCCCATTGCGGTTGCCCGGTTTCCAGATCAATTTCCCAGCTCCCGATCCCGCCGACTTCCGTGACAGCACGCAAACGGTCAGCGACGCGGTCGCGTTGTCGCTGCAATGCCTCGCGATCCCGACTGGCACGCCCCTCAGCAATCAGGTTTGCGATGGTGCCAAACAGGGGGGCGGCTTTATCGAGGAGCTCGGTGGTATAGGGTTCGGCGCGATTGGCCAGACCGATCATTCCGACCATTTCACCGCGATTAAACAAGGGAACCGCCGCAAAGGATCGAACATCGGGATGACCGGGAATCGAGAAGGTTTTTTTCACCCCTTCCCGCGCATTGATCAAAACCAGTTCTTCGCGCTCAAGGGCTTGACCGATGACAGTATCGGGAAGGCGAAAATCAAGCTTCGAACCCATCTCCGTTTCATAATACGCTCGCAGCTCATCGGACCAATGAAAGTCTGACATCACCTTGGTCGACAAATACCGTCCGCCATCATCCTCCAGGCATTCAGCGATAAATCCGAGATGGCTGTCTGTGATCTCCAGGGCTTCGGTGAGTAGGGAGAGATAGCTCTCATCCAGCGACAGACGTTGACTGATAAACTGCTTTTGAACCTGGGCGATGGCCGCAAGCTGGCGCGTGGAGAAATCGGCCTCCACCTTTTTGGCCCGCGCGGCGATTCTTTTCTCGACAAGCTGCCCGAGAGACCTCAGTCGACGTATCTGGTCTTCACTGAGATCCAGAACCTGATCATGAATCACGCACAGCGTCCCGATACGATACCCGTTCGGTTCGTGAAGCGGCACGCCGGCATAGGTCCGGATATGCGGCGCGCCCGTGACAAGTGGATTAGTGTTGAAACGCGGATCTTCCAGCGCATCGCGAACATAGAAGAGATCGCTCGTCTGGATAGCATAATGGCAAAAGGCGACATCACGGGGCGTTTCAGTCGCATCCAGATTGCGCCGGGCCTTGAACCACTGACGTTCGGCGTCGACCAGCGAAACTAAGGCAATCTTTGCTCCACATAAGCCCTGGGCGAGATCGGCGAGTGTATCGAATTCTTCTTCTGGCGCCGTGTCCAGAATATCGAGAGCCCGCAAGGCCTGTACGCGATCAATATCGTTTTGCTGTGTCATTCAACGCCCGACCCGCCAACAGTCGCACAACGCGACTCAATTGCATCATAACCGGCGAGGTTTACCGAAGGTGAATGGGACCGCCCCGGAAAGAAAACCATATTTTATTTACGATTAAATGGACAAACAAAAAGGCCGGAACCTCGCGGCTCCGGCCTCTCAACGGGAGGTATCGCGTCCGGTTAGTTGGACAGCGAGAATTCCAGGGTCATGGTGTGACCTTCCGTACGCGTGCCCGCCGGAGCATACGCCCAGGACGTGATCGCGCTCAGAGCTGCGCGGTCAAACACGCCTGCCGGGCTTGATTCAACAACAGATGCTTCGACGACCGTACCGTCTGCTTCCACTGCGTAGGAGACGACGACATGACCTTCAACGCCGCGACGCTCAGCGCCACGCGGATAATCAGGAGCGACACGTTCGACAGCTTCGCGCTGGACTTCAGCCTGAGCCGGCGCTGCGATAGCCGCCGCGCCAAGAATGATGCCTGCAATTGCCGGAATGGAGAAGATTTTTGCTTTCATTTTGATCACCCATACAGTGTTGTTGCGTTGGATGGAGGGATTACCGGCAATTCCTATCAGAAGCCTAAGCCGAAATTTTAAAATTTTATCGAACTCATGCATATCGTATGAGAACGTAGTCATATCGTATGAGTTGTTGATTTTTATCCAAAAAAACGCCGCGCGGAGGTGGAATCTCCGCACGGCGCCTACGTGTATTCGTTGATTTCAGCGCTTAGGCGGAAACCGTGTCGATCTGACCAAGAATATGATCAGCGGACGAAACGGCGAACTCGCCCGGAGCTTCAATATTCAGCTCGGCGACGACGCCATCCTTGATCAGCATGGAAAAGCGCTGGGCCCGTGTGCCCATCCCAAATCCGCTGCCATCCATTTCAAGACCGACAGCCTTGGCAAATTCGCCATTCCCGTCTGCCAGCATCACAACCTTGTCGCCAGCGCCCTGCTGCTCGCCCCAGGCATGCATAACGAAGACATCATTGACAGACAGGCAGGCAATCGTATCGACGCCCTTCGCCTTGATCTCGTCGGCCTTCTCAATGAAGCCCGGCAGGTGTTTGGCGGAACAGGTCGGGGTGAAGGCACCCGGCACGGCGAAAAGGGCGACGGTCTTGCCGTCAAAAACATCTGCCACCGACACTTTGTTCGGACCGTCAGCCGTCATTGTCATGAAGCTGGCTTGGGGCAGGCGGTCTCCAACCGAAATCGTCATGGGTCTTTCTCCTGATGCTCGTTATGAAATCTCTCGCACGAGGCAAGATTGCGGGAACGCGTCTGGACGCATCCCTTATTTAGGGCGAACATGCAAGCATGACAGATACAGATCGCAATGCATTGGCCGACTGTTATCTCGGCGGCAAGCTCCTGATTGCCACACCGAGCATTGGTGATCCTCGTTTCGATCGCGCCGTTATCCTGCTTTGCGACCACTCCGATGAACATGCGATGGGGATCATCCTCAACAAGCCAGCAACAGGCCTGCGCCTTCCCGATCTCTATCTGCGACTGGACGTGGAGACCGAAGCGAAGGTTCCTGATCGCTGCGTGCTGCTGGGGGGACCGGTTGAGCGCGAGCGCGGCTTTGTCTTGCACACTGACGATTTTGAAGCAGGCGGATCCACCCTGCCCGTCTCCGATACGATCGGACTGACCGCGACCAAGGATGCGCTGGAGGCGATCGCCTCGCATCACCCGCCGCGCCTGTCGGTCCTGGCGCTTGGCTATGCCGGTTGGGGCGCCGGGCAATTGGAAGAAGAGCTCACCAGCAATGCCTGGCTGGTCGCCGAACCGGATGAGGGTCTGGTGTTTGGCGGCGAGAATGATGTGAAATGGGAACAGGCGCTCGAACAGATCGGTATCACACCCGAGCACTTGTCCAGTTTAAGCGGGCACGCCTAGGGCGGCGGGCCGAAATCGACCGGCAAAACCATGTTCCGCCGCGGTGAGCGCTTCATCGGGAGGCAGGGCACCGGAAAAACGATACCCCTGAGCGAAATCGCATCCCATCTCAGCAAGAGCAATGGCGCTGTCTTCGGTCTCAACGCCCTCGGCAACGGTCTTCATCCCATAATGCGCGGCCAGCTGGATAACCGAACGCACCACGGTCGCGGCGCTCTCATTACCGGCCATGGCCCGCACGAAATACTGATCAATCTTCACGACATCGAAGGGAAGCCGGTCAAGCCGGGCAAGAGAGGAATACCCCGTGCCGAAGTCATCCAGGGCCAACGCCACGCCGGCCTGCGCCAGCCGGTCCATCGCCGACTGAGCCGCATCGGCATCGCGCATGATCTCTGTTTCAGCGATCTCCAGCTTGAAACGTCCAGCAGGCAATTGCGCTTCCGAGACGCGTTCAAGCAATTCCGTCTGAAACGTCTCGGAAACGAGTTCAGACACCGACGCGTTCGCCGCAACGAATAAATCCCCTGCGGTCGGCAAGGCGAGACGCCAGGCCGATAAATCCGCAATGGCATGATCCCGGACGATGGTGCTGATCCGGCCGAGCAGGTCAATGTCTTCTGCCAAGCCGAGAAAATCTGCTGGAGCCAGTACACCAACATCCGGCTTTTGCCAGCGCGCCAGCGCTTCAAAACCGGCCAGACTTCGGTCCGACAGAGACACGACGGGCTGGTAGAAGGCGCAGACCTCGCCCGCCTCAACCGCGGCCGCCAAGGCCTGCTCGTCCTCAATGCGATCCGCCGGGTGGATCGAGGGTCCCGCGGGCGTCATCAAGCCCTGCACCAAACCGGCTTCGGTCCGGCTGGCCAGCATGCGCGCATAGATCAGCCCACCATGCTTGCCGATCAGACGGATGCGAAGATCAATCTGCGCGCCCCCCAGGGCCCGCTCGAACCGGGCGCGATCCGCAGGACCAAGTCGGGCCGCGAATTCTTCGAGCGACCATTGCGCGGTTTCCAGACCAAAACGTTCGATAGCCCCGTCCAGACGGATCTCCCGACCCTCGACATCAATCGACAGCGCCAGAGCCCCTGCGGAACGCGCGGCTGCTTCAAAAGCATTGGAACTCATCAGCGCGGATCAGTCCGTAAAAGCGCGAACCGGTCATGGTCTCGCCACTCACCGGCAATATTCAGCAATTGGCGGGCTCGGCCTTCAAACTGAAAGCCGACGCTTTCGAGCAAATGCCGAGAGGCATCGTTTTCCGGGCGGCAGGCTGCTTCAACACGATGCAGACCCAGAGTGTCAAAGGCGAATGCGAGAACCCGTCGAACCGCGGCGCGGGTGTGTCCCTTGCGAACATAGGGGCTGCCGATCCAATAGCCGATATCCGCGCTTTGCAGCACGCCGCGGCGGACATTGTTCAGATTGCAGGCGCCGAGCAGGACATCATCTTCGGCCCGGAAGACGAAGAAGGGAAAGCCTGCCCCTGATTGCCGATCAGCCTGATAGCGCGCAATCCGACGGCGATAAGCGCCCTTGGTCAACTCATCTATCGTCCAGGCGGGCTCCCACGGCTCTGTATGTGCCCGGCTTGCTCCGCGCAGGCGCGCCCAGTGTTCATAATCTTCAAGAACCGGTGCGCGCAGCCGGATGCCCTTACCAATCAGGACATCCTCTTCCGGATCATCGCGCCAAAGTGCCACGCATCAACTCCACTTCCGGCAGGGCCACACCCTGCTCTTTTATCATTCTTGCGCCCGAAAAGGGACTCAGCGCCAGCGCAAACGCCCCTGGGCGATGTGGAGGGCCAGGTAAACACCGATCAGTGCCAGAGCCAGACCATACCAGGTCAGAGCATAGCCCATATGCTGGGCTGGCGGTGTTTGAGCCAGGGTTGCCGGCATGCCCTCATCAGACCGTGCCCACATCTCCATCATCCGCGCCGGGGGCACGGACAAAGCCTGAGCCATTTCGGACGGATCAAAACCATACCACTGATTGGTATCAGGATCGTTGACGGGGGTGAAAACACCGCTGCGCGGCAGCGGTTCCAGGCGCCAACGCGCGGGACGTTGGACAGTGCCATCGACCTGACGCTCAAATCCGCTCTCGACAAGAAGGTAACGCTCCTCGCCGGAGCCGCAATCGGGCGCCGGGATAACTCCGATGCGCACCACACCGGGCACATCGCGCAGAGCGTAAAGGCGCAACTCCTCGCCAGCCAGCGGAGCCGGCATCGCAAAGCCTGGGCTGTAAGCCTCGCCGTCATAGCCACAATACGCCTCTGCCAGGCTGGCCGCCTCACCGCGGCCCTCATAGGCATCAACCAGGCCCTGCTTCCAGGCCATACGACTGACCTGCCAATTGCCCAGCGTGATCAGCAAGGCCAACCCGGCCAGTGAAAAGAGCGATAACAGAGGGAGGGGCTGGAAGCGTGGCATGAGCCGGGATCCTATTCGTCCAGGCGCGCTTCCTGGGCATCATGCTTGAACTGAAGCGCGAACAGCAGGCCCTTAAGAGGACGCAAGGCGGCAATGGTCGCCGTCGGGATCAAGATAAGCTGGATCAGCATATGGGCCCAGATGGGCGGAGAATTAAAGCCAAGCTCGACCAGCAGATAAACCACCATCGCCAGGAAGCCGACGATGAAAAGCCCGAAGACAGAGGCGCCATCGCCCACATCTGCATGCTCAAAACTAACGCCGCAGGCATTGCACTGCGGCGCGAGTTTCAACAGTCCGGCGAACATATCGCCCTCCCCGCATTTCGGACAGCGGCCCTTAAGGCCAGTCTCGAAGGGAGAGGGCGTTATCATGCTTTGCCTAACTTATTGGTAGACGACGTAGACGAAGGCGAACAGGAAGAGCCAGACCACGTCGACGAAGTGCCAATACCAGGCCGCGGCTTCCAGACCGAAATGCTTTTCCGGAGTGAAATGCCCAGCCAGGAGACGGAAGAGGCAGACCGCCAGGAAGATCGTACCGATGACCACGTGTGCACCATGGAAACCCGTCGCCATGAAGAAGGTGGAACCATAAAGATTACCGCCATCCGCGATGGAGAAGCCGAAGTGAGCGTGCGTGTACTCATAGATCTGCAGCGCGGTGAAGCACATGCCGAGGATCACGGTGAGCAGGAGACCCAGCTTTGCGCCCTTGCGATCACCGTGCTGGAGCGCATGGTGCGCCCAAGTCACCGTCGTGCCGGAAAGCAGCAGGATGAGCGTGTTCATCAGCGGCAAGTGCCAGGGGTTGAAGGTTTCAACACCCGCCGGCGGCCACGTCGCCAGACCCGGGTCCAGACGGACCTCGTGGAAGATGGCGTATTCGAAGAAGGCCCAGAACCAGGCAACGAAGAACATCACCTCGGAGGCGATGAACATGATCATGCCATAGCGCAGATGCAAGTCGACGACCGGCGTATGATCACCTGAATGCGATTCCTTGATGATATCGCCCCACCAGCCGAACATCGTCCAGATGATGATGCCGAAGCCGAGCAGAAGCCCACCCCAGCTGCCTTCGCCATACATGAAGGCGATTGAGCTATCCGCATCAACCAGGCCGGCCATATTGCCAACGGCGCCCAGTGCCAGAAGGAAAGCGCCCACCGAGCCGACAAACGGCCACGGCGACGGGTTCACCAGGTGATAATCGTGCTTCACAGCCCCAGCCATCGCGAATCTCCTGCGATAAATCCAGTTAGAGGATGCGGTGATAACCGCACCGGAAGAAAGGTTCAATGCTAAGGCGCTGCATCGCCACGGATTGCCGCACCCGTTTCAGTCTCGAAGAAGGTGTAGGACAGAGTAATCGCGGTCACATCATCCATGCGGCGCTGTTCATCAATCAGCGGATCAACGAAAAACAGAACCGGCATATCAATGCTTTCGCCCGGTTGCAGCGTCTGCTCGGTAAAGCAGAAGCATTCGATCTTGGAAAAATACGGCGCAGCCTTGAACGGCGCGACATTGTATGAGGCGACGCCCGTGACCGGGACATCGGAGGTATTGGTGGCGCGGTAATAGGCCAGACCACTTTCACCCACATTGATCGTCATGGAGCGCTGCAGCGGCTCGAATTCCCAAGGCATGCCGCGCGCTGTATTGGCGTCGAAATAAACGGTGACCTCACGATCGAGCACGGCCCCCGCCTCGCCCATCGCCACCTGGGTTGTACCGCCATAACCGGTAACGCGGCAGAAAAGATCGTACAGCGGTACGGCCGCGAAAGCCGCGCCGACCATCATCACGGCACCAAAGGCGGCCGTGGCGGCCACACGAAGATTTTTATTCAGGGTCATAGCGCTCTTAAAACCAATCGTTCCATCTAGAGATAACTACAAGTCCTGCCACTTGCTTCAAGATAATCCGTACGGACCAAAATGCCGCACTCCGGTCGTGTCACGACCGCCCCGGCATCAACCGGCGCCGTTCGCGATATTATTGCTGAGCTGGACGACGGTGATCAAAAAGACCACCACCATGAAACCGACCAGGCTCAAGGCGATTGCAACATTCCGCTTCTTGCGAGCAGCTTCTTCTTCCGGGCTCAGCGTGTAGTGCTCACCGCTGGGCACGCCCTCGCGGTTATAAAAGCCGAAATTCTGCGATGCCGGCGCGCCGGAGCTGTCCTTGCGTTCCTCGCCGCTTGCCGCGTCCTGGCTCGCATCCGTGCCGTTATTATCACTCTCAGAAGGAACCATTACGCACCCAATCCAGGAAGAGCCCAATACATGCCAAAAGCGTGTTCAGCGATCAGGGCCGTGAATAGGAAAGTCAGATAGCCAATCGAATAGGCGAAAAGGTCTCGGGCGGCCTTATCGCCGGCGCGCACTGCATAGAGGGCGCCGTCTTCAGCCGATCCGGCCTCACCTGCACGGGAGTTGAAAATCCGTATGGCGAGCAAGAGGAAGAGCGCGCCACCGCCCAGAGAGGTCGCCGCATAAGCGATCCCGCCCAGCCCCGTGAGGACGGGTGCCCCCGCAAAGATCACCAGAACGATCGAGTAAAGCAGGATCTGCAGGCGCGTGGATTTTGCACCCTTGGCCACTGGCATCATCGGAACATTTGCGGCCTGATAATCGCCGGACTTATAGAGCGCCAGCGCCCAGGAATGAGGCGGTGTCCACAAGAAGATGATCATGAAGAGGATCACCGCGTCGAGCGAGATCTCACCCGTGGCGATGACCCAGCCAATCATCGGCGGGAAAGCCCCGGCCGCACCGCCAATAACGATATTCTGCGGCGTCGAACGCTTCAGGATCATCGTATAGATGACGGCGTAGAAAAAGATCGAGAAAGCCAGAAGACCCGCAGCAAGATAATTTGCCGCCAGGGCCATGGTCAGCACCGCCAGGATCGATGCGACCACACCCAGACCGTACGCATCGGCCGGTGTCACGGCACCGCGCGGCACAGGCCGCTTCTGGGTCCGTTTCATCGTCGCGTCGATATCCGCGTCAAAGGCCATGTTGAGCGCGCCGGCAGCTCCAGCCCCCACAGCAAGTGCGAAGATGGAAATCAGGGCGAGGAAGGGGTCAACATCGACAGGTGCAGCGATCAGACCGGAGAATGCAGTGAAGACGACAAGCGTCATCACACGCGGTTTCATCAGGTCAAAATAGTCGCGGGGCGAGGCTGTCGAAACAGCCCCGCCCTTAACGCGATGAACGCTGGCGTTCTCAGGAGTGTTCAAGAGCTTAGCCTTATTTGATCTTCGGCAGCTCGTTGAACTGGTGGAATGGCGGCGGAGAAGACAGGGTCCACTCCAGCGTCGTTGCACCTTCACCCCACGGGTTAGCTTCACCCTTGCGGCGCGAGATCATGCTTTCGATCAGTACAGCAAAGAAGAGCAGCATACCGATGGCCATGATCACGTAACCCCAGGAAGAGATCATGTTCCAGTACTCATACCCGTCCGCATAATCGACATAGCGGCGCGGCATGCCCTGGAGACCCAGGAAGTGCTGCGGGAAGAAGATCACATTGGCGCCTACGAAGAAGAAGAAGAACTGCAGGCGAGCGAGGAGTGAGTTGTACTTCACGCCGAAGATCTTCTCGTACCAGTAGTACCAGCCCGCAAAGATGGCGAAGACCGCACCCAGGGACAGGACGTAGTGGAAGTGCGCCACGACGTAATAGGTGTCGTGCAGGGACTGGTCGATACCGGCATTGGCCAGAACCACACCCGTCACACCACCAACGGTGAACAGGAAGATGAAACCAATTGCCCAAAGCATCGGCGTGCGGAACTCGATGGAACCGCCCCACATGGTGGCAATCCAGGAGAAGATCTTGATGCCTGTCGGAACCGCGATGACCATGGTGGCCGCCACGAAATAGGCCTTCAGATCAACCGGCATGCCGACCGTATACATGTGGTGAGCCCACACGATGAAGCCGATAAAGCCGATCGCGACCATGGCGTAGGCCATTCCCAGATAGCCGAAGACCGGCTTGCGGGAGAAGGTCGAGACGATGTGGGAGATGATACCGAAACCGGGAAGGATCAGGATGTAAACTTCCGGGTGACCGAAGAACCAGAACAAGTGCTGGAACATCACCGGGTCACCGCCACCGGCCGGATCGAAGAAGGATGTGCCGAAATTACGATCCGTGAGCAGCATGGTCAGGGCGCCGGCGAGAACCGGAACCGCGAGCAGCAGCAGGAAGACCGTGACCAGCATGGACCAGACAAAGAGCGGCATCTTGTGCAGCGTCATGCCCGGAGCACGCATGTTGAAAATCGTGGTGATGAAGTTGATCGCACCCAGGATCGACGAAATACCGGCAATGTGGAGCGAGAGGATCAGGAGATCCATCGCGGGTCCGGAATGCCCCAGTGTCGATAGGGGTGGATAAAGCACCCAACCGCCGCCAAAGCCGTTATCGGCACCTGCACCCGGTACAAAGAGCGATATGATCGCCAGGGCGAAAGCCGCAGGCAGCAGCCAGAAGGAAATGTTGTTCATGCGCGGGAAGGCCATATCCGGCGCGCCGATCATGAGCGGCACAAACCAGTTACCAAATCCGCCAATCATCGCCGGCATCACCATGAAGAAGATCATGATCAGGCCGTGCATGGTCGTTACGACATTATAGTTGTGCTCATTACCAAAGAGCGCGCCCCAGCCGGTGTCTTCACCCGTGAAGACCTGGAGACCCGGCTCGGCGAGTTCCCAGCGGATGAGGCCGGACATGGCACCACCGATAACCCCCGCGATAATCGCGAAGATCAGGTACATCGTGCCGATGTCCTTGTGGTTGGTGGAATACACCCAGCGCTTCCAGTCCCAGAGGCTCGGGGTGTGATCGTCGTGCGTTGCAGCGTCAGCAGACATCTTTCAGCCCTTCTTAGTCGAGTTGCGCCAGGCGCGTTTCACGCGCGGCAGTGTATTCAGCAAGTAGTTCGTTGGATTCGTCAGAACCCGGGCCGGATGCGATCCACGCGTCGAAAGCTTCCTGGCTCACGACATGGACTTCAATCGGCATAAAGGCATGACGGATACCGCAGAGCTCAGAGCACTGACCGTAGAAGACGCCTTCGCGGTCAACGCGGAACCAGGCCTCATTGATACGGCCCGGGATGGCATCCATCTTGGTACCGAAAGCCGGCATCGCCCAGTTGTGGATCACGTCAGCCGCAGCGACCTGGAGACGAACAGTAGCGCCCACCGGCACGACCATCGGATAATCCACGGAGAGATTGCGCAGCTGACCGTCCTGCAGGTCCTCATCTGCCACCATGGTGGAGATGTATTCGCCAACTTCCTGATCAGGATACTCGTAGCCCCAATACCACTGATAGCCGACGGCTTTGACGGTCAGATCCGATTCCGGGATCTCGTCTTGATAATAAAGGATCGGGAAGGAGAAGACCGCGATGAAGACGAGGATCAGGACAGGCAAGCCGGTCCAGACAACTTCGATCAGCGTGTTGTGGCTCCACTTGGCCGGTGTCGGGTTAGCCTTGCGGCCGTAGCGGACCATAACCCAGGCCAGCAGTCCCATGACCAGAAGTGTAATCGGTACGATGATCCACAGCATCAGGATGTGGAAATCATGGATACGCTCCATGATCGATGTCGCGGCCGGTTGGAAATTGATGCCGCCGTCGGTCGGCTGGCCATCAAGCGGCGTGGCGAATGCGCTGGCCGAAGTCAGTGCGGCGAGTGCGAATGCGGTCAGAAAACGCATGTCTTCCCCATACAAGTCAGGCGTGATGACGGGACACCCCGTCGTTGGCGGCGGAATATAGAGCCGGTCGCAAGCCCTGTCAGGCCATCAAAGGCATTTTTTGTAGCTGGATCGCACCCCGGATCCGAAGGAGCGACTTTCCTATGCCTTATCATGCACTTAACGCGAGCGCAGTTTGCGAACCGTACGCATTTTTGTTCCGCTGCACACGAAACTGGTTCGGTTTACCCTTTCGGCCATAGCAAAAAACTGCGCCAAAACGCCTCAGGCAGAGCGATTCTGCAGACGAAACCGGCACTTGCATTAGCAATTATGCATCTATGGCTGTAAGCGCGCGCTGTAGCTCCTGACGCGCTTCAGCTTCCCTCCCGCCAACCGGTCCACTATGTCTTGGTGCGACAGCTATGGAGTGAGCGGATGAGCCAGGACCCGATCGAACAGTTCGACTTTGCCCTTGAGGATGCCGTTCCGGTGCTTCAGGACACACTGGCCGGCGCCGATGATGGCGAACTGTTTTTGGAGACCGCGACCTCAGAATCGCTCGTTTTCGATGATGGCCGGCTGAAATCTGCGAATTTTGATTCCAGCCGCGGTTTCGGCCTGCGCTGTGTCGCCGGAGAAGCGTTTGGCTATGCCCACTCCTCCGATGCCACGCTGGACGCCGTAAAGCGGGCTGCGGAAACTGCCGCCGCCGTCAAGCGCGGCGCACCTTCAGAGCTGGCCCCGCCGCCAGTCGGCACCAATCGCAAACTCTATGACGCGGTAGATCCGGTTTCTGAGCCCGGTTTTGAAGTCAAATCCGCCCTGCTGCAGGAAATCGATGCCTATTGCCGCGCCAAGGATGCCTCTGTGGTTCAGGTCAGCGCCTCCATCGCTGGCTCCCACCGGGCGATTTCCGTTATCCGTGCCGATGGCGATATGAAAACCGATATCCGCCCGCTGGTCCGCGTAAATGTCTCCGTGACCGTTGAACGTGATGGCCGCCGGGAAACCGGTTCTGCCGGCGCGGGGGGCCGGGCATTGTTTGATGCCTGGATCAAGCCCGATGCCTGGAAAGGCCTTGCCGATGAGGCCCTGCGCATTGCCCGCGTCAATCTCGACGCGGTGGATGCACCCGCAGGCGTCATGGATGTGGTGCTTGGTGCGGGCTGGCCTGCTGTCTTGCTCCACGAGGCGGTCGGTCACGGGCTGGAAGGCGATTTCAACCGCAAGGGATCATCCGCATTTGCCGGTCGCATGGGCGAGCGCGTGGCCGCCAAAGGCGTCACCGTAATTGATGATGGCACCATGCCGGAACGCCGCGGCTCCTTGACGATTGATGATGAAGGCACACCGACCGAACGCACCGTTCTCATCGAGGACGGTATTCTCACCGGCTATATGCAAGACCGGATGAATGCGCGGCTGATGGGTCAAAAGCCGACCGGAAATGGCCGCCGCCAGTCCTACGCACACCCGCCTCTGCCGCGCATGACCAATACCTATATGCTTGCGGGCGACCATAAGCGCGAGGAAATGGTCGAAAGCCTGGAAGATGGCATTTACGCCGTGAATTTCGGTGGCGGGCAGGTGGACATCACCTCTGGCAAGTTCGTCTTCCAGTGCACCGAGGCCTATCGCGTGATCAATGGCAAGATCGAAGCCCCCGTCAAAGGCGCCACTCTGATCGGGGATGGCCCGACCGCCCTCACCCAGATCAAGATGATTGGCGATGATTTCGAAATGGACCCGGGCGTCGGTGTCTGCGGCAAGGCCGGACAAGGTGTACCGGTTGGCGTGGGCCAGCCCAGCTTGAAGATCGCCGGTCTTACAGTTGGCGGTGCCGCTGCGGGATAGGGACGCAGGCACCACATGATCCCGGTGATAACACCAGACGGACGCACCTAAGCTCCGCAGCATCATTGTGACAGACCTCTGATTGAGGTTGATGCTGGAGTTGTAAGTATGAGTGTTCGCGGATTCGCAGCGATTTGCCTGGCACCGATTATCGGTCTGATGTCCACTTCCATTGCTCACTCTGAGGAAGGGGGGGCGAGCTTCGCACCCTGTGATGATCGCGGGCTGGCACCGGTTCTTGCTACCAGCGAATGCGCCCGGATCAGCGCGCCTCTCTATCATGATCGCGCGGGCGAAGACCGCACCCTCGAACTATTCGTCCGGCGCTTTCCAGCGTCGGGTGCCAGCCAGGGCGAGGTCTGGTTCATCGCTGGCGGTCCGGGGGAGTCCGGGGCGAGCTACTATCCCGCGGTTGATTTCTTCCGGGAGGTCTTTCCCAACTATGACCTGATCATGCCGGATCATCGCGGCACGGGATATTCCGCCAAGCTCTGCGAGCCAGAAGAAACGCCCGACAGCGATGAAGGCCTCGTCCTGGCCGGAAGCGAATGGGGCAGCTGTTTTGGACAGCTCTATGGCGATATGGAACGCACTCACGCCTTCAACTCGCGTCAGGCGGCCCTGGACCTAGACCTCTTGACCCGCGAGATTGGCGGCGGAGGCGAACGCTTCTTTTATGGCGTCTCCTACGGAACCGGGCTGGTCCTGCAATACGCTGCCCTGACCGAAACACCTCCCAATGGCCTCATACTGGACAGCTTGGTCGCGCACCCGGATCATCGCAGCGCGGATTTAAGTTATCGCAGCGAGATCACGCACCAGGTCGGCACTGACGTGCTGATGGCGTGCAGCGAAGCCTCGACATGCCCCCTCGGCAATGATGCGGTTGCGCGCTATGGCGCCCTTCTCGCTCGGATTGATGCTGGGGAAAGCCTGTCCGGATTGGAGGCCGTGCCGGGTGGTGATCTGAGACAGCTTCTCGGAACATTTCTGGATATCCCCGCCGCCCGAAACCGCATCCCGACAATTATCGCAGCGCTCGAAGCCAATGCCCCGGAGGCTGCTGCGGAGATCCAGGCCGCGATCACGGATACGCAAGCTTTCCTCGCACCACTCGCCGTCACGCCACAAGCGACCTCCTCCATCCCTTTGGTCGCCTTGATGGCCGGGTCCGAGTTCAACGGTCGCCGTGAATTGACGGCGCAAACGGTGGCGCAGGAGCGCGCGGACTATCTCTTCACCAGCCCGCTTGCCAGCCTGCTCGCTGACACGCAATTTCCGCTTTATGAGCGCCCCCAGACAGCAGAATCCGCGGGTCTGCCACCGGTTTTGCTGATCCAGGGCACGCTCGATCCAAAGACCCCCTATGACGCCGCCCTCGCGCGCGCACAATCCTGGCGCGAAAGCGGTGCGGTCTCTGTTTTGTCATTGAGCAACACCCCGCATGCCGCGTATCTGACATCGCAATCTTGCCTGGCTGCCCCCTTGCGCGCATTCACGGATAACCCTGTGAGGGAAGCGAATTCGAGCTGTGCACCACAGGCCGTTGAACTGCGTTTCTAACATCAGGCCTGCGGGTTTCTAAACGCGAGGAAATATGCCTCACACAGGCGTGAGCGACCTTACGGAAGGTTACGTATTATTTTCTGACAACAAGGATTACCCAAGAAGTTGTGGGCGACGGGCATATAACTTCTTGGGGACCTTATGCGAGGCACTCTTTTGATTGCGGTGAGCAGCACCGCCATCCTTTCAGTATTATCGGCACCAGCTTTTGCGCTGCAAACGAATGTTGCGGCGGGCTGCGCTGTCGCATCGAGCGCAGCGGCAGATTGCGGTCTGGCAACAGCGCTGGCCAGCACTTCAACAACATCAGGCATCGCGCTGTATGCGCCTGCCTTCTTCACCAATTTCGCACCGTCGACCGCTTTGGACATGGTTCAGCGCGTTCCCGGTTTTTCCCTGGATAATGGCGATCAGGACCGGCGCGGCCTGGGCGACAGTTTCGGCAATCTCCTGATCAATGGCGAACGCCCATCCAATAAAACAATCACACTGCAAACCGTGCTCCAGCGCATTGCAGTGGGTGATGTCGAGCGCATCGAACTGATCCAAGAAGCCCTGCCCCAGTATGAAATGCGCGGTCATCCGCGCCTGGTGAATGTCATCCTGCGCGAAGGTGCGGGCAATTCGGGCTCATGGTCTGTTCGAACGAGCCTGTCCGGACAGCATAATATCAACCCCTTCTTCGAGGCCTCCTATACGTTTCAGGCGGGCGAAGCCGATATCACGCTGGGCTTTGAAGGCGGCTGGACCCGTAACCGCTTTACCCGTCGCGAATGGTTGCTCGAGAATGGCGGCACGCAGCTGACGGAATGGCGCCAGGATAACGACCAGCGGCATTACCAGGACGCCATCCCGTCCATCTCGGTAAACTGGCCCTTGAGCGAACGCGCCTCGCTGCGCTTTGACGGCCAGTACAACACTTGGGAATGGCGCCGCAATCAGCGTTCCTTCGTCGATGATCCAGCCGGAACGCGGATCCGGACCGAGCTGGGCTCGACCGATAATAATGGCCGCGACTGGTCTGCCACGACGACTTTTGGCTATGAGCTGAGCGATAATATCAGCCTGGAGACCATCGGCCTGATCACGCGCGAAGAATGGGCTGACGGCCCTGAGAATTACGACATCTACGACCCGATTGCCTTTGATCGCGGCTCGCTCTTCTTCGCCAATGGCGAGTATGAGGAAACAGCCCTGCGCCAGAGCGTGTCTTGGAATGTCGGCAGCAATCACGCCGTCGATTTTGGAGCGGAAACCGCGATTAATGCCCGAGATACCAGCCTGCTTATCCTGAATGATAACGGCAGTGGTGCGGGCTATGTGCCGGTCAATCTGGCGGTCGCAGATACGCGCGTCGAAGAGACCCGTAGCGAGGTCTTCATCAATCATGTCTGGACGGTTTCGGATCGTTTGAGCCTGGAAAGCGGCCTGCGCTATGAATTCTCGGAGATCGAACAGACCGGAGATGCAAACCAGTCTCGATCCTTCACCTATGCCAAGCCCTCTTTCACGGTGAATTGGCGGCATGATGAGCAGAACCGGTTCAGGCTGGCAGCCCTTCGTGATGTCGATCAGCTGAACTTCGGCAGATTTGCCAGCAATGTGGATATTGGTGACAATTCCACCAGTGTCGGCAATCCCGATTACGTCCCCCAGCGCACCTGGACACTTGAAGCGGAATGGGAACGTCGTTTTGGCGATGGATCCTTCTCCCTGGTGGTCGGACAGGACTGGGTCGAGGATCTTGATGGCTGGATCGCCCTAACCGACACTCAGGGCAATATTTTCGATGCTCCGGGCAATATCGGCGATGGAACGAATTTCCGGGTCACCGGTAATCTCACCGCCCCGCTTGAACGCTTCGGTCTCGACAATGCTGTCCTGGACGTCTTCCTGGAGTGGTACAACACGAATGTGGAAGACCCGCTGACCGGCGAAGATCGCCAGTGGTCTGGTTACCGGGAGTGGGAGCTGCGCGTCGACTACCGCCAGTCCTTCCCGGAAGCGCAAATCACCTGGGGCTTCGACTATTTCTGGCTTTCAGAGGGTGAGGTCTACCGGGCCCGCGAATTCCGTCGCGAGGACTTCTCTGACGGCGATCTGGATGTCTTCATCGAGACCACGCGCTGGTTTGGCCTGACAATCCGGGCGGGCATCAATGAGGCCATTGATAATGGTCATGACCGTCAGCGTATCTTCTATGATGGCTCGCGCGCCAATGGCGTGATCGACCGTATCGAGTATCGCAATCAAAATCGTGGACCGACGACCTATATCCAGGTTCGTGGTACATTCTAATCGACCGGCGGGGCGCAATGCCCCGCCCCCTCCTTCAGGCCCTCGCGCCTGGCACGCATAAGGCCCTGACTAGGCCCCGACTAGGCAGAGACGAATAGAAGGCGCAAAGAGAAGGACGATCACAAGGGAGATCATTGCCGATGAAGCCATTCAAGTTTGGACTTGCTTGCCTGGCCTGCATTCTGGGCCTTTCGATCAGTGCGCCATCCGGCGCGCAGACGCTGGAACTTGAACCCATTGGCGCCGGCTATTTGACGCTTCCTGTGATGATTGACGGTCAGGGCCCTTACCGTTTTGTCTTTGATACCGGGGCCAGTCACACGGCCATTGCAGAACCGGTCGCGACCGCGCTTGGCTTTGTCTCGGTCTGGTCCGACTATGATGACATCCAGTCTTTAACCCGCGTCTTCACCGCTGAACGCTTTGAACTGAGCCGGATGCAGATTGGTGATCTCGACCCCATCGACATCAATGCCGTTGTCGTGCCCGTGGCCCCGGAAAACCCGCTGGTGATCGCTGGTCTGATTGGGTCCGATGCGATCGGCCCGCAGGGCTATCAGATCGACTTCGCGCGCGGCGTGCTTAACCTCGACCTGCATGAAGCCCGCTTTGCCGATGGTTTGTACGACCCGGAACGGCGTTTGTTATATGGCGCCGCGCGCATTGCCGGCCAACGCGAACCCGTGCGTGTCTTCATCGATAGCGGTTCGCCCTACACCATCGTGAATCAAGCTTTCCGGGAAAGCCCGCGACGCGGGGCCGGGGTCAATATGCGCTACGGAATTTTCGGCGTCGATGATGAGGAAGAAGAGGATGGCGTTGATGCACGTCCGCTGCGCCGCGTCCAGTTCGGCGGCGTGTGCTGGGGCGTCGCGACCGCCATCAAAGCCGAGCTTGATATCTTCACGGCTCTGGGCTGGGAGGATGTGCCGGCCATGGTCATGGGGATGGATATGCTGAGCGCCGGTATTCTAACCGTCGACCGCGAGAGCGGTTTCTTCGACTTTGAACCGGCAACACCGGAGGCCGCCTGCGATCATGACAGGCGCATCCGCTATACTGATCTGCGCCTGCGCGACCCGGCCTGAGCCCGTGACACAAAAAGGGCCGCGGCGCATGACGCACCGCGGCCCTGATTGTTTGGCTAAGCCCGTATCAGCTGGTCGCGGGCTTGTCTGGGCCGGCGCCCGCAGCTTCTTCCTGCGCAAGCGTAGAAGCAACAGGCTTCTCGGCATCCGCCATCAACCATTTGATCACCGGCGAGATGAGCAGCATGATCGCCGCAATCCCCATCGCGACAAGACCAACATTGGAATAGACCTCTGCATAGCCCGCCTTGGCTGCAGCAACATCAGTCAATTGGCCGCCAATCGTCTCCGCACCGGTCTGCGAGGCGATGACAGAGGCCAGATAGTTGGACAAGCCGGAATAGAGGAACCAGGCGCCCATCGTCATGCCCACCACGCGCGCGGGTGCCAGCTTGGTCACCGAAGACAGGCCGACCGGTGACAACATGAGCTCACCCATGGTGTGGATCCAGTAGATCAGGAAGACGAAGTAGACCGCCGTCAGCCCGGTTTCACCGGACAGCCCCATACCGCCCACGAGCGTGTAGAAGCCCAGCCCCGCCATGAAGACGCCCAAGGCAAACTTCACAGGGGTGGACGGGTTCATGTTTCGCTTCGAGAGCGCGATCCAGAGCCAGGCCAGGATCGGGGCGAAGATGATAATATAGCCCGCATTGAGGAACTGGAAGACCGGGGCCGGGACCGACAGGCCAAACATGGTTCGGTCAACCAAGCGGTCCGTGAACAGGTTCAGCGAGGAGCCAGCCTGTTCAAACAGCGCCCAGAACGGGATTTGCGCGAGTACGAAATAGATCGCAGCAAACATCTTCTTGCGCTCATCACCCTTGGTCATGAACAGCGCATAGCCCACCAGGAAGGCCAGCATCGCCAGACCCACAATCCAGGCGACATTGGCGAACATATCCGGGAACATCACGATCAGCATGGACACGGCGACAATGCCGACACCGGTCAGATAACAGGCCCATTCCACATTGATCGGCCCAAGAACGCTTTTCTTGAGCTTTTCCGGGTCCGGCGGATCAGCCTTGCCCTCAAGCCAGTGCTGGAAACCCAGGAAGGTCAACAGACCGGCAAGCATCCCGATACCGGCGAGGCCGAAACCCCAATTCCAGCCCCAGGTAATGCCGATAATGCCGACCGTCAGTGATGACAGGAAGGAGCCCAGATTGATGCCCATATAGAAGATGGTGAAACCGGAATCCCGGCGCACATCCCCAAGGCCATAAAGCTCCCCAACAATCGTTGAGATATTCGCCTTCAAAAAGCCGACACCGGCGATGATCAGGGCGAGCGCGAGATAGAGGATGTTGACGTAAAGATCCTGGCGCTCGATCTCTGTCATGTCCGCGGAGAAAGGAATGCTCTCCGGCAAGCCGACCACGTCCGGTTCGGCGATAACAAGGCGCGCCCCGGAATCCTCAAAGCTAATCAGTGACTGTCCACTGTCCGATACGATGATCTGGTTGGCATCACCGCCGCGTCCATCAAGCGTGATCTCATACTCTGCACCTTCATAGGTGAAGATCTCACGCGACCCTGAACCCTCAAACGCCATCATCCCGTGTCCAAGGACCAGCAAGATCGCGCCGTAGGTGACGGCCTTTCGCTGCCCGAGATAACGATCCGCGAGCGTGCCGCCAATAATCGTCATGATGTAAACGAGCGCGGTGTAGGCGCCGTACATGATGTAGGACCGCTCATCCGAGAACAAAAAGTGCTGCGTCAGATAAATGATCAGCAGGCCGCGCATGCCGTAATAGGAAAAGCGCTCCCACATCTCCGTCAGGAACAAGATGGCCAAGCCCTTCGGGTGGCCAAAGAAGGACGTATCCTTCTTCTCCGCCGGCGGCTGGGCCGGTGGGGTTGCGGTGGTATCTGTCAAATTCATCTCCCCTACCCGCCTGCCGCGGGTTCATTCACGGCGCCAATTGACCACGGCGGGCAGGCCAGCTCAAGCTTTACACACCGCAGGGCTATTCATCCGGCACCCCTAAAAAATCGGGACTGGACTTTTATCCAAACTTTTGTACAATAATTTGTATAACTGATTTAGGACGGCCGAACGATGTCTCAACAGAGCTTTCTCAACACGCACCCGATGAGCCGGGCGTTTCTGGCAAATCATCTGGTGCAACTCGCTGACCTGATCAGCAATCAAGGCGATGTCTTTTTGCAGAGCCATAATGTCGATCTCCCCTCACGCGCCGTATCACTGGTGCTCTTCATCGGTGAGAAAGGCGCGGTTTCGACAGCGGATATCGCCAAGGCCCTTGGCCAGTCTCACCAGATCACCACGCATTGGGTCGAGACTCTTATCAAGACCGGTCAGGTCGAGCGGATTCCTGACCCGGCCGATAAACGTCGCAAACTTCTCAAACTGACGGATGCCGGGCGCCTGCAATTCGAGCGACTGCAAAAGGCCCTCACCAACGCCAATGCGATCTTTGCACAGCTGGATGAGGAACTCGGCTTCAACCTGCTCGCATGCCTCAACGCGGCATCCGAAGCACTTCGAATTCGCGCGCTCATCCAGCGCGACCAAGACCTCGCAAAATCCTCATAACCCTGATCTAGCCTCCGCTTGGAAAAGGAGAATCTCTTGTCCTCCCCCGACACCCCCAGCATCAAACGCATTACGGCGCTGCGTGACCTCTTTTTGATCATCGCGACCTTGATCGTCAGCAAAACTGTCCTGCTCGAGATCGAAGCGGTCTGGGTTTATGCGGGTCCGATCTCGCTTATCCTGACCTTCATCGTCACCACCCTCCTGCTGCGTCGAAGCGGGCAAGGCTGGAGCGCTGTGGGCCTGCGCCGACCGCCCTCCTTTGTGAAACTGGGCCTGTGGACCCTTGTCGCCCTGGTGTTTGGCATCGTGCTCGACACGCTCTCCCAACAACTCCTGCCGCAGATCCTTGGGATTCCCGATGAAGCGACGCGGGCGATTGATGAACGCTATCAGGGCCGGTTCGCAAATCTGCCAGGCAATTTGAACGTCTATTTGATGTGGTTGGCGCTGGCCTGGATCATTGGCGGTTTCATCGAAGAGCTCGTCTTCCGCGGCGCCTTGATTTCCCGCTTTGAGCAAGCTTTTAAAGGCTTGCCCTTCGCCGCCATTCTCGGTGTTCTTGTGCAAGCCGTCATCTTTGGCCAGCAACACCTTTACTATCAGGGGCTGGCGGGTGCCGTCGCGACAGGTGCCGGCGCAGTCCTTGCCGGACTGATCTACCTCGCCTGCAAGCGTAATCTCTGGGCGCTTATTCTGTCACACGGTCTCAACAACACGCTGGGCCTGACCGTGCTCTATCTGGGTGTGCAGCCCTAGTAGGCGCACTCGGTGAAGACGGGCTCGATTGAACCCTGCCACTCGCCATTGAAGCGCTTGATGAGCATCTCGGCGCGGGTTTCGCCCCGCGCCACCAGCTCATCGAGCTCATCAAGGAAGAGGGCTTCATTCTCGCCATGACCATTGAGACGCGCACGGGCGTTGAGGCCTTTGCGGGAAATGGCAAGGACCTGCTTGGCAAGATCCTGCATGGTGCCAGAGCGGAACGGCGTCTTCAGGGCTGTCTTGGCAGCGCCGCGGCGCAAGTCCTCGCGTTCCTCAGCAGACCAGTCCTTGACGAGATCCCAGGCCGCATCAAGCGCCACATCATCATACAAAAGACCGACCCAGAAGGCTGGCAGAGCACAAAGCGTATCCCAGGCACCGCTATCGGCCCCGCGCATTTCGAGGAAGGTTTTCAGGCGCACTTCCGGGAAGAGTGTGGAGAGATGGTCTTCCCAATCGCTCATCACCGGTTTTTCACCCGGGACGAGGTCGAGCTTGCCAGCCATGAAATCGCGGAAGCTCTTGCCCGTCGCATCCATGTATTCGCCCTTGCGTTTGACGAAATACATCGGCACGTCGAGCGCCCATTCTGCATATCGCTCAAAGCCGAAGCCGTCTTCGAAGACGAAGGGCAGCATGCCTGTGCGATTATTATCCGTGTCCGTCCAGACATGGGCGCGATAGGAATTGAAGCCGTTCAGGCCCTTATCCTTGAAAGGCGAGTTCGCGAAGAGCGCGGTCGCCACCGGCTGCAAGGCCAGGGAGACGCGGAACTTCTTCACCATGTCCGCTTCCGAGGCGAAATCGAGATTGGTCTGCACCGTGGCCGAGCGGAACATCATCTGATGGCCCAGCGTGCCGACCTTGGGCATATAGGCCTTCATCACCTGATAGCGCGCCTTGGGCATCATCGGCGTTTCGTCCAATGACCATTTCGGCGAAAAGCCCAGACCCAGGAAACCGGCACCGATCTCATCGGCCACTTCGCGGACCTCGCGCAGGTGCGTATTCACCTCGGCACAGGTCTGATGGATTGTCTCCAGAGGCGCACCGGAGAGTTCGAACTGCCCGCCCGGCTCCAGGGTGATTGAGGCGCCATTGCGCTTGAGCGCGACCACATGGCCGCCCTCCTCAATGGGTTCCCAGTCAAAGCGCTTGAGACCAAGCAGCATTTTCTCAACGGATGGACCGTCCGCATGATAGGCAAGCGGCGTATGATCGTTCAGCGAAAAGCCGAATTTCTCATGCTCCGTACCGATGCGGAATTGGTCGGTCGGCTTGCAGCCAGACGCGAGATGGCCAGCGAGCTGTTCGATGCCATCAACAACATCGCCCTCTCCGCCTTGATTATAGGTTCCGCTCATATCTCGCAGCGCCCCTGCCGTGAACAAATATCCGCAAGAGATATGGGGGCGTTAGCGGGAGAACAAGGGGAGAGGGCTGCATTCGCACACACGATTGCGTTAGCGCCAATCCCCACACGCGCTCTGCCAAAGCGTCAGCGCAGCTATGGCTGCGGTTTCTGCCCGGAGAATGCGCGGCCCCAGGCTCACCGGGCGGGTAAATTCAAGCCCGCGCAGCCGGTCCCGTTCCGCTGCGGAAAACCCGCCTTCCGGTCCGATCAGGATAGAGGCCGGACGATTTGTAAGATCTGCAAACTGCCCCAGCGCCGCCACGGCTCGGCCGCGCTCGCCGCCCCAGGGCCGTGCGCCATCATCGCCAGCCTCATCACAAAAAATCAGGATACGATCCTCATCCCAGCCATCAATCACCCGGTCGAGCTTGGCGAGATCGGAGATCTCCGGCAGGTCCAGTCGTTCGGTCTGCTCGGCCGCCTCCTTGGCGATGATTCTGAAGCGCTCGACATTAATGCGGTCGGATTGGGTGCGCTGCGTGGTCACCGGGCGGATGGCCCGGGCGCCCAGCTCCGTGGCCTTTTCGATAATCAGATCGGTTTTGGCGCGCTTGATCGGCGCGAAGAGTAATTCAACGTCCGGCACTTGAGCCTGCTCGCGTGTATGCTCAACCAGTTCGAGCCGGGCCGCGCGCTTGCTCGCCTCAGCGATCTGCGCACGCCATTCGCCATCCCGGCCATTGAACAGGCGCACCGTATCGCCTTGCGTCCTGCGCATCACATTGATCAGGTAGTGGGTATCTTCCCGGTCGAGGATGACTGGGGTGCCGGACTGCAGAGCGTGCGGAAGAAACAGGCGAGGATCAGTGCTCATGGTCCAAGCTTTTCCTCATATCACCAGCGCAGGTCAACACTGCGGCAGCGTATGCTGCATGCCTTGATCTCGCCGACAGGCTTTGCGAAAGGAGAAAAATGAAACTGAATTTCGACCGACGAGTCGCCGATTCCCTTCCCAAGTCCTGGGTCGATCAGGCTCCGCTGAGCTGGCGCCCTTATCTGCGCCTGGCGCGTTATGACCGGCCAATCGGGTTCTGGCTGCTGGCGCTGCCCTGCTGGATGGGCCTGGCCTTGGCCAGCATTGGTAGCGGATTTGGCTTGCAGGACCTGTATTTCGCGATCCTGTTTGCAATTGGCGCGATCGCCATGCGCGGCGCTGGCTGCACCTATAACGACATCATCGACCGCGATCTGGATGCCCAGGTCGCTCGCACCGCGGATCGCCCGCTGGCCGCAGGAACGGTCTCACTCAAACAGGCCTGGGCCTTTTTGGGTGCGCAAGGGCTTGTCGGTCTGATTGTGCTGATCCAGCTGCCGCTGATCGCGATTCTTGTTGGACTGGGGTCACTTGTCCTGGTCGCCGCCTATCCCTTCATGAAGCGCATCACCTGGTGGCCTCAGGCCTGGCTGGGTCTGACCTTCAACTGGGGCGTTCCGGTCGCCTATACGGCCGTCGCGGGCAGTATCGATTTGGCGATGATCGCCCTTTATGCCAGCTGTATCGCCTGGACGCTGGGTTATGACACGATCTACGCCCACCAGGATGCTGAGGATGATGCGCTGGTGGGTGTGCGCTCCACCGCCCGCCTGTTCGGCTCCGCCTCGCCGTATTGGGTCGCCGGCTTTTACGGTCTGACGGCCTTGCTTGCTGGTCTGGCGATTTATCTCCAGGCCGCCTCGCCCTTTATCGTGCCCGTATTTGCACTTTATACCGCCCACCTCTTCAACCAGGTCCGGCTGATGAATGTTGAGGATGGTGTCTTGTGCCTGGCCATCTTCAAATCCAACCGGACGACCGGCCTCCTCCTTGTCGCAACGCTCGCACTGGCCGCCCTGTTGTGAGCGATGTGTTGAACCCGGACGCGTTTATCGCACAACACACGGCGCGGATGCGGGCACCGCTTGTTCCGGAGATCGAGCTGCATCTCGCCGTTGAGACCGTCGATATCTGGGAGCAAACCGAAGAAGCGCTGGGCGAGATGGGCCTTCCGCCGCCCTTCTGGGCATTTGCCTGGGCAGGCGGTCAGGCCCTGGCGCGCTATTGCCTCGACACCCCGGAGATCATCGCCGGCAAGCGCGTTCTGGATTTCGCCGCAGGCGGAGCGGTTTCAGGTCTGGCCGCGAAGAAAGCCGGAGCAGAAACGGTTATCGCGTGCGAACTGGATGCGTTTGCCATTGCGGCTTGCCGGATCAATGCCGCGATAAACGGGCTGGAGATCGAAACCCAGCTGGGCGATCTGGTCGGACAGGACGCGGGCTGGGATGTCGTTCTGGCTGGCGATGTGTTTTACGAAGCTGAGCCGGCCAAGCGGATTGGCGGTTGGCTGGCCGATCTCGCAGCGCGTGGCGCTACAGTCCTGATCGGCGATCCGGGGCGTTCCTTCCTGCCGCAGGACAAGCTGGAGAAAATGGCGGAATACACTGTTCCAGTGACGCGGGATCTGGAAGATCGCGAAGTGCGCTACGCGAAGGTTTGGCGTTTCCGCGATAAAAAGTTTGCACACGAATAGGTTTTTGGCGAGAATGGGGTGTCAGAGAATGCGGCACAATTCTGGGTCGCAGTCCGCCCTTGCCGAACGAGGACTTGCTCATGGCCAGAGCCCGCGCCGTCGACCGACGCCTCTTCCTCTTGCTGGAGATTGCTGCCCGCCGCCTCAATCGCGATGCGGATGCCCGCTTGAAAGCGGATGCCGGCGTGACCTCCGCCCAGGCTGCCGTCCTCTTTCTCCTCGCCCGGCGCGGCGAACGCCGCATGGGAGAGATCGGGGAAATGCTCTCTCTCAACCCGCCCGCCGTGACCGGTCTGGTCAATCGGATGGAAGCGCTGAGCCTCGTCGCCCGGCGGACCGCCCCGGACGATAAACGCTCCGCCATTGTCTCCCTGACAGAAAAAGGGCGCAGTATGGGCGATGCGGCCGAGATTGTTCTACGCGACCTGAATACCGAGCTGGAGACCCGGCTCGGCGATGAAGACAGCGATATGCTGCACCGCGTCCTGACCGCCCTAGCCGTAGACGCCTGATCGCTCTAACCTCCCGCAAATAAGAAAAGGGGAGGCTCGAGTGAGCAATCTGGTTTTGGTCGAAGATGCGGAGGGAATCCGCACAATCCGGTTCAATCGTCCGGAAAAGAAGAACGCAATCACGCGCGCCATGTATTCCGCAGCAGCCGAGGCGCTGGAGACCGGCGACAGCGAAAAATCCATCAAAGTCTTCGTGATTACCGGCACGGACGGTATTTTCACCGCCGGCAATGACATGGTCGATTTCATGGAACGCCCCCCGCATGTCGGAGGTGGCGATGTCCCGCCGGTTGAGCGCTTCATGCGTGCCCTGATTGGTGCGGAAAAGCCCGTTATTGCTGCGGTTGATGGGCTGGCCATCGGTATTGGCGTGACCTTGCTGATGCATTGCGACATCGTCTATGCGTCAAACCGA
Organism: Alphaproteobacteria bacterium; assembly: GCA_018222865.1. Taxonomy (GTDB): domain Bacteria; phylum Pseudomonadota; class Alphaproteobacteria; order Caulobacterales; family Maricaulaceae; genus Maricaulis. The sequence continues at coordinate 28,679 of JAAEZM010000020.1, forward strand.
TCGACCTTCAAAACTCCCTTTGTTGATCTGGCTCTGGCTCCGGAATTCGGCTCCAGCCAGCTCTTCCCGCAAATGTTCGGTCATGCCGTTGCTGCAGAGCTTTTGCTGCTGGGCAATGTCTGGGGGGCGGACCGCGCCTACCAGACCGGTCTCGTCAATGGCACCACCCCGCCTGAGGCTTTGATGGATATGGTGATGGGCGCGGCACGCAATCTGGCAGCCAAGGCGCCCGGTTCACTGCGAGCAGCGAAAAAGCTGATGAAGCGCCCTCCGGAAGATATTCATGAGCGTATCAAGCATGAAGGCGGCTTGTTCAATGAGATGCTGCGCTCACCTGAATTTGCGGAAGCGGCCAGCGCCTTCATGGAACGCCGCAAGCCCGACTTCTCCCAATTCGGCTAACCTGCTGCGGATAATCGGATATCGCCATGACACGTTATATTCTCGGCGCCGTCACAGCTGTGCTGTTGATTGCTATCGCCATTTTCCAGACCACGACACTCAACCGGATCTACCTGCCCACCGGAACGGGGATACTGGCCAAGCAATTGTGCTCCATGGTCTTCGTTTCCCGCCTCGAGACGGATTACGCCCGCGAGATCTATCTCGATCCTCTGCTGGGAGGCGCCGGCTCGGTAATCACCACGGATGTCCGTCTGGAGGATGGTGAAATCCGCACGGCCCTGTTCGGCTTTCTCTATGCCCAGCGCGCCGTTTATCGTGAGGGGCTGGGCTGTACGCTGGTCCATGGAGGCCGCGAGTTCGATCCAGAGCTGAGCCTGCCTGCGCGCCAGGCCTTCCAGCCAATGGATGTGGATACCGCACATCGCGATGCGAATTTCGACACACAGGCCCTGGACGCCGCCATTGCAGGCGCCTTCGATGATCCAGCTGAGGACATCCGCAACACGCTGGGCGTCGCCATTTTGCATCAAGGCCGTCTGGTGGGTGAGCATTACGGTCCGGGCGCCAGCCGGGAAACGCCCTTCCTGGGCTGGTCCATGACCAAGTCGATGACAGCCACCCTTGCCGGTGTCCTGGTCGAAGATGGCCGGATCGATCTGCAGGCGGCCGGCGCAGTGCCAGCCCTGTCCGCACTCGGGCGCGACGACATCACGCTGGATCAGCTCTTGCGCATGACGGGCGGCCTCGCCCTGCACGAGCTCAATAACGGGACCGACCCGACCTCGGACATGTTGTTCACCGAGAGCGATATGATCGCATTCGCCGCCAGCCGGGACCGGATCGCAGCGCCGGGTGACCATTGGGAATATATGAGTGGCCAGACCAATCTCGCCATGAGCGCGTTACAGGCCGAGTTCGGATCTGACCTGGCCAGCCAGCTGACCGGCATCCGCTCCGCGCTGTTTGAACCGCTGGGAATCTACTCTGCCATTATCGAGCCGGATGAGAGCGGGCTCCTGGTCGGATCCTCCTACATGTATGCCACCGCTCAGGACTGGGCGCGTCTCGCCCAGCTCTATCTGGACGGTGGACAGGCCGGCGGCGAGCAGATCATCCCGGCCAATTGGGCCGAGATCGCTGCCTCGGAAACAGCCGGGTCGGATGGGCAGTATGGGCTCGCCTTCTGGCTCCCCTCCGAACAGGATGGCCTGCCGGAGGGCACATTCTTCATGAATGGCTTCCAGTCCCAACTGGCTTTGATCATTCCCTCTGAGGATCTGGTGATTGTGCGCTTTGGGGCGACCAATGGGGTTTCGGACAGAACGTTTGAACTCGCCCGCAATGTCATAGCAGCGCGGCAATAGACCCCGCCAGCGTCCGCGCGCTAGGCGCGGGCACGCCGCGGCGGGCCCACCAGGGGCGGTGTCTCGGCGAAAGTACCAAGGGCGATGAGGTCGCAGACTTGTCTGCGAACCTCACCTGCCGTCGGGACGATAGTTTGAAACTTTTTGATCAGCTGGGACGGCTGGGACTCCGGGCTCTGACTCCCCACGCTCCATGTGTGATAGTCGCGCCGCGGTATCGGCGCGTATTCCACCACAGTCATGTTCGAATGCCGGCCCAGGCGTTCGAACCTTGAGCGGATATGATCAAGGGACTCGGCCTCACCCTCAAACACAGCCAGAAAATGCCCGGAGTCTAGGACCAGCGCCCCCGTAATTTGCCGGTCCACGCATCGCTGCATCAGATAGGCGAGCATGCGACCGAGCTCACCATTCAGCGCCCCAACGCCGACGGGAATGCTCGCTTCCGCAATAATCGTCATTCTGTACAGCATGCTGCCGTCCCACGCTCCGAGTGAAGTGAGGGGGCTGTGTAGGAGTGAGTCTTGAACAATAATTCAAAAAAGCCCGCCAAATTTGCCTCAACTCTTTGTCTAATTTGAATAAAATTGAGGACGAAATCAGAGCGTCACTCTGATTTCTTTTTAAAACAAAGCGATTCAAGCTTGCTTCCTGGCGTTAATCCGCTGGCAACCAAACTTACGAATGTCTGAAAAACTGCATTTGCCCTGTTTTTTGTCGCCCAAAGCCTGAGACCGGTTGCCGCGGCAGGCTTGGCGGCCATGCCCGATCGGCCTAATTTCACGGCCATATCTGAGCGGAGCCCCCATGGCCTATAAATCCCTGCGCGAATTCATTGATCAGCTTGAAGCCGAGGGCGATCTCATACGGATCACGCACCCGGTCTCCACCGAGCTGGAGATGACCGAGATCCATAAGCGCACCCTGCATGCGGGCGGGCCGGCCCTGCTGTTTGAGAATGTGATCAATGAGAAGGGTGAGAAGAGCGAGATGCCCTGTCTCGTGAATCTCTTTGGCACGGTGAAGCGCGTCGCCCAGGCCGTGACCCTGGGGGGTGAGGCCCGTACGACCGGAGAGGAACTCCGCGAAGTGGGTGAATTGCTCGCTTTTCTGCGCCAGCCGGAACCGCCCCGAGGCGTGAAGGAAGCGGTCGAACTCCTGCCGCTCGCCAAGACGGTGATGTCCATGCGCCCGAAAAACGTCTCGCGCGCGCCTTGCCAGGATGTGGTGCTGACCGGCGAGGATATCGATCTCGACCGCCTGCCCATCCAGACCTGCTGGCCCGGCGAACCAGCCCCCCTGATCACCTGGCCGCTCGTCGTGACCCAGGGCCCCAATGTGCAAGGCGACCGCCAGGACGATTATAATCTCGGCATATACCGCATGCAGAAGCTGGGTAAGGACAAGACGCTGATGCGCTGGCTGAAACATCGCGGCGGCGCCCAGCACTATCAACGCTGGAAGGATAAAAAACCGGACCCCCTGCCCGCCGCGGCTGTTCTGGGCGCAGATCCGGGCACAATCCTGGCCGCCGTCACCCCGGTTCCAGATACGCTGTCGGAATACCAGTTCGCAGGCATACTGCGTGGCAAGAAGGCCGAGCTGGTTGATTGCAAGACCGTGCCCCTGAAAGTCCCGGCGGAAGCCGAGATCGTTCTGGAAGGTCATGTCATGCTCGACGAGTATGGTCCGGAAGGCCCTTATGGCGATCACACGGGCTATTATAACTCCGTCGAACACTTCCCGGTCTTCAAGATCAGCGCCATCACCATGCGCAAGGACCCGATCTATCTGACCACCTATACCGGCCGTCCACCCGACGAACCGGCGGTTCTGGGAGAGGCCCTGAACGAGGTCTTTATCCCGCTCCTCCAGCAGCAATTCCCGGAAATCCTGGATTTCTGGCTGCCGCCGGAAGGTTGTTCCTACCGTATTGCCGTCATTTCCATGAAGAAGGCCTATGCCGGCCATGCCAAGCGCGTGATGATGGGCGCCTGGTCCTTCCTGCGCCAATTCATGTACACGAAATGGATCATCGTCGTGGATGAGGACATCAATGCCCGCGACTGGAAAGACGTGATGTGGTCCGTCTCCACCCGCATGGATCCCGCCCGCGATATCGTCACGGTTGAAAACACCCCGATTGATTATCTCGACTTCGCCTCCCCGGTCTCCGGCCTCGGCTCGAAAATCGGCCTCGATGCCACCAATAAAATGGGCAATGAAACCCAGCGTGAATGGGGCGAAAAGCTCGATATGGACGACAAGACCAAGGCGCGCGTGGACGAGATCTGGGAGACGCTTGGGATCAGGCGTTAGGGATAGGGACAGACCGGTTCCCCCTTTCGATAGTGACAACTCTCAAACAGAGTATCGAAGGAAGGAAACTGAGTTCATGCAACCAATCAGCCGGTCTCGGCTTAGGGTCGTTCGCCTATTCTACATAATCGCGATGCCACTCTTTTTTATTGTGGCATCGCCACCGTTATCGATCTTTCTGGTCGCGATTTTCGTTGCACGATGGGCTACCGAATTCGCCTTCCCAGCACCGCAAAACTCACACGACCATCAAGCACTGGTCGACTTTTTCGAAAGCGTGTCATGGCGTTCATTTATAGCAACACTGGTGTTGTCTTTTTTGATTCTACCCATGGCCTTGGCTTTCTCATCTGATCGGTTCGGTTACTCGGTGGTTGGGGCCGCCTATGCGCTCTGCTACTCATTTTCGTTATGGGTTCATGCAGGGGCGGAATGGAATTGGGTCCGACATCACCGCAAAAGAGAAAACCGATGCGACGCCAAATCTAGCTCCTAGCTGACCTCAACCCGCTGCTCTCGGCTCCGCGCTACAGGACCGACATTGGTGCTCACCAGCCCCACGCGGCACTGCACGCCCGCGAAGGATAACTCCAGACTTATCCCCGCCGCGAAAACCTGAGCGATAATCCCCCTCGATCCATTCCACTGAAGAGGCGTGACGACGTCAGTTGCGGGGATGGGTGTGCGGAGCTTGTCCGCCCTTGGCCGGTGACGCGGCACAAGGTCCGGCAAGGCGGTCAGTCCGGTCCGATGGCACTAAACGCCCGACCTGAATACCGGCTGACTTGGACACGGGGGCGAGAGCGTCCGGGAAAACTCCGCGTGCGGGAGGCTTGTCGAGCCACTCACATTAATAACGCTATCCGGCCCGTCCGGCCTCCCGCATGCCTCTTCACCTCCAGGCGCCAAGCGCCATGGAGCGCTTAATCGTGCGAAACCCTGAAGCCCCAGGAGGAATAAATGAGCCGCCGACGCCATGAAAAATCGAGTGGATGGAGCGCTGAACCGATCTATCGGAACGTCGCCCTTCAAACCCTGTTTGACGCGATGATGAGTGCGAAATCCTATGACCCGGTGACGGCTGCCGATATTGCCGCTCGCCTGGCCAGGCTGACACAAAAGCCCAGATAGCGCATTTCAGCCGGTCTCGCCCGGCTTGCTGCTCGGGTCGCAGGTGAAAGGATCTCCTGATGACGCACGAAAACCTTTTCTCCCCAATCCCGATCGGGGCCGCTGAAACGGCGCCTTCTTCCTCGCAGATCGATCACAGCCTAGTGATAGAGAGTTGGCTTGTTATGTGAACCGGTAAGAGCCACCTGCCTCGACAACGCAACACGCGAACAAACGGCAGGAGACCTCTCATGAGCAAGCAGTATGACGTAATCATTATTGGCGGCGGCAATGCCGGTTTCGGCGCCTCGGTCGCCCTCAAGGAAGCGGGCAAGTCCATCGCCTTTATCGAAGAGCTCGATTTTGGCGGTACCTGCCCCAATCGCGGCTGTACGCCCAAGAAAGTCCTGGTCGCCGCAGCCACCTCGCTCGATACGATTGCCAAAGCCTCGGCCCATGGCATTTCCGTTGGCGATGTCAGCCTCGACTGGAAAGCTCTGATCGAGCGCAAGGATGATATGATCGGCTTCATCCCCGATGCGATGCGCGGCGTGGCGGAACAGCGCGGCGATGTCTATCGCGGTCATGCGCGCTTTACCGGCAAAAACGAAATCCAGGTCGGTGATGATGTGCTGCGCGCAGATCATATCGTCATCGCGACGGGCTCCAAACCGCGTCCGCTCCCGCTTCCCGGAGCTGATCTC
>JAAEZM010000031.1 GCA_018222865.1 Alphaproteobacteria bacterium
CACCTGCACTGTGCTGGGCTGCGGCACCCGAAAACGGGCATTTCGATGCGTCGTCCACGATCTCTCCTATCTTTCTGAATGAGAACAGAAATGTCTGTAACGCTTTACGCTATGGGGAGAGGATGGCGGCGCCGGACCCATGAATCCAATCGAAAATATGCCGCCCTGATATAGGGTTTTTTTATTTCGTTCTCAGGAGACCATTCTAGAACAAATTTGCTCACCTGACAGGCGAAATCTTCGATGCGCCGCGTAGCGGCAAGCGCGTCCGAAACGACACAACCAGCACCACAGGCGCCCTGGTTCGGCAGCGGGAAATCTTTGTCTGCTAGCCAGACCTGCCATTGCCCGAATGATACAAGTCCAGTCGGGAGATCTACTATTGAGGCTAGGCTCACAATCGAGCTCGCGTTTGCGCTTCGGCCGCGAAAGCGCACAACTTGCCCATGCCGATTACTCGTCACATCCCCCTCCATGCCCATCGCTGCCTCAGCTAAGCTTTGCTTGGAGCAGAAAATGAACACAAGAGCGTGCTCCCTCGAAGCCCTAATCTGGTGGCGTCAAAACATGGGAACCGTCTGGCGAAACCAGCTCCGGCTGCGTCTCTCCATCCAGGAAGACTACCCAAACCAATAGAGCCGCCACACCTAAAAAAGCCAAACCAATCGATCGCCATGGCTTTTGCCCGAGCCCCCGGAGCGAGACCTCTGGATCCTCACCGACTTGCTGAGGAGATGAAGACACGAGGAGCTGGTAACGTGGGCCGGGAAGGGTTTCGATGGAAACAGTTTCGAAGCCCTTTTCCGCCAGTTGCGCCCGCAACAATGAGATCCGCTTCGAGATCGTGTCCGAAGCCACATGCTCGCGCTGCCAGACGCGTTGGGCCAACTCGCTCGGAGACAGATTGGCAGGTGACGCCTGCGCCAAGACTAGCAGCATTTCCAGGTTGAGCCCGGTGACTTCAATTCGTCGACCATCGAGTTTTGCTTCACGGCGCTGGAGGTCGATGGCAAGGGTGTTTTGCTTCGTCATGACCGAAGAATTCCATCAATTTCCACGAACTTCAATTGCCGAAGCCGGGGTGATTTTGGCAGGTCGGAAAACCTGTTTCACAGCTGAAAGTATCCGTGATGTATCGCGTCGCCATCCTGTCTATCCTGATCACCCTGTTTGCGTGTCCAGCCCGGGCCGAGCCAACCCCAGACACTTGGCTCAACGGTAGCGACCAAGCGATTTCCGACCTAGCAGAGACCCGCTTTGCGCCTTTGACGCAGGGTGAAAGCCCCGGCTTTGCTGTGGGAGTGATGTATGAAGACGAGCTGATCTATGCAGCCGGGTTCGGCATGGCAGATCTGGAGCACCAAACCCCCATCACGGCGCAGTCTCGCTTCTATATCGCGTCAATCTCCAAGCAATTCACCGCCGCAATCGCATTCCAACTCGCCCTTGAAGGGCGCCTGGACCTTCACGCGCCAATCACTGATTATCTCAGCGGTCTGCCGGAGGCATATCATGACATCCGGGTTATCGACACGCTTCACCATAGCGGTGGCATACGCGAGTATACCTCCCTGCTCCTGATGCGCGGCGATGACTGGTCGGTACAGGATCGCATGAGCAACTCCGATGCCTTAGAGCTTATCCGCAGGCAACAAGACCTCGATTTTCAACCCGGTACGCAGTTCCGCTATTCCAGCAGCGGCTATGTCCTGCTCACAGCCATACTTGAAACACTGGAGGGAGACTCGCTGCGTGCGATTGCAGAGCGCCGGATTTTTGAGCCCTTGAACATGCAAAGTACGCACTTTGATGATGATCACGGTGAAATAATTCCGGACCGAGTTCGGAGCTATCGCCCACAACTACCTTCCGGACGAGGCGAATGGCGACAATGGCACAAGCACTTTGACGTTGTCGGCGATGGCGGAATTGTCACAACGCTGGCCGATATGAATCGCTGGAATGGCGAGCTCAGCACGGGGGAGCTTTTTGGAGAGGCTTGGCGGGTGCTGATGCATCAGACCGGTGGCCTGAACGATGGACGTGAGCTGGACTATGCGGGCGGCCTCTGGATGCAGGAGTTCGAAGGCCTGGAGCTCATCTCGCATGGCGGCGGGATGGGTGGTTTCATTGCCGATTATCTTCGCTTCCCCGAACTTGATCTTGCGATCCTCGTGATGGCGAACAGGAATGATGCAGCTGCATTTCAAGCCTATGACTTCGCAAGGGATATCATCTCGACCCTGGTCCGGGCCAGTGAAGGCTCACCTGGTCCAACTCCATCCAACCCGCAGATCATCGGACAGCCTGATCCGGCATTCGTACCCGCGGATTGGGTGGGCGCTTACTTCATCGAGAGCAGAAATAATCGCCGTTATCTGCGCATGGGCGAGGATGGAGCTCTCGACCTACATGGCGGGGGTGACGAGTTTCTCGCTGACCTCATCCCACTTGGTGGCTACAGTTTTGCGCTATCATCGGGCGCTGCGGTGCTGGAACTCAGTGAAGAAAACGGCCTTAAGCGCTTTCATCTGACTGCCGAGACCTACGCGTACGAAGCCACCGCTTACGATGACAGCCCACCCACATCGCTCGCCTCGATCCGCCCTATTGTCGGTCTCTATTGCAGTGATGAATTAGAGACGAGCTATCGATTCCGAATCGAGGAGAGCCGCCTCCTCATGCGCGTCCAGCACGGTTCGGAAACCGAGATTTGGCCAAGGCCAACCCTCCCAAATCTAACCTGGAACGGACAGGATCGTGTCTGGATAGGCATCGCCATGATCAAGTTTCGCCGTACAGTAGACGGGGGAGTTTCCGGCTTCGGCATGGGTGACGGCCGGGTCAGCAATGTCGAATTCACTCGTTGCGATACCCCCTAGAGCCCGATCCTGTCTTCCACCTCGACATTGAACCGGTGAAGCGCGCTTTCGAAACGGCCGAAAGTGAGCTCGGTATTCACTCCGGTCTCCAGACCGCTCTGGACGGCTTCATTCACATCGAAGTCCTCCTGCAGCGTCGCCATGGTGATCGCGTGATTGCGGGCCCAATGCTCCTGTCGGTCAGGGGTTAGATCATCAGCTGGAACCAGGGTGGAGATGCGCATCCTGGTTTCGCCCGCAGACAGGGGGTCAGCCCGGATCCAGGCGACATGATCCTGCATCAGCAGAAACTGGTCCGTGGGCATCAAGGAATAAAGGACATTCGTCGTGTCCCGGATTGACCAATCCGCCTGATCCACATCCCCGAGCTCGCCAACCGCGACACGCGGCAGAATGGAGCGCATATGTGGCCCCAACATGCGATAGCTGGACAAATTGTCCATGAAGTGTGGCCCGATCGTATTCTTGTGCGTTACTCGGAAATGATAAGCTTCAATACCGCCTTCCACGAGCAGCTTCCAATTGGCCTTGCTGGTCAGTTCATCAGTGGCGGCAATGGCCATGCCGTCCATACCCATCCATTTGAAGTCCGCCTCCAGCGGGTCGATGAGATGATCGAAATCCACTTCGGCATCGAGATCCGGCACGACCCAAATCAAGCCAAGCCGCTCGACAACCGGCAAGCGTTTGAGCCCGTATTGGGCCCTGTCGATCCCCGGAAATCCCGGGTCCTGATGGGGTATGCCCCGCAAGCTACCGGAATTATCCCAGCTCCAGCCATGATAGGGACAGGCAAACACGTGTTTGCAGCCCGCTTCTTCTCCGACCAGGCGCGCGCCGCGGTGGCGACACACATTGACGAAGGCATTGACCTCCCCAGCCTTGTTGCGCGCAACCAGCACCGGCGTCCCGACCAGAGAAACGGTCAAATAGCTACCCGGCTCGGCAAGCTGACTGGAGTGCGCGGCAATATTCGGCATCGCCTTGAAAATTGCCTGCTTCTCCTTGGAAAATCGGTCCTCACTCGTATAGCACTCGACCGGGGAGCGGTGGATCTCCTTATCCATGAAGAAGCTGCGTTCCGCGCTGAGCCCGCGCAATTCATCCAGAAGCTCGATCTCAAGCTGGCGATCCATGGCGACCTCCCCCTCAACGCCCGACTTACCGACTGGTAAGTTTTTAACTTGACGACTGGTAAGTTGTCAATCTGGTGCTAAACTGCGGGCATGACCTCCACACCTTCCCCCAAGCAGAAGTTTATCGACACCGCCCGCGAGTTGTTTGCCGAGCGGGGCTATTTCGGTGTGTCCTTGGCAGATGTTGCCGGCGAGCTGGCACTGACCAAGCAATCCGTCCTCTATCACTTCAAGACCAAGGACGCGCTCTATGGCGCGGTTATCGCCGACATCGCCAGCCGATTTGACGTGATCATCGATGAGGTGATGGATGAAAGTGAAAGCGCCCCCAGGGCTCTGGCGCTTTTTCTTGAGCGGATGCAAACTCATATGCAGGT
>JAAEZM010000009.1:0-4388 GCA_018222865.1 Alphaproteobacteria bacterium
CGTTTACGTCAAATTCCGCTTCGAGAACGCGCATTACAGCCAGGCTGGAGGCCATCAAGGCGGGCTGTGCATTCTCGGTCAGGGTAAGCGCTTCAATAGGCCCATCCGCCATCAAGCCGGACAGATTCTGGCCCAAAACCTCATCCACCTCGCTGAGCACGGCCTTGGCCGCTGCGAAGTCCTTGGCAAGTTCCTGGCCCATGCCCACGGCTTGAGAGCCCTGGCCGGGAAAAACAAAGGCGAGTTTCACTTGATTTTTCTCCCCGCGTCGAAACGTTGATGCTCGATAGACCCGGAATACCCCCTCGCGCAAGCGTCCTTGCCGCTTGAACTGTGCACTCTTTTCCGGTAATGGCCCCGCTTCACCTGGTTGCGGTCCTGTCTCTGCATGGTTTTCACGAGGTGTGAAAGCTGGACTCAGGAGCCACCGCGGACTTGCCCGACCCTTCGGCTGGTCTGCGCCGCTGCCAAAACTGAAGGGAGCCGAAATGGCACTTTACGAGCATATCTTCATCGCGCGTCCGGATATTTCCCCGGCGCAGATGGAAACTCTCATCGAAGAGACGAAAACCCTCATCGAACAGCAGGGCGGCAAGGCCGGCAAGACCGAGTACTGGGGTCTGCGTAACCTGTCCTACCGCATCAACAAGTCCCGCAAAGGTCATTACGGCCTGATCGATATCGACGCCGCTCCGGCCGTTATCGAAGAGCTGGACCGCCTGCAGCGTCTGTCTGAGGACGTTATCCGTCACATGACGGTTCGTGTTGAAGAACACAATGAAGCGCCGTCTGCGATCCTGTCCAAAAAGGATGATCGTCGTCCGCGCCGCGAACCGCGTTCGTAAGGGAGTATAGACACATGTCTTCTGGAAACATCTCCAACATCCCGGCACGCCGCCCGTTCATGCGTCGCCGCAAGGTCTGCCCGTTCTCCGGTGAGAATGCACCGAAGATCGATTACAAAGACCCCAAACTCCTGCTTCGCTACATGTCTGAGCGTGGCAAGATCGTTCCGTCCCGCATCACGGCCGTGTCTGCCAAAAAGCAGCGCGAACTGGCTCGTGCGATCAAGCGCGCCCGCCAGCTGGCCCTGCTGCCATACGCTGCAGACTAAGGAGTACTGGATATGAAACTGGTTCTTCTTGAACGCGTGGAAAATCTCGGCGCCATGGGTGATGTCGTCACCGTGCGCCCGGGCTTTGCCCGCAACTACCTGCTGCCGCAGGAAAAAGCTCTGCGTGCCACTGAAGCAAACCTGGCGCGCTTCGAAGCCGAACGCGATGCGCTGGAAAAGCGTAATGCTGAGCGTGCAGCTGCGGCTGCAACGGACGGTGAAAAGATCGATGGCGAAAGCTTCGTTCTGATCCGCCAGGCCGGCGAAAGCGGCCAGCTCTACGGTTCCGTCTCGTCTCGTGACATCGCTGAGATCGTCACCGAGAACGGCGTCTCCGTAACGCGCGGTCAGATCGCCATCAACGCGCCGATCAAGTCTCTTGGTCTGCACGATGTGCGTATTCGTCTGCACGCAGACGTCTCCGTTATCGTCACGATCAATGTCGCTCGCTCCGAAGACGAAGCCGAGCGCCAGGCTGCAGGCGAGGACGTTATCGCCTCTGCTGCGGATGAGGATCGTGCAATCGCTGACGCTCAGGCGGCCGAGCTGTTCGAAGCTGGCGCTGAGCGCGAAGGTGAAGAATTCGCTGCTGAAGCAGGCGAAGACGCACCGGCCGGCGAAGCCTCTGAAGGCGAGGAAACCGAAGCCTAAGCGCTTTTGTTTCACCGGAATATTGAGGGCGGGTCCACATCGGGCCCGCCCTTTTTCGTGATCATCTTCAAGACGACGGAGACGCTCCGTGTGCGAACTGTGGATAACTCACCTTCAACGCCCATAGGGTTTTAGCAGGCGACAGAAAATGACACGGGCGTGCAATACAAGCGAAGCACGTAGAGTTTTTCACTTATCCACATATCCACAGGTGTCGGCAGGACCTGAACTCCACTCTGGTCTCAGACGCGAGAGACGACTAACACACTCCGTTCCGCCCGCACTCATGAGTTGAGATCCGCATAATCATGTCCACAGCCCTATTGCCGTTCGATCAAGACACCGAGCTGGAAACAGCCCCGCACAATCTCGATGCTGAACAAGCCTTCTTGGGGGCGTTGCTTTACGACAATGAAGTCTTCCACAGGGTCGCGGACTGGCTGAAGCCGGAGCATTTCTATGACCCGGTCCACGCCCGTATCTATGAGACAGCAACAGACCTTATTGGCAAGGGCTCGCTGGCCGATGCGGTTGTCCTGAAGACGCATTTCGACCGCGATGACGGGCTGCGCGAGATCGGCGGGGCCACCTATCTGGCTATTCTGATTGAGAGCGCGGCCGACAGTGCCGCCGCTGCGGAATACGCCCGCATCATCTACGAGCTGGCACTGCGCCGTGAACTGATCCGCATCGGCGATGCCCTCTCCAACTCCGCCACGCAGGAGCAAGAGACCCGGGCGCGAGAGCTCATCGTGCGCATTGAGCAGCAACTCTATAACCTTGCCGAGGAAGGCTCTGCATCGCGCGGTTTTGTGGCGTTCAAACAAGCGCTCGCGGAGTCGATCGAGACCGCTGCGGCCGCGTATGAGCGCGATGGAGGGCTGTCAGGTATTTCATCCGGCCTGCAGGCACTCGATGAGAAGCTTGGCGGGCTCCACCCCTCCGACCTGATCATCCTTGCTGGCCGCCCCTCCATGGGCAAGACCGCACTCGCCACCAATATCGCCTTTGATGTCGCGAAAAACTATCAGTTCGAGATCCAGCCCGACGGGACCAAGAAGACCGTCAAGGGCGGCGTTGTGGGCTTTTATTCACTGGAGATGTCGGCCGAACAGCTCGCGACCCGTCTGATCGCCGATTACACCGGCATTCCCGGCTATATGATCCGTCAGGGCACGATCGACGCCACCCAATATGAGGAATTGCGCGAGGCCGTACTGGAAATCCAGCAATTGCCGCTCTTCATTGATGACACTGGTGGTCTGCCGATTTCCCAGCTCGCCGCGCGGGCGCGCCGCCTCAAACGGACCCACGGTCTTGATATGATCGTGGTGGACTATCTCCAGCTCGTCACCTCCTCCAAGAGCGGGGAAGGCCGCGTCCAGGAAATCTCCGAAGTGACGCAAAATCTCAAAGCACTGGCGAAAGAACTGCAAGTGCCGGTCATCGCCCTGTCCCAGCTCTCCCGTCAGGTCGAGCAGCGCGATGATAAAAAGCCTCAGCTTTCGGACCTGCGTGAATCTGGCTCAATCGAGCAGGATGCAGACGTGGTGATGTTCGTTTACCGGGAAGCGTACTACAAAGAACGCGAAAAGCCGCGCGAAGACACGCCCGAATATCTCGCTTGGGAAGAAGAGTTCAAAAAAATCGAGAAACGGGCTGAGGTCATCATCGGCAAGCAGCGTCACGGCGCCATTGGTACGGCGAAAGTGGCATTCGACGGCGCCCGCACGAAGTTCTACGACCTTGACCCACGTTACGAAGACATCCAGTCCTGATCTGATCTCCGAACCGGCTCCGCGCCTGGTCGTTGATCTCGCCAAAATTCAAGGTAATTTCAAACGCCTTCAGGCGATCGCCCCCGGCGCTGAGGTCGGGGCTGTGGTGAAGGCAAACGCCTATGGTCTCGGTGCGACGGAAGTTGTCCCGGCCCTGGCCGATGCGGGTTGTTCGACCTTCTACGTCGCGCACACCTCTGAAGGCCGCGAGGCCCGCGAAGCGCTGGGCGGGCGCGAAGCCGACATCTATGTCTTCAACGGGTTTTGGCCGAGCGAGCTCGCCGCGCTTCGCGAGGCAAAACTCTTTCCCGTCATCAATGACCTCTTTCAGCTCAGCGAATTGCGCGCTCTGGCCCCCGACTTACCGTTTGCGCTACATATTGACACCGGGATGAGCCGTTTGGGATTGGGCCAGGACGAAACAGATCAATTGCTGGCCGACCCAGGCCTCGTCGATGGCTTGCAGCTGCGGCAGCTCATGTCCCATCTCGCTTGTGCGGATCTGCCGGAGCATCCCCTTAATGCGCGCCAGCTTGAGCGGTTCAAGACCGTCCGCCGCGCCTTCCCACAGACCGCAGCCACGCTGTCAAATTCTGCAGGGGCCTTGATGGGGGCCGAGTATCATTTTGACGTTTTGCGGCCGGGTTTGGCGCTTTATGGCGGCGCTCCTACCCCCGGGGCGCACTTCGATGTAAGCGTGGAAATCGAAGCCCCCATTCTTCAGATCCGCACGCTCGCACCTGGTGATACTGTGGGTTACGGCGCCAGCTTCACAGCGCAAAAACCCATGCGTCTGGCAACGGTCGCAGCGGGCTATGCTGACGGCATTTTGCGCGCCTGTGGTG
>JAAEZM010000009.1:4398-72515 GCA_018222865.1 Alphaproteobacteria bacterium
CTGTGGTGAAGGCGGGATGGCGCGGCTTGGGGACACTCGCATCCCCATTATCGGCCGGGTCTCCATGGATTTGATCACTGTTGACCTGACCCGGATCGAACGCGATGTCCGCCCCGGAGAACATGTCTGCTTCCTGGGGTCAGAGCTCGAACATCTGGCCGGGCACGCCCACGCCATTTCCTATGAACTTCTTGTACGACTGGGCCTGCGCTTCAATCGCGTTTATCGACGTTAGCCCCTTGCCAGATTCGGAACATAATGAGAACATTGTCCCGGGCGATTCATAAAGGGCGAGTATCATGGCACGCGGTGATAATGTGTATGTCTGCCAATCCTGCGGCAGTATTCAAAGCAAATGGGCGGGCCGCTGCGATAGCTGCGGGGCATGGAATACACTCGTCGAGGAAGCCCCATCCGCACCACTTGGCACCCAAGCCAGTGCAAAGAAAGCCAAGTCAGGACGGCTCGACCTTGTTGATCTCGGTGCTGAAACGCCGGAGCCTGCACGCCTGATTTCCGGCATTGGGGAATTGGACCGTGTCGCCGGCGGTGGTCTCGTCCCTGGCTCTGCCCTTCTGGTGGGCGGAGATCCTGGTATCGGCAAGTCCACGCTTTTGCTTCAGCTCATGGCGCGGATCGCCAAATCCGGCGCCCGTGCGGTTTACATCTCCGGCGAGGAAGCGGTCGCCCAGGTGAGACGCCGTGCGAAACGCCTCGGTCTGGCAGATGCGCCTGTGGCGCTCGCCGCGGAGACCTCCTTGAACAATATTCTCGACGGGCTGAAATCAGAGAAGCCCGATATTGTCGTGATCGACTCCATCCAGACGCTCTGGTCTGATCAGCTGACGGCAGCGCCCGGAACCGTCGCGCAGGTGCGCGCCTGTGCGCAAGAGCTGGTCCGCTACGCAAAGAAACGTAATTGTACTGTCGTTCTGGTGGGCCACGTCACCAAGGACGGGCAGATCGCTGGCCCCCGTGTGGTGGAACACATGGTCGACGCAGTGCTCTATTTTGAAGGGGACCGCTCTCACCAATTCCGCATTCTTCGCGCCGTGAAGAACCGTTTCGGGCCGACCGACGAGATTGGTGTCTTTGAAATGGGGGATCAGGGTCTTGGCGAGGTGGCCAACCCCTCCTCTCTTTTTCTGGACGGGCGCGAAGATGGCACGGCCGGGTCGGTGGTATTTGCGGGCGTGGAAGGAACACGGCCCGTCCTCAGCGAAATTCAGGCGCTTGTCGCACCTGCGGCGTTCGGCACACCTCGGCGAGCGGTCGTCGGCTGGGATTCGGGCCGACTGGCTATGGTATTGGCGGTTCTTGAGGCGCGCTGCGGCGTCGCCTTCGGCAATCACGACATCTTCTTGAATGTCGCCGGTGGTCTAAAAATCAATGAACCGGCCGCCGATCTCGCCGTCGCGGCCGCGATTGTGGCCTCCGCCCTCGATGTTTCCTTGCCACCGAAGACGGTTGTTTACGGAGAAATTAGTCTTTCCGGCGATGTTCGTCCTGTTGGCCGGAGTGAAGCCCGCCTCAAAGAGGCTGCCAAACTCGGGTTTGAGCGCGCAATCGCGCCGCAGGGACAAAAATCGGAGACGCCACACGTTCATATAGATGGCGTGGCCACAGCGCTCGATTTGGTGCAAACTCTGCGCGCAATTGCCGGTGAGTAGGGAGATACCCGTATGGACGGGTCGTTGAGTATGTTTGACGGGATCGGACTGACGATCCTGCTGGTCTCCGGGCTTTTGGCCCTGATACGTGGGTTTGTGCGTGAAGCGCTCTCGGTCACGGCCTTTGTCGTTGCCTCGCTGGCAACGCTCTGGGCGATGCCTGTCTTTTATGACACTGCGCGCGATATGATTGACCCGGACTGGCTGGCCCCCTTCGCGGTTGGCGCGGCCGTGTTCTTGATCATCTATCTCGCTGTAACCTTCGTTACCTCCTCCCTCTCCCACGGCCTGGCCAAGGGTGAGGATGTCAATGTCGTCGATCGAACGCTCGGCTTCGTTTTCGGAATCGTCCGTGGCCTGGTTCTGCTGGCGCTAGGCGTGATCTTCTTCACTGCGGCCTTTGGCACAGATGGCCGCCCGCCAAACTCCATAACCTCAGCGCGCATTTATCCGCTGGTCAACGCCACGGCGCGCGCCCTGCAAGTTCTTGCCCCGGAAAGCTCGAAACTGGGTGAAACCGACCCTCTTCCGGATGCGGAAAACGACCCAATTGCAGAAACAATAAGAAATGATGACACATCCTATGGCAGACGCGATCGAAACCGCCTAGATGAGCTGATAGGTTCGACCACGGATGATCAGGATGGTGATGGATGATCGCTGATTCAGCCTTCCCGCAGACTCTCACATATGATCCGGAAACGGATCGCCCTCAGGAAGAATGCGGCGTCTTCGCTGTCTATGGCTCTGAAGACGCTGCGGTTTTAACCGCACTTGGCCTTCATGCCCTGCAGCATCGTGGCCAGGAAAGCTGTGGCATCGCGACTCATGACGGATCGCGCTTTCACAATGAGCGCTATCTTGGACTGGTCGGCGAGAATTTTGCCTCCCCGGATTTGCCGCAGCGCCTGCCCGGACGCGTCGCGATCGGACATGCGCGCTATTCCACCCAGGGTGCCTCGGTCATGCGCAATGTCCAGCCGCTTTATTCCGATATTCGCGGTGGCGGTATTGCCTTGGCGCATAATGGCAATCTGACCAATGCGCGCGTTTTGCGCGAAGAAATGGTCGCCAAGGGCGCCATCTTCCAGTCGACCTCCGATTCGGAGGTTGTTTTGCATCTGGCCGCGCAATCGACGAAGAACAAGCTGACCAATCGCGTTCTGCATGCTCTCAAGCAAATCGAGGGTGCATTTGCATTTGTGGTCCTGGTCAATGACCGCATTATCGCGGCACGCGACCCTTATGGGATTCGCCCGCTGGTCATGGGCGAATTGCCTGATGGCGGTACGGTCTTCGCATCTGAAACCTGTGCGCTGGATATGGTCGGCGCCCGCCTTGTTCGCGAAATCGATCCGGGGGAAGCCGTCCTCGTCAATGAAAACGGCATGCGCTCTGAGCGCTTTGCACCGGAACGCCCAGCCCGCTTGTGCGCCTTCGAATACATTTACTTCGCGCGACCGGACAGCGTTATGGGCGGCCGATCCGTCTATGAGGCCCGCAAGCAGATGGGTCGCGAGCTGGCAATGGAAAACCCGGTTGATGTCGATGTCGTCATCCCGGTGCCAGACAGCGGCGTGCCTGCGGCGATTGGTTATGCAGAAGCGTCCGGCATTCCCTTTGAACTGGGCATTATCCGCTCTCACTTTGTCGGCCGGACCTTTATCCAGCCAACCCAGGACCGCCGCGACCTGTCAGTCCGCCGCAAGCACTCTGCCAATGCGGCCGCTGTGCGCGGCAAGCGGGTTCTGCTGATCGATGATTCCATTGTTCGCGGCACGACCTCGCTGAAGATTGTCCGGATGATGCGCGAGGCCGGAGCAGCGGAAGTCCATTTCCGCTCGGCCTGCCCACCGATCAAATTTCCCGACTTCTATGGTATCGACATGGCCGGTCAGGCCGAGCTCATCGCGGCCAATATGGAAGTCGAGGAAATGGCGCAGAAACTGGAAGCCGACAGTCTCGCCTTCCTCTCCGTTGATGGCCTGTACCAGGCCGTGATCGGCGAGCCGCGCAATAACCGTCTTCCGCAACTCGCGGACCATTATTTCACCGGACATTATCCGACACGGCTGGTCGATCATGATCGCGACCTGTCCGCCAAGGAATTCCAGCTCTCGCTTCTGGTAGACGCATGACATCCATCGACTTGAAGGGCCAGTTGGCCCTCGTGACCGGCGCATCGCGCGGCATTGGCCGCGCCATGGCGCTCGAACTTGCCAAATCCGGCGCCCACGTGATTGCCACGGGACGCACGACGGGCGGTCTCGAAGACCTTGATGATGATATCAAGGCCGCTGGCGGCACAGCTACACTCGTCCCTATGGATTTGATGTCCGAAGACGGAATTGAACAACTCGGCCAGATCGTGATGGATCGTTGGGGCAAGCTCGACATTCTTCTTGCGTCTGCAGGTCTGCTGGGTGATCTCACCCCCGCCTCTCAGGTGAAATCCAAGACCTGGCGCGATGTGATGGGTGTCAATTTGATCGCGCCAGCCCGCATGATCCGCGCCTTCGAAGCTCCGCTTCTTGAAGCGGATGCGGGACGCGCTGTTTTCATCTCCTCCGGGGCCGCCAAAAGCCGCCGCGCATTCTGGGCGCCTTATGCGGCCTCCAAAGCGGCACTCGATGCCCTGGTCCAGTCCTGGGCCAAGGAACATGAGAAAGACGCTTTGAGCATTAATCTGGTGTATCCAGGTGCGGTGCGCACGGCGATGCGCGCCAAGGCCTTCCCGGGCGAAGATGCATCCAAACTGCCCGAACCCTCTGCTCTGTGGCCGCTCATGGCTGAGCTCGTCAGCCCATCGAGCACGCGTCATGGCGAGATCATTGATTTCGCCGGCCAGCTTCAGGACGCCTAAGGGCGATGGAGCGGCTGGGCTGGATCGGCTATGGCGCTTTCGGACGCCTGGCCTGCGGCCATTTGGGGGCGCATTTCGACCTGGTTGTCCATGACGCAGAACCCAGCCGGCATGCATCTGCCAGCCTAGAAGAGGTCGCCGCGTGCAAGCGCATCGTGATCGCAGCTCCCGTGCAGGCGATCGGCGATGTTGCACACGCTCTGGCTCCACTGATCCAGCCAGGCACCCGCATTTATGATGTCGGCTCGGTCAAGCTTCTGCCACTTGAAGCCATGCGGGAGGCCCTGCCCGCACATTGCGAGATCATCGGCACCCACCCGCTGTTCGGACCGCAATCTGCGGTGAAAGGGCTGAAAGGCTTGCCGATTGTGCTCTGCCCGCTCAACGGTCTGGATGTCAGCTGCGAAACAGATTTTCTGTCCAATCGCTTAGGTCTTGAAGTGCACCTGTCTGACGCGGAAACCCATGATAAGACGATGGCGCTGGTTCAGGGCCTGACCCATATGGTCTCCAAAGTCATTGCGGACATCGAAGCTGCGCCGGCGCCGTACACCACGCGCAGCTTCGACCTTTTGATGGAAGCCGCGGGACTGGTCGCTCAAGACAGCGACGCGCTCTTCAAGGCTATCGAAAAGCTCAACCCCTATTCCGAAGACCTGCGCAACCGCTTCTTCGACAGCGTCAAAGCCCTGTCCGACCGGCTGGAAACCTAGCTGGAAGCAGATTTCGGTCTCAGCGACGGCGAGAAGAATACGGTCTTCACCAACCAGAAGCCGGTTGCGATCAGGACCAGCAGAACCGGCATCACCAGAAACGCCTCGCTTCTAAGCGCTTCGGGCAGAACATGGTTATTGCCGAAGAAGAAAATCACGGTCGCGATAAACAGTGAAAATCCCATCCGCCACAAATGCCGGGCGATACGCTGCGGCCGGGAGAGCTGCCCGCGGAAAATGGCCCAGCCATCAAGCCCGGCGATAAGCAGGGCAACACTGCCGAGCCCATAGAAGGCGCCCGCCGGGAGCCCGTCGAGCTCTCCATTTGGACTGATGGAGACCCAATACCCGCTTGCCAGGCTGAACAGACCAACCAGGCCAATCATCACCGCAAAAGCGCGTTCAGCCCGCGCCATCTCGCCGCTCGACCGCACGGCCGCAAGCCAAGCTGTCGCCGCCGCATGCGCGGCAAACAGGGACAAGAAGGTTGTGAAAACGATGGTCCGCGTAAAGCTCAGATACAGCCCGCTTGCGCACAAGAGCAGCATGCTGACCGCAAATACGCGGCCGCTCAAAATATGGAGCCGCCCGCCCTTGCGCAGGCAGAAGGCAGCAATACCAGCCACCAGGCATAGAACGCCCAAGACAAAGTGGATCTGACCGATCATGGCGATCTCGCTCATGCCTTGATCTCCTTGCGACGGGGCCGATTGAAGCGTGTCCGGATCAGCCAGAACACGATTAAAGCTGCCGTGACGCCCTCAGGCAGCGATAACAGCCCGCTCTCGCGAAGCGCCTCTGGAAAGACCCGGGCTCCCGGTCCCGTAAAGAAGGATCCAACAGCGATGAAGTAGGCCAGCCCCATGCGCCAAAGATGTCGCGCGATACGCTGGCGATCAGAAAGGCCATGGCGAAAAAACAAACTCAGATCAAAGACAAGGCCTAAACCTGCCATTACAGCGAGCATGAAATAATATTCGGCGAGAAAGCCCAGGAGCGTGCCGTCCGGATTATTGGTGGCGATCACCCCCAGTATGATCAAGCCGGCCGTCGTCCCGGCGATCGCAAACCCGCTGATCACCTCCAGCGCACCGGCTTGGCTGGCTGACCAGCGCGCCGTGGCCCAGCCGGTCAGAACCAGATAGGCCCCCAGCACTCCGGCAAAGGCGGTGATAAAAAGCCGCTCCGGTTCCAGCAAGCCCAACATTGCGCCCGTAATGGAGGCGATCAGCATGGTGTAGAAGAAGACCGTTCCACCGGCCCGGTGAACCGGTCGACCTTTCGGGGCTAAAAAGGCCACGGCTCCCCCGCCGACACACAGCGTGCCGGAAAGGATGTGAACAAGCATGATGGGATCAGACAGCATGGAGAAGCTCCAGGGAGGCGGGACAAAATCGATGCCCATCTGCCGTCTCCGACTTCGCGCTGTCGCCGCCGCCTGCAGGCCTGGACACTGGCCTTGTCCAATCCGTCAGGGACGGACAGAGACGACATTTACATTGCCGGTACCGCCCGCTAAGGCGGAGATCATATGACCGGTTCTCTTATCCCAAATGCGCTCAGCCTGACCCTCTCCGCGGCCGCCCTCGGGCAGGCGCTGCTTTGCGCAGCCCTCTTGCTCCTTGCGCCCAAACCTTCAGCGCATCAGCGCTGGCTCGCAGCGATTTTCATCGCCCTGGCCATCCTTGCGACCGGACCGCTCAGCGCCACCCTCTCATCCGCACTCTACCCGTTTGCCATGGGGTTGATGCTTGCCGCGCTCTACGCTCTGCCGCCCCTGATCTGGCTGTACACGGTACAACTCACAACGCCTGAAGGGGATGGGATGCTAACGCCGCAATGGCCGCATATCCTGCCACCTCTTGCCGGTATGACAGGCCTGGTGAGCCTGTGGACACTGCCGAGCGATGTGCGCAGGACGATGCTGGTCTACGGCGATCTACCCGACACCTCGCACGCGGCGGCGGTCGCGATCTGGCTGTTCGGTCTCGTGCTTGTTTGGAATCTAGTTTCAGGCGCCTATGCGGTTGCGCTCCTGCGTCGGCTGTCGCGCTATCGCTCTCGGCTTCGCGACCTCTTCTCGAATAATGACGGGCGTGAGCTGTTCTGGCTGA
Organism: Alphaproteobacteria bacterium; assembly: GCA_018222865.1. Lineage (GTDB taxonomy): Bacteria > Pseudomonadota > Alphaproteobacteria > Caulobacterales > Maricaulaceae > Maricaulis. Next base: position 11,759 of record JAAEZM010000009.1, read on the forward strand.
GCGGGATTGTCGCGGTCATTACTGCGGTCTGGGGACTGTCGGTCGGCATTCTCCTGATCGACAATCTGTTCGCGCCAATCCCCCTGCCCTCCAGCTTGGGCCCGTTCTTGCTCATCTTATTGATCGGCGCCTTCGCGCTACGGGGATTACGACAATCGCCCGGACTGCAGTCAGATGGTCTGGCACGAACAAGCAATCCCGAGGGCGATAAGTATAAGAAATCCGCCTTGGGTGAAGCACAGGCGCAACGGATTGCGGAGCGGCTCGAAACCGCAATGCGAACCGATCGCCTCTATCTCGATCCCGCGCTCTCCCTGCAAAAACTGTCGCGCCATATCAGCGTCGCGCCCAATCTCGTCTCTCAGACGCTCAATCAGAAGCTGGAGGAGACCTTCTTTGATTTCGTCAATCGTGCGCGAATTGAAGCGGCCTTACCGCGCATTGCGCAGGGCAAGGACACGGTCTTGACCATCGCCCTGGATGTCGGTTTCAACACCCGCTCGACCTTCTATTCCGCCTTCAAACACGTCACCGGGAAAACGCCGAGGGAGTACCGAAATGCTCAGGCCTAACCCTCTTTCGCCTTCTCGGCATACGGATTTTTACCGGACTTGACGATCAGGCGGATGGGGACGCCAGGCATTTCGAAACTCTCTCGAATGCCATTGACCAGATAGCGCTTATAGCTTTCCGGCAGGGCATAGCCGCGCGAACACATCAAAACGAAGGTGGGCGGTCGCCCCTTGGTCTGGGTGAGATAACGCGGCTTGATCCGGCGGCCGGATACGGCTGGAGGCGGATGCCGCTCAATCATCTCCTGGAGCCAGTCATTCAGATCGCGCGTCTTGATCTTGGCATCCCAGTCTTCATGCAGCTTGGTCAGGGCCGGCATGATCGCATCCAGCCCCTTCTTCTTCAGCGAGGAAATCGGCAGCAAAGGCGCGCCCGTCATCTGCGGCAGAAGGCGTTCGAACTCGAGCTGTACTTCCTTGAGATAGGCGGCGCGGTTCGGCACGAGATCGAATTTGGAAATTGCGATCGCGACGGCCCGGCCTTCACGATAAGCCAGATCCGCCAGGCGCAGGTCCTGGGTTTCCAGCGGATGCTCGGCATCCATGAGCAAGAGCACGACTTCCGCGAACTTGATCGCCCGCAGCGTATCGGCCGCGCTCATCCGCTCCAGTCGGTCCTTCACCTTGCCACGCTTGCGCAGGCCCGCTGTGTCATGGAGGCGCACACGGCGACCATCCCACATCCAGTCGACGGCAATCGCATCGCGGGTGATCCCGGCCTCAGGACCTGTGATCAGGCGTTCTTCGCCGATAAGTGTGTTGATCAGGGTCGATTTGCCGGCATTGGGACGGCCAATCACCGCGATCCGCAATGGCGGTGTGTCCTCGTCGTCCTGGCCCTTCTTGCGACGCTTGGGGCGGCCAAGCGCGTCCATGACGGCCTGATAGAGATCGCCCATGCCGTCGCCATGGGCGGCAGAGAACCCAATCGGTTCGCCAAGCCCCAAGGCATAGCTTTCAAGCAAACCGCCCTGCCCAGCCTTTCCCTCGGCCTTATTGGCCAGGAGAATGACGGGCTTGCCAGACTTGCGCATGACATCGGCAAACGTCTCGTCCAACGGGGTGATGCCGGCACGCGCATCGATCAGAAAGAGGCAAATGTCTGCGTCCTTGATCGCCATTTCGGTCTGGGCGCGCATTTCTGCGTCGAGGCCGTCTTTCTCGGCGTCATCATACCCGGCGGTATCGATCAGCAGGAGTTCTTGCTCACCCAATCGCCCACGCGCTTCGCGCCGGTCACGCGTGACGCCCGGGCGGTCATCAACAATCGCCAGCGGCTTACCCGCCAGGCGATTGAAAAGGGTTGATTTGCCCACATTCGGCCGTCCTACAACAGCAATGCGGGGCAGAGTGTCAGTCATTTGGTTTCCGGTTTTTATCCGGCCTATCGCAGCGCAATCACCCGCGCTTCGTCGGTGACGAGATAAATCGTCTCATTCGCTGCGATCGGCGCAACATACACATCGTCGCGCAGCTCATACTCCCGAATGATCTCGCCGTCATACGCGTTCAGCAGTACACCCTCACCATGGCTAGAAGCCACAAAGACCTGTCCGCCGGCAACCATCGGCCCTGCCCAGGCAATTCGGTCCTTGCGATCACGTGGATCCTCGAACAGCGCGAGCTCCTGCATCCAGTGGATGGCACCCGTGTGACGGTCCAGGCAGAGAACCTGCGCCTCGCTGGTCACAACGAAGAGGAAATCCCCGGCAACCCAGGGCGTGTGGAGGCCGCCGGCCGGCTGGCTCCAGACCCGCTCGCCGGAGCGCAGATTGATCGCCACGAGCGCACCAGAATGGCTCATCGCATAGACCGTATTGTCCACAATCACCGGGCTTCCGGCGACGTCGTTGATTTCCGACAGAGCCGTCAAAGCCGAAGACCGGGTGAGGCTGTCAGACCAGATCGGGTTCCCATTTTGCACCCGAAGAGCGACGAGCTCGCCCGAAGCGAACGGAGCGACAACAACATCCCCCAGTACAGCCGGGCTCGGCGCGGTCAGAAGACGTGCCGTTTCGACAATGCCCTGATAGGTCCAGAGCACACTGCCGGTTTCAGCGTCCAGTGCCAGCATTTCATTGTCGTCAGACGCCACGAAAATACGGCCATCCGCGACCGTCGGCGCGCCGTGGAATGGCACCAGGATTTCGGTACGCCAGACTTCATCACCATTCGTCGCATCAAGCGCGACCAGATAGTTATAGCCCGCGTGAACGTAGATGCGGCCATCATCAAAGGCCAAACCGCCGCCAAAGGCCAAACGGTCATATTCGGTCGGACCACGCAGCTCGACCGACCAGAGACGATCGCCATCTTCGGCATCAATCGCAGAGACATCACCGCGCGCATCGATCATGTAGAGACGGCCATCCGCAATCACCGGGCTGGCATTCAGTCGACGGTCACGGCTTGAGCCCTCGCCAAACGTCTGCCGCCAGAGCACCTCAAGCTCGCCATCAGTACGTAGGTGCTGGACAGCATGGGTCGGATAAGCCCCCTGTTGCGGCCAGACCGGATTGACGTACGGGGTCGGCAAAGTCACTGGGCCCAGATCATCACTGACGCTCAAACCTTGTTCAAACGCCATGAGTGACACGCGACCATCCTGGGGCGCGGTTTCGCCTGAATCATCATCATTCCCGATGCCAGGAATGAAATCCAGCGCATCACCCGGGCTGGGGATCGAGGAACACGCGGCGAGCGGAAGCAGGGCTAGCGCCGCGCAAACGGCCTGGATACGCTTTACATCAATCATTGGAGCCGTCCTCGGTCGTGGCTTGCTCATCGGTCGTTTCAGCGGCCTCCGCCGGCGCCTCAACAGCGCGGCGGGCGGCGATCACGGCGAGTGCCTCCTGGGCACGACGACGCATCTCATCGGAAATTTCAAAGTTGAAGGCGAGGATCTGGTACTCGCTCTCTGCACGATCAAGATCATCCGCACGCAAGGCGGCGGCGCCAATGCTTTCACGAGCGAGCATGCGATAAGGCGCATCATTGCCTGTCAAAGGCGATAGGCGGATATCAATATCGGCAAAGCTGAGCGTATCCCAACGAGCCCAAACGGCTTTGAGCAGCGCCAGGTCCCGCAAGATCGGCTCACTCGTGCTCGATGCCGCTTCGTCATAATACGCCGCAGCGGTTTCAAGATCACCGGCTTCCAGCGCCAAGCCAGCACGCTGCAAGGTCGCCAGCGTGCGATATCCGGAATGATCTCCTCGGATCATGCCATCAAGGCTGGCTTCGGCCTCGGCGATATCTTCCGCAATGATCTGATCGACGGCGGCAAGATAGGCTTCTGACGCAGCTTCAGCCTGTGCAGTCTGGCTGGCGGCAAACCATTGCCAGCCGGCAACGCCGACGACAATCGCAAGAGCCGCGCCCCCTACCCAGGGGCCCCATTTTTTAAGGACGTCCTGATACTGATCCTGACGAAGCTGCTCGTCGACTTCTTCAAAAACATCGACCACGTGCGGGATACTCCGTTTCACTCGCTAGTTCGAGCCGGACCCTAGCGGGAGCCGGGCTCAGCGGCAACGGGGTTTAGCCGTAAGTGAGCTAGCCTTCACGCTTTAAAGCGTAGACTTCATTCCCGGAAGGAAAGCTTCGAGCCCGGACATCCTCGGCATACTGGCGAACCGCAGCATCCGTGCGTTCAGCCTGGTTGTCATAGCGTTTGACGAATTTTGGTGTCCACTCGAATACGCCGAGCATATCTTGCGTAACCAGGATCTGCCCATCACAGGCCGCTGAAGCCCCAATACCAATGGTCGGAGCGGAGACCGCCTCGGTGATCTCCCGCGCCAGATCCTCCGCGACACCTTCGACCACGATCGCAAAGGCACCGGCCTGATCCGTCGCAATCGCTTCTTCGATCACTTTTTGACGCTCGGCTTCATTGCGGCCCTTGGCCTTGAACCCTCCATCCGCGAGCGCCGCCTGCGGCCGCAACCCGATATGCCCGACAACCGGAATTGAGCGCTCCGCCATGAAAGCGATCGTGTCAGCGGCATAAGTGCCACTCTCGATCTTGATGGCCTGGCAACCGGTCTCGCTCATAATCCGGCTCGCATTCTCAAACGCTTGCTGCGGTGATTGTTCGTAAGAGCCGAACGGCATGTCTACCGCCACCAGTGCGCGACGCGCGCCGCGCATCACAGCGCGACCATGCATAATCATCATGTCGAGGGTAACGCCGATGGTGGAATCCAGCCCGTGCACCACCATGCCAACACTGTCGCCAACCAGCAGCATGTCGCAATGCGGGTCCAGCAAGCGCGCCATCGGCGCATCATAGGCTGTGAGAGAGACAATGGGCTCGCCGCCCTTTCGGGCACGAATATCGGGCGCAGTAACGCGGCGGGCTTTGGTTTGAGCGGACATTCAGGCCTCCGGCAAAATGAGGCGCTGACGCTAGCTCACTCTATTGCGGCGCAAAAGCCTCGACTTCCGTATCCGGACTATTCGTATCACACAATCCGGCGCGGGAGGATCACCGCAACCATTCCCGCAGCCAGGGCCAGGGCAAAGGCCGCCATCGCTTCAGGCGACATCAGGAAAGCGACATTCGACAAGAGACCATCTGCCGGAACAGGCATGCTTGAAAAGACGCCCTCCAACTGGGTTCCAGCCACGGCTGACCCGGTCGAGCCTGCGCCTCCCAGGATCAAGACGCGCTTACGATTGGGGCTGGACAGGCGTTTGACCACCTTGTCCGTAAAGATATCGGCTTCACTCGGTGCTTCCAGCGGCGCTTGCGCGTCGGCGAAAGCGGCTTTGAGCCGTTGATCAAAGGCATCATCCATAGTCATCAGACAGTTACCTCCGCTTCCGCAAAGAAGGCCTGCAATTTCGCACGCCCTCGGTTCACATGTGACTTCACTGTTCCCAGCGGCATTTTCAAGGCCTCAGCGGCCTCGGAATGCGACATGCCGCAGGAATAGCACATCACCACTGCCGCGCGCTCATCCTCTTTCAGAGTTGCCAGGGCGCGGTCCAGATCGACCACATTGCCCATATCGCGCGGCGCTTCAACATCATCGACCCCGGTTTTGAACTTCTCCAGCACGCGTTCGGTCGATTTTCTCTTGCGTGCGGACTTCAAGAATTCGGTATATGCGATCGAGCATAACCATGACTTGAATGTTCCTGTGCCCTTGAAACTGCCGATCTTTTCGAAGGCTCGGATAAAGGTATCCTGAGCGAGATCGTCGGCAAGAGCGTGGTTGCGACACATGCGCTGCAGCATGGCACGAACCAGGGCTTGATGGCGACGGATCAGTTCTCCGAAGGCCGCATCATTGCGGGTGGCAATAACGAGTGCCGTGAGTTCTGCGTCCGTCGCCGCCATCAGTCCGGACCCTTACGCCTCGTCTTTTTTCTTGCCATTGGTCAAGCCGAAGCCGACCAGAACCAGCCCGATAAAGCCCGGGAAGGCTGCAATCGCTGGCATGATAAAGAAGGCTTCTTCATCACCCTCGACCATGCCGATCATGGTGCCAAGAACGATCAGCGCTGCCGCGACCGCCAGCAGGATCAAGCCCGATTTCAGATCGCCATTATTGTCCTTGCGGGGCATACCAAGTGCGCGAATGGTTTCCGGGGTCATTTGCTGACCACCGCGAATGCCTTCCTCGATCACTTTGAGCGTGGCCTGACGGCGCTTCGTGGACGCGTTGAATGCGATCCAGACAATCGCCACGACCATGATGAAGGGCGACATCGCGACGAGCATCACAGGTATATCCATTTTTTATTCTCCTCGTACTGGGTCCGGCACGCCTGTTAGTGCCGCTTTGTACCCCTTAGATGCGGGCCGGTACTAATTTGGATGCAAAGATGTCAGCCAATGATCGCGACACCAAAAAGATGCATGTGAAAATTCATCAAAAGCGTCGTGAGAATGACGCCGATAATCACGGCCGTGATATCACCGCCCCACCCTTTCACGACAGGTGGTGGGGTTTCCCGAAACAGGGCGAGCACGAAGGTGGTGGTCGACCAGAACAGGAAGGCGCCGAACAGAACGGCCGCCGATAATTCCCCGTTCGCCATCAAGTGTGCAAATGACCAGAGGGCCGTGCCCGCCAGCATGGGGTGGCGAACCCATCGGCGGATGTGGCCGGGGGCATAAGACGAAACAAGGAGGATGATCGCGATGGGCACGAGCGAAAAGGCCAGATGGCGGCTCCACTCCGGCGGCGTCCATAAAATGACCGGCGGGTGGGCGATGATCTTGCCGTAAATGATCAGGACAAAACCGATCACAGCGGTGATCGCAAAGGCCGGGCGATAAAGCCCTTCGCCAAGACGGCCGACAATGGCGCGCTTAACGCCAGGAAAAAGCGGGATGTAGTGAATGCCCAGAAAAATGATCAGCCCGAGAACGAGAACTGTCATGACGTCATACCTCCCCTGTATGCGCTCACTATAGGTGATTCATCCCCAGCGTCGCGGGCACGCTCGCCCATATTGCCACGAAGGCGCGCCTCAAAAGAGATTGAAACGCGCCGCCTGCCCTCCGCGACTTATCCAAGCATGCCCCAAAAATGCGACGATACCGCTCGCTACAAGGCTGATCGCAACCATTCCGATCTCCGCAGGGGATTGTAAAATCGCTGTGGAAAGAACGGGAAGGCTCGTTCCAATGGCGATCGCCAAAGCAAACCCGATCACCAGGCGCACGAGAAGCTCGACTCGAAAGCGACGCGCAGCGATACGGCTCATCAGCTCAGCCTTGAAGACCCGGTCAACCGCCGGGATGGCCTGTTCTGTCTCTTCGGCCTGAAAGAAGGCCTGAAGCGGATCATCAGCACGCATCACTTCACTCCCAAAATTGTCTCAAGTCGCTGGCGCCCCCTGAGAACATGCGACTTTACCGTCCCGAGCGGCATTTCCAAAATCCTTGCCACATCGGCATGCGACCAACCACCGGCAAGACACAAGGCGACGGCGGCGCGCTGGTCCTCCGACAATTGTGACAGGGCTTGATTCAGAGCGATTGCCATTTCCGTTTGGGGCTCAGCAGTGACAGAGCGCTCGCCTTGCCAGGCTGTGTCGCGCTCACGACCACGCACGGCAGTGCGCGCTGCCATACGCGCCTTGTTCCATGCGAGCGAGAACAGCCAGCTCTTGAACTGTTCGCTCTCGCGCAGCGTGCGCAATTTGGACCAGGCTGCAAGAAACGCATCCTGAGCTATATCGTCAGCATCGGCCGGATTGATACAGACACGCCGCAAGAACAGGCGCACCGGCTGTTGATAGCGGTCCACCAGTCTTGAAAAGGCCGCATCTGAACCGGACCGGGCCGCAGCGACGAGCGCCGCGTCCGTCGGATCCCCAGACATGATCGTCCTTTAGCCGCGACGGCTGAAAATGGCATTGGCAAGAAAGGCCAGGCCGAGAACGCTCATAATCATGGCAACGAAATAGGCGACTTCACCCATCCCGATCAAACCGGCATACCCCTCAAAGGCAAAGACCCCGCTCAAGCCGAAAAAGAGGAAGACCAGGAAGGCATTACCCGTATTGCCATCCGAACTGCCCTCATCCATCTCGATGCGGAAATTCTGATCATCATCACGCTCGAGATTTCTCAGCAATTCCGCCGGCGGCTCCTTGCCCGCCTCCGCATAAGCCTTGAACAACTCGATCTTCGCCTTGGTCCGCTGATAGCGCATAATGCTGGAAAAACCGCCTGCAGCGAAAAAGACCAGGATTAAAAGCAGCCACCAATACTGCGTGAAAAGCTCAGTCAGATTGTCCATGTCACATCCTTTCGTGTCGTGATTGTCTTCACGTCTCGATGATGAGTTGCCGCTGTCATCAGCTATGGATGCAGCGGGTCAAATTTTTCTGCACTTTTTCAGTCGCGGACTGGCGTGCGACAGCACCCTTCAAGCAGGCGTGCACCATTATCGTCGTCCCGCACATCAACATAAGCCCTCCAGCCATAGTTGAAATCGCTCATACCGTCCGAGCACATGCCGCGATCAAGAATGGCTATTCCAGAGACCCGGCCACTGAAATGATAGGCGTAGGGATAAGGACGGCTTGATGCGATACGACCGTCATCCACATCGGCATCCCATGCTTCGCCGAATGTTTGCGCATCATAGAATTCGACGGCCCCGCTCTCATCCAGGGTCAGCCCCCAGAAGGGCTCTGTGCCGGAACAGATAAAGCCACCCGGTGCAATGGTCTGGCCGGCGCGCGGTCTTGGCATGGGGGCGAGATAGGCGGTGGAGACCCAGCCTTCCACGCCGTCATAGATGATGCGGCCCCAGCCCGCCTCTTCCTCCAGCACTTCGACCATTTCAGCGTCATGGGGAAGCTCCCCGCGTATCGCACTGACAGGATTGGCCGTAGCCCGAATATTGAGAACATCCATCGGATCCAGATTGACGACCCGATAGACCAGATAATCAGCCGTCGCTGTACCACTCATTATCAAGACAGCCGCAAGCGCTAGAATGGCGCGCATCATCCCCTCCATGATCCACCGACGCGCTCGCACCCTGCCCCAGTGCGCGAGACGCGCCAAGTCAAATCGGTCGCAATTGCCGGTCTCGCACACCGCCTCGATCCGCGTGCAGATCCAGTCCTTCAACAGGCTGGTCGACCATATCTGTACCTTCACCCAGCCACCCCCTGACATTGGCTTTCGCCTGATCGCTCAAGGCGGCGAACTGTTCGCGCAAGCGTTTCAGGCACATCACGCGATAAGGCGAAACCGGAACGGACCAGGCCACATCATCCAGCGTGTAGCTGACCGTCTTTGCCTTGGCCGCATGGGCGGCGGCATTCGCTTCGAGATATGGCAGGTATTCAGCACTCGCCATGGCAAAGAGCGGCGACAAATCACTGGGCACATAGGTGATGGGCGGTGCGCCCCGTAGAGCGTCCGGGGTGGCTGTCCACATGCGGGCGATCCACTCCAGCGTCCTCACCCCATCCTGGCGCATAATGGCTGCGGGTGTCGGGTCATTGGCGAAATGGCGCTGAAACGGTCCGAACAGAGCAAAATCGGCCTCACACGGCCGTCGGCCCAGAAGATAGGGTCGGTCATAGAAAACCGTCTCCAGGATCGCCAGCATTCTGTGGAAGAGCGCCTCGATCTGAGCACGGGTCGCCTTGGTGACGCCATCACCGCGCAAAAAAGTCCATTGCTGACGCCAGGTGATGAAAAGGCGTTTGGGAAAGCTCGGCCCCGGTATATCGCGCAGGAGCGAGCGCGCGAGTTGCCCACCCATCAAATCGGCATCCTGGGAGAAGGCCCAACGATAATAGAGCGCTGGTCGCCACAACCATTCATCAAACAGGTCCTCCAGCAGGAGGGCAGCAAACCGCACATCCGCGGTTTCCGCATGCAGGCGCGGTTTCGGCCAATAGGCTTCAAAGTGATCGATAATGGCGGTGGTATCGGTCAGCCAGCTGCCGTCAGGAGCCTGGAGCTGGGGCATTTGCGCAATTCCGGTCGCTTTCGCACACGCGCGGAAATCCGCCATATCCATTTCACGATATTCGTAGGGAATACCTTTGGCGCGCAGATAGGCCTCAAGCTTTCCTGTGAAATAGGACAGCCTGAGGCCATGAAGCGTGTAGATCTCGCCGTTCGACATGCGGGCTATACGACCCGATTCCGGTCGACTTGGCGAGATGGCATGCCTGCCAAAGCTAGAATGGCAGTTCAGTGAAGTCAGGAAGGTTGACGGTGATATGCGATGTCAGCCCCTCCTCATCCCGCATGAAAGCATGGATAACGTCGTGGACTTCGCTGGAGCTCATATAGAGATTATGGCCGGCATTCTCGACAATCACCTGATGCGCATTGCTCAATCCGGCGATCGCTTCGGCCTGTCCTTCCACATAGGTCCGGCCATCCAGCGTGCCCGTGAGGACAAGGACAGGCGTGTCACCGACCGGGTCGGTGCGGAATTCATCACCCAGATCAAAACCCTCCCAGGCACCGCTGGCCTGGGGCATCGGGAAGTTGAGATACCCCCCAACCAGACCATTTACTTCTTGGGTATCGAATTCAGCCTGGCGCTCAGATGAAATGCCGGAAGCGAGGTCCATCGCCGTCGGCATAGGCCGCAGCGTGATGGGCTGATTGGCACGCTGGAAACGCGTCATCAAGCCGACCAGCACCCGCGTATCGCCAGCATAAAGCGTCGCATAGAGCGCCATCAGGGCCGAGGTGTTTTGCGGATCGGAGATCATCATGGAGGCGAATTGCTGTAGATGATGACGCTGAACCAGGAATTCGGCCATCGACCCGTCGCGCTGCGGGACCTCGACGCGCAGTGGCTCAGCTTCTATGCGCGCATGCACTTCACGCATCAGCTGTGCGATATCCGGATAGGCCGCGCGCGCCGCTTCCTGCGTATTCACCGCGTCTTGCAGTCGTGCGAAATAAGCGTCCGTACGTGCTGGCAGTTTCACCGTCTGATCGAGCCCCTCGACACTGGCCAGAACAATACGGTCGAGTTCGTCTGGAATATCGTTGAGCGCAGCCAGCGCCAGATGTGAGCCATAAGAAATACCCCAGAGGGAGACCTGGTCCGCACCGAGATGCCCGCGCAGGTCAGAAATGTCCTGAACGCTTTCCCGCGTAGTATACCCTTCAATCTCCACGCCTTCGGCGCGCCAAAACTCACCGCACTCTATGATCGCGGCGCGATACTCTGCTGCCACTTCCGCATCGCTTTGAAAGGCAAGGTCGTCACCGCCATGGCTGGAGACACAGCGGGGCAGATTATTGCCGGACAGGCCGGTGCCGCGCTGATCAAAGGCGATGACATCACCATGCTGGCGCATTTGCATGAAAAGCTCGAAACGCCGCCCACGCGCCGTACCCGTCCCGGAGCCGCCCGGACCACCGGCAAGATAGACAATAGGATTGCCGGGCGTGTCGGTGGTCGCCGGGAAGCGGACATAACCGATCTCGATCATGCGACTATCGGGGTTGGCGCGATTTTCCGGCACCAGGAATGAGCCCTGATAGGCTTCAACGGCCTCACCATTATTGGGCTCGAAAGAAATCAGCTCTTCAGCGCTCGCCAGGCCCGTCAGTGCCAGGGCTGAAACAGCAGCGCCCAGCGCCATCTTCATCAGTTTCGTCATCCCGCAATCTCCTGCGTCTTGCAAATCTCGATTGCCCTTGTGATGGGGCTGTCGGCGGGCCAGGGCGAGCAGGTTTCTGTGAACGGTCACCTTGAATCGGTAAATGGCAGAGACGCCGGTAACCGGCAGCGCTATGCTTTGGCACATGAATATGCTTCTGCCCCTCCTCCTGCTGGTTATCCAGGCCGCCCCCGCCCCGACCGCCAATCCGCAGTTCCTCCGCGTGGATTTCGAGGATATCCGCGTCTGTCCAGCACGGGATACGGATGAGCAATGGCCGGATTTTTCATCAGAGCAGTGCGAGACGCAGTCGTTTTACGAGATTGATCCTCAAGGCACGCATTTATGGCTGCAGACGCGTATCGAGCTCGATGAACGCCATTTGCGCAGCACAGTCCCTTTGGGGCTTGCGATTCTCGGCAAGGCATCCAGCCGGGTCTGGATCAATGGTCACGCTCTTAGCCCCAATGGCAGACCTGCCGATAGCGCAGAAGACGAAGAACCCGGCCTCATGGACACGTCATTGTTTGTGCCCCGCGATATTTTGCGGGTTGGCGAGAATTCGGTCATCGTGCGTTTGTCCTCTCACAATGGATATCTGCATCTCACGCATCCGATGCACATGCTCGCGATTGGCCCTTATGTGAGTCCAACCCGACAAACCCTGGTCGCCTATTGGCCGGCGATGATTACCTTCGGGGCCTTCGCCCTGGCCTTCGTCTTTTTTGCGGTTAGCGCCATTCGCGGCACGGATCGCGAAGGACAGGCATTGCTGGCCGGCGCGGCGCTGTTTGCGGGCTTTCAGCTCTTCGCGGAGACCGCGCGAGGCACGATTGCCTACAGCTATCCTCTGCACGATTTGCGACTGATCGCGATCACCGCCGGGATCAATCTGTTCGCACTGTCCTTCCTGGCCTATCTGGTCAAACGCTTTTCCGGCTGGACCGCCCGGCTTCGATGGTTTGTGAACGCAGGCGCAGCGCTAATCGCCCTGGGCGTTATCTTCACTGCGGTCGGCTATGACACCAAGGCCGGTTATGGCTTCCTGACGACGTGTTTGATCACTCTCGCCGCCACGCTTTATTGGGGCTTGAAAGGTCAAAGGCTCGCCTTCGCCTTTGCGGGCTTTGCGGCCGTGTTCGCAGGCAGTTTGCTCATCCTGCAAAGTCAGTTTCTTGATCTGCACTTCTTTTATATCGCCGCCGCACTCCTGGCCTTTCTCTTCTGGCAAAGTGCGCTCGAGCTTATCCGCGAACGGCGCAACCGGCAGATCGAGGAACATCGTGCGGCCCAGCTGGAAGTCGCTCTCTCCCAGGCTCGCCAGAAATCCGCCCCGGACCAGATCCAGCTCGTCTCCTCCGGTCGCGTGGATTATATCGCTACGGACACGATCACTCAGCTCAAGGGCGCCGGGGATTATGTCGAAGTGAATTTCGAGAGCGGGCAGACCAAGCTCTATAATGGCGGCCTGACACAGTTGGAAAGCGATCTCCCGCCGACCTTCCTGCGCGTCCATCGCTCCCATATCGTCAACACGGCTTTTGTTTCAGCGCTCGAGCGCGATGCCTCCGGCATCGGCAAGCTGGTTTTGAGCAATGGGTCAGAAGCGCCTGTTTCTCGTCGCATCATGCCGAAAGTTCGCAGCGCATTGGAGGCCAGTTAGACCTACCAATGCGGCGGCTTTTTCGCTTCCGGGGCCGGCGCTGCGTCCTCCAGCATATCGACCCGGCTCATCAGCTTGTTCACACGACGCGTCAGACGATCCAATTCCTCGCGCTGCGCCAGAATTACCGCGTTCAGATCCTCAAGGGTCTGATCCTGATGTGCCAGCGTCATTTCAAGCTGCTCAATCTGCGCGGTTGGGTCTTGGCTCATGGCGATCTCCTTCGAGCAGGCTTCTAGGCCAATATAGGTCAGCTAGCGCGACAAAATCGCAGCATGCATGTCACACCGGATTTCAAAGCCGAGCTTTTCATAGAGGCGGATCGCCCCCGCATTATCCGCCCACGCATGCAGGAAGGGTGTGTTTTGCCGCGCAAGGATATGCTGCGCCACCAATGCAGACAGCTTCGCCGCCAGACCGCGGCCTTGATAATCGGGATGCGTGCAAACACCCGAGACTTCGGTGAAACCGCCAAAGCGCATCCGCTCGCCAGCCATGGCGACCAGTCGCCCTTCATCCTTTACACCGATGAAGCGTCCCATTTCATGGGTCCGGCTCAGAAAGGGCCCCGGCTCGGTGAGCGTTGCCAGCGCCAGCATGTCCGGTGCGTCCTCCGGGGTGAGCTGCACCGTGCCGTTCGGGTCGTATCCGGAAAGGTCCGCGCCGCGATAAACCATCTGCACACCCAGCGCCTGTTTAACGGGGATCAGGGTGTCGGGAATAAGAATGCCGGGCGCCTGCAGGATGTAGACCGTTTCTCCAGGCTCAACCAAATCTGCCAACGCAGACATCGCCTCCGGCGTGTCTTCCTGCGGCGAGGCAAACATGTTCACATCCGGCTGGAAACGTCGGGCGAGCCCACTTCCTACTGAAAAGCGTGCATGATAGCCCTGCAAAGTCTGCCAAACTGGCCGGTCGAGCGGAGTCATGAAAGCGTCTCCTCTTTCAAGGCTTGGTCCAGCGCCCCCGCGCTTAAGCGCAGCTCCAGCGTCTCCAGCTGAGCAAGAAAATCGCCCTCAAGCCCTGTCGTGATCTGTTCAACGGCCCGGCCAATCACCGGCCAATAGTCGCGCTCAGCCTTCGCGGCGAGTTCGGCACCTGCATCGCTTAGCGTGATCAAGCGGATCCGCTTGTCTGTTTCGTCCGCCTTCGAGCGCACCCAGCCCGCTTTCTCCATCCCGGCGATCAGACGAGACACACCCGGTTGGGCAATCCCCAGCGTCTCTGCGAGCTCACCGGTGGTTCTGGCGCCATGAAAACTCAGGGCCGCGATAACGGGCATTTGAGCGGATGGCAGGTCACATCCCTGAGCCTCCAGCCATTTCTGCGCGGCGGCTTGCATCATCTGGCCTGCCCGCTTCAAGCGCGTGCCCATGGCCGTATGACCCATGAGAGAAAGAATATCTGCATTAATCATAACGCGTTATATATCACGATATGCATACAGCCCGTCAAGTCCCTTCACTCGCCTCTTGAGGTGCATACGCCGCAATATCGATCTGACGCGTTATTCCGACGCGCTCACAAAAGGCTTCGTCATGACTGGTCAGCAGCACCGCGCCATCAAATCCCAAAAGCGCAGCCTCCAATATCTCTATCGACTCCAGATCGAGATGATTGGTCGGCTCGTCCAGAATGATGAGCTTGGGCGCATCACGCCCCGCGGAAATCACTGCCAGGCCGGCGCGCAGGCGCTCACCTCCGCTCAACACGCCTGCCTGTTTGTCCGCCGCGCGATTGCGGAAAGCAAAGCGTGCCAGATGAGCCCGCGCCGCATTCTCGCTGAGATGCGGGTTTTGCCTCTGGATGTTATCAACGAGACTCAGCTCCGCGTTCAGGAGTTCGGCGTGCTGATCCAGCGTGACAACACCTCCAGCTCGCACAATCTCGCCCATTGTCGGCTCAACCCGTCCGGCTGCCACGCCAAGCAGTGTCGACTTCCCACTCCCATTTGGCCCAGTCACGCGGATGCGTTCAGCGCCCTGAATGACAAGCTCGACCCCCGTCAAAATACACCTCTCCCCCCGCCTGACGCTGACGCGGTGTAAACCCAAAACGCGCTGTCCGGCTCCGACACCGGAAGCGGGAAGATCGATATGAAGCGGAGTGAGGCGTTCGAGCTGGGCCTTGGCGTCATCGAGCCGAGTTTGTGCCTCATCAAGCTGGCGCGCACTGGCGGCCTGGCCGCGGCTATCCGTACCTTGTGCCTTCTCTCGCATCGCATTCAGGATGAGCTTGCTTTGGGAGCCGTCGCGTCGCGCCGCCCGTCCTTGCTTATCGGTACGTGCCTTGCGTTCGCTGCGCTGCTGGGCCTCGCGGCGGGCTTGCGCCATATCCCGGTCCGCGCGTTCCGCCTCTCTGGCGTGTCGGGCACGACGGGCATCACGCTCTGTTGCAAAGGCGGACCAGCCACCGGTGAAGACTTCACACCCGCCCGGTGCCAATTCGACAATCCGGTCCATACGCTCCAGCAGCTCACGGTCATGGCTGGCAATCAGCAGCCCGCCGGTCCAATTGGAAACCAGATCCAGCATCAAGGCCCGGCCCGCCTGGTCCAGATTATTCGTCGGCTCATCCAGGAGCAGGACATCGGGCTGTTGAAGCAGCAGTCCCGCCAGGGCAATCCGCGTACGCTGCCCCCCGCTACTCGCCTCCAACGGTCGATCTGGAGAGCTGGAGTTGAGACCGACAGCCTTCAGAGCCGCTTCGATCCGGGTCTCAAGCAACCAGTCAGCCGTCTCGATATCGTCTTCGAGCGGCTCACCGCGCTCAATACGCTGCAACCGGTCCCAGGCCTCTCCGACACCAAGCCCATCCGCCCAACGCCGGCCAGACACCGTCATTGACTGGTGCAGCAAGCCGCAACGTCCATGCCGCGTCATACGGCCACTTGCGGGCGTCACTTCGCCATTGATAGCGCGCAAAAGCGTAGACTTGCCCGAACCATTGCGCCCCACGAGCCCAATGCGCTCGCGGCCAATGCTCACGGTCAATCCGGAAAAAAGCTTTCCGGCGTCAGGCGTGGTCAGTGAGAGGGAATCGAGAGTAATGAGAACGGACATGAAGGCACTCGGCAGCTGCAATTATCGGTAGGGTTTCGATAGGCAGGTGCTGCTTCATGTGCGTGGCTCCTTCTCTCTTCAGGGTTCGCGCTTATCTGGTTTAGGATGGTGAAAGTCAATCCCGAACGGGCAAAATAAGGACACGGTATGAGCGATATCTACGCCTTCAAGGCACAAACTCTGGACGGTGAAGACCAGTCATTGGAAGACTATAAGGGCCAGGTCATGCTGATCGTCAATACGGCCAGCAAATGTGGTTTTACACCGCAATATGAAGGCCTTGAAACGCTCTACGGCGCGCTGAAGGAGCAAGGCCTCGCGGTTCTGGGTTTTCCCTGCAACCAGTTTGGCAAGCAAGAGCCGGGCGACGCCGAGGAAATCGCCAATTTCTGCAAGCTCACCTATGATGTCTCTTTTCCCATGTTCGCGAAAATCGACGTCAACGGCCCCAAGGCCGATCCGCTTTACGAATATCTGAAAGACGAGGCCCGCGGCCTGATGGGGTCGAAAGCGATCAAGTGGAATTTCACCAAATTCCTCGTTGATCGAGACGGCAATGTGGTCAAGCGCTTCGGCCCCCAGGATAAGCCAGAAGCCATTCGCTCGGAGATCGAGGCGCTGCTTTAGCGGTAGGGACGAATACTCGCCTGCCGCTAATACTTGCGAAACTTGGGCGTCACCGGGGGCTTGCGCTTGGGCGTGGCAGGAGCGGGGTTTTTCGCTTCCATTTCAAGACGCGCTTCGCGAAGCTTCCGCGTCAGCGCCGCGCGTTCGTCCGCCTCTTCCTGAATAATTGCCCGTGAAGTGCTGTCGGTTATCTCAGCGCGGGTTTGCGGGGTTTTGGGTTTAGTGCCGAAGACACTGTGCTCATTCATCTTTTCCATCAACTGGAACTCCTTGTGGTCAACAAAAAAAGCCGGGCTGATGCCCGGCTTTTCATAGTCATTGCGCACGGCCGGCATCCGGTCATGCGTCTCATGTCCGGCAATTTAGGCCAGCTGAACATTGTCAGCAGCATTCTTGCCCGAGCGTCGGTCCTGAACCACATCGAAGGTTACCTTCTGACCATCGTCGAGCGAACGCAGCCCGGAGCGCTCGAGCGCGGTGATGTGAACAAAAACGTCAGTCGCTCCATCATCAGGCGAAATGAATCCGAAGCCTTTGGTCGTATTGAAGAATTTTACGGTACCAGTCGTCATGACAATATCCTTTCAAAGTGTCACGAAAAGTCGTCCTCACCCGGCCGAATGCCGAGGAGTCCTGTGTGTCGATTTTTGAAGGGAATAGAGTCAGGGGCGCGAATATTTTCGCGCGTAGTGAATTCAGCAATCAAGATCGATAAATATTTTGTATATCGAAATTCCGCCCAAATCAAGGCAAACCAACAATCCTTGGCAAACAGAGCGATGGTGGGCATGGGTCGCTTGTGGAGGGTATCGAGATTGAGGCGCTGCGCTAGCGCGCGGCCAGCTGTGCCCTCAGCCGCGCATTTTCTGCTTGAAGGGATTCCAGTTTTTCAGTCACCGGGGCCATGGCCTCGGCGATCTCTGACTGGGTGAAGCGCGGCGTGATATGCTGGGGGCAATTCCAGTCAATCGCCTCGATATGCAAAACACCGATGCGTTCAACTTTGGCGCGATAGCCGGGCAAGGCGGTGAGCTCGGCGAGATCCGGGGCCTCATCGGCCGTGACAAACTCCAAACGGGCCAGAACCTTCATCCGGGCGCGATGAGGATAATCAACAAGGATGAGCGCAACACGGTCATTGGCGCGGGCATTGCCGAGCGTGAGATATTGCTTATTGCCGCTGAAATCGGCGAAAGCGAGGGTCTGCTCATCAACGATTTTGAGAAAGCCGGGCGGGCCGCCGCGATGCTGGACATAGGGCCAGCCCGTTTCTGATACGCTTGCCATGTAGAAACTATCGCGCGCCCGGATGAAATCCGCCTCGCGCTCGGTCTCAAGGGTGAATACGCGCTTGCCCTTCATCCGCTCCCAGATCTGCGCCGTGCCCATCTCTTCCTGAGCCTGACGAACGCTGGGCGTGATTGCAATATCGAGAAACTCTTTGGCCATGACACCCTCTATAAGGCTGGCGTGAAGCGGTGCGGCAGGCGGGAGCCAACGCCCCCGCCCGCCAGCGAGCTTACGCGGCTTGGTTCAGCTCATTGGCGCGTACGGCCGGGAAATCCAGCTCGGTACCGCCCGCGATATTGAGATAATTGGTGAAGATATTTTCCGCCGTAACCGCGATGATCTCGACAATGTCCTTGTCGACATAACCCACCTCGCGCAAGGCCTCGACATCGGCATCGCTGACACTGCCACGCTGGGTGACAAGTTTGGAGGCGAACTGCACGGCGACATCCGCCCGCTCATCGCTGGAGCGGCCCTGGCGATTGAGCGCAATTTCTTCCGGCGTCAGCTTTGCGAGGTTCAGACCGAGATAAGTGTGGGCAGACAGGCAATAGTCACAGCCATTGATCTGGGCGACCGCCAGGGCAATCCGCTCGCGCGTCTTTACATCCAGAGCCTTAGCCAGGGCTCCATTGTTGGAAGTGAAACCTTCAAGTGCAGCCGGGCTGTTTGCGGCGAGGCGAAACATGTTGGGGACCACACCCAGCTGTTTGCGAACAGCTTCGAGAATGGGTTGAGAGGCTTGCGGGGCATTATCAAGTTCAGGGGTATTCAGGCGGGACATTGGACTTCTCCTTATGGGTCTGTGGAGCGGTCCGAAGTGTGGGGAGAGAGAGAGTGGACCGCGTCTCGCCGCCAAGATTTATTCATTCCACATGAATTGATAATGGGCTATTTTCAGAAATCATATTTCCATTTTTTGAGATAATGAGACAAAGAGATGGATCGACTAAAAGCCATGGCGATCTTCCTGCGGGTCGCGGAATTGGGCAGTTTTTCAGCGGCCGGGCGAGAGCTGGGCATGCCTCTGGCCACAGTCAGCCGTCAGGTCACCGAGCTGGAAAAACACCTCGGCAGCCCGCTCCTCACCCGCACTACGCGTGCCATCGCCCTGACCGAGAGTGGTGAGACCTATCTCAAGGCCGCCCGACAAATCCTCGAAGAGGTCGACGCGGCAGAACGCCAGCTCGCCGGCGAGTTTCATGCCCCGCGTGGAGAGCTCATTCTCACAGCTCCGATCTGTTTCGGGCAATTGCATGTCCTGCCCGTGGTCGAGGCCTTTCTGGCCGCCTATCCGGAAATCAATATCCGACTGATGCTGTCTGATCGGAACCTGCACCTGATGGATGAGCATATCGATATGGCCGTGCGCATCGGTGCCCTGCCCGACAGCACGATGATGGCCACACGGCTCGGAGAGGTGCGGCCGGTTGTTGTGGCCAGTCCCAATCTGATCGCAGCCCATGGCACGCCGGAAACCCCCGAAGACCTCAAGCGCTTGCCGATCGTACATTTCGGCTTCGCATCCGTGCAGTCGAACTGGGAGTTTCGCACCCGGCAGGGCAAACCGGATGAGCTGGCCTTCTCGCCGCGCCTGACAGTGACAACCGCCGACGCTGCCATACAGGCCGCCATCAATGGTGTAGGCGCAACGCGTGTGCTCAGCTATCAATCGGCAGAGGCCGTCGCCGCGGGCAAGCTTCGCCTGCTTCTGGAAGCCTACGAACCGGAAGCCCGCCCCGTACATCTTCTACATGCCGGGCAAAGCTCAATGCCCCGCAAGACACGAGTGTTTCTCGATTTCGCGCGAAACGCTCTGCGCGAACGGATGAAGGGGGTTTAGCCCCCTACTCCCACTCAATCGTCCCCGGCGGTTTGGAGGTGACGTCATAGACCACACGGTTCACGCCGCGCACTTCATTGATGATGCGTGTCGCGGTGCGGCCGAGGAAATCGTGATCGAAGGGATAGTAATCCGCCGTCATGCCATCGACCGAGGTCACCGCGCGCAGGGCGAGGACGTGGTCATAGGTGCGTTCATCACCCATCACCCCGACTGTGCGCACCGGCAAGAGGACGGCAAAGGCCTGCCAGATCTCGTCATAAAGACCGGCCTTCTGGATCTCTTCGATATAGATGGCGTCGGCCTTGCGCAGAATGTCCGCCTTTTCCTTGGTGATCTCGCCGGGGATACGGATGGCGAGGCCCGGTCCCGGGAAGGGATGGCGGCCGACAAAGGCTTCCGGCAGACCCAGCTCACGACCCAGCGCGCGAACCTCGTCCTTGAACAGCTCGCGCAGAGGCTCAACCAGATCCATCTTCATGCGGGCTGGCAAACCACCGACATTATGGTGGGATTTGATGGTCACTGACGGACCACCATCAAAGCTGACGCTTTCGATCACATCGGGATAGAGCGTGCCCTGGGCGAGGAAGTCCGCGCCGCCCGCTTCCTTGGCCTTCTCATCGAAGACATCGATGAAGAGTTTGCCGATGGTCTTGCGTTTGACTTCCGGATCATCAACGCCTTCCAGCGCGTCGAGGAAGAGCTTTTCTTCGTCCGCATGGATGAGCGGGATATTGTAGTGCTCCTTGAAGAGCGAGACAACCTGGTCGGCCTCGCCCTGGCGCATCAGGCCGGTATCCACAAAGACGCACGTCAGCTGATCACCGATCGCCTCGTGCAGCAAAACGGCCACAACGGAGCTGTCGACCCCGCCGGAAAGGCCACAAATCACCCGTTTATCGCCGACCTGGGCGCGGACTTTGGCAATCGCCTCATCCTTGAAGCTGGCCATGGACCAATCGCCCTCAAAGCCTG
This sequence comes from Alphaproteobacteria bacterium, assembly GCA_018222865.1. Taxonomy (GTDB): domain Bacteria; phylum Pseudomonadota; class Alphaproteobacteria; order Caulobacterales; family Maricaulaceae; genus Maricaulis. The sequence continues at coordinate 32,915 of JAAEZM010000009.1, forward strand.
CGATGGCGTGGGTGAAATTCCTCAGTAGCATGGCGCCGCGCGGCGTGTGCACGACTTCCGGGTGGAATTGCACGCCGTAGAATTTGCGCGCCTCGTCCGCAATAGCCGCATAGGGCGCATTGGCGGATGTCGCGATAACCTTGAAACCGTCCGGGAGCGCTGAAACACGATCGCCATGGCTCATCCAGACGCGCTCTTCATGACCTATAGGTCCGAAGCCTTCAAACAGCGGGCTGTCGGCTTTGAGCGTGATGTCCGCGCGTCCGAACTCGCGCTCGTCGGACGCTTCCACCGCACCACCCAGCTGGGCGCACATGGTTTGCTCGCCATAACAAATGCCCAGGATCGGCAGGCCGCGCTCAAACACGCTTGCATCCGCCCGCGGGGAATTATCCCAATGGGTGGAGTGCGGCGAGCCTGACAGGATGATCGCGCGGGGCGCATAACTGTCGATGAAGGCCTTGTCGGCGCGATTATAGGGATGAACTTCGCAATACACGCCGCTTTCGCGCACGCGCCGGGCGATGAGCTGGGTCACCTGGCTGCCGAAGTCGATGATGAGGAGTTTTTCGTGAGTTTCGGTCGTCATGGCGAGCCGATAGCGCGAGTCAGACGAGAATGCCAGTGGACTTTTCGGTCGAAAATGCATGGCAGCCGCTCTTCTATGCACTAAATCTATCCGCGGCGGGCATTTTCGGTCCGCTAATCGTCATCTGTCCTGGAGTGATCCCATGCGCGCCCTGCTCGCTTCCGCCCTTGCCTCCCTCGCTGTTCTCGCGGCCTGTACCCAGCCCGTCAGCGAAGAGGCCGCCATGCCGTCCATGACGTGGTATGTCGATACGCAAGCGTCCATGCTGACCTTTGTCTCGGTCAAGAACGGCGATCTGGATGAGGAGCATGAGCTCAGCGGCATTGAGGGCTGGCTGAATGAGGATGGTGAGGCGCGCCTGGAGCTCGACATGTCCAGCATCGAGAGCTTCATCCCGATCCGCAATGAACGCATGGCCGAGCATTTATTCCAGACTGCCCTGTTTCCAGAGGCCGTTATTACAGCCGAGCTCGACTATGGCGCCATGGCGGAGGTTGAGGTCGGGGGTTTGATCACCCGCGATATCGATTTCGTCCTCACCCTGCGCAACATTGCACTGGACCTTTCAGCGAGCGTCGAGATTACCCGGATCAGCGAAGGCGAAGTCCGTGTCTCAACGACAGCGCCGGTGAGTGTTGACGCGGCATCGCTGGACCTTGTCGAAGGCATTGAAACCCTGCGCGGCCTTGCCGGTCTGGACAGTATATCGCCGACCGTGCCTGTCTCCTTCACCCTCACCTTTCGCCGCTAGCACCAGGTTTGCAGCCGGGCTCAATGCCGCGCGTGCTAGCCAGGCGCAGCGGATTGGCTAAGACTGGGCGCTCATCTCCATTCGGCTGATCTGCATGCTGCTTTCTATCCATATTCCCAAGACCGCTGGGACAGCCTGGCGCCTTTATCTTGAAAATAATCTGGGCCCGCGCGCCAGCTATGTTTCACCAGAAGCGCGCGATGCCAATGAGATCGCACAACAAGCCCTCACCCTCATGGATGAGGGACGTCCAGACGCCGCACGCGCCCTGATTGATGCCTCTTCATGCGGATTGATCGCGGGTCATCGCGCGCGCGATTTCCTGGAAACCTGGCCTGAAGCCGCCGCTATCACCTGGCTGAGAGACCCTTTCGAACGGGTCATCTCTGAATACCTGCACTTCCGGTCTCGCCCGCAGCCTTATAATCTGGCGCAGAAAGTCGCCCGCGGTGAGTTGGATATCGAAGCTTTCGCCGCCCAGCACCATCGCTATTATTCGGAGATTGAAGCACGGCTGAAGGCCCGGCCCGCAGCCTATTGCCTGTTCGTCGACCGGTTCCAGGATGATGCCCTGGAGGCCTGCACGCGCTTTGCGGACTGGAGGGGCACAATACCCCGCCGAAATGTCACACCGAAAACCCAGTTTGCCGAGCTAGGCGACGAAGCCCGGCTGCGAGACCAATTGCGGCCATATCTGCAAGAGGAGAACGCGGTCTATGAAAGCTGGAGCGCCGCCTGGGCGGATGGCTCCGCTCTTAAGGCCGCGCAGGAGACGCTGGCACTTGCACCGGAGCGCGTCGCCCCCGGGCTCACCCATCAGCTCAGGCGCAAGCTTGGCGCGGCCAAGGAAAAACTGGGCCATTGGCTTGGCCGTGACTGGCGCTGAAACACTGCGTCTGATTGCCTGGCGCCACCTGAATCGCTGCAAGCAATATTTACGTCATAAATCGGCAAGGAAGCAGAAATATTTGAATTATTCGTAATAGTTAGGCCATATAGCCCTTACCCGCGTCACCGCAATCTCTCCGCAATAAGTCTGGGAGAGAACCATGACAGCGCCCCTCCTCACCGCTCCGATTTTCATCGGTGGTGCGCCACGGTCCGGCACGACATTATTGCGGGCCATTATTAATGCGTCCGGCAAGATCGTCTGCGGTCCTGAAGCCCGGATTGTGCCGGCATTATGCTCGCTTGCCAGTCAGATTGGGCACAGCAAGCAAGGCGTTCTCACCCGCGATTACGGCCTGGCGCCGCAAGCGCTGGAGGAAAGCTTCGCGCGCGCCATTGCCAGCTTTCTTGCACCATTGGGCCGCGGCGGTTTGCGTGTGGCGGAGAAAACACCGGCCAATGCCCTGCATTTTGAACAATTACGCCGCCTATTCCCGCAAAGCCCGCTTGTAACCATTATTCGTGATCCACGCGATGTTGTCGCTTCGCTCCTTGAAATGGACTGGATCGATGCTGCCACTGGCCGGCCTATGGAGATCACCCAGGACCCAGCCGCCGCGGCACGCTTATGGGTGGAGAGCATCAGGGCGGCTTTTGAAATGGCGGGCGATGCAAACTTCTACGCCCTTCGCTATGAGGCGTTGGCCGCCGATCCGCGCGCCCAGATCACGGCGCTGTTCGACTTTCTTGGTGAGCCGGACGGGGTCGAGCCGGCCCTTGCCCATCACGCGCGCTTCAATGCCGAGGAAGGAGAAGCTGAGAGCAGTGCCCAGCGCGTCGCTCAGCCCATCGACATCAAGGCCTGCGGCCGCTGGAAGCAGGATCTGACGACAGCTCAGCGCGACCAGGTGGAAGCGGTCGCCGGCAGCTGGATGCAGCGGCTCGACTATGTCTGACCCCATATCCCCCGGCCACGGCCTGGTCTTTGCGGGCGGCTGTCCGCGCTCGGGATTGTCCGTGCTACGGCGCCTCTTGACGGCGGACCGGCGCATTCATTGCGGTTCGGACACGGGCATCGCCGCGTCTATCGCCATGCAATGGGACGCCTTTGCCAGTCAGCTGGCCGGTCTGCATGAGGAAAGCTTTGACCTTCCGCCCGAGGCCGTGCGGGCCAATATGGCCGGCTTGATCGATGACCTCCTCGGTGCGCCCTTGAAACACTACCCCGATGCACGTGTGGTCGAGAAGACGCCGCAAAACCTCATCACATTCGAGCGCCTGGCAACCCTTCTGCCGGGCGCGCGCTTTCTGCATGTGGTTCGCGATGGCCGCGATGTCGTCCACTCCCTGCTTGAGCGCGATTGGCGCGATCGTGACAACCGGCCGCTTGCCTATGTGACCCGTCCGGAAGCGGCCATGGAGTATTGGTCGCAAATGGTCGAGAAAGGGTTGGAGGTCGAAGAACGGATCGGCCGACGTCGGATTCTGCGCGTGCGCTATGAAGCCCTCGTCCGGCAGCCGGCGGATATGCTCGGTCGTATCCAACGCTTTCTCGCCCTCGAACCCAGACGTATCACCCGCTTCAATCACGCCGTTGAGTGGAGCGGTCTCGAGCGCGACAGCCTGCCGGCCCTCAATGGCCCGATCAGTCTGAAACATCTACGTCGTGGACGTGCCCTGGACCCCTTGATGGGGGAAAGGCAGAAATCGCTGATGAAAGCGCTGCGGGCGCGTTAGCTGCTCCGCTCCAATACGCAGATGTAGAAACCATCCGTATCCGTACGCCCGGGCGAAAGCTGGAGCGCGCCGAGATCCGTAACGCATTTCTCCAGCACTTCTTCTGCGCCCTCGGCCAATCCACCTGAGGCCGCCATGACCTCCAGGGCGGGGAGCGGTTTGAACGGCGCTCCGCTATCGAGAAAGGCCTGGACACGATCACCGTTTTCTTCGGGCAGAACGGAACAGGTCACATAGACCAAACGCCCGCCCGGCTTCACATAGCGCTGGGCGCGTTCAAGCACGGTGTCCTGTTCGCTCATGCGTTTTTCAAGGGCTGTTGGCTTGAGTCGCCATTTCGCATCCGGACGCCGACGCCAGGTGCCAGTACCGGTGCAAGGCGCGTCACAAAAGACCACATCCATTGCATCAAGACACTGCGCTAAACTCTCGTTTTCTTTACCGTCATGCACCTGAACATTGCGCGTATCCGCGCGCTTGAGGCGCGGCCAGATCGCGCGCAGGCGTCGCCAGTCCAGATCCCAGGCATGCACTTGCCCTGTATTGTGCAATAGCGCGGACAAGGCCAGCGTCTTGCCGCCGGCACCAGCGCAGTAATCGAGCACTTGCGCGCCCATTTTCGGGGCCGCTGCAAGGGCGGCGAGCTGAGAGCCGATATCCTGCACCTCGACCCAGCCCTTGCCATAGGCGGGAATGCTTTCGGCCGCTGCTGATTTCGCACGCGGATCACGCAGAGGAATACGCAGGCCAAGCTTGACCAAGGACGATTCTTCTGCTGATTTAATTTTCGACGATACTTCTTTGAAAGCCTTATCGAAATCCACCTTGACTTCATTCGCCCTCAAATCCACAGGGGCGCGTGAAGAGAGCTGTCGGCCCTCCTCGGCTGCAGCCTCGCCGAAAGCGCGAACAAGGCTCTCTTCCAGCCATTCCGGAAAGTCGCCGCGCACATGCATCGGGGCATCTGAGATATCGCGTTTCAGCCCCTCACGCTCGGCCTCGCTCAACGCCTCCGGTGCATGATCATCGGCTTCAAAAACCTCGTCGATCTCATCCGCCGTCATCCCCCAGACCCGGCCGGCCGTGCCAATGGCCAGCGCACGCGGCGTGCCGGCCTGCATCGCCTCGGAAACGGAGAGTTTGTGGCGAAGCGCATCGAGCACGAGACCGCCAATCCAGGCGCGATCTCCCGATCCGGCAAAGCGATGAGCCTTGCCCCAATCGCGCACCGCGTCCTTGACCGGTTGATGTCGGCTTTCCAGAGTTTCGAGTATCTCGATCGCCGCAGCGATACGTCCGCCATCTCTCATAAATTCATATCCTTATCTTCCCCCGTTCACGGGGTAATCCCGGGTTTGCGAGGGGATGGGGAGCGTCAATTGCCCCCCTTTGACCACGTCGCGGCCCTTTCCCCTGAATACGGGGCAGGTCATCACGGCCTTTAGCGCGGCGCAGAACCGCCATAGCTGGCCGCCAATTGCCGGCAGATCGCCTTGGGGTCGGTATAAATGCGCCGACCATTAATCTCGGCTTCCACCGGCTCTTTCGCCTCCCTGTCCGCCGTCAGGATCAGGGTTGGAGCGTTTTGATTGTCTTCGTCGAGAAGGTCGACAATTGCCGGGCGCGGGCGCGGATAATCCACGCGTATGATGGTGACAGCCTCAGCCCAGTGCGGGTTCAACAGCAGGGCTCCCTCGACCAGGCAGGCCTCGGGGCAAAGCCGTTCCTCGCCCGCCTCTGTCACCCAGCTACCGGTGAGCAGAAAGAGGATATCCTTGCCGGTCTCGATCGGCGGTTGCTCGGCCATCATGCCAGGAAGATCTCCATTGCCATCACCACCCAGAGCCCCGCTATAGCCACCAGGCTGACGCCGAAGCTCAAAAAGCGCGAAAGGATGTGATTGACGCTGATATAGATTGCTGCGTGGACGATGCGAGCGGCGACAAAAACCCAGGCCCAGATGGCCAGCATAGGCGCTTCAAGCTGAAGGATCAGCGCCAGAAGCATCCCGGCCCAGAAGAGCAGCGGTGTTTCCCACTGGTTCTGCGCCACATTGGAAACGCGTTGCACGGCCTCCGGCCAATTGCGTTCGCCCAGCGAGATCTTTCGTCCGCGCACGGCGCCCGAGGAAACGGCGCGAAACCGCATGACGGCCATCATGGCGATGACCACCATGCAAAAAGCGATATAGGCAAAAATCGGCATTAAAAGCGCTGTTGGCATGAGCCTCTTCCTTTCCTGTCAAGAATCGCTGGCGATCAAAGACCTCGCCCCGCGCAAAGCCAAGCGTCGGGGCGCCATACGAAAATGACGCTTGTCTAGCTCGTCGTCGGATAATTCGGCGCTTCGCGCGTGATCTTCACATCATGCACATGGCTTTCGCGCAGGCCCGCATTGGTGATGCGGACAAATTGCGCCCGCGCATGCAGATCGGGGATCGTCTTGGAGCCCGTATACCCCATCGCGGCGCGCAAACCGCCGACCATCTGGTGCAGGATCGGACCGACCGGGCCCTTGAAGGGCACCTGCCCCTCAATGCCTTCCGGCACCAGCTTCATGCGCTCGGTATCCTTCTGGAAATAGCGATCTGCGGAACCCGCCGCCATCGCGCCCAGAGACCCCATGCCGCGATAGGATTTGTAGGACCGGCCCTGATAGAGGAAGACCTCGCCTGGCGCCTCTTCCGTGCCCGCGAGCAGCGAGCCGACCATGACCGCATCGGCACCAGCAGCAATGGCCTTGGCCATATCGCCGGAGAATTTGATACCACCATCGGCAATGATGAAGGCGTCCGAGCCCTCGGCCGCGCGGCGCGCTTCCATAATGGCCGTCAATTGCGGCACGCCGACACCGGCGACGATCCGCGTGGTGCAGATAGAGCCAGGCCCGATACCGACTTTCACGCAATCTGCGCCCGCATCGATCAGCGCCTTGGCGCCTTCATAAGTCGCCACATTGCCCGCGACGACACGCGCCGCATTGGTCGATTTTTTAACGCGGGTCACCTGATCGAGTACCGAAACAGACTGGCCATGCGCGGTATCAATCACCACAACATCGACGCCCGCATCGATCAGCGCTTCCGCGCGCTCGAAACCGCTATCGCCCACCGTAGTGGCCGCCGCACAGCGAAGCCGGCCCTGCTCATCCTTGGCAGCGGTGGGATATTGCTGTGCCTTTTCCATGTCCTTGACGGTGATCAGACCGATACAGCGATCATCATTATCCACCACGAGCACGCGCTCGATACGGTGCTGGTGGAGCTTGGCGCGGGCCTCATCCTGGCTGGCGCCCTCCTTCACCGTGACCACCTCGCGGGTCATCAGATTGCCGACCTTTTCATTGGGGTCATCGGCAAAGCGCACATCGCGATTGGTGATAATGCCGACCAGCTTGCCCGGACGGGAATTGGTCGCGCCTTCCACCACCGGAATGCCGGAAATGCGATACTCCGCCATCAGGGCTTTGAGATCGGCCAGGGTCGCGTCCGGCGAAATCGTCACCGGGTTGACCACCATGCCGCTTTCAAACCGCTTCACACGGCGCACTTCCTCGGCCTGTTCAGCAATGGTCAGATTGCGGTGGATAACCGCCATACCGCCCGCCTGCGCCATGGCAATCGCCATGCCGGCCTCGGACACGGTATCCATCGCGGCCGCAAGCATGGGGATATTAAGCCCCACATCCTTGGCGATGCGGGTTTTGACGTCTGCGGTGGCAGGAAGAACTTCGGACGGGCCGGGCTGCAAGAGCACGTCGTCAAAGGTCAGACCTTCACGAATCTCCATAGGAGACCTCCTTCTCTCTTGCGGGGCCGATATATCAGCCATGCGAAGAAGGTCAATCAGAGATGTGGGGGAAAGTGCCGGGAGGGGGGGGGAAATGGGCGAACGCACCACACCTCCAGTTTGCCCGGATTTAGACGCCCTCCCCAAATCCATCCTCTTTCCCCGGATTTTCTTCCTACTCTCCAATACGTGCCACGACTTGCTCGGCGAAAAAGCGCGCTGCGTTCTCATGCATGCCCTGGGTGTTGTAATCGGTATTGGTGAAGACCACCGTCAGTCCGAAATCGGCCAGCACCATGACACGATTACCACCATTGCCATTCATCGCCGCAGCCCAATAGCGCTCGCCGGCGACTTCATAAGGCATCAGCCACCACAGATATCCGTATTCAAAGCCCGGTGTATTGGGAATCTGCGCGCGTGGAGTAATGGAGGCCTCGGTCCAGGAGCGCGGCAGGATGGTCTCACCGCCCAGACGCTGCACCTCGCCCAGGCGAGCCAATGCGCGGCTTTCCAGGCCGAGCCCGCCGCCCATATGAGGGTCGCCATTGCCGTTGAGCGGCCAGTCGAGGCGGTCAATGCCCAAGGGAGAAAAGATCCGTTCCTCGCTCCAGCTGATAAAGTCTTCGCCGACCGCGCGTTCGACCGTTTCGCCCAGGAGCTGGACGCCGGCAGTGCAATAGCTGAATGCGCGGCCATAGGCGGCTTCGCCCGGCGGGGTAGCCCAGGACGGATAGCCACGCACGGGCAAGGACCAGAAAAACCCGGTCCAATCCTCGACGATATACATGCGCTCTTCATTGCCGCGGGACATGGGGTTCCAGTCATCGCATTCCAGAATGGAGGACATGGTCAGCAGGTCTTCCACCGTGATCTCGCTCTTGCGCGGATCTGTGGCGATTTCGTCAGCATAATCTTCAAAGAGCGAAGCGATCCGGGTTTCAAGGCTGAGATGCCCATCCGCGATCGCCGCCCCCACAGCATAGGCTGTGAGCGTTTTCGTCACTGAACGCGTATTGTGCAGGGTCGATGCCTCGGCACCGTTGAAATAGCCCTCATGGGCAATCTCGCCTTCATGCAGGATCACGATGGAGGTCACCGTGCCATACGCCCCCGCCTCGATCGCGGTATTGAGGGCAGCGCCATCCTCGGCGGAAAAATCAAAAACCTGTGCGAGCCCTGTTTCACTTATGGCAAGGGCCGCCAGGCTGGCGGTGAGCATACGCGATAGGAAACTCTGGAACGGTCGAAACATCGGGAAAACTCCTGAAGGTGAAAACACGGTGCGGAATACGCTTGGCCTTGCACTCGGAGGCGGTTCAGGTCACTTGAAGTGAGATGAAGAGGCATAAAACGGCATGAATTCCGCCGAGTTGATCCAGACCGATGATCTCCTGATCGACCTGCGCCGCCGCCGCGTCACGCGTGCGGGCGAGGTGCTGGATATAGCCGGCCTGACCTTCGACCTTCTCGCAGCGCTTATCGCGGCCGCACCGGAGGCCTTGTCCGCCGACGCGCTTTCGCAAACGGTCTGGCAACAGACACACGTCAGTGAAGAAACGCTCAGCCAGCGCGTGGCTCTCCTGCGCAAGGCACTGGGCGATACCGCCCGTGACCCGCGCTATGTCCGCACTGTGCGCCATCGTGGCTATGCCTGGCTCGCACTGGTCAGCGACCAGTCGATAGAAGCACCGCGGGCGCTGACCTTGCCGCCGGCCGCCTGGACCGCCATCGCTGCAGGCGCTGCGTCGCTTGTCATTCTGCTCGCCTGGACCGCCTGGCCGCGCCCGTCCGCGCAAGCGCCGAGTGAGATCGCCCGGTCAGCCGCGCCGGAGGATCTAGACCTGTCGATCCGCCTCGATCGGGCCCAGGCGCTGATCGAAGTCCATCAAAGCGCCGCCACCGATCAGGCTATTACCCTGCTTGAACAGCTGGTTGCCGATTATCCCGACCTGATCCGCCCGCGCATCAGCCTGAGCTTCGCGTTGACAACCCGGGTGACCAAATTCACCGCCCAGCCGGACGACCTCACCCGAGCGCGGGCGCTTGCGCAAGCCATCACCCTCTCTCATCCGGACGAAGGCGCGGGCTGGAGTGCGCTTGGCTATGCCTTGGACAGCCAGGGCCGGCTTAACGAGGCGCTCAACGCCTATCGCCAGGCGATTACACTCGACCCTACCGATATCGCCGCCCAGTCCAGTGCGGCCTATCTCCTGCTTATCCGCGGCGAATTTCACGAGGCCTTGCGCCTGGAGGCAGCCGCTCTGGAACTGGCGCCACCGACGCTCTACGCACCAACCCAGATCGCCACCACGCTCAGCCTGATCGGTCACCCTGCCGCGGATATCTGGTGGTCGCGCGCGCTTGCCGATGGCAGCGGCACCAGCGTCGCCCTTGCGGAACGACTGCGTGAGCATTTGCGGCGCGATGAGCCTGATACCGCCCTCACCTTGCTGGAGGCTCAGCCCGAAAGCGTTCAGACCCTGCCGCGACTGCAACGCCTGCGTGGCTTGCTCTTAATCGAGACAGGTGATGAGACCGGCGCGCGCGCAGCATTGGAGCGCGGCCCAGGACAGGCGCTGCTGGAAAGCACAGCGCTCGATCTTATGCTTGGACAGGAGCGCGATATCGCCTTTGTCGATACCTTGCTGAGCGAAGCCCGGCGCAATGGGGAGACCTGGCCGGACATGTATGTGCTCGCCGCAGCCGTTAAAGCCCAAGCCGGTGAGATGGCCGAGGCTGAATCCCTGCTTGCAAGCGGAATAGACCTGGGCTGGCGCGATCTGAGATGGCTGGAAAACTCGCGACTCTACGCCCCGCTGCTCGCCGGCGAGGCCTGGCCGGAATTGCGCGCACGCATTGAACGCGAACGCGACGCTCAGCGCCGCCTGATCGAGACCGATCCGGCTCTGGCAGAACTGTTGGAACGACCGGGCTAGGCGCAGCGCACAGACGTCGTAGTGATCTTCAAGGCCTGTCGACGCCTATGCCGGTAGCGATAGACATATCCGACGAAAAGACTGACGAACCAGCTTCGCCAGCCTGCATCCACAGTGATGGCATCGGTCCAGAGCGCGCCGTGTTCATGTGCCTCGACGCTCAGGCGATGATCCCAGCGCTTGATCGCAGCATTGCGTTCGCGGGTTTGCAGCCAGTTTTCCTCGTGATTGAGACGTTCAACGTAAATCTCGTGGCCAGGATTTTTCAACCAGCCCCACAAGGTCACATCCACAACAAAGCGCTGACCTTCCTCCACCCTTTTCACGGGTAGCCCCTGATACCGGGCCAGCCCGGCCATCGCGTCTTGCAATTCGGAAAAGTCGAGTGCTGCGGCGAAAATCTCGTCCGGGTCGCCAGGATAAATCGCTTCGATGATCACCTGGCGCGCCATGCTCAGCCCTTAAACCCGGTGGCCACCAGGAAGGTCTCCGCACTTTCCGAACGGCTCGCATCTGGCTTGAAATGCCGACATTTTTCGAACCGCCCCTTGAGCTGGTCCAGGAGTTCGCCCGACGTGCCGCCCTGGAAAACCTTGGCAACGAAAGTGCCGCCGGGCTTCAGCACATCATAGGCAAAATCGGCGGCCATTTCGACCAGGCCGACAATCCGCAAATGGTCGGTATTCTTGTGCCCGGTTGTCCAGGGGGCGAGGTCGGAGAGCACTACATCTGCCGCACCGCCCATGGCTGATTTAACCAGATCCGGCGCATCCGCATCCGTGAAATCTTTCTCAAACAGGGTCGCGCCTTCGATTGGGTCGATGGCGAGAAGATCAATCCCCACAACCTCGCTCGCGCCCTTTTTCAAGGCGACCTGGACCCAACCGCCCGGAGCAGATCCAAGATCGACCACGCGCTGTCCCTTGCGCAGGAATTTGAACCGCTCATCCAGCTCGATCAGCTTGTAAGCCGCGCGAGAGCGATACCCCTCCATCTGCGCCTTTTTTACGTATGGATCATTGAGCTGGCGATCGAGCCAACGGGTCGAAGACAGTTTGCGGCCACGCGCAGTCTTCACCCGGGTCCGGAACTGCTTCGCGGCGCGCTTGTCTCCGCCCTTGGTAACAGGGCCACTGCGCCGGCGGCGGCGCTCCTCCTTGGGAGGCTCATCACCCGTGCCGTCATTATTGTCTTTATCGTCACTCACGAGTTTTCGCCTTCACTAGAGCTCGATGCTTTGCGTCCGCCCCGGCGTCGACGTTTAGGCTTCCGCATCAAATTGAGCAACAGCCCCTCACGCAAGCCGCGATCACCAACACGCAGTTTTTCCGCGGGCCATTTCTCGACCACGGCTTCGAAGATGGCGCACCCTGCGAGCACCAGCTCAGCCCTGTCAGCGCCAATAACAGGCTCCCGCGCCCGCCCGGCAATATCGAGATCGCGCAGGCGTGCGCACGCGGCCAGAGCCTCATCACTACCCATCCATAGCCCGTCGACCTTGGAGCGATCATAGCGTGGCAGGCGCAGATGCACGCCCGCCATGGAGGTCACAGTGCCGGAGGTGCCGACCAGATGCGCGCGCCCCTCTTCAAACACAGGGCGCATGGAGCGGGCTCCGCGCGGTGTCTTGAGCTGACGGCGGGCATAGGCCTTCATTTCTTCATACCAGGCCAAACGCTCGTCCGGGCGCTCCGGAAAGCGTTCGGACAAGGTCACCACGCCTATCGGCGCAGAGGCCCAGGACTTCATCGGCGGACGCCCTCCGGTTTCGGGGCCGCCGCGCTTGCGCCACTCCGCCAGATCGACCCAGGAGAGCTCGGTTGAACCTCCACCAATATCGATCACCAGGGCCGCGTCTTTTTCCGGATCCAGCAAATCGACACAGCCATGGACGGCCAGGCGCGCCTCTTCCTCCGGACTGATACAGTCAAATTGAAGCCCGGTTTCGAGGCGCACCCGCTCAAGGAATTCATCGCCATTATCAGCCAGACGACAGGCCTGGGTGGCGATGGAACGATGCTTGACGACATTCTGGCGCGCGATTTTCTCAGCGCAGACTTTCAGCGCCTCGACCGCCCGGTCCATGGCGCCTTGCGAGAGCACGCCTTCAGACGCGACCCCCTCGCCGAGACGGACCACGCGCGAGAACGCGTCGACAACTTGAAAACTACTGCCAGACCTTTGGGCCAGCAGCATTCGGCAATTATTCGTGCCGAGATCGATCGCGCCGTACACGGGAGGCGGGTTTTTACGCCGTCTCCGCTTGCGTCCGGCGGACCGTGACCCGGATTGACCGGGTGTTGGCTCCGCCATGGTATTATCCTCGCCGATAGGGCGCGGCCTGCTGAATATGCGGCGCGCCTGTCATCCGGCCTGAAAATGGTCTTGAAGTTGAGGATACTCATCTCACATGAAAGAGGAAAGACGTCTCAAGCAATGATTGCATAGACTTATGCATATGCGTGAGACCTGTAAGCCAGGCACGCAAATTTAACGTCGATATGTAAGAGTAGGCCTATGGATATCCGGCAGGCAAAATACGGTTTGGGTGATGTTGTTCGTCACCGCCTCTTCCCGTTTCGGGGTGTAGTGGTCGATGTCGATGCAGAATTCGCCAATACTGAAGAATGGTATCAGGCCATTCCCGAGGATATCCGTCCGCGCAAGGATCAGCCCTTCTATCATCTCCTGGCGGAGAATGAGGAGAGCTATTACGGCGCCTATGTATCCGAGCAGAACCTGCTTCCAGATGCTGAGAACGGCCCCGTGGGTCATCCTGAAGTCGGCGAAACGTTCGAGGCCTTCGACGGCGAACGCTATCCCTTAAAAATGGATCTCGGTCTGGCCAACTAGATCAAGCGGCCGTGTCGGTTGATTGCAGGCATGCGTGCCGCTGAAGCGGGTGCAGCGCGCACTTAACCGTAAAGCCAGTCCTTTACAGGTCAGTGCGCGCCGAGACGCTTACGCTTCGTACTTGACGACGGTCTGTTCAATCGCCCCGAAGATGGAATGGCCCTCTGCATCCTTCATCTGGATTTTGACCGTGTCGCCATACTTCATGAATGACGTCGACGGCTTGCCATCAGCGATTGTCTCGATCATCCGGATTTCAGCGATGCAGGAGTATCCAACGCCGCCTTCCGAGATCGGCTTGCCGGGGCCATCATCCAGCTTGTTGGAGATTGTGCCGGAGCCAATGATCGTTCCGGCCGTGACCGGACGCGTCTTTGCCAGATGCGCGACCAGCTGCGGGAAGTTGAACGTCATATCGATCCCGCATTCGGCCTTGCCGAAGGGTTCGTTATTGTAATTCACCAGAAGCGGCAGATGGACTTTGCCATCGGCCCAGGCATCGCCCAGCTCGTCCGGCGTAACCGCGACAGGAGAGAAAGCCGAGGGCGGTTTGGACTGGAAGAAGCCGAACCCTTTTGCCAATTCCGCCGGGATAAGCCCGCGCAGTGACACGTCATTGACCAGCATGATCAGACGGATGCTTTTCGCTGCATCGTCTTCCGAGCAGCCCATCGGCGCGTCGCCAGTGATAACGGCAACTTCGCCTTCCATATCGCAGCCCCAAGCTTCATCGCCGAGGGGGATGTCATCGCGCGGGGCGAGGAATGCGTCGGAACCACCCTGATACATCAACGGGTCCGTCCAGAAGGTTTCCGGCATCTCCGCATTGCGCGCTTTACGGACGAGCTCGACGTGATTCACGTAGGCGGAACCATCGGCCCACTGGAATGCGCGCGGCAGCGGCGAGAGTGCATCATGCTCATGGAAACGCTCACGCGGAATCGTCTCGCGATTGAGTTCTTCGTATAGAGACCGCAATTCCGGCTCGCATCGTTCCCAATCATCCAGGGCCGCCTGCATGGTCGGTGCGATGCGGGACGCGTCAGCAAACCAGGCGATATCCTTGGAGACAACGACCAGACGGCCGTCGCGGGTTCCGTTCTTGAGCGATGCGAGTTTCATAAATCCAGCTCTCTTTTGTCTGTGGATAGCTGCTGCCCTAACCGGCCCGAGTTCGAGACGCAAGCGGGTTCGCACGCGATATATGCGCACGACCGCGCTGATGGCAGCAAAATTCGTTCAAAAACCGAGCTATTGCGGCAGTAGCGCGTTGTCTAACCGGCTATTGCGCGGCGCATGGGGAAACAATGAATAGCTCCACTGAATAATGGCATCGAGTTCACTGCCGAGGGATTGCGCGATTTTCTCGGCCTCCGCAGCGCGATTGCGCGCTTTGTAATTCCGGGACTGATCCTTGGAGTCGCGGCTGAGGATCGGCCCTTTCGCAGTCTCCGCGGCAAAGGCTTCGCCCAGACCGAGATCGAAATGCTTGTCGACCGCGGTCAGCGCCAGTTCCGGTCGGCTGACGAAATCATCCCCATCCATCCAGACCGCCTGCCCCGGCTTCGCCGCCTTCAGAGCAGCCTGGAAGACGGTAATCTGCATGTGCCAAACCAGTGCGGCGATTTGCAAATCCGAGAGCTGCATCAATTGTCGATGTTCGGTTTGGGCGATGGGATGCCCATCCATCGCGAAGATTGTGAACATCTGGCGGGCAAAGGCGCGACCCGCCTCACCTTTCTTGGCAATCGAGATCAGAAAAGCACGCAGCTCCGACGTCAAAAACACATGCTGAGTTTGCGGCGATAGCGCCATGACGTCCGGCACCAGATTATTCACCAGATTAGTGGGCTTGATCGTCACCGATTCCTCGCCACTCATTGGGCGTGCCAGTAGTTTCAGCACTGGGTCGAGCCAGTTTCGCGCGGCAGCCTCGCCCTGGTTTCGTTTGATATTGGAGATCCCCATCAAGATGGCGGGCTCTTTCAGAGAGAAATTACTCCCCGGTCGGTCAAGACATCGCGCCAGCAAGGTCGAACAGCAAAACGCCGTATGCCAGATAAAACGCGGCGCTTTTGCGGGCGCGGACAGTGCCTGCAGATCGGTCAGTGCGACAGCGCGCCGCTGAAGGCCATTGCGGTCCATGCGTTGATCGAGAAAGGCCGCCTCGACCAAACGCTCCCGCGTCGTGGAGAGGCATTGAATGGCGCGATTATTCACATCCACGGCATCGGGATACCACCGGGCATCTTTAACAAGATCGCTGACCTGACCATTCATGCGCAAACTCCAGAGGCTTCTTCCAGGCGGTCAATCTACCCAAGGGGAAAGCCGCCTGTTTCGTCCAACTCTTCCAATTGCCCGGAGGCGATATCAAATCCCGCACCGGTCAGTTCCAGCCCATAATCCTATATCGCCTCTTGGACAAAGGGGAATTGCTTCAAACAATTGCTCAATCGATGGAAGGAATGCAGCGCTCGCTTAGGGCAAGCGGCGTATCACTTGCGCTGGGCCGTTTAGCCCAGTGCAGCAGGAAGAACCATCGCGGGTCCACCCGGCTTCGCCAACAGGCACAAAAAAGACCGGAGTACGGGTGTACTCCGGTCCTTTTGCGGCCGCCCGACTGAGGGGATGGGGCAGACCTATGAACTGGCGTCTGTGCTTAGCTGCACTGCGCCAGAGCGAGGTTGGCAACGACCTCGTCTTCATCGGCCTCTACTGCAGCAGCGGCCTGGAAATCAGTCAGGGCAGCGGTACGATCGCCTGCCAGCCACTGAGCAACACCACGGTTGTTCAGGGCACGCCAAGCGTCATCATCGTAACCAAGAGCGACATTGCACGCCTCAAGAGCGCTGGCGAACTCGCCGGTTGCTGCATAAGCGGCGCAAAGATTGGTGGCTGCAGCCGTCTTGTGACGCGGAGACGTGCCGGACTCAGCAACCTCATTGCCAAAGTGAATGGCCTGGACCCACTCGCCGCGCGAAACAGCATTATACTGGGCACGGACGATACCATTCGCGGTACGGTGGGCTGCAAATTGCGGCTCGGCGTCGCAGGACTGAGCTTGCGCCTGAGCGGTGACGGTCACAGCAGACATAGCCGCTGCTGCGAGAATTACGGTGCGGAACATAACGAACCCCTGGATTGTGAACGCTGTTTACATATAGAACGAAGTTATGTGCATGCCATTGACGATTTTGTCATCCCGTTTATACATAAACGTATGGATGACTGGTCTGACTATCTCGTCTGCCTGACAGTGGCAGAGGCTGGCAGCTTCACAGCGGCCGCAAATGAGCTTGGCGTAAGCCAGCCAACGATCACACGGCGTATGCAAGCTCTGGAAGAGCGGCTCGGCGAGCCCCTGTTCGAGCGCGAGAATGGAAAATCACAACTCACCGTTCTCGGCAAGCGTATTGTCAGCCATGCCAAGCGCATGCGCGAAGAGGCATCAGCCATTCATCGCGCCGCGATCGCCCAGGATCAAAGCCTGTCAGGGCTGGTGGTTGTCTCGGCATCTGAAGGCCTGGGGGCGGATTGGCTTCCCGGCGCGCTTGCCAGCTTTCAGCTGAAACATCCAGCAATTGGCATCGAGATCGTGATCAAGAACCATCCGGCCAATTTGGCTGATCGCGAAGCGGATATCGCCCTGCGCTGGAATGGGCCGGGCACGCAGCAAAGCCTGGTCGGTCGACGCGGCGCGACTGTAGGGGCCGGTCTCTACGCGGCCAAATCCTATCTCGATCGGCATGGTCGACCTGAAAGCGTCGAGGATCTCGCCGATCACGCCTGCGTCGCCTGGAGTATTGGTGATTATTTCGGGTGGCCGAACACGGATCAGGGCACGCCCGTCCTGCCCAGCCATATTGCGTTCAAGGCCAATAGTCCGGCGAGTCATATCAAGGGCGTGGAGGCCGGTTTCGGCATCGGCATCACCTCACACCGGCTCGCGCATTCCTGCGAGAATGTCGAGCGCGTCCTGCCGCAATTCTCTCCGGCCCTGGACTTGTGGGTGGTCGCCCATGAAACTGTGCGCAAGAGTGCACGCATACGGGCCGCCTATGATCATATCATTTCCGAGATGAAGCGGGACGTCGCCTATTTCCGCGACGGCGCCCCGTCCAAGCTCAAACCGGCCTAGTCCTCATCCCCGTAAATGGCGACGACCGGAGCGCTGCCCGCGCTCTGGCGGGCGCGATACATGCCGGGTGTGTTGAAGCTCCAGGCAATCTGTCCGTCCGGCGCCAGGGCGACAATGCCCCCATCACCTTCCAGGGCCGTCAGTTCATCCTGGATAACACGATCAGCCGCTTCCTGCAGGCTCAGCCCCTGAAACTCGACATAGGCGCAAATCCGGCTCGCAACGGTCAGACGGATGAAATACTCACCCGTCCCGGTGGCAGACACGCCACAGGACTGGTTACTCGCATAGGTCCCGGCACCAAGGATCGGGCTGTCGCCGACCCGGCCCCAGCGCTTGGCGGTCGTCCCGCCCGTTGAGGTGCCCGCCGCGATATTACCGTCACGATCAAGCGCGACCACGCCCACCGTACCAAAACGGTGTTCGCGGGCATCGCGATCCAGCTCGCCATGATCAACGCCTTCCGGCTCCGGTGCTCCATCCGGACGCGCGGGCATATCCAGACCCAAGGCGCCAAGCTGTCGCTCCAGCGAGGCCCAGCGCCGCTCGGTGAAGAAAAAGGCCGGATCAACCGTCTCCAGCCCCTGCTCGCGGGCAAAGGTCTCTGCCCCCTCGCCTTGCAGCATCACATGGCGGCTTTCTTCCATAACCGAACGCGCCAAGGTGATCGGGTGACGGATCTCGGTCACACCGGCAATCGCACCGGCATTGAGGTTGGAACCATCCATGATGGACGCATCCAGTTCATTGGTTCCCGCAGCCGTAAAAACAGCGCCGCGCCCGGCATTGAAGAGCGGGTCATCTTCCAGGCCGCGAATAGAGGCTTCAATCGCATCCAGAGCCGAGCCGCCCGCTTCTAGAACTTGCGCTCCGCGCTCTGTAGCCGCCAGCATGGCCGCCCGGTATTCCGCTTCGCGTTGCGGCGTCATCGCACCACGTTCGATCACGCCAGCGCCGCCATGGATCACAATGGCCCAGTCCGGGCTCTCCTGTGCCCAACTCCCAGATACGGTGACAGCCGCCGCACTCAGAGCGGCGAGAATGACGTGGCGCATGATTGAACTCCCTCTTTCAGCCCGGGAGTTTGACTCAGTTTGCGGCGAGCGCAAGCCGTGGCCGGCATCAGTCCAGCTCGATGACCTCGGAGAGAATTGCGCCAGCTCGAAAAAGCTAGAGCTGGGCACACAGGGGCCGCAAGCCAACCAAGCGGCGATGGCGACGCCCATCAGCCGGGCCATCGAAATAGAGGTGAAGCCCTTGTACGGCCCATCCGGAACGACAGGATACGGTTTGAAATTCACTGTCGCAGGCGCCAGCACTTGTGCTAACGCGCTCGCCCGCCGCATCAGTCAGCCCCAGGGCCGCAATATGCGTTTGCCCCGAGAAGCAGGCACTGATCGCTTCTACAGCTTGCGTGCTGTGAATCGCGCTGATCCCGGTCTCTTCGAAGTGCCGCGAGACCACACGCCCTGAGCAATACTCCGCTGTGCGCGGGCTCTCACCTTGAAAATAGGCGCGGATTTGGCAGAGATGGCCGTCTCGCGGTGTCAGGCTGATCCCGTAAAACATCCCGCCCCGCGTGCTGATCAGGGCGGCGGAATGCTCTGAAGTGCGTCCCAGGACGCGCTCATCATCGAAGGCCGTCGACTGAGCAGCTGTGGCCAGAAAGAGTGAGAGCAGAAAAGGGAGCATGTCTGGCCTGGTCAATTGAACCTGGCCGCTATCTAAGCGCGGTTTCCCCTGCCCGTCCGCTCGCAAGTTTTCACAAGCCTGTGGGGTTTCTTGCGAGGCCCTAATCTATCGGTATACCGCAAATCATCGCGATGGTTTTCCAGGGCAAGGCTGCAGATACAATCCCGATCGCAATGATCGTCAGCCCGATGATCAGCCGCGCGCCCTCCCGGCGAGCCAGTGCCATCAACCCACTCGCGCCAAACGCAGTCAGGAGAATGGCGGGTAAGGTCCCCAGGCCAAATCCCCCCATGATCAACGCCCCTTGCACAGGGTTAGCGGTCAGCATCGCGTAAAAGAGCGCCGCATAGACCATGCCGCACGGCATGAAGCCCCAGATCATGCCGGCAAAGACCGGGCTGGCCTGTTGGATGCGTCCTGCGGCCGGGCTTCCCGCCATTACGGCCACGCGCGCGCCGAGCCTGTCGAGGCCCGCGAGCTGGGGGGCAAGTCCAGCCACCGACAATCCGATATAGACAAGGGTCAACGCACCGGCCCAGCGCATCAGAACGAAACCGGCTTCTCGATCCACTCCGAAATAGACATTGCTCGATAGCGTGGCCAATACGGCGCCAACAATCATGTAGGACATGATCCGGCCAAGCTGGGTGAGCAGCGCGACGCGCACCTGCGCAGCCTTATCGCGGCCGGGCGACAGGGTCATCATCAAGCTTGCCGAAATGCCGCCGCACATGCCGACGCAATGAAGACTGGATGCAAATCCAGTCAGCATGCCCGCGAGCAGAGTCAGATCTGAGAGATTTCCGGCGAGCATGCCCATCCTCCTTGGCATGACCTTATCTCCCAGAATACTCACAAAAAACCTGTGGCGTAATGACGCGAAGCAACCATAATGAAACGCGATAGAATGCGAAGGGGAGGTTCAGCCATGGTTACATTGGAAAAAGTACGGCGCGATGCGCCTTGGTCCTGGCTCAAAGCTGGCTGGGCTGACTTCATTCGAGCGCCGCAGGTTTCGCTTCTATACGGGCTGATTTTTGTCGGCCTTGGTATTGTTATCGTGGCAGGACTTTGGACGATCGATCAGTCCCCCCTCATCCCGATCGCAATGTCGGGTTTCGCCCTGGTCGCCCCGGCGCTGGCCATCGGGATTTATCAAGTCAGCCGGGCGCTGGAGCGCGGTGAGAAACCGCGTTTCCGGATCATGATCACACGCTACCCGTCGCGCATGTCGCAAATCGGCTTCATGAGCGTGGTGCTGGCCCTTCTCTTCATGGTCTGGTTCCGGACCGCGCAATTCCTCTATATCGGCATTGTGCCCGCGGGAACGGAATTCGACCTGAACGATTTTATTCCCTTCCTCCTGACCGATCCCAAGGGAATAACCCTGCTGATTGTCGGAACGCTGATCGGCTCTGTTCTCGCATCCGTCGCCTTCTCGATCTCGATTTTGACCTTTCCCATGCTTGTCGATCAGGATGTCGACGCGGTAACAGCGCTGGTCGCCTCGATCCGGGCCGTCTTCTCTCAACCCTTCGTGCTCTTGACCTGGGCCTGGCTGATCGCCTTCTGGGTGATTGCGGGGAGTGTCTTCTTTATCGCCGGGCTGGCACTGACCTTCCCCCTGCTCGCGCACGCGTCCTGGCATGCCTATAAGGATTTCGCGCCGAAGCCAGAGGCACCGGCAACAAGCAGCCAAGCTTAGACGGGGGTTTCTATCGGGCCTGCACGCTGGCGCGTCGAAACAGGCCTCGCCTAATCGCCGCTGATCGGCTTGTCGTCATCCATGAGAATGCGCTGGGCTGCGCCGTCGAGATCGTCGAACTGGCCCGAACGCAAACTCCAAAGAAAAGCGACAAGCCCAAGCAGGCCCATGCCGATCGCAAGCGGGATCATCCAGATCAGAAAAGACATGACGCCTATAACCTCAATCACCTTATCGCAGAGATGATAACGTGATTGAGGACAAGAGAGGTAATGCGGCACACGCGACCGATTGCCCCATAGAGAGCATGGCAGAGCGAGGCCCTATTCCCTGCGCCCATGTCACGTCTCAGACATGAGACGTGTTTCGGCGCGAGATGTGATGCAGACCGGTCGAAAAAATTTCTAGCGACGACGGGCGAGCCGCAGCGCGTTGAGGATGACCAGGACGGAAGAGCCGGACATGGCGATGGCCGCGATCAAAGGCGTGACATAGCCAAACACGGCGATCGGGACAGCGATGATGTTGTAGACGACCGAGGTCGCAAAATTCTCGATCACGCGCTGTTTTGCGCCGCGCGAGATATCCAGCGCAAAAACAGACGACTTCAGACGGTCTGCCTGAAGTACGAAATCTGCGGCCGCCTGGGAGATCTCTGCGGCTGAAGCCAGAGAGATGGATACATCTGCCGCTGCCAAGGCCGGCGCATCATTAATGCCGTCACCAATCATTGCGACCTTACGGCCTTCCGCCTTGAGTGCCTGAAGGCGTTCAATCTTGTCCTGGGGTTTCAGTTCGCCCTGCCAGCTGACAATGCCGAGCTCCGCCGCGATGGCCGCGACCGGCTCGCGGCGATCGCCGGACAGCAGAAAGACCTCGGCGCCACGCGTCTTGAAGCCGTGGATGGTCTCGGCAGCATCTTCGCGCAAACGGTCCTGAAAACGGAAACGCACCGCCTCTTCATCTTCGATCTGCAACCAGGCTTCAGAAAAGGGGTTTGCTGTTGTTTGAATTCCCAGCCATTGCGCGGAACCGAAACGGGCACGGCGCCCCTCAACATAACCTTCAATTCCGCCGCCCGGTGTCTCTGTGACATCATGTGCGGCGATCCCCATACCTGCGGCATCGGCAATCGCGCGGGAAAGCGGATGACGACTGGTCCGGGCCAATTGCGCTGCAACATCCAAGCTGCGCGGATCGATCTCGTGCTCATTAACGAGGCGAGGCCGACCTTCTGTCAGCGTTCCTGTCTTGTCGAAGACGACCGTGTCGATTTGTGCGAGCCGCTCCATCGCATCGCCGGACTTCACCAGCACGCCCTCGCCATAAAGCCGGCCGGAAGCAACAACCTGCACCGCCGGAACGGCCAGGCCAAGCGCACACGGACAGGTGATGATCAAGACCGCAATGGCGTTGATAATCGCCGGACGCGGCTCTCCAGCCACGATAAACCAGCCGATCAATGTCAGGGCCGCAAGCGTATGCACAAAGGGCACGTAGAGTTTTGCTGCGCGGTCTGCAAGCCGCACATAGCGGGAACGCGATTGCTCACCGGCTTCAACCAGGCGGGTAATTTCCGCGAGCAGCGAATTATCGCGATCCGCGGTCGCTTCGATCACAAGCTTGCCATCAAGATTCAACATGCCCGAGAAGAGCTGTGTCCCCGGCTCAGCCGCGACTGGCTCGGTCTCGCCACTCACCAGCGATCCATCCAAAGCGCTGCGCCCATCAATAACCGTGGCATCAACGGGAACACGGTCGCCCGCGGCCAGAACAAGATGATCCCCGGCAATAACCTCGCGCGCCGGCACGGCCTTGACCGCGCCATCGGGCAAAAGGCGATTGGCCGTAGCAGCCTGCATGGCGGCAAGCCCCCTCGCCGCCTGGCTCGCCTTGGCGCGCAAACGCATATCGAGAAACCGGCCGATCAGGAGGAAGAAAAGCAGCATGACCGCGGCGTCGTAATAGGCCGCGCCGTGTCCGATGAAGGTTTCGTATATCGACAAGCC
Organism: Alphaproteobacteria bacterium; assembly: GCA_018222865.1. Taxonomy (GTDB): domain Bacteria; phylum Pseudomonadota; class Alphaproteobacteria; order Caulobacterales; family Maricaulaceae; genus Maricaulis. The sequence continues at coordinate 56,007 of JAAEZM010000009.1, forward strand.
GCAGGCCAAGAATACGGCGAGTGAAATCGGCACATCCATATTGACGTGACCAACCCTCAAAGCCCGCCAGGCCGAGCGGAAAAACGGCTGTCCGGAGTAAGCTACTGCTGGCAATACGATCAGCGCTGATATCCGGTGCATGAGAGACTGCATTGTCTCTGTCATTTCCAGCCCACCCGACCAGACCGAAACCGACAGCAGCATAACATTTGCCATGGCGAAGCCGGCGACTGCCATTGCCCGCAAGAGTCGGCGCTCTTCTTCGCGTTGCGGGTCGCTATCGGCTTCAGGCTCATAGGGCGTTGCCGGATAGCCAATGGAATTGAGTTTGGCGATGAAATCGCGCGCCGCAGCGTCGTCTCCGCGCCAGGACAAGGCCAGTCGGCCCGTCGACAGATTCAATCGCGCCTGCTCGACGCGCTCATCTTCTCTCAAACCGCCTTCAATGCGAGCAATGCATCCAGCGCAGCTCGCACCGCGCACGAGCAGGTCGAGATGCGCCAAGCCTTCGCTGTGACGCACAAAGGCCCGTGGGTCTGCCTGGGTGTCGGAAACGTATGCGCTGGCGTCTAGGGCAGCCATAAATCCTGTTCCAGTTCGAACGGCAATTCACCGGCATTGTGGGCACGCACGCGCCATTGTCCTTCTGCCGCATCGGGCAATGCGGCGACATAAACTCCAGAGCGACGCTCTACAAACTCGAGTTCAGCATCCATGGTCGTGTCGGCGGAATGCACCAGCAGGCCTTCAAGCATCAGGCCGGACACCGCCGCATCGGAGCGATCGCGCACCTCGATCAACAGCTCGCCATCGAGTGTGTTAAACCGCGCCTGCCAGCCCAATTCCTCTTGCTGACGGCGACGCTCCAGCGTGTCGTTGTAATTGACGCCTTGCATGTAGGAGCGCGGCACATCCTCACCAGGGTGGGTCCGCATCGCCAGGGTGATGAAGGTCGCATTTACGCCAATGGTCACAGCGAAGAAGGCAACCATAAGGGCCAGCACATGCCAGCCGGTGAGAGGTCTGAACCAGGACAGCATTATTCCGCTCCCGTAACGAAGACTGATCGAGTAGAGGCCGTTTCGCCGCTGGCCGGGTCGACCACGCGGAACATTAATTCCTCGCGCGGCCCATCAATCGCATCGGCAGGCAGGGTCAGGTAGAGCAGGAAATCCTGTGTTTCATCCGGACCAACCATCAGTGAGAGCGGGGCGTCTTCGGAGGCTCCGAGCAGGCGCGGCCGCAACTGCGGATCGCCCTCAATGATGAGCTGGAAGACGCGCTCTTCCCCGGCCTTGTTGACGACCTTGATGTTATAGCCATTGCGCACGGAACCGTCCGACAAGACGACGAAGTTCGGGTTCCGGTCACGCTGGGCATTGAGTTCGAGCTCAGTGCGATTGATGAGCGCGGTCAGCATCACCAAGGCAACCAGCGCGAAGGCCACGGCATACACCATGGTCCGCACGCGGAAGAAGCGATAGCGCGGCTTATCGCCAGCGGCCATACGGTCGATATTGTCATCCGTTTCATAGGTGATGAGACCGGTCGGACGATCAATCTTGCTCATAATGTCGTCGCAAGCGTCGATACAGAGCGCGCACTGAATACATTCGAGCTGCGACCCATCGCGAATATCAATGCCCATGGGGCAGACCGCGACGCATTGCTTGCAATCGATACAATCACCACGATCATCCCAGCTTTCGCCCTTTTTATGGCGGCCGCGCGGTTCACCGCGATCATAGCGATAAGTGACGTTCAAGGCTTCACGATCGGTCATCGCCGCCTGGATACGCGGCCAGGGACACATATAGGTGCACACCTGCTCGCGCATGGTTCCAGCCAGCGTATAGGTGGTGAAGGTCAAAACCCCGGCGAAGAGATAGGATGACAGCGCCGCCTGACCGGTCAGGAAGTTCTGCACCACGTCGAAAGCGTCGTGGAAATAGAGGATCCAGGCCCCACCAGTGGCCAGCGCGATGAGAAGCCAGACCGCGTGCTTTCCGATCTTGCGCCAAGCCTTGTTGAAGCTCCACTTGGCCTTGTCGAGCTTCATGCGGGCATTGCGATCACCTTCGAAGAAGCGCTCAACAACGATGAACAGATCTGTCCATACTGTCTGGGGGCAGGCATAACCGCACCAGACCCGCCCGAATAAGGCTGTCGCCAGGAAGAGTGCCAGCGCCGCCAGGATCAATAGCCCGGTGATGTAATAGACTTCCTGGGGCCAGATCTCGATGAAGAAGAAGTAGAAGCGGCGGCCGGCAAAATCGACCAGCACGGCCTGATCCGGGGCGCCTTCGCCGCGATCCCAGCGCACAAAGGGCAGAAGGTAGTAAATGCCCAAGGTCACCGCCATCACGAACCATTTCAGGGCGCGAAACTTCCCGTGCGCGAGCTTGGGATAGATTTGTTGGCGGGCTTGGTAGAGTTCGCGGGTCTGCGAAGCATTGACCGCCTCAGCGTCGTGCTGAGCGATCCCGGGTGCCGCCATGCTGTTCTTCTGCGTATCAGTCATGGCGGTGTTAGACCCGGATTTTATTATGGAGACTATGCGACCTACTGCCCCGTGGGACGAGCTGTCGCATCTTCTCCGCCACCCAGCAGGAAGACATAGGCAGCGAGCGCATCAATCGTGGCGTCGTCGAGACGGCCTTCCCAGCCCGGCATCACGCCATAGGGCCCGCGATAAATGATATTGATCACCTGATCGCGTTCAGATCCGTAGAGCCATTCGCCATCCGTCAGGTTTGGCGCGCCCTGCATGCGGTCACCCCGACCATCATCCATGTGACAGCTGGCACACTGAATGGCGTAGATCTCTGCGCCCTCAGAATTGGCTTCTGCCAGTCCGGACAAGGACAGAACGTGATCACTGACGGCCTGGATCTGCGAGTTGGACAGCAATTCGTCACGACCGAAGGCCGGCATGATGGACATGCGCGTGTCAGGGTGTTCTGTGCGAATTCCGTACATCAGCGTGTCGTGGATGTCCTGATACGTCCCGCCCCAAAGCCAGACATCATCATTGAGGTTCGGATATCCAACAAAGCCTTGCGCACCCGCGCCGTGACATGTGGCGCAGTTATCGCCAAAGGCCGATTCACCGGCAGCACGGACGAATTGAAGGAGTTGCGGGTCGTTTTCGATCTCCTCGATCGAAGCGCCACGCAGCGCTTCAAATCCGCTCGCCCGGGACGCTTCAAGCGCCTCGATCGCCGCGGCGACATTCGCACGCTCGGAGTGATTGCGCAGACCGCGCGTATGATCGCCCTCCGCTGACATGCCCGGCAGGCCCGGAATGGCCGGCATGAAGATCATGTAGATCACCGACCAGAAGATCGTGGCGTAGAAGATCCACAGCCACCAGCGTGGCAATGGTGTATCGAGTTCCTTGATCCCGTCCCACTCATGTCCAGTGGTGGCGGTACCGGTGTGATCATCGTGTTCAAGTTTATTGTCGGACATGACTTTAGTCCTCACTTGCCGCGGCGTCCGCGGGGCTGTCGGATTCGTTGAGCGGTGCATTTGCCGCCTTATCGAAGCGCTCCTGGTTTTTCGGCCAGAGCGCGTAAGTCAGCGCGCCGAGGAATAGCGTCACAAAGAGCAACATTCCCCAAGTCTGAGCAAAACTGGCTAGGATCTCATACATTGCGCTACCTCAGATTCTCGTCGGCTTCGGCCTCATAGGTGGAGAAATCCACCATGGTGCCGAGCACCTGCAGATAGGCGATGAGCGCATCCAGCTCGGAAACCATGTCCGGATTGCCATCGAAATCACGCATCACAGCGCCCGGATAACGGGCCTGGAAGCCATCATAATCCTCTGCAAACGGATCCAGCTGGGTCTCGATATCGGAAACCGCGGCTTCCAGATGCTCGGCCTCATAGGGCACACCAACAAGGCTCAGCGTGCGCAGATTGGCCTGAACATTCTCAAATGCGAGTTCCGACGTCTCCAGGAAGGGATAGGCCGGCATGATGGATTCCGGCACGACAGATGTCGGCGCCCGCATGTGATCGCGATGCCATTCATCTGAATACTTGCCACCGACCCGAGCGAGGTCGGGCCCGGTCCGCTTGGAGCCCCACTGGAAGGGGTGGTCATACATGCTCTCGGCCGCCAGCGAGTAGTGGCCATAGCGCTCGACCTCATCACGCAGGGGACGGATCATCTGAGAGTGGCAGTTATAGCAACCCTCCCGGATGTAGATATCGCGTCCCAGCTGCTCGAGCGGCGTATAGGGTCGCACGCCTTCAACCTCCTCAATGGTCGAGTCGAGGTAGAAGAGTGGTGCGATTTCGACGATCCCGCCGATGGACACCGTGACGAGGATGCCGACTGAAAGAATGAGCGAGTTCTTCTCGAAGAGTTTCTTGTGAAGATCGCTCCAGAGGCTGGTACGTTCAGACATGACGCCCCCCTATTCCGCGAGAGCCGGCTGAGGCACGACAGCCTCATCGGTCTCGGTCACATCGCCCTTAATGGTGCGATAGACGTTGTAGATCATGATGAGTGCACCCGCGAGGTAGAGCACGCCGCCCACGGCGCGGATGATGTAGGAGATATGCATCGCCTCAACGGTCTCGACGAAGGAGTATTCCAGGAAGCCGAGCTCGTTATAGGCCCGCCACATCAGGCCCTGCATGATGCCGGCGACCCACATGGAGGTGATGTAAAGCAGGATGCCGAAGGTCGCGATCCAGAAGTGCCAATCAACGAGCGCCTTGGAGAACATGCCCTTCTTCTTCCACAGCCATGGAACGAGGCAGTAGAGCGCACCAAAGGAGACAAAGCCGACCCAGCCCAGCGCACCGGAGTGCACGTGACCGACGGTCCAGTCCGTATAGTGCGACAGGGAGTTCACGGCCCGGACCGACATGACCGGCCCCTCAAAGGTCGACATGCCATAGAAAGCGACGGACAAGACAAGCATCCGCACAACCGGATCCGTCCGCAACTTGTCCCAGGCGCCTGACAGCGTCATCAGACCGTTGATCATCCCGCCCCAGGACGGCATCCACAGCATGATGGAGAAGGTCATGCCCAGCGTCTGCGCCCACTCAGGAAGAGCGGTGTAATGCAGGTGGTGCGGACCCGCCCAGATATAGATGAAGATCAAAGACCAGAAGTGGATGATCGAGAGGCGGTAGGAATAGACCGGACGATGTACCCGCTTCGGGATGAAGTAGTACATGATGCCCAGGAAACCCGCGGTCAGGAAGAAGCCGACCGCATTGTGGCCATACCACCACTGGGTCAGCGCGTTCTGAACGCCCGCCATGACCGGATAGCTGCGCGAGCCAAAGAAATCGACCGGAACGGCGAGATTATTGACCACGTGCAGGACGGCAATGGTGATGATGAAGGCCAGATAGAACCAGTTCGCCACATAAATGTGGGGCTCTTTCCGCTTCCACAGCGTACCCAGGAAAATCAGAAGATAAGCGACCCAGACAATGGTCAGCCACAGATCGGCATACCATTCCGGCTCAGCATATTCCTGTGATTGCGTGATGCCGATCAGATAACCCGATGCCGCAATCACGATGAAGAATTGATAGCCCCAAAAGACAAACCACGGCCAAACGCCACCGGCGATCCGGGTCCGGCTGGTCCGCTGGACGACATAGAAGGAGGTCGCCAGAAGCACATTGCCGCCAAAGGCAAAGATCACCGCCGAAGTGTGCAGCGGTCGCAATCGCCCAAAGCTCGTAAAGCCGAACGCATCCAGATTGAGAACTGGGAAGGCCAGTTGGAAAGCGATGAGGACGCCGACCAGAAGCCCTGCCGCACCCCAGAAGAGCGAGGCGATCACACCGGCCTTGATCAAGTCCTCATTATATTCGGACTGATCGACGATGACGCCGCCGCGCGCAATGGCGCCAACGACCAGCAGCAAGCCTGTCAAAAAGCCTGCCAAAATGAGCCATGACTGTCCTTTCATGGCGGCATCAGGCGCAAAGGCCGCTGCGAACAGCGCCCAAAGAGCCCCTAAAAGAGTTATGAGACCAACCGCAGCCAGATTAATATCAAAGCCACTGCGTTGGAGTGTTTGCGACGAAGTCATCGACGCCCCCGGGATTTGTGGTTACCTGTCAGACCCGGTTTACGCGTGTTTCCCACAAATTCTGTATGGCAATTTGTCGCGTGGCGTGACGACGCACACCAAAGTTTCGTTTCGAAACTTTTTTAGAGAAATCCTCTTTTCCGGTATTGCGCCCGGGGCGTGATCTCTGTCACATTATATTGTGATCGCGAACGATAGAATTTCGCGACGGATACTCGGGGAGTGTGACGTACAAGAGAAACGTGTCAGGGGGGATGGCCGACATGCTTACGCAGACTCACAGTTTTAGTACCGATGCAGAACTTCTGGCCTTCCAGAAACGTGTTCTGATTTTTCTGTCAAACATCGACTCCGCAGACCCTGCCGGAAACGAGTGCCTTTTTCTAAGCAATAACAAGACGGTAAGGCGTCGCTTGGTGACCATCCAAGCCACCAGCCACCTCATTCTGGAAGAATTCAATGCCTTCCTCGAGCGCACCACGGTCGACACGCTCGATACGCATGTTGGCGCTATTTGACGGACACGCGCCGCGCGCTGAGCCGCAAGTTTCCCGCCACATTCTCCCACAGACCGCGCGGTCCGGAGTGAATTCGCTTCAAGTCCGAACGGGAGCTGGACCTAGATGGTCTGCCCGGTTTTCTCCCAATCCTTCATAAAGGCCTCAAGGCCCGCATCGGTCAGCTTATGCTTCGCAAGCGATTTAAGCACTGGCGGCGGAACCGTCGCGACATCGGCCCCGGCGAGCGCACACTCTTGGACATGTGCGGCAGAGCGAATAGACGCCGCCAGGATTTCAGTCTCGAAGCCGTAATTATCGTAAACGGTGCGCAGGTCGTGGATCAGCTCCATGCCATCAACCCCGAGATCATCCAGTCGGCCGATGAAGGGGGAGATGTAAGTCGCTCCCGCCTTCGCGGCCAGAAGTCCCTGATTGGCTGAGAAACACAGCGTGACATTGGTTTCGATCCCTTCGGCGACAAGCGCCTTGCAGGCCTTCAAACCGTCCCAGGTCAGCGGCAGTTTCACGACGACATTGTCGGCAAGTGCCGCCAGCTTCACGCCTTCGCGGATCATGCCTTCACTGTCCAGCGCCGTGACCTCCGCGCTCACCGGCCCATCAACAATACTGCAAATCTCAGTAACAACTTCGATGAAGTCACGACCAGATTTCATGATCAAGGATGGGTTCGTGGTAACGCCATCGAGAAGACCGACCTCAGCCACCTCGCGGATATCAGCAACGTCAGCGGTATCAACAAAGAATTTCACGACCTTAACTCCTGATAGCGAACATGTTCACTTACGCCAGTGCCATGCGATTGAGCGCGCGCCAAGACCGAATGCGCGGTTTTCAGTTGATTTTCGCGTACATGTCACGAATGAAGGCATGGGTCTCTTCAGGGCGCGTCACGATCGGCATATGTCCGACCCCTTCCAGAAGGACCAGCGGCATGTCGGGATGATGGCGCTGGATCGCCTGAATATGAGATTGATGATCCAGCACGGCATCGCCATCGCCGTACAGCATGCCTAGCGGGCAAGCCAGATCAGCATAGCGCGGCTGAATATCTGCAATATCGAGCGAAACCGACCGCAAATCCGTGGACGCGGCATAGAAGGCTTCTGGCCTCAGGGTCAAAAGCCCACCGCCGCGGGTTCGAAAATCCTCGGGCGGGGTTTCCGGAGCGAACACCACTTTGAGAACCGCGGCGCCCTGGCGCAACGACATCGGAATCGCGACCGTATTGCCGATGAAACGACGCAAGAGCGGATTGGCGATATCAATGCCTTTAAAAACAGACGGCGCCGTCTCCTGAACGGCGGTCAGAGGCGCCAGCATGGCCAGTCCACCGACCTGCCCGGGATGGTTGAGGGCCATGAAGAGTGATACGGCACCGCCCAGCGAATGGCCAACGATCAAAGGCTTATCAAGCTCAAGCGTCTCAATCATTTCCGCGATCATCGCGGCCTGATTGGGAAGGCGCGCCAGCGCATCAATATCGCGGGTAGAGTGTCCACATCCAGGGCGGTCAACGGCGATAACGCGGAAGTCTTCGGCCAGGCGGTCAATCATGGCATAGCCGAAATTCTCCAGATTACCGGAGAGGCCATGGATCAAAACAATCGGGCGCCCCTGCCCTTTATCGACATAGTGCAGCCGTCCACCCGAAACGTCCACGAACTCACCGCGGGGCGGCACCCCCTCCCTCACCTTGCGAGCAATTGAGCGGGTGAAGACGTGCGCGGCGAGAAAACCCGCAATGATCAGGACCAGTCCCGCGTAGAGAATTGTCTGCAAAATATCCATTAGGCTTGCTCCGCATCCGCCGCACTGGACAGCCGCTTCTTCATGATCCCCCAGTAGTTTGAGGGCCATAACCGCTCAATCCAATGCAGGAGGTGGGCATCCCGTCCGACGAGAACACGAGGGCGGCGGCGTTCCACGCCTCGAAGAATGATGTCCGCGGCCTTTGGCGGTGGCATAACCAGATTATCCGCGGCTTGCTTGAGCCCGCGGTCAATCTCTTCCTGGCTCGCTGAGGCCGGCATGCGCGCAGATTTGGCGATACTGGTATTCACGCCGCCCGGGTGCACGGTCGTCACCGAGATATCGCTGTCGGCCATCTCATGGCGCAGCGCATCCGAAAACCCTCGCACGCCAAATTTTGCGGCACTATAGGCCGTCTGGCCCGCCGGCGCGATCACCCCGAAAATGCTCGAAATATTCGTTATATGCCCCTCCCCGCTCTCACGCATGAGTGGCAGGAAAGCGCGCGTCATTCGGATCGGCCCCCAAAAATTGATATCAATCAACCATTCGAAATCATCCTCGGCGATATCCTCGAACTGGCCGCCGAGCGCGACACCGGCATTATTGAAAAGAAGATGGGCGGCGCCATGATCCCGACGCACGGCGTCCGCGAAATCCGTGATCGCAGCTTTGTCGCCGACATCGACACGGTGCGTCGTTACTCGGATTTCATTGCTGGCGAGGGCCTGCGCTACATCCGCCAAACCCGCTTCATTCACATCGGCCAGGGCGAGATTACAGCCTCGCTCTGCAAGAGCTTCGGCCAGAGCCCGACCGATACCGCTCGCAGCGCCCGTGATTACAGCCGTCTTGCCGGCAAAACTCATAGACGCGCTCATTCCGCTGCTTCCGCGATTTCCGGCTCGACCCTGGACGGTCGGTCGCCTTTACGGCCAAAGCGCAATGCCCCGTCCTCCAGCTTGCCATAGCGAATGGCCAGCATGTCCTGGATATAATTCTGATAGGTCCGCCATGGCGGCTTGGTGCCCTGTTTGGGCAAATAGGGCTCCGCGCGCTTGATATAGCCCGATTGCAGATTCAATAGCGGCATGGTTTCCAGATCCGCAGGCGGTTCAGGCACGCAATAATCATAGCCCTTGGCCTGCATGTGATTGAGCAGGCGGCAGACGCGCTCACACGTCAGGTCAATCTTCAATGTCCAGGACGCGTTGGTATAGCCAAACGCCATCGCCAGATTCGGCAAGGGGCTGAGCATCATGCCGCGATAGCTGATCGACTGAGTGGGCTCGACCTGGCTTCCATCGACGCTGAAATTCATCCCGCCAGCCAGCAACATCTCCAGCCCGGTCGCCGGGATAATCACGTCTGCGTCGAGATGCTCGCCGGATTTGAGCTGGATCCCGGTCTCTGTAAAACGCTCGATATGATCGGTTTCCACCGAGGCTTTGCCGGACTTCAGCGCCTGGAAGAAATCGCCGTCGGGCGCTGCGCAGAATCGCTCATCCCACGGGTTATATTTCGGCGTAAAATGCTTCTCGACATCATAGTCATCGCCCAATTCCTCGCGGATATATTTGAGCACCATATTGCGCACCATATTGGGGTGACGCTTGGCCAGCTCGAAGAAAATGATCGAGACGAGCACATTCTTAATCCGCGTGGCGCTATAGGCCGCCTTTGAGGGCAGAACCTTGCGCAGGAAGTTGGCCACCGGGTCCACCGCCGGGCGCGGGGCGATATAGGTCGGCGAACGCTGCAGCATGGTCACGTGAGACGCCGTATCCGCCATGGCCGGGACCAAGGTCACTGCCGTCGCGCCGGAGCCAATAACTACGACTTTTTTGCCGCTGTAATCATAGCCTTCCGGCCAATGTTGCGGATGCAGGATATCGCCGCGAAAATCCTTTTCGCCCTCAAACTTCACCACATGGCCGTGGTCATAGCGATAATAGCCAGAGCACATCATCAAGAAGCGGCATTCAACACGCACCCGGGCGCCGGTATCGGTCCGCTTGGCCTCAACTTCCCAGCGCGCCTTGTCAGAATTCCAATTGCCGGAGAGCACGCGGTGTTTGAAGCGGATATTCGGCGTAATCCCGCCATCGGAGGCCGTTTGTTCGACATAGGACTTGATGCTTGGCCCGTCGGCGAAGACCTTGCCATCCTGCCAGGGCCGAAAGGCATAGCCGAACGTATACATGTCGCTGTCAGACCGGATGCCGGGATATTTGAACAAATCCCAGGTTCCGCCCATATCCTCGCGCGCTTCCAGGATCATGTAGGACTGATCTGGGCTGCGGGTCTGGAGATGGTGGGCTGCGCCGATACCCGAAACTCCAGCGCCGACGATTAATACATCGACCTGTTCCACGCCTGCGCCTTGCACCGCTTCGCTCATCTTTCACTCCCCGTCGCGCATTAGGCGACCTTATCTTTGGGATAAGTGAACACTGTTCGCTAAGTTCGTACAAGCCTCTATCAATGCGATATACACGCCAAGACAATGCGTGCCGACGTACCCGCCATCAAACGACCGAAGGGGATCTGGTTCGATTTTAAGGGGTTTTCAATCTGACCGGGGCATAGTCATCTGCAACCATCGAGCAATAAAGGGTGGTCACGACCGGCCGCGGACTGTGTGATTAACGATCATACCATTACCGACCACCAGAAGACGATTGTTCTGGGACGGACCAGCCTGGCTTTCGGCGCCGTGCTGGGCCTTTATCTGATTGTTATATCTTTCGCACTGCCCGGCATTACCCCCGCCAAAATTGCCGGCGGCACGGCATCGCTCGTCTTTTTCGCGCTCGGCTTTGCAGCGCTGCGCGGGCTCTACTATCGGTCAATTGCCCACGCCTTCATCATCAGCGCGCAACTCCTCGCTTTCCTCGCATCGCTCAGCAATGGCGGCATTACCGGTTATGTGACGCCGTTTTTGATCATCGCACCGCTGGCGGCGGGCTTTTTTCTGAGCGTGCCCGCAGCGCTGACCTATGGACTATCGACTATCGGGCTCTTGTCCGGGCTCTTCCTGCTCGACGGCAGCGGCATCATCACCCCGACCCCCTATTCCGAGCAGGCGGAACGCCTGGCCAGCTTCATCCTGCTCTCGACAACGACCCTGCTCGGCCTGATCTGCGTCATCGGTTTCGCATCAGTCACCAGTCGCATGCTCGATGAGGCGAGGAAAGCCGAACGGGCAAAAGCCGCCTTCCTTGCCAATATGAGCCATGAGATACGCACGCCGATGAATGGCATTCTTGGCCTTCTCGATCTGGCCCGTGCCTCGCAGGAGCGGCATATGCCGGCCGATCATGTGGAGATTGTACACGGCTCGGCGACGGCGCTCATCGCGGTGCTCGACGATATTCTGGACATTTCCAAGCTGGAACAGGGCGATCTTAAAATAACGCCCGAGCCAACCGATCTGCGCCGCCTGTGCGAAGACGTCATCCGGCTGTTCAGCGCCCGCCTCACCGGCGGTGATGTTGCCATGCATTTTGAATATGATCAGGAGCTGGGCACTGGCTATGTGGTGGATCCGCTACGGCTCCGGCAAGTGCTGTGGAATCTGGTTGGCAATGCGATCAAGTTCACCGAAACCGGTCATGTCACCCTGCGTGTCCTCCCCGATCGTGAGCGACAAGATGGGTTGCGCTTCGAGGTCGAGGATACAGGCTGTGGCCTGAGCCTCGAGGCGCAAGAGCGGATCTTTTCGCGCTTTTCCCAGGCGGATGAGACCACCACTCGCCGCTTTGGCGGCACGGGCCTGGGCCTGGCGATCAGCAAGGAGCTGACCAGCTTGATGGGAGGCGAACTTGGCGTTCAAAGCGAGCAAGGCGCCGGATCGACATTCTGGTTCACGATAAGCGCCGCGCCGGCCGAACTGAACCGATCAGCCTCGATGCAAACTCAAGGTGACACCTCAGAGGCGGGCCTCACTATTCTCGTCGTTGACGACCAGGCCGTGAACCGAACGGTCGCCGCTGCCTTGCTGGGACATCTCGGTCACAATACGCGCCTCGCGACAGGCGGCATCGAGGCGCTCGGCCTGTGCGAAACCGAGGTATTTGACCTGATCCTGATGGATATTCACATGCCCGACATTGATGGCTGCCAGGCGACCCAGCTCCTGCGCTCAGGCCAATCGCCAAACGCCGACACCCCTGTGGTCGCGCTGACGGCCAGTGCGCTGGAGGCTGAACGCCAGCGCTATTTCGAGGCGGGTATGGATGACTGTCTCGGCAAGCCGGTTCAACTCAGCGCACTTAAGGATGTGATCGGACTGCGCGCATGCATCAAAACTGTACAAACCCAGGAAACGGCTTAGTTAAAGTCGCAACGGGAATAGAATTCTACTATTTTATGAGTCGCCCGAAACCGCCTGTCAGGCGTCAGATGGCGGTGCGACAGTCTGGCGCACTTAAAAGGATCTGGGGGTCCTTATGGAGTTTAAACAGCTATTCCTGAATGTGCCGGCCCTTTTGGGTACGGCGTCTGACGATGGCCGCTTCCTGCAGCTCAGCCCGCAATGGAGCAAGCTTCTCGGCTACCCGCTCGATGAGCTTGAAGGCGCCCCCTATCTCGACTTTGTCCATCCCGATGATGTCGAAGCCACGATCGAGATCAGCCGCATAACTGAGGGAGGTTGCGATGCTCCCCGCTTCACCAATCGCTACCGAAAGGCTGATGGTAGCTATATCTGGCTCGACTGGGCGAGCAGTGTCGGTGATGACGGGATTATCTATTTTGTCGCCAGCGACATTACGGAACGGGTCGAAGCCCAACTGCGCATGCAAAGCATGATTACGCGCTTCGAGTTGATGGCCTCGATTGCGCGCGTGGGCAGCTGGGAGTTGAATCTGGAAGATCAGTCCCTGGTCTGGGACGAGGTGACCCGCTCAATCCATGAAGTCGATGAAGATTTCACGCCGACCTTGGACAATGCCATCGAGTTCTACGCCCCGGAATATCGTGATGTCGTGTCCGATGCGGTCGATGAGGCCGTTCGCACCGGCGATATGTGGGCGCATGAATCTCAGCTGATTACCGCGAAGGGTCGAAGGATCTGGGTCAAGGCAAGTGGCAGGGTCATCCGCGTCGAGGGCAAGCCGGTACGCCTCTCCGGATCCTTTATCGACATCAATGACAGCAAGCTTTACGCGCTCAAGCTTGAAGAGGCCGTTGAAGCCGCAGAAGCCGCATCACGCGCCAAATCGCGCTTCGTCGCGAATATGAGCCATGAGATCCGAACGCCGTTGAACGGCATTTTGGGCATGACCCGCATCATTCAGCGCACGCAGCTGGATGAGAAACAGCAGGGCTACACCAAAATGCTGGAAGATTGCGGCACCGCCATGCAGAGCCTGATCGAGGATATTCTCGATATTTCCCGCATCGAGGCGGGGCAGATGGTACTCGACCACAAGCCGTTCGACCTGCATGAGCTGGTGGACAGCGCGATCTCTGTTGTCGCTCCACAAGCCAGCCGCAAAGGCCTGCAACTGGTCTGCGATCTTCCCGAAACACTGCCTGGACGCCGTCTGGGGGATCAAAAACGCCTTCGACAAGTCCTGCTCAACCTGCTGGGCAATGCCGTAAAATTTACCGAGACCGGTTCGGTTCGCCTGACAGTGAGCGAAGCCGACAGCGCACGGGTCCGCATTGAAGTCGTTGATACCGGACCCGGGCTTGATGTCGCGCTCCAGAGGACCGTGTTCGACCGCTTTGCCCAGGCCGACAGTTCTGCGGAACGCCGCCATGATGGTGCCGGTCTCGGTCTCGCGATCAGCCGCGAACTTGCGAGCCTCGCTGGCGGCGAGATCGGCGTGACGTCGACGCCGGGTGAAGGCGCAAACTTCTGGCTTGAATGGCCGCTGCCGATCAATGAACGCTCGCCGCGCAAGCGGGTTGCACAAGATGCGGCGCCCGCCGCCTGCGCGGCCGGAACAAAAGTCCTCGTGGCCGAGGATAAGCTGGTGAACTTCATCGTGGTCCGGGAAATCCTCGAGAAAGCGGGTTTTGAGGTCCTGCATGCGCGCGATGGGCGCGAGGCCGTTGAGCTCTACAAGTCAGAGCACCCGTCCGTCATTCTCCTCGACCTACACATGCCTGAAATGAATGGCGAAGAGGCTATCGCGAAAATCCGCGCCCTGGACGACGGAGCGACAACGCCCATTTTTGCCGTGACCGCGGATGCCGCTGCCGATACGCGCGCCCGCGTGGATGCGATGGGAGTCGCTGGCTATTTCGTCAAACCTTTCGACGCGGACGCCCTGCTCGCGGCCACGATCGACGCCGCCCACGCCGCATGAACTGACCTATCGCTTTCCTCGCAGCTGAGATCTGCCTAGGCTCTTGGCAGATACAACAAGACGGCGTTGATAAGGGGAGAGTTCGATGGGTGAGAAACGAACAGCGTTTGTAAGTCCCAATTACGGTAGCTTTCAAAACGAGATCTATTTCAACGGGCTGCAGGGCGTAATTCCGGAATTCCCGGTCGACTTTCAGGATCTTGTCGCACGCGCCCAGGCCGCTCTGCCGCCACATGTTCTCAGCTATGTCCAAGGTGGATGTGGCGATGAACTGACCCAGGACCTCAATGCGCTCGCCTTCCACAAATGGGGCATGGTTCCACGCATGCTGGTCGATAGCGCCGAGCGCGATCTCTCCGTTGAACTTTTCGGCGCCACGCTACCCAACCCCGCCTTCATGGCGCCGATCGGGGTCAATGGTATCTGCACACAGGACGGCCATGGTGATATCGCCGCTGCCAAGGCCTCCGCGCTCGCTGGCGTCCCGTTTTGCGCATCCACGCTGGCCAATGATCCGCTGGAAGAGGTGATCAAGCATTGCGGTGATGTGCCTGCCTATTTCCAGCTCTACACACCCAAGAACCGAGAGCTGGCACAAAGCCTCATCACCCGAGCAGAAAATGCTGGTTACAAAGCCCTTGTCGTCACGCTCGACACATGGGTCACGGGCTGGCGTCCGCGGGATTTGAAAACGGCCAACTTCCCGCAATTACGCGGTCATGTGCTGGAGAATTATTTCTGCGATCCGGTCTTCCGCAGCCTGCTGCAAGCTCCGCCGGAAGAGGATATGGGAACCGCCATTCTTACCTGGGCCGGGATTTTCGGAGAAGTCCTGACCTGGGAGCATATTCCCTGGCTGCGGGAGAGCACGAAATTGCCCATCGTCCTAAAGGGTATCTGTCATGAGGAAGATGCCCGCAAAGCCGCCGATATGGGGGTTGATGCGATTTACTGCTCCAATCATGGAGGCCGCCAGGCGAATGGGGGGCTGGCCGCGATCGACATGCTGCCGGCCGTCGTCAACGGCGCTGGCAGCACGCCTGTGCTTTTCGATTCCGGTATTCGCTCGGGCACGGATATCATCAAGGCTATCGCCTTGGGCGCGAGCGCTGTCGGGGTTGGGCGGCCTTATACCTATGGTCTCGCCCTGGGCGGCGCTGAAGGGGCCGCGCATGTGCTCAAATGCATGCTCGCCGAGGCGGATCTGTTGATGGCCGTCAATGGCTATCCGACACTGGAACGGGTCCGGACAGAAGGCGCGCACAGACAAAGCGTTTAGACCTGGGCCTAGTGATCATGCCCATCGTGCAAATGGTCCGCGAAGTGCGGCGGGTGCGCGGGCGCCTGACCGGTCCCGTGGCTGTGGGCGAAGGCGGTGAAGATGATCGAGGCCAGAACAGCACCAGCCACGAAAATCACCGTTGTGCGCAGGCGTCCCTTATGTGGCAAATCGCTGATCAGATGAGATGAGCCAATCCCCAGGAGGGCGCCGCCGGACATGGCCAGAAGCTTCCCCGTGGCTTCAGGCCCGATACTTTCGAGCGCCAGAACGGAGGCTGTGGCTCCGATCGGCGTGGTCATCGCCGCTCCGATAATCGCAGCGATCGCCGCTGTCCGGTTCGAGAACCCCGCGGCGCGCACCAGAACAAACAGCACCATCCCTTCCGCGAGCTCGTGCAGGATAAGTCCGCTCACGCTCGCCAGACCGGTAAAGACATCGACGGAAAACACAGCTCCGTAGAGCAGCCCATCGACCAGGGAATGAAAACTCAGCCCCATCGCCGGAACAAGGGCGGCCATTGGATGTGCCACGCCATCATGTCGATGCAGCAAGAGGTGCAAGAC
>JAAEZM010000009.1:72525-120434 GCA_018222865.1 Alphaproteobacteria bacterium
CCCCTAGGATGTGCCAGCCCAGCACGTCGGTGTAGCAAGAAGCCCAAGACCGTGATCGCGACAAATCCGCCGAGGAAGTAAGCAGGGGCAGACGCATCAAGCGCGATCGCTTCGGGAAAGAGGTGGATCAGACCCGCCGCCACAAGAAGTCCGCCGGAAAACGCCGTCAGTGTGGGCAAAAGCCGGTCAGCAATCTTATGAAAACGGGCCACCAGAGCGATCCCGACCGAGGCCATGGCCGCAGCGGCGAGACTGGCCAGTATAGCTGGCGGTACTACAAATTCGCTCATTTTGGATGCTACCCCTATCCGGTCGACGGCTCGAAATGATCCGCGCCCGGCTCCGCGCAAACGGCGTCTCAGCGGAGGTTATTCTATAACATACAATAAATTTCAATCGAGGATGTGGCAGCATTTTCTGCAGCTGGATGTCCGAACCGGACATGAAAGCCAGCGCCAACACGGCGTTTCACATTCAGGAGGACGCCCCCTCGTCTCGAAGCGCCGCGACATCAAGGCCTGGGGAACCATCACCCGCTGCTTCGGCGGCCTTCACAAGTTTGGTAATGCGGCGACATATCGGGGCGTCGAGATTGACGCTCTCCGCAAGGCGCAAAACCGCACCCTGCAGCTCATCAATCTCTGTCATCCGGCGGTTTTGCAGATCCTCCCACATCGAGGAGCGCGCGAGCGGGTCGATGCTGATCATTCTCGCCGCGATAATCCGGAATAGCGGTGTCGGCAGGCGCAAAAGAACAGGCAGAAGCGCTGTCGGCACCGGCGTGGCCGGGCGCGGCTTGATCCCGACCGCTTTCAACACACGCAAGCCTTCAGCGATCTGGTCCGCAAACAACTGCCGCCAGGCGTGGGTCTCGAGCTGCTGCTTCAGCGGAATGCCCGACAGGGCGTTGATCGCGTTATTCAGATTGATCAGCAGCTTGCCCCACATCACCGCCGGCATATCCTCGCTTTCGGCAATCTCCAAGCGCGGTGCCGTGAGCGCTTCCAGAAGGCCGGGTACGCCGGCTGCGATCAGTATGGTTCCCGATGTCCCCTGATGAAAACGGCCCTCGCCCAAATGCGCGACATTGAAGGGCACCATTCCAGCGACCACTTCACGCGAACCTGCCCCCTCGCGGAGCTTGTCGGCATTGGTAATACCGTTTTGAAGGCTCACAATGACCGCATTTGGCGGCGCATAACGGGCGATATCTGCGGCGATGGTAGAGGTCGCCCCGCTTTTCACCGCCACCAGGATAATGTCGGCATCCGCCAGG
The DNA here is from genome assembly GCA_018222865.1 of Alphaproteobacteria bacterium. Lineage (GTDB taxonomy): Bacteria > Pseudomonadota > Alphaproteobacteria > Caulobacterales > Maricaulaceae > Maricaulis. The sequence continues at coordinate 73,802 of JAAEZM010000009.1, forward strand.
GCGTCTTCTGGCGATGTGGACATTTCGATCCGGTCGGCTGACAGCCTGGCCTCATCCTCCTCAAAATGGGTCAGACGCAGGCCATGTTCATCCAGCTCGGCCTTGATGCGGTCGCGGCCCAGGAATTTCACCCGCCGCCCGGCGTGCAATAACCGTCCGCCGACATAGCAGCCAATACTCCCCGCACCGGCGATCACAATATTCGGATTATCTGAAATCTCGCTCATCCCTGCCCCCTCGCATCACCATGATATAGGCGCGCGACGCGAACAGTAAAAGCATCGCAGCGTCACGCTGGGCAAAGATGTAAGAGAGAGAGGAAATGGTGCCTAGGGGCAGACTCGAACTGCCGACACGCGGATTTTCAATCCGCTGCTCTACCAACTGAGCTACCCAGGCACTGTTCCGGCGCGACCTTGGCCGCCATCGGAGAGCGCGGTTTATACGGCGCACGGCGGCGGCTGTCCACGCCCTCAAAGCGGTAGAAGCCAGCCAATTGCAGTTAAGCTCTATTCCTCATTGCGATTATCATACGGGTTGTCATCGGCCTGATCGGCGGGTTCGCCCGGAATGGCATAACCATCGCTCATCCACTGACCCAGATCGATATCAGCACACCGCTTGGAGCAGAAGGGTTTGAAGGCCGGATCGGTCGGCTTGCCGCAGATTGGACATTTCATGATGAGGATCCTTGTCTAGCGGGCTTCAACATGAGCGGCACGCGGCGCCAGCTCAGCCTTGATGTACATTTCGGGCATCCGACCAAAGCGCTCCATAAAGGCCTCCTGCCAGCCAATACCGCTGGTTTCCAGCCAATCGGCGACAGCTTCGCCACAGGCCAGCTTCACCGGCCGCCCTTTCGCATGCGGGAGTTCGCGTTCGGCCTGGCGCAAGGCGGCAAGCGCCGCGGTTTCAGCGCTCGGCTGACCGTCCGCATCCAGCATGATTTCCGACAGGGTCCGTCCACGGCGCTGACGTGCGAGCTCGCCCAGGCAGAATTGTGAAAGCGGCGCAACATCCACCTTGGCCCGATCACGCTTGAAGCTTTGGCGCAGGGCTTGTTCCACCGATTTGCGATCCGGTTGCGCGCGCATGTGAACGAAATCGATAACGATAATCCCGCCCAGACCGCGCAAGCGGATCTGGCGGGCGGCTTCCTTCGCGGCAGACTGGTTGAGCTGCTGGGTCAGGCGCTGGGCGTTGCCCTGCCCCTTGCGCCCATCCGCATCGACATCCACGGTCACCATGGCGCGGGTCTGCTCGATATAGAGCGATCCTCCGCCCGGTATCGCCACGCGAAGGTCGAGCGCCTCATCAAAGGCCTCATCGAGATCGAAATCGGTTTCATCGGCCCAGACCGCTTCGCCATCACCGAAATCGCGCAGGAGCCGCTGGGCCAGGATGGGGGCCGGTTCAAGACACTCCGGTGCCTCGCCGTCTTCAACATCGACCAGCGCCAGATTCGGCCCTTTTTCCGCATAGCCTTCACGAGCAATACGCACACCAATGGCAGCGCCTTCGTGAAACCCTTTCGGGCGGCCGGCCTTGCCAAACGGCAAAAAGCCGTCCTCGCCAATCCCGAGATCGATGAAAGCAGCATTGAGGGCCGGTTCTACGCGGCGCACACGGCCACGGTAGATCTCGCCTTCCAGCGCACGCTCGCCTGCCTCGCTCCAGCGATCCAGGTGAAGCTCGACAATACGGCCGTTCTCCACAATGGCCGCGCGGGTCTCACCGATATTCTCTTCGATCAGCACTTGGCGGTTCATGAGGCTGCACTTTCATTTTGCCGGGCCAGCACCGGGAAACCGGCACCGCTGAGCAGGTTGATCGTTTCATAGAGCGGCAATCCGACCACGCCGGTAAATGAGCCGATCAAATTGACCACAAACACGCCGGCACGGCCCTGAATGGCGTAGCCGCCGGCCTTGCCCTTCCATTCCATGCTCGCAAGATAGGTCTCACGGTCTTCCCGGCTGAGGACTTTGAACTTCACCCGGGTCTCGACCAGACGCGAACTCAATGTCCCGTCAGGTGATTTCAGGGCAACGCCCGTGAAGACGCGATGGGAACGACCGGAGATGAGATCGAGGCAGGCTTTCGCCTCCTCACGCGTCTCTGTCTTGGGCAGGATGCGTCGGCCAACGCCAACCACCGTGTCTGCGGCAAGAATATAGCCATGCTCACAGCCAGGATGCGCTGACGCCTTCTCCTGCGCCAGGCGCAAAGCGAGCGGCCCGGGCAATTCGCCCGGGATTTCGCTCTCATCGATATGGGTCGGTTCTATCGCGTCCGGATCCAGACCGGCACCGCTCAGCAAATCGCGCCGTCGCGGTGATGCACTCGCCAGTATGAGGCGCGGGCGGGGGTCAGCCATAACGGCGTCCATCGTCGCTCCGTGCGCACTCACGGCTTACTTGAAGCGATAGGTGATACGGCCCTTGGTCAGGTCATAGGGCGTCATTTCCACCAGAACCTTGTCGCCCGCGAGGACGCGGATACGGTTCTTGCGCATTTTGCCCGCCGTGTGGGCAATGATCTCGTGCTCGTTCTCAAGCTTCACGCGGAAGGTGGCATTCGGAAGCAATTCCGTCACCTCACCAGGAAACTCCAATAACTCTTCTTTCGCCATGCGGCTCCACTTTCCAATATCAAATCTGGATGTCCGGATCGTCTCTGCCATCCGAAGGAGCGCTATATAGTCCGCCTCCCCCCCATAAGTCGAGGCTTCAGGCGCTTTTTCGGGTGTTATTCCAGTCTTCGATCCGCTTTCGGATCGCCTCGCGCGTGTCACGATAGGCAGCCAGCCGGTCTTCACGACTGCCCGGCGTCTCCGACGGGTCGGGGATGGGCCAGGCCAGAAATTCGGCATTGTGCCGTTCTGCATACTCCCGGGCCGTCCGGTCCGCTGCCGTCGACAGGGAAACCACCAGCTCCGCTGCCGGTTCTCCCACGCCCGCCAGAGCGATCGGGGAGAAGTCGGACAAGTCCTCGCCTCCCTCCATCATCACCGAGACCATGAAACCATCAACAAAGGCGGCCGGGATGACCCCGCAAGAGCGCGCATGGGCAGCCTCACCGAAAATCTCGCGCCAGAGTGCCTCGCCCATGGGAGAACGGATCGCATTGCGCCCACACACGAAGAGTACGGAGGGCAGGCTCATGGCTTGGCCGCCCGGCGATTAAGCGCGCAAATCAGGGTGAATAGGCGGCGGGAGGTGTCGAAATCGACCTCGATCTTGCCCGCCAAGCGATCGCGCAACAGGCTGGAGCCTTCATTATGGACGCCGCGGCGTCCCATATCGATCGCCTCGATCTGCGCCAGCGGTGCGTCGCGCACGGCTTCGTAATAGCTTTCACAGATCAGGAAATAATCCTTGATGATGCGACGCAGCGGCCCCAGCGCGAAAACAAAGGCGCGGACCGGGCTGTCATCTTCCTGGCGGACATCAAACACCAGGCGGTCATCTTCAATGGCCAGGTAAAGCGCAAACGGACCGACGCCCTCGGCCTGCGGACGGAAGCTATTGCTCTCCAGCAGATCAGCGATTGCAACACGCCGCTCGTGATCGGCATTGGCATTGCCACCGCCGAGCGAGCTTTCGTCCAGCTCAATCCGGATGATCCGGTCTTCGCTCATCCCTGCCCCTCATGCGCCCGGCCTTGCCGAGACGCTGCGCTAGTCTTCATCAAGCACATGCTCGGGACGGCTGGAAGCCGGCCAGGGTGCGCTGATATCTGCCAAGACACTCTCAATGCATTCCACTGCGAGACGCAACTCTCCGCCGCCAGAAAATGTCAGAACCACTTCACCGCCGGGCTCCTTGGACGGGTCATTATCGGGTTCAAAAGTGATCGCCAGCAGGCTGACAACCGCGTCGCTTGCGCCCTGGCGGATGTTCTGGCTGCGCGCATTTTCGACCCGCGCGAATTGCACCCCTGTGCGCACACGCTGTGCCCGGCCGCCGCTCTCCCAGCAAAACCGGTTGAAGGCCATGGTGAACTGGCCCTGACGTGCGGAGAATTCAAAATCGCCAAGCTGGGCGATCGCATCCTGCAAAGCCGCACTTATCGGCTCGAGGTCAGATGCGTCCTGGGCGCTCAGACGCAAGGGCGTATAGGGCCGGCGCATGGGAAATGCCTCCTGAGGCTCTTTCGGTCTAGTCTGCGGATTCGGTTTCCCGGACGATCTTTGCACCGCAATTGGCGAGCTTGGACTCCAGACGTTCGAATCCCCGGTCGAGATGGTAGACCCGGTTGACCACGGTTTCGCCCTCCGCGGCAAGTCCGGCAATGACCAGGCTGACCGATGCGCGCAGATCCGTCGCCATCACCGGTGCGCCTTTCAGGCGATCAACACCGCGAACGACGGCTTCATTGCCATGCACGGTGATATCGGCGCCCAGGCGAGCGAGTTCAGGGGCGTGCATGAAACGGTTCTCGAAAATGGTTTCCCGAATCACCGACGTCCCCTCGGCGAGTGTCATCAACGCCATGAATTGCGCCTGGGCATCGGTCGGAAAGCCCGGATAGGGCTGGGTTTCAATATCGGTGCCCTTGATATGGCTGCCATTGCGGGCCACGCGCACGCCGCCTTCAACAGGCTCAACAGTGACGCCTGCATCCATCATCGCGCGCCAGAGGACCTTGTTATGCTCCCAGCGTGCGCCTTCGAGCATCGTATCCCCGCCCGCAGCGGCAATCGCCAAAGCATAGGTCGCGGTCTCGATCCTGTCGGCGACAACCGCATGCGTGCCCCCGTGCAGACGCTCAGCGCCCTGAATGCGGATGGTCGATGATCCAGCGCCTTCCACCAGGGCGCCCATTTCGGTGAGCATGTCAGCGAGATCGGCGATTTCCGGCTCGCGCGCAGCATTGTCGATCACGGTTTCACCACGTGCCAGCGCTGCGGCCATCATGATGTGTTCGGTGGCCCCGACAGAGGCGAAGGGAAGATCCACCTCGCCGCCAATCAGCCCGCCCTTCGGAGCGGTCGCCGTGACATAGCCTTCCGACAGTTCGATCTGCGCCCCAAGCGCTTCCAGGCCCTTCAGGTGGAGATCGACGGGACGCGCACCAATGGCGCAGCCGCCGGGCAAGGAGACTTTTGCCCGCCCTTCGCGCGCGACGAGCGGTCCAAGCACGTTAAAGCTCGCCCGCATTTTCCGCACCAGATCATAAGGCGCATAGGTCTCGGCGATCTCCGCAGCATGCAATTGCATCTGCGCGCCCGGACCTTCCTCGACACTCATCCCCAGCCGGGCCAGCAGATGCGCCAGGAAACGCGTATCCGCAAGGCGTGGCATCTGGGTCAGAACCAGTTTCTCGTCGGTCAAAAGCGCCGCGGCCATGAGCTTGAGCGCTGAATTCTTGGCACCGCTGATTGCGATCCGGCCGTTCAGGCGATGTCCGCCTTCGACAACGATACGGTCCATCTCAACTCCTCACATACAAATGACTGGGTGGAATAAGCAGGCGCTATAAGCGGGTGTGAAACAGGCGGGATTATGACGGATCTTCAGGCTTTTCCGAGGCGGTCTCTACAGTGCCGCCCGCCTCTTGTGCAGTGGGTTCGCCCTCCGCAGCGTCGGCATCGCTCGCACTGGCCCGCGGCGCCTTGCGGCGACGCAGATTCGCCCGCAAGGCTTGCGCCAAGCGTTCTTCGCGGCTCAACGTCTCATCTTCGGACGGGGATTTTTTCGGAGTGTTCTTACGCGTGTTCATGCTTTTCCTCATGTCGAACGCAGCTGGCAACGTCAAGACACTCTTGGCGACGCGGGTCGCTTGCGTTATACGCCCGTCTCTCGCTCGCGATCTCGCGAAGCCGAACGCCGCGGTAGCTCAGTGGTAGAGCGCACCCTTGGTAAGGGTGAGGCCGAGAGTTCAATTCTCTCTCGCGGCACCATTTTTCCCATCCTACACGGTTTTCCCGCCATTGTTCTGACCGCGTCAGCGCTCATCCTGGCTCTGTCTGCGATTTCCCGTGGCCGTTCCATCGGGCTGGTGGCAGCATGACTCCCAAACAGCCTATGTCCGGGAGTTCAAATCATGCCTGTTCTTATCGAAGCCCTCTCCATCGTTGTCCGCAAGGCTGCGGTGAAAGCCCTGCCAGATTGCGGTGAACAGCTCGACGGGCGCCTGAAAGGCACCCCAAGCCAGCGCAATGATGATGAGCTCTATGCCTGCACGCTGGTCAATCCGGACGATGTCAAACGCTTCGCCGAAAGCCTTGAAGCGGAAGGTCTGGTATTTCGCGAGGGTGACAACGCCAAGGACTTCTGTGTGGTCGACCAGCGTGAAGGCCCCACCCTGCCCTGCGACTGGCTGGAATTGATGCACTACCCCTGGGAAGAAAACCCGGACCAACTCATCATGATTGCCCGCGAGACCGGCAGCCGGGGCGCACAGGTCTTCATGCCGCAGGGCTGGAAATATGACGGGTCCTACTCCAAAACCGCACAGGCTCGCGAAGTCTAAACGGCTCTCGCCAGAACCTCTGGACCCAGGCTTGCGGCCATCTTAATCTGCGCCAAGCGCCGGGGATGAAGTGCGTTGAGTGGGGGGCATTATGAAGGCGGATATTGCGCGCGCGGCGCTGGCATTGACGGCCACGCTGGTCTTATCAGCCGGAGCGGTTCAAGCCGCCCCCTGGCTGAAGGCTCAAGGCTATTGGCCGCAAACCCTGTCTGAACCCGCCGATCAGCTCTATACCATCCTTAACCTGACGGAAGATGTCTCCGCCTTCGTGGCCTGTCCACTCGATGAGAATGGCCTGCGCACACGGATTGAAAATGGCCTGGCCGTGCGGGGCGCTCGGGGCGTGTACAGCCCGATTGCCGAGGGACCGGAAGTTTTGACCATTGAGGCTGTTGCGGTTCTGGAAAACGAAAACCGGACCTGCCTCTGGCAACTCTCCCCTGCATACTAACAGTCTCTCTTAAGTGGCCATAACACCTCTTGCTTCTGCGGCAGAAGCATGCCCATCCTGTTGCATTGCACTGCGCGATGAATGTCGGCGCTCGTGAAGGAAGGGACGGACCAGGCATGCTGGAAACGGGGATCGTTTACGCGATTTACGGGCTGGCGTTTTTTGCCATGGGCCTGACCGTTACGGCGCGCAGCCTGGCATTTGCAAACTCTCGTGTTCGTAATCGCTTCTTGGGCTTGGGCCTGTTCGGTCTTCTGCACGGCGTCTTCGAATGGATGATCCTTTATGAGATCGTTGATCCGGGCCGATTACCCTATTACCTCCCGCCGGCCTTGGCCGCGGCCTCTTTCCTCGGCCTGGGCTATTTTGGGCTGAGCAGCCTGTTTCAGCGGTCAGCCCTGGTCTGGAATATTCTGCTTGTGGCCGGTGGGGTTTGGACCTTCAACGCCATCTTGATGCAGCGCCCTGAGGATATCGAGATCGCGACCCGATGGGGTATGGCGGTTCCGGCCTCCAGCCTGGTCGGGTTCATCTTTCTCAAACGTGTGGGGATTGAAACACCGACCGCGCGCTCTCGACTGGCGGCTTCAACAGCGGCTTTTGCCTTTTTTGCCTACGCCTTCCTGCAGATCTTCCTATCGCCCTCCACTACGCCCCCCGGCTCAATCATCAACACGGCCCTCGTGGAGGAGTTGACCGGTGCGTCCGTTTTGTTGCTGCGGACAGGGTCCGGCATTTTGATGATGCTAACCGCCTTGACCCTCCTGGGCGTTTTCGATGCCAGCATTCGCGAGGATTTGGGCCGTCGCATGCGAGAAACCCTGGCTCGCCTGGAGCTGAACGAGACGCTGCTGAAATCTGTCTTTGCCTTCGCCCCTGTAGGCATTGCACTCGTGCGGCCCAGAACCGGTGAGGTGATGGAGGCCAATCCGGCGCTCTTGTCCATGCTGGGGCTTAGCGAAGACGCCTTCAAATCACTGCGCCGACTCGATGAGATGGGCTTCAATGTGTCAGAGCGGCTGACCGCCATGATCAATGAATCTGTGCAGGCCAGCCCGCTTGAAATTGATTTGCGCCAGCCCAGCGGCGATCTGGTCTCCGTTCGTCTTGAAGCAACGGGGCTACAGGATGATGGCGAGCGACTGGGGTTGATCGTCTTGCAGGAAATGACGGAATTGCGGACCCAATCGCGACTGCTCGAACAGCAACGCGCCGATGCAGAAGCCGCAAATATCGCGAAGTCTCAATTCCTCGCCAATATGAGTCATGAAATCCGCACGCCAATGAATGCGGTTTTGGGCACGCTCTCCGTGCTTCAGCGAACCGATCTGGATGGTCGACAACGCAATCTTACAGACATCGCCCAGCGCGGCGGGGAAACCCTGCTGAGTCTTCTCGATGATATTCTGGACCTATCCCGGATTGAGGCCGGCGCGCTACAGCTCAAGGCCGAACCGGTGAATATGGTTGAGATTGCCGAACGCACGCTCGATCTCCATCGTGCAAGGGCGGCTGAAAAAGACCTGCCCCTGGCCGTTTATGCGCCGGATACTGCGACGCCCTACGTGCTGGGTGATCCGGTACGGATTCGCCAAATCCTCAGCAATCTCATCTCCAACGCGATCAAGTTTACCGATTCCGGGTCTGTCTCTCTTGAAATCAGCAGCGAGCGCCTGGACGAAGACCGCCATGCGGTCATCTGCACTGTTCGCGATACCGGTATTGGCATGAGCCAAGAACAGATCGATCAAATCTTCGACCGGTTCTCGCAAGTCGATGCCTCGTCCACGCGGAACTTCGCCGGGTCCGGCCTGGGACTTTCAATTGTGCGAGGCCTGGCTGAGGCTATGGACAGCAAGATTGAAGTCCAATCATCGCCGGGAGAAGGATCCGACTTCACGGTCACGTTCCGCCTGCAACGCGCGGAGGCTCCCGAACACGTCGCGCCAGCGCGCCCATCCGCCGACATCACCCCTCCTGCTTTACAAGATCAGCGCTTGCTGGTCGTCGATGATGATGAGCTGAATTTGGCGACTTTCCGCTCCATTCTCGAAGGGCAGACCGTGCGGACAAGTTTTGCCCATAGTGGCGCTGAAGCAATCGAAATGGTTCAGGCCGATCAGTTCGACACGATTTTGCTCGATCTCCACATGCCCGATTTCGACGGCATACAGACCCTGAGTGCGCTCAAGGCAGTCTTCGCAGATGCCGCAGAGAAACCCCGTATCGTCGCATGCACGGCTGATGCTTTCGCAGAGACGAGAGAGCGCTGTCTTCAGGCGGGATTTGACGAGGTGCTGACGAAGCCGGTCTCGTTGGAAAAAATCGATGCTATTGTGAAGAAATTCGCTGTCGCTCCTATAGCCTGAGGCCAGAGTTCAAGACGTGCTTTTTCCCGAAATAGTCCCGGATCAGACCGGTTTCCTGTCCACTGGTGATGGCCATGAACTCTATTGGCAAGCCTGCGGGAATAGCGACGGCCTCCCCCTGCTCTTCCTGCATGGCGGCCCCGGTTCCGGCGTAGCCCCAAAATACTTGCGGATGTTCGATCCAGCGCGCTTCCGCATTATTGCCCTCGACCAGCGCGGGGCGGGCCGCTCCTGTCCCCATGCAAGCCTGGAGGGCAATACCACCCAGAATTTGATCAAGGATATCGAAGCCCTCCGCCAGCATCTCGGTCTTGATCAATGGACCGTCTTTGGTCCGTCTTGGGGCTCCACGCTCGCTCTGGCCTATGCACAAACCCACCCGGCGCGCGTCCGTGGCCTGGTGGTCGAAGCGATTTTCACCGCGACGCGCGGAGAGCTGGACTGGTGGCACAGCCTTGATGGCGTTCCGCGCTTTTATCCCGATGCCTGGGCGGACTTTATAACCCCCATCCCCAGCGCTCATCGCCATAGTCCGGCAGCTGTTCTTGACTGGTGTTACCAGGACATGCTGGCCGAGCGCGCGGGCGGCTATGAAACGCTTTCTCGCCTGCAAACGGCGACACTTGAAGAGATCCGCCAATCCACCCTTTATCGCTGGACCGAGCTGGAAGACCGCATCTCCTTCCTCGAAACAACGCCAGAGCAAGTGTTCGAGGATTTGCGCGTGAAGGGGGCGGATTTTATTATCTCGCACTCCTTGATCGAAGCGCATTATTTCAAGCATGACTGCTTCTTGCGCGAGGGCCAGCTGATCGAGGACGCCCACACGCTCGCCGATATACCCATGGCGATCCTGCATTCGCGCTATGATATGGTCTGCCCGCCGCAGAGCGCATTCAAGCTTGCCGCGGCCTGTCCTCACGCGGAATTCGTGATGATTGGGCTGAATGGTCACGGCATGACCGAGCCAGCACAAATCGCTCTCAACGGCATTATGGACCGGCTGGTCGAGCGGATTTAGGACGGCGCCTGAAAACCCATAGCGTGCAAAGACAGCCGCACTTTTCCGCTGGTGAATGCGCCTCCATTCGCACGCAGAGTGATCGGGGTATCCGCGTAAAAGGCTTGCGGCCCGATCACACCGATATTGCGAGCACCGGCCGAGGTCGAGAGCGCCCCACCAAATTTGGATGCCTCGCCGGCAATGCCGAGATCGAAGCTCTCAGGGCCCGTAATCGTCTCGGTGACGACGGCACAAACCGCCAGGATGATCGCGCGATCGGGGATGATCAACGCGCTGACCACCTCCGCGCCAACCAGGTCGGACACCTCGACCTCTTCGATCAAAGAGCGCGTGTGCGATCCTCCATCGCCTTCACTGAGGCGTGTTTCTTGCGCCGCCCATCGCCATTTGCCAGCGTCAAATATGCGTACAGCCTGCTCATCACAGACATAGGTCTGCCAGCCGGTTTGAGGGGGCAGGCCATGCCAGGCGCCATCGCGAAACTGGACAAGCAGGGTTTCAGGAAAGCTGGACCAGTGGGGTCCTGTGGCACCTGCGGGAATAATCCAGGCCTGCCCATTACCGGGGTCGGGCGGTTCGTCCTGACGCGTGGCGCTTTGCGCGACAGGCTGTACCAGGCCATCAAGTCGAAGCAGACTCTCATTCACGGTGACATGTTTTTGCGCCTGGTCCGGCATGACAAGCGACAGGCCAAGGCGCGCGGAGTGCTGCAGACTGTGTTCGGACATGGACAAGATCTCCTCTCGGTTTCGCCAAGTATGCCTGGCGTGAAGCCACCGAGGAGAAGCGACGACGTCTCCATGCTCATCTTCTGCCCTTGACGCGAAGCGCTTGCCCGCTTTTCTTCCGGACAGAGCAAGGCTTTGCGCAAGAGGCATGATTCCGGCATGAGCGAACACATCACCCCCCTCTCCGATGGATTTCCAGCGCAGTCACGGGAGGATTGGCGTGCGCTGGCAGAAAAAGCCCTGCGCGGTGCTGATTTCGACGCAACGCTGGGGCGTCAAACGGCAGATGGTATTGATCGCGGCCCGGTTTTCTTCTCGCGACCGGACGGGGCGAGCGCTGTTGATAGCCAGGCGAAGGACGCCTTCCTGCCCTGGGCAATGCGCCAGAGCCTGGTCGAGGAGACGCCCGAGGCCGCCAATGAAGCCGCTCTCGCTGATCTCATGGGCGGGGTTTCCGAACTCGAACTCAAACTCGACCCGACAGGACAGACCGGGTTAAAGGCCAATGATATCGATCTGTTGGATGCGGCGCTGAAAGGCGTCGACCTGTCGATAGCGCCGATATCTCTCGATGTGATCCTTGGACAAGGCACGCATGCCCATCATCTTCTTGCACTTTATGCCCGTCGCCGCATCGATGGTGAGACGGTTAAGGGCGGGCTGGGCCTCAATCCGATCGGCCGAGCCGCACGCCAGGATGTCGAGCTGGATCCGACCTGCTACGACAAAGCCAAGACACTGATCGAATTGAGCTCTGCGGCCTTCCCGCAGCTCCAGATCTTCCGCGCTGACGGCGCATTGGCCTTTGAGGCCGGCGCCACTGAAGCGCAGGAACTTGCTGTCATGGCGGCCAGCACCACCGCCTATATGCGCCTTATGGGCGAGACCGGCATGGATGCCGACGCAGCGGCCAAGGCCATTGAGATCCGGCTGGTTGCTGATGCCGATATCCATCTGACCATCGCCAAGCTCCGCGCCGCGCGCCGGATCTTCACCCGGATCGCCACTCAATTCGGCGCCACCAGCCCGCGCGCCCAGATCCAGGCCGTCACAGCTGGTCGCATGCTCTCCGCGAAGGATCCCTGGACCAATCTCATTCGGAACGCCTGCGCCGGCTTTGCCGCCGCGGCGGGCGGCGCCGATGCCATCACAATCCGGCCGCTGACCGGTATGATCGGGCGGCCATCCGGTTTTGCCCGGCGCGTGGCCCGCAATCTCCACATCCTCCTGGCCGAGGAAAGCCATATCGGCAAAGTCACCGATCCTGCCGCCGGTTCCTATCTTCATGAGACGCTTTCGGACCAGCTGGCGCAAAAGGCCTGGTCACTCTTCCAGACGATCGAAGCCAAGGGCGGCCTCGCCGCTGCCTTTGCCGATGGCTGGCTGCAAGGCGAGATCGCCGCAGCACGCACGGCGAAGCTGAAGCAAATCACGGATGGCAAAGACGTCATTCTGGGCGTGACGAAATATCCTGACCCGGATCCCAAACCCGTCGAGACGGCTGGTCCCTGGGGTGAAATGACCTCCCCTGACAGCCCTATGGCGCCCATCTCCCTGGCAGCCTCTTTCGAGGGAGCAGAATAATGACCAACGCCCCTGACTTCACCCAGATTGATCTTGGCCCAAGCCCGGATTTCGGCACAGGACAGACGACGGAGTGGACACCTGCCGAGGGCATTCCCATCCGCTCGCAATACACCGGATCGGACAGTGAAGCCCTGGATTTCACAGACAGTATTCCAGGCGCCGCCCCTTTTAACCGCGGCCCCTATCCGACCATGTATGGTCAGCGCCCCTGGACGATCCGTCAGTATGCCGGCTTCTCCACGGCGGAAGATTCCAACGCCTTCTATCGCCGCAATCTGGCCGCCGGTCAGAAAGGTCTATCGGTCGCCTTCGATCTGGCCACCCACCGTGGTTATGACAGTGATCATCCGCGCGTCGCCGGTGATGTCGGCATGGCGGGCGTGGCGATCGACAGCATCTACGATATGCGCACGCTCTTTGATGGCATCCCGCTTGATCAGATGTCTGTCTCCATGACGATGAATGGCGCAGTCCTGCCGGTCATGGCGCTTTATATCGTTGCGGCAGAAGAACAGGGTGTGAGCGCGGAGAAACTCTCCGGAACCATTCAGAATGACATTCTGAAAGAGTTCATGGTGCGCAATACCTATATCTACCCGCCTACGCCTTCCATGAAGATCATTTCCGACATTTTTGCCTACACGTCGGAAAACATGCCGAAATTCAATTCCATCTCGATCTCTGGCTACCATATGCAGGAAGCCGGTGCCCCAGCGGATCTTGAACTCGCCTACACGATTGCCGACGGGCTGGACTATATCAAAACCGGTGTTGATGCCGGTCTGGATGTGGATGCCTTTGCACCACGCCTTTCCTTCTTCTTCGGTATTGGCATGAATGTCTTCATGGAGATCGCCAAGCTGCGCGCGGCACGCCTTCTCTGGGCCAATCTGGTGAAGGAACGTTTCGCGCCAAATTCGGCTAAATCGATCTGCCTGCGGACGCATTGCCAGACCTCCGGCTGGTCGCTGACCGCCCAGGACGTGTTCAATAATGTCGGACGCACTGCGCTTGAAGCGATTGCCGCCGTCGATGGGCATACCCAATCCCTGCATACGAATTCGCTTGATGAAGCCCTGGCTTTGCCGACCGACTTCTCAGCCCGGATTGCCCGCAACACCCAGCTCCTTTTGCAAACCGAAGCACATCTGGCCGATTGCGCGGATCCGTGGGGCGGCAGCCATTATGTCGAACGGCTCACCCATGACCTGGCCGCCAAAGCCCTCCAGCACATCGCAGAGATTGATGAGCTGGGCGGTATGGCCAAGGCGATTGATGAGGGCATCCCCAAGCTGCGCATTGAAGAAGCGGCAGCGCGCACCCAGGCCATGATTGATAGCGGTCAGCAAACCATTACGGGCGTCAATAAGTTCCGGCTCGATGAAGAAGAAGATGTCCCTGTTCTTAAGGTCGACAACTATCTGGTTCGCAAGCAGCAGATTGAAAAGCTTGAAAAACTTCGTGCCGAGCGCGATAGCGCAGAGGTCCAGGCCAAGCTGGAAGATCTTTCTGCCGCCGCCGCGGCCGGGACAGGCAATCTCCTTGCCCTGAGCGTTGACGCCGCGCGCGCCAAAGCGACGGTGGGAGAAATCTCTGACGCCATGGAGCGCGCCTTCAATCGCCATGTCGCCAAGATCAAGGCTGTAAAAGGCGTCTATGCCGCTGCAGCGGGGGATGACGAGAAGGTCAAACGCGCCAAGCGCTTCGCCGCGATGTTCCAGGAGAAGACCGGTCGCAAACCGAAGATCCTGATCGCCAAGCTTGGGCAGGACGGTCACGATCGAGGTCAGAAAGTGGTCGCATCCGCCTATGCCGACTTGGGCTGGGACGTGGTGATCGGACCGCTCTTCCAGACCCCGGAAGAAGCGGCTGAACTTGCAGCCACCGAAAATGTTCACGCTGCCGCCGCCTCATCGCTGGCTGCCGGTCACCTCACCCTGGTCCCCGAATTGCGCGATGCCCTGCGCGATCAGGGCCGTGAGGACATTCTGGTCATTGTGGGCGGTGTTATCCCGCCCGATGATGAACCCGTGCTCCGACAGATGGGAGCCGCCGCTGTCTTCCCGCCAGGCACGGTCATCGCCGATAGCGCGATGACCATGCTCGAACGACTGGGCGTTGACCTGGAAGCAGAAGCCACGCTTTGATGATCTCGAACCAGTTCGAGGTCTGCCATGCGTTTTCTTCTACCGCTGATTTTCACTGCAGGCCTCGCGGCCTGTTCATCGGGGCCAGATGAAGTCCTGAGCGAGGAAATGCGTTGCGAGGTCGGAATTTACCGTCTCGCCAATGGCGCGCTGATCGATATCGGCCATTCCGGTGAAGCGCATTTGCGCTGGCGCACACTGGATGGCCGCGTCGGGCGTATCGCCCGGAACGATAACGGCCAATGGGACGGCACTGCGGGCTGGACGGATGAAACGCATCCGGCGCGCATCACGCTTGGCGATTGTGCTGATACCTCGATCCAGGTCACCGGTATTGAGGGGCTGAACGGGTCGGGCGAGCGCCTCGATTTCGATAGCCAGGATGTCCGCTTCCAGGGAGGCGGCGAAGAGCTGGCTGGACGGCTGGTTCTAGCTGAGGGAGATGGGCCTGCCCCCCTCCTTGTTCTGGTCCATGGATCAGAGCGGACCAGCGCCGTCGACTATGCCTATCACCAGCGCATGCTACCCGCGCAAGGCATCAGCGTCTTTGTCTATGACAAACGCGGTACAGGCGGTTCAACGGGCGAATACACCCAAGATTTCAACCTGCTGGCGTCCGATGCAGCAGCCGCTCATGACACGGCTCTTGAGCTCGCCGGGCCAAGGGTGGAAGCCAGTGGCTATTTTGGTGGCAGTCAGGGGGGCTGGGTCGGTCCGCTCGCTGCAACGCTTAGCCCGGCGGATTTCGTAATCGCCAGTTTCGGCCTGGCGGAAAGCCCGCTCGCTGAAGACCGTGAACAGGTGCAAATGGAGCTACGCGAAGCGGGATATGATGGTGATGTTCTGGCCCGGGCGCGCGAAGTCACAGACGCGACAGGCCGTGTCTTGGCGAGTAACTTCGAAGAAGGCGCCGCGGAACTCGCCCGAATTCGTAGCGCTTATGGAGACGAGGCCTGGTTCCAGGAGATTGAGGGCGAAATCACCGGCGAGATGATTTCCCGGCCGCTCTGGCAATTCCGCATGGGCTATGCCTTCTTGGGGGTTGGTACGAGCTGGGGTTATGAACCGGTTCCGGTTTTGCGTACGATTGATGTGCCCATGCTCTGGGTTCTTGCAGGTGCTGATCGTGAAGCGCCCTCCGCACCGACACGGGAGATCCTGACCGGTCTGCAGCGAGAAGGCCAAGCGATCGACATCGCCTTCTTCCCCGACACGGATCACGGCATTGTCCGTTTCACCGAGGCTGAGGACGGCCAGCGCGAGACCCTTGGCTATGCGGACGGCTATTTCGCTCTGATCGCGGACTGGGCGCTCACTCGCGAGCTTGGCGATGCGCCTGCAACTGCCGAGTTTGCGCCTGGACCGCGTCCTTAGAACTCTGAATTCACTTGAATAAGCTGACCGAAGCAGGAATGTTGCACTTTGCATCAACTTGTGTGGGGGACGCTATGAGAGTTGTGTTTTCGATATTGGTTCTGCTTGCAGCAGCGGGCGGGGTGACTGCGGCACAAGCCCAGAATGTCGGCCAGATCCACTATATCCGAACTGCGCTGGATAGTTTGGAAGCTGAGTTTCGTAATCTCGGTGTTCAGCGCACCTGGTGGTATCAGATAGCCACCCTGCAGGATGACTATTATCGCGACTACACGGTCACTTTGAATGAAGCCGGCTTTATTGCCGTGGGCGCAGATAATGACACGCTTTCTATCCGGATTTCACCCATGGAGAACGGGCAGCCAGACCGATGGGAAAGTGATTACGGCACAAATGCCGCAAGTCTCTATTTCAACCGTGCAGGCACTTATACCGTGCGCGTACATGTTGAGGATTGCAGTGCCGCTTATTGCTATTACGCGGTGATGTCCGGCTTCCGGTAGTCGCTGACAACGTCTAGAGCCAGCCACTCTGGCGCGCGATCCGACACGCTTCCACGCGGTTGGAGGCGCCCAGTTTCTGCATAGCCTCAGCGAGATAATTGCGCACCGTGCCCGGGGACAGGTTTAGTGCGGCGGCAATCTGCTTGTTCATTTCTCCAAGTTCCGCCCGGCGCAGCACCTCACGCTCGCGTTCGGAGAGAGGATCGGGTGTCGACCAGGCAGCCCGCGAAAGTTCTGCATCAATCGCCATGCGTCCGGCTGCGACCTGACGCACCGCATCGGCCAGTTCTTCACTCGGCGTGTCCTTGAGAACATAGCCGTTCACCCCGGCTTCCAGGGCCCGCTTGAGATAGCCGGGACGCGAGAAGGTCGTCACGATCAACACCCGGGTTTCAAGCTTCTCCGCCTTGACCTTGGACGCCAGGTCGATCCCGCTCAGGCCGGGCATCTCGATATCGGACACCAAAATATCGGGCTTGAGCTCACGCACCTGATCGAGCGCTTCGAGACCATCATTCGCCTGGCCGATAACCTCCATATCACTCTCCAGCGAGAGAAGTGTCGCCAGAGCGCCGCGCAAGAGGGATTGGTCTTCTGCCAGTAGAATCCGGATCATCCCCTAGGGGTATCAAAGCGTGGGCATCGCCGGAAGCGTGAAGGTAAGGCGAACGCCATTATCTGCCGCAATCTCCAGACGACCGCCGGCGTCCTTCAGGCGCTGGCGAAGCCCGGTTAGCCCGGCACCCTCACTCAAAATCCCGCCTCGCCCGTTATCGATCACGGCGACGCTGAGCTCGCCTGCTTCCTGTTTGAGCTCGATACGCACTGTTTCAGCGCCCGAATGACGAATGATATTTGTTACCGCTTCGCGGATGGCGAGACCTGCTGCACGGTTCGCGGCAGGATTTAAAGGCGCAGAGCCCCCAGCGATTTCATACTGGATACCGGCCGCATCCAGTGCACGCCCTGCCCGGTCAAGCTCGCCATCAACCGTCGTTTCATACATGTCGGCAATCGCTGCGCGCACATCTTTCAAAGACGCACGAGCCGCATCGCGAATTTCCTCGACTTCTCGCGCCGCCCGGTCCGGATCCTGCTGCATCAATCGCGTTGCGATATCAGCTTTCAGGGAGACCATGGTCAGGGTGTGCCCGAGCAGGTCGTGCAGATCGCGCGCGATGCGCTCTCGCTCCGCAATCGCAGCCAGCTCGCGATCAAGCTCCCAGGAGCGCTCGAGGGCTTCCTGCTCATTGATCATGTCCGCACTGCCCATACAGGACACACCGACAATCAAGCCCATGAACAGCATGACCGCGGTTTCGAAGAGCATGTAGGTATGGAGTTGCTGGGTGAAGCTGGCGGCAAGATAGACCAGACTCAATACCGCCATGATCAGCAAGGCACGCTTGCGCGGCCGCTGGAAGCCGGCCTGGGCACAGGCATAAACGTGGAAAACGCCCTGCCCGCCGACGAATCCCATCAGCAAAACCGCAAGCATCTCAAAAAGCGCGATGTGGTAGATCTGCTGCGAGAGTGGGCGCCTTTGGGCATCGAAGAGCGCGGGAATGAAAACGATCAAAGCGAGGCTGATCGCAATGATATCGGCTTGCTGTACAGGCGCGAAAACCCAGACACCAAAATAGAAGACCAGATAGATGAGCAGGAATTCTGGCCTCCCCGACAGGCGTCTTAGACGCTGTCCGGCGCTTACCGCTCCCGTTGAACCGTCCCGACTCACTGTTCCGCGCTCCTCCTGCATGGCGCTAGTCTAGCTGCCCATAATCGATTGCAAACTCATATCTACCGGTTTGCGGACCTGCCGTGATATCCACAGCAAGAGGCGCTTGCGAGGCAAATCCCTCGAACCCAGCCAGATCGAGTGAGACGGACCGCCATTCCCCGGCCTCGGTGACCGTATAGGAGGCTGCCATCGGAGCCATGCCGGTATCAAACGCTCCGACATCACGGATGAGAAGCTGGCGCTCTGTGTCGGGCAAACTGAAGGCAATGGGCGTGCTTTGCGGAGTGGGCAAAATCCAAAGCAAGCCAACCAGCAACGCTGTGATGATCACAAGCGCAAAGTAAAAGACGCGTCCAAGCATGATGATCTCCTATCTGGTGGCGCTAGCTGCGCTGATTGGCCCAGGCGATGACGGCACCAAGACCGAGCACCGCAGACATGATGGCAATGTTGGCAAGATTACCGGTGATGTCGCGCTCGCCTGGCGCTCCGCTCACGGCCAGAGCGATCTCTGCGAGATGGTAGGAGGGCAGATAGCTGGCAAAGGTCTGCATCAGCGGTGGGAAGACGATGATCGGGATCCACAACCCGCCCAGCGCCGAAAGCCCCAGGAAGACGATATTGCTCAGCGCGACCGCACCGTTTGACGGCATGAAAAAGCCGATGATCAGTCCGATGAAGACAAAGGGAATGGCAGAAACGAGATGGACAGCCAGAAGGGCAAACCAGACCGGTTGGTCCAACTCCACCCCAGCGAAAAATCCGGCAATGGCGTAGATTTCAGCCAATGCGATTGCCGCAACCAGCAAGGTGGCCATCAGCTTCGCGCCGACATAGCTGCCGGCCGGCGCCGGGACGACGCGTTTGAGCTGCAACCAGCCGCGTTCGCGCTCATTGGCGACAGACACGCCAAAACCGAACACAGCCGGTCCAAGCACAGCGAAGATCCCGAAAGAAGCGAGAAGGTAGGCGGCGTTATCTGAGCTTCCCGGCAAAACCACCGCAAACAAGGTGTAAAATCCGGCAGGCATGACCAGCGTTGGAATGATGAATTCCATCTGGCGCAGATTGATCAGGATTTGCGCGCCGGTCTCGGCGGCAAGCACACGAAGGGTCCGGCTCATGCGGCATCTCCATTTTCAACAGGCTCGGCGCGTTCGGTCAGGCCGAGGAAAATATCTTCAAGGCTGGGACGACTGACGGTGAGATCGCTGAGTGCCGGGTCTTGCTCAAGCAGCGCCCTCAAGGTCGCGGTAGTGTTTCGGGTCAACAGCTCTGCCACCCGGCCCGACAGGCGCGCCCACTCTACATCAGGCAGAGCGCTTAAAGAGGCTTCATCCAGCGCTGTTGCGCACCGGATCACAGCGCCGCCCACCGTGTCTCGGATATCTTCGGCCGGTGCATCTGCAGCAATGCGTCCATCGTCCAGAACGATGATCCGATCCGCGAGCCGGTCCGCTTCCTCCAGATAATGCGTGGTCAGCACAATCGTCGTGCCGCGTTCGGAAAGGGTGCGAATAACCCGCCAAAGGGCCCGCCGCGCCTCCGGATCAAGCCCCGTGGTTGGCTCATCCAGAAACAGGAGGTCAGGCTGGCCGATCACGGCCATCGCGAATTGCGTTCGTCGCTTTTGCCCCCCTGAAAGAACTCTGTAGAGCCTGTCCTGGAACCCCTCCAGCTCGCACAGTCCCGCGAGGGTCTTAAAGTCGAGCGCGTCATCGAAATACTCGGCGTAGAGCGCGGCATGCTCGCGGACCGTCAGGCCGTCGGGCAGATCTGCATCCTGCAGCATCACGCCGGTCCGTTGACGGTTCAGACTATGGCCCGGGCGACGGGCGAAGACGCGCGCCTGACCGGATTTGGGCCGAACAAGGCCCAGGAGTGTGTGGATAAGGGTCGTTTTTCCTGCGCCATTGCGCCCCAGAACGGCAATGACCCCGCCCGGCGCAATGGAGAGATCGATCCCGTCCAGCGCGGTTTTGGCCCCATAGGTTTTGGTCAGGGCGCGCGTTTCGATGACTGATGTGTTTGGCATCACAATACTGGCTCGCAGCTCGGTTTGAACATGTCAGCAAACTGCTCTGCGGCGCCGGCCTGCGCCATTGTCATGCATCATCACGGCAGGGTGACATTTGTCACCCGAGACCACGCGCCCATTCTGGGGCTTGATCTTCTTCGCAAAGACCCGGCATGCTTCAAGCGTCATTGGAGTGCGCCCCATGCGAATTATAGTCCCGCTCTTTCTTGCCTCGGCACTTGCAGCCTGTGCAGCCACGCCGACCAGCTACGCCCCTGCGGCCGGCTCGGACCGGGGGTATTCAGAACGGCAAATCGAAAGCGATCGCTTCCGCGTGCGCTTTGATGCGGGCTCTGATGTATCGATGGATGCGGCCGCAGATCTTGCCTTGCGCCGCGCCGCGGAGCTCACCTTGGAAGAAGGCGGCGACTGGTTCCAGGTCGTGCAGCGAATAGTCGAAGGCGATGAGCGCAATCCGGTGCGTGTGGGCGGCTCGGTCAGCCAGACCTTTGGCTCCGGCGGCTTTCGCGGTTCCGGCGTCGGCCTTGGAATTCGCATTGATCCGTCCGCCGGCGAAAAGTCCGTCACGCTGGAGATTCTCATTCGCTCTGAAGACGTGCACGGCCACGCGCCTCGCGATGCGCTTCGGGCCTATGATGCGCGCGAAGTGCTCGGCTTCAATGGCGGGCTCTAATCCTTAAGCAGACCCAGCTCTCTCTGCTTCTTCTTGGTCAGTCCTGCAGCGACGATGCGATGGCTCTCGCGAATATAATCGCGTAAAGCCTCATCATCGAGCCCGGGCGCGTCATAGTGCTGGATCCAGGTCATGCCGCGCGATGCCAGATAGGGTGCAGGTCTCAGACCCGGCTGCTCACGCAGGATTTCATAGGAGAGTTCTGAGACCTTGAAAGAGAAACGGGCGGGCTCATCGCCGCCAAAGCCGCCGATCACGAAGACTTTGCCGCCCACTTTCCAGACATCGCTATTGCCCCACTGAATGACATGGCTCGTCGCCGGCAAGCCGGCGCAAAACGCCTGGAACTCATCCCGTGTCATGAAGTCCTATCCGAACGCCTTGGCCTGTCCGACCCAGTCATCGCGCGCGATGCGTCCACGGCCATTGATCTTGGAATCCCAGGCCGCAATCTCCTCATCGCTCCACTCAGCAATCTGGGCATAGCGCGTGACACCCTCCGCCTTCAAAGCGGCAGCGGCCTTCGGCCCAAGTCCTTTGATCTTGGTCAAATCATCATCGCCAGAGGTTTCTGCTTCGGCGGCATCGGGAAGCGCTGCAGCCCCCGTCTTCACGTCCTCGGCGGGCTGTTTCTCGAGATCGTCCTTCGGCGTTTCAACTGCAGGCGTAGCTGGCGCATCGTCAAGCGGGGACGCGCTTGCGCCCGTTTTAATGCTCTCAACCGGTGCTGCCTCGCTCGTGGCGGACGAGGTCAGATGGGTATCAACGGCGCTTTCAGCATTGTCCTGCGTGCCACGGACCTCGCACTCGCCCAGGCGGCGGGCGAGATTTTCATTTTCTCGGCGCAAGCGATCCACCTCCGCCAGCGCCTCATCGGCTTCCTGGCTTCGCGCATCACCGCTCCAGATCTGCCGGCCAATAAAAACGCCGATGCCGACAGCGATCAGCAGCAACAGACCCATTTGCCAGATCAGATAGAACATGCCCTAGCCCTCAATCTCTTCAATCTCAAAAGTAATAAGCTGCACGGCGTCCGTGGGAGCGCTGAGCGTGAGACGGTCTTCAACCAGGCCTCCGGCCAGAAGAAGACCGCGAACCGTTTCACGCCGCTCAGCGGCCAGCGCATCTCCGCCATCGGCCACGGCAACCGCTACATTCAGGCGCAGATTATCCGGACAGGCCGAAAAGACGCGCGCCATCCGACGCAAGGCGGTCTCCGTCATCGGGCTTGGGGATGCAGCTTCACGATCAAACCGCAAATCATCCGTCCCGTGAGCCGCGCGAATAACCGCTCGGCAAGCCGCCTCGTTTTCCACACTGACCTCGGCTGGCGCACCGGACGGGGTCACAATCATTGCGACGTCATACGGCTCCGGCAGTCGCGACAGGGTTGAGGCCACCGAGCGCGCGACTTGCGGATTCGCGGCATCGCCAACAAGGCCGGCCTGTTGACCTTCAAGAAACACAGAGCCGCGCTCGAGCCGCGCAAGTTGTCCGAGCAAGCGCTGAACCGCGTCTTCCCAAGCTTCGGTGCCAGCGCCGCCAGGCACGAGCGTCAAATCTGTATCAGCACCGCTGGAGAAATTATTCTCTGCAAAACGGGAAATACCGTCGCGCGCATTTGCATTCGGCGCGTCACCACGGATCAACACCCGGCCGCGCAGAGCCATATCCGCGCGAAAAGCAAAGCCTCGCTCCAAACGCGCATTGGTCATATTATCGGTGACGCCCGTGATACCGCCCGCAACCACACCGCCGGACCAGGTGGATGCGAGGACAACGGAGCGCGCATCTGCGCGCGCTTCATCGCTTGGAGCCGCACCGCTGAGGATAGCGTGCTGGCCATCCATCTCGACATGCGCCCAGCCCAAGCCGCGGCGTTCGAGTTCCGCCTCCGCCTGGCTTTGCAGACGGTTTTCGATCGCGCCGACCGAAAGCGGACCAAAACTTGTCGCGAGCACCGTCAGCGCCAGCCAGGCACCGCCAGCCATTAGTAGGAGTTTGCGCGATCGCTGGGTCATTTGCCCCCCGGATTGATGAAGATCAGACAGCCGAATCAGAGCCGAGTCGCCCTACACCCTCAAGCTTTAGAACAAGGCGAGTTCTGGGCCAAGCTGCAGATCTCAAAAGGACCAATAGAAGTTTACCCCTGTATCCTGCTTGCACTCCCAGCACATCTGTGATGCAGGCTGACCATTCACCACCCCTGGTCGAATCTGCGGCGTAGATGCATCACCTTGAAGGAAATATGACGCCCGCGGCGAATTGGGCCATCGTCGAGCATTTACGATGCTCCGCGCCTTGTTCTAGGGTTATTGCGTTCGGTCCCGCTCACATTTGTATCTAAATGAGATGCGAGCTCGCTGGACGATAGGTCAGGCCACACTAGCTTGAGGATGGGAGGTTCAGACCTGGGTAGTCAGAAGACAGCGTCTGCGGCTTGGGTAATCTTTGTCCCAGTGGCGCATTTTTTTCGATGGCCTCCAAACAATCAACCACACCAGCGTTAGCCCCAAAACCAGCTCGATCGGTAAAAAACCAAACCGGCAAAATAAGCCGGAAAAAGAGCAAAGCGGCTAACAGCTTCAACAAAACGATACTGTGAAAACAGGGGAGAGAAAATGAAACTCGATTTCGCAAAGACACTCCTCGCGGGCGCCAGCGCCATCGCGATTTGTGCAACCGGCGCTTATGCTCAGGACGAGACTGAGCGTCGCGGCAGCGTCTCAAGCCTTATGGAAACGATCACCGTTACGGCGACCAAACGCCAAGACGCCGAAAATGTTCAGGACGTACCGCTATCCATTTCTGCCTATAATGCTGACACGCTCGACGCGCTCAATATGCGCGACCTGGAGAGTCTCAGCTACACCACACCGAACGTAACGCTTGACGATATTGCGACCTCTCGCGGTACCGCCAACTTCGCCATTCGAGGCCTTGGTGTGAATTCCTCCATCCCGTCCATCGACCCGACGGTCGGCGTCTTCATCGACGGCGTCTATATGGGTTATAATGGTGGCCTTGTCTTCGACATGTTCGACCTCGACTCGATCGAAGTCCTGCGTGGTCCTCAAGGCCTGCTCTTCGGCCGGAACACGACGGGTGGTGCGATTGTCATCAACACCGGTTCTCCGACCGATGAATTCACCTGGGCTGGCCGTTTTGGATATGAGACCCCGATTGATGATGACCGCGGCAGCGGCGCGACAACGGTTCAGGGCTATGTGTCTGGTCCGATTGTTGAAGGTGTCCTGAATGGTCGCCTGGCCGCCTATCGCAGCGATGATGAAGGCTATTTCCGCAATCTCTTTGACGGTTCTGACCATGGTGCCAATGAAGCGACGATCTTGCGCGGGTCTCTGGAGTGGTTCCCGTCAGATAATCTGACCATCCTGGCTCGGATCGAAAATTCAACCGGTGAAGGCGATGGTCCGTCGACGCAGAACCGCGGGATATTTGAACGCGATACTTTTGATCTCTCGATCGATGAGCGCGGCTTCTATGATTCCGACGCATGGCTCGGCTCCATCCGCGCCGACCTGGATGTCTCATGGGGTAATGGTACGATCACCAATATCTTTGGTTTCCGTGACTCTGAGGGCAGCACGCGCGGCGATATCGACTCGACGCCGGGCTTCTTCTTCCACTCCTCAACCGAGACTACGCAGGAGCAGATCTCAAACGAGCTGCGCTATGCGGGCACGTTCGGACGCATCGACCTGACCGCGGGTATTTATTACTTCGATCAGGAGATCGCCTACACCGAAACGCGTGACCTGCCGACGGTTTCGCCGGCCACCTTCTTCGGTGGCGGCCGCCAGGATCACTCGGTCTTCGGCGTCTTCAGCCAGATCGACTACTCCTTCACCGAGAACTTCATCGGTAGCTTTGGTCTTCGCTATTCTAGCGAGGAAAAAGACGCTGACATCACCTATGTCCGTCCGCGTCCGACCTGCTCTGTAGTGGACGGCACCTGTCCGACGAGCGGCACCAACCCGCTCGTTCCGGGCGAAAACAATGGCTTCTCCGACAGCGATGAGTGGTCGAACGTAACGCCGAAAATCGGCTTCCAATACTTCCCGAACGAGAACACCAATATCTACGGTAACTACACCCGTGGCTTCCGTTCGGGCGGTTATAACTTCCGTATCACGGCGCCGGCTCCATTTGAGGCTATCGTCGCTTCCAATGGCGGCGCATTCGCCTTCGACGAAGAGACCGTGGACAGCTACGAGATCGGTCTTCGTACCGAGACGTCTGATGGTCGTGGTCAGCTGAGCGCTGCCGCGTTCATGACCGAGATTGAAGACATGCAGCGCGAGGTGAACGCGTCTGATCCGAACGCTGGTGTCGTTCAGACCATCCTCAACACCGCTGACGCGACGATCACCGGTTTCGAGTTCGAAGGACGTTATGCGATCACCGAGAACTTCCTCGTCATGGCCAATCTCGGCATTATCGATGCGGAGTACGACGAGGTTCGCTTCAACATCTCGTCTGATCCGACCAATCTTGTGAATGGTGACGACCTCGCCTTGGCGCTTCCGCGTGTTCCGGAGACCACCTGGGGCATTGGTTTCATCCATGACCTGCCGCTGGGCAATGCGGGTGATCTGTCCACGCGCGTAAACTACCAGTACCGTGATGAGCTTGCTTATACGGACAACAATTTCGGTTGGATCCAGGAAGCCGGAATGCTTGATGCAAACCTGACCTGGTACACCCCTGTTGATGGTCTGGAAGTCTCTATCTTCGGCCGCAACCTGCTTGATGAAGTTCAGGCCGGTGGTGACACGCAGCTTCCATTCGGTGGCAATGTGGCGCCGCTGTTTGGTCTTCCAAGTCTGAATGATGGCGTGAACCAGCCCTTCGGTGACTATCCGGAGGTGGGTACTCTATCTCCGCTCAAGCCGGGCCGTACGATCGGCTTCGAGCTGACCATCTCCCGCTAGTCGCGGAAGAAAATGCCACAGGGAGGCCGGAGCGCTCAGCTCCGGCCTTTCTTTTTTGGTCGCAACCCACAAATCTGTGACCAGAGATTATGCAGATAGGCGATTGGCTGAACCGCAAAAAGCGGGTTGAGTAATCGCCTGGTTATCCGGAGAGACCCAATAATGTTGCGTCGCCTTATTCTTGCGTCCATGACGGCCGCCCTGCCCGCCTCATTCCTGGCACCTGCAATGGCTCAGGAAACAGGGCTCCAGCCCGCCGATATTTTCGAACTGGAAGCTGTCGCCTCTCCGCAAATCAGCCCGGCAGGCGACCTTATTGCTTACACGCGGCGTTCCAATGATATCGCATCAGATCAGACGCTCTCCGCGATCTGGCTGATTAATCCCGATGGCAGCGATCACCGCGCGCTTGTGGACACGCCAGAGGCCAGCAGCAACCAACCCGTCTTCTCACCAGATGGCCGACAGCTTGCCTACCTGGTCACGATTGATGGCGAGACCAGCCTTAACATTTTGGATTTCGATACGGGCGAGACACGGGATCTGGGCTCGATCGCCGGCGGCGTCAGCAACCTGCAATTCTCACCGGATGGCACGCGCCTCGCCTTTGCCAGCTTTATCCCGGGCGAAGCGCCTGAACCCGCTGCCTTGCCTGACTATGAGAATACCGAGGACTGGGCCGCCCCAGCGATTGTCGAAACGCGTCTGGTCTATCGGATTGACGGTATTGGCGGCCTGCCGCACGGCGCTCAACAGATCTTTGTGCTCGACATCGCAACAGGGGAACGCGAACAAGTAACCTCCGGCACGGTCGGAGCGGGCGCAGACTTCAGCTGGGGCGCGAATGGGCAGTCTTTCCTGGTCTCCTCTGATCGTCGCCCGGAAGCGGCAACAGCGGCGCCAGACGCCGAGATTTTCCGCGTCGACGCGTCTGATGGCAGCTACACCCAGCTGACAGATCGCCGCGGCCCGGACAATTCCCCTCTGGCAGCGCCCGATGGTTCAGCGATCGCCTATCTCGGCTTTGATGATCAGCGCATGGGCTATCACAATACCGGGCTCTACCTGATGAATCCGGATGGTAGCGCTCCACGCCGTCTGACAGGTGAGTTTGATCGCTCTGTCTCAGGCCCGGTCTGGGCAGACGACGCAAGCGGGCTCTATTTCCAATATGATGATCATGGCCAGACCATTATCGCTTTTGTCGATCTGGACGGCACGATCACCCCGCTCGTCTCAGGGCTCGGCGGCGCCGCTTTTGGACGCCCCTATACAGGCGGGAGTTTCGATATTGATCGCAATGGTCAGATCGCTTTCACCCGGATTACCACCCAACGCCCGGCGGAACTGGCCGTCGGTCACCCAGACACCGGTTTTTCGACCCTGACGGCGCTGAATGAGGATGTGCTGGCGGATCGCTATATTTCTGACGCCGAGGAGATTGTCTGGGCCTCGCCGCATGATGGCCAGGAGATCCAGGGCTGGGTTCTCTACCCGCCGAATTATGATCCGGAACAGCAATACCCGCTTATTCTGGAAATCCATGGGGGTCCGTTTGCCGCCTATGGGCCGGTGTTTACGGGTGAACTGCAGCTCATGGCGGCAGCCGGATATGTCGTCGTCTACACGAACCCGCGCGGCTCAACGAGCTATGGCTATGACTTCGCGAATGAAATCCACCATGCCTATCCGGGTAATGATCATTATGACCTGATGGGGGCCATGGATCTCATGGTCGAGCGCGGCATTGCCGATCCGAACCGCCTCTTCATCACTGGCGGCTCTGGCGGCGGCACGCTGACCGCATGGGCCATCGGCCAGACCAACCGTTTCGCAGCCGCAGCTGTTGTTAAACCGGTGATCAACTGGTCGAGCTTTGTTCTGCACGCGGACTTGCCGCAATTCTTCTACCGCTATTGGTTCCCGGCGGCACCGTGGGAAGCCCCGGATCATTACTGGCAGCGCTCGCCCCTTTCTCTCGTCGGAAATGTTGAAACGCCGACCTTGATGATGGTGGGGGGTGCCGACATCCGCACTCCGGTCTCCGAAACGGAGCAGTATTACTCGGCCCTGCGTCTGCGCGATGTCCCCAGCGAGCTGGTGATCATTCCCGATGCCTCTCATGGTATTGCGAATTCCCGCCCGAGCCGGCTTTTGACCAAGGTCGCTGAAATCCTGCGCTGGTTCGAAGCCTATGACCCTGGCGCTGAGGAATGACGGTTCTTGCGGCGATCCAGGCCGCGCCCATCCTGTTTGATAAGGCCGCTTCAACGCAGAAGGCTTGCCAGCTGATCGACGAAGCAGCCCGCCAGGGCGCCGATATCGCCTCATTCGGCGAAACATGGCTTCCAGGCTATCCGTTTTTCATCGAGGCGCCGCTGAGTGATCTATGGTGGGAGGCCAATGCCCTCTATCTGGAAAACGCAGTCACCCTGGATGGGCCAGAGATCAAGGCGATCTGTGGCGCGGCTCGGCGCGCCGGTATTGATGTCGTTATTGGTATTGCCGAACTCGATGCCGCCACTGGCGGGAGTATTTACGCCACCCTGGTCTTCATCTCCGCTGAAGGCGAAGTGCTCGGGCGACACCGCAAGATCAAGCCGACACACCATGAACGCTCGGTCTGGTCCGATGGCGATGCGCAAGGCCTGAAAGTCCATTCTCGACCCTATGGTCGCTTGTCAGCCCTGAACTGCTGGGAGCACAATATCCTTCTGCCGGGCTTCACGCTGATCACGCAGGGGACACAATATCATGTGGCGGCCTGGCCAGGTCGCGAGCCCGACATCGCGCCGAGCGAACCGGTCTGGTCACGTCAGCTTTTATTGTCGCGCGCATTTGCCAGTCAGGCCGGTGCGTATGTGATGGCCCCGGCGGGACTGCGTCTGGATGAGCATGTGCCGGAGCGTTTTCGCCCGCTGCACACGTTTGAACATACCGGACAGAGCGCAATCATCGACCCGAGAGGCGAAGTGATCGCTGGTCTGGCGGAAGGTGAGACCATACTGCTTGCCAAGGCTGACCCGGCAGAGGTTCGCAAAGCCAAGGCTGCCTGCGATCCGGCAGGGCATTATTCGCGGCCGGACCTGTTCGAGCTTCGCCTGGAAGGCCGGCGGATTTATCCAACCGGCCCCAATGCTAGCGCGGTTGAAGACGCCTAAGGATCAAGCCGTGGCGCTGGGACGCGCTGCGACTGCGTCACGCCAGGCCAGGAGATGCGTGAGGCCCTCATCAGGCTGAAGCTTGATCCAGCCAGAGAATTCCACAAACACAAAGGCAGCCACATCCGCGGCCGAGAAATTCTCTCCGGCGAGAAAGGCATGCTCCGCCAGTCTCTCGTTCAAGACACCGAAAAAGTCTTTGACGCGGGCGCGTCCGCGTTCGGCGAGCTCAGGGATTTGTTCATAGGAGACCGGGCCGGTAATCGCTGATCCCTTCATGCCTTTCACGGAATTCCTGAAAGCCTCCGCCGTTGCCATGAAGCCTTCCTGTTCAACCCGGGTGATCCATTCAACCACCAGCGCCTTTTCCAGCGGGGTCGAGCCCAGCATTGGAGGCTCGGGATAGACTTCCTCGAGATAGCGGGTGATGGACTGGCTATCACACAACACCTCTCCGCTATCGAGTTGCAGCGCTGGAACGGTGCATCGCGGATTGATGGACTTAAAGGGCTCTTCAAATTGCGCCTTCTTGGACAGATCCACCTGCTCAATGGGGATATCAAGGCCTTTTTCGACCAGAATCATCCGCACCCGCTTGGGGCTCGGTGCGAGTGCAAAATCGAAGAGCTTCATCATAATCTGCCTTATTCAGCCACCGTTCAGGCGAGCACCATGAAAAGAAGAGCGTTGTTTTTCTAGCCATTTTCGGGAGATTTCCCCGGATTTCCGTCCTAAAGATTCCTTAATTCGCCTGAGAATGCACAATAGTCTGCCACAATTCGTCATTAACCATGATCTTCGTGCCAATGGGGCACGGGCTATTAGGGGGCCACAATGCGCATGAACGAGGCCATGCAATTTGAACCGGAAGGACGCGCGAAACTCGCGGCTGCTCCAACCGTCGAAAGCGAAACCACCGGCGAGATCGATATCTCCGAACTCCGCCGCGTCACCACTGATGCGCATCACCAGTCGCAGAACCTGGAATATTTCCGCCGGTCCTGGGGCGGTGCTGTCCGCGATGAAAACCTTCATAAGGTCAAACCGATCGCGATCGCCCCCCAATATGGCAAATCGCACATAATGGATTTTTCCATTCTGGCCCTCATCATTCTCGTTGAGGGGCTGGCCAATGCCTACTTCTTCTCAAAAGCATCCGACCTGGGTCTGCTTGGTGGATGGATGCAAGCGATCACTGTGTCCGGCACCAATGTCCTGGCAGCCTTCTTCCTGGCTGGCTTTATTGGATTGCGCCTGACGACCAATCCGCATCGCCCTGCCCAGAGAATTGCCGGGTGGGCGCTTTTCATCGTCACCGTTCTGGCGCTCTACGCCCTCAACATGTCGGCGGCACAGTATCGCGATCTTCTGGAGATCCACTCTCTGCAACTGGCAGTGGGCGAAGTCGCGCCGCAGGAAATGTTCCTGTCAGATCATGGCCGCCAAGTCGCGGATGCCGCGAATACTGCAGGTGCAGGGATTGGCTTTGGAAACCTTGCCTGGGGGCCCTTTGCCCTGCAAACGCTGGAAGCACGCCTTCTCTTTTTGCTCGGCATGACCTTCGCGGTTATCGCGGCTTATAAAGGCTATAGCTTCTCCGATCCGATCATGGGCTATACGAAAATTGCAGACAAAACGGACAAGGCGCTTCAGGATATGAATCGTTTGACGCGCTTGCCGAAAGACAAGCTGCAAAAGCTCAGCGAAGCAGACCGTCAACAGCTCGGCTGGGCCGAGCAGGTCCGTGATGAGCTGAGCGCGGTTCTCAACGGTCCGATGCGCAAGCCGGGTCAGGACGAGCGTGATAGCGCTGAGGTTTAATCCTCAGCGCATTCCCTCCACAGTCCGGGCAAGGGGGTCATATGTCGGGACGCGATATTATAGGCTTTTTCAATCTGATCATTGTCGTGGGTATCCTCGGCGCAATCAGTTATGCGGCATTTATTCTGCAGCCTGCAGAGTATGACAGCCAGACGCTCTGCCTCGTCGGCACCGTACCGCCGCACCGGGTTGTTGTGATCGACAAAACCGACTTGTATTCGCAACAACAAGCGGACTCGATCGGCGATATTATTCTCGACGAACGGGACCGGCTCGGCGTTGGCGAACGTCTCTCCCTCTATGAGCTCAATGAGAGCGGTCAACTGCGCAATACCAACCGCTTCTCCCTGTGCAATCCTGGTGGTGGTGATCAGGTCAATCCGCTCTACCGCAATCCGGATCGCGTTCAGGCGCGCTATGAAGCCCTGTTTGCTGAGCCGATGGATCGGGCCCTGGCCGACCTTATCCTGCCAAAGAACGCCCCCAATAGCCCGATTATTGAGGCCCTGGCACGGCTCAGCCAGGACCCTGCTTTCGATCGCACCGTTCCGGCTCGTCGCATCGTATTGGTGTCCGACATGCTGCAGAACTCCGACATCTTCACCGTCTATGGACGTCGTCGCGGGGCGCTCGAAGACCGCCTGCCGCAAGCCAGTGTCGTCGCCGATGCCATTCGCGAGACCTATGGCGATAATCTGCGCGGTGTCGAGCTGGAGATCCGGCTCATCCCCCGCGACCGCTGGGAACAGGACCAGCGTGGTCCCTTGCGCCGCTATTGGGATGAAGTCTTCACGGCTCTTGGCGTTCGGGTTCGCTGGGCCGGCATCTAACCCATCCGCCAAACCAAGCTAAGCGGTCGTTCGCTCTGTCGAACGGCCGCTTTTCCACATCTTACTCGCCCTTGCCTGCTGGTTCCGCATTCCGCTTTGCGCGATTCGGTGGCACAAGATTTAGTGTTTATACCCAGAGGCAAACACTATCATTTGTGATCATGGCGGTTTACGAGCTTTATAGCGATGCAGACTGGATCTGGAATCAACGCCAGACGAATCCGGTTGTCGATCAGGACATCATCAGTTTTTGCGGACGTTCTCCGCACCTGATCGAATTGGCGTTCAGCCTCGCCGACCACGGGCATACCCATGTCGGACATGTTGTCCGGCTCAGCCAATTCACGCTCGCTGACTTTGCCAATGGCGACAAGAACCTTGCAGGTCAGTTGCGGCTCAATCTACAGCGTGCCGGCCTTGATACGGGAATGCAGCTGAAGGGCTGGGTTGAACCGGCCACAGACGACGACTGATTTGCATTTGCCACCTTGCGGCCCGCCCCCGGCGCTCTATCTCCCACCATCCGAGATAGAAAATAATACAACTGGGGCCGGACATGCTTGTTCTGCATCACCTCAACAATTCGCGTTCTCAGCGCCTGCTTTGGCTGCTGGAGGAAATCAACGCCGACTATGAATTGCGCAAATACCTGCGTGATCCCGAGACGATGCGTGCCCCTGACAGCCTGCGTGCAGTGCATCCATTGGGCAAGTCCCCGCTCCTGAGCGACGGCGATGAAGTGATCGCGGAATCCGCGGCTATCATTGAGTACATCATCGATACTCAGGCCCCTCATCTCCGCCCGGAAGCGGGAACGCCAGCCTATCGTGACTATGTCTACTGGATGCATTTCGCTGAAGGCACGCTGATGACACCCCTTCTCATCAAGCTGATGGGCGACCGGATCGCTCAGGCGCGCGTGCCCTTCTTTGTGAAGCCGGTCGTCAAGGGTGTCTCCAACCAGCTTGAAGAGACGTATTCCGGGCCCGAGAACGAAAAGAACCTTGCCTTTGTCGATGCCCATCTGGACGGGCGCGAATGGTTCTGTGGCGATGCTCTAACCGGTGCAGATTTCCAGATGAGCTTCCCGCTTGAGGCCGCCAGCGCTCGCATCCCCGGCTTCTCACGCTTCAAGAATATCGCCTCCTATCTGGACCGTATTCATGCCCGCCCCGCCTATCAGCGCGGCCTGGAGAAGGGTGACCCTTACGATTTCGCCTAGGCTTCGACTTCGAACACCGGCGTAAACAGAAAAACCCCGACCTCCAGGAGGCCGGGGTTTTCTTTCTTGCGGATCGCGAATGCTTACTCGCTGATCGCCTCGCTATCTGGACGGAAATCGACATCCGTGTCGGCCGCCAGATACGTCATCGCCACCCAGGCCGCGACATTCTGGGCAAGATCATCCGGATCAATTTTGTCCAACGTATCATCAGGTGTGTGATGCAGGTCGAAATAATCCGTACCGTCTTGGCTCAGGCGCAAGGTGGGAACCCCGGCCATCGCAAGCGGAATAATGTCCGGCCCGCCGCCCGGGACATTACTGCCCCCGCGGATAACACCGAGCGGCTCGATCACATGGCCGATCGCATCGATCGTCGAATTCGCGTCCGGGTTCACGTTTGAAACGAGTTGCCAGACCGGACCAGCGCCAAAGTCTGACTCGGTCGCCAGGACGTGATTGTGAAGATTTCCAAGATGCTCTGCCGCATAGGCGCGAGCCCCAAGCAAACCGACCTCTTCCGCTCCGAACATAACCACGCGAATGGTCCGCCGCGGACGCTCCGGTAATTGCGCTATCAAAGTCGCAGCCGCGGTGGTGATGGCGACACCTGCGCCGTCATCGACAGCCCCTGTCCCCTGGTCCCAGCTATCAAGATGTCCACCAATCAGAACAATCTCTTCAGGACGTTCCGATCCGATCAGGTCGAGCACAACATTGCCGCTGGTCACCTCTCCATGCCACGCTGCGGTTGAGCGAATACGGAAAGCAATTGGCTCTCCCAACTCGTGCAGGCGGCGGATGTGGTCAGCATCCGGATTGGAGATCGCGATCACTGGAATGTCGGCCCATTCCCCCTCATCCGAGGACATCATGCCCGTATGCGGGAAACGGTGATTGGACGAGCCTACCGAGCGCACGACGAGCGCCTCTGCGCCCGCACGCTCGGCATGCTGCCAACCCACACGGCGGCGTTGATTGGCCGGGCCGTAACCGGCACCGGTCTGTGCCCGTACCAAAGCTTCGCCGTCGATAAAGGCAATACGACCGTCAAGCGCACCATCCTCGACCTCCATAAGGTCGCGGAGCGAACGGAAATAGACGATTTCTGCATTGACCGCCCGCAGTCGCGGCGAACGCCCCGATCCGCCCAGAGCCGTGCCATAAAGCTCCTGCTCATAAGGCGCGGTCATAATGATCGATGTCTCGCCGCGGTGCCAATACGGCATGGAATACTCTTCGACGACCACACGGTCGAACCCGAGTTCCTCACCAAGTTGACGCCCCCATTCGCGGGCGCGGGCTTCTGCTTCAGAGCCCCCCAGGCGCGGTCCAATCTCTGTGGTCAGAGATTCAACAATGTCCCAGGCAAGTTCACTTTCAAGCGCTTGATCGCGCAATTGAGCCGCCGTTTCGAGCTGCTCTGCTGTTGGCTGCGCCAGTGCACTGGTCGCAAAAACGAGTGCCAGGCCAGCCCCGATTATTGATTTCATGGCCTTCTCCCTACATTTACTACGCTGAACTAAGCTTGCGCCGTGTCCATGCGCAATAGCGTCATGCCCGGTTTGCGCAGAGGAGACATCAAATGAGCGCGATGATCGAACACATTATTCCCGGCCGAGCCAAGGATTTGGGCGATGGCTTCAAGGTCCGCCGTGTCCTTCCCTTCGCGAAACGCCGCATGGTGGGGCCCTTCATATTCTTTGATCAAATGGGTCCAGCAGTTTTTGCCCCGGGCACGGGTATGGATGTGCGGCCACACCCGCATATCGGCCTGGCAACGGTGACCTATTTATTTGATGGCGCTATTCGACATCAGGATACGGTCGGCATTGATGCCGTTATCCGCCCTGGAGATGTGAATTGGATGACCGCCGGTCATGGCGTTGTGCATTCCGAGCGTACACCGCCTGAAGAGCGCGCATCAGGACAGACACTCTACGGGATACAGACCTGGGTCGCCCTGCCCGAAGCCGATGAGGATGTCGAAGCAGGTTTCCAGCATGCCGCATCCAGCGAAATGCCGGCCTTTGAACGCAATGGTATCGACTTCCGGCTCATTCTGGGCACGGCGTGGGGCCATGAAGGCCCGACCAAGACCTATTCCCCGATATTCTACTTGCATGGTGAAATGCCTGCCGGCAGCGTCTTGCCGCTGGATATCGAGCATGAGGAACGCGCCATTTACCTGGTCGAAGGCGATCTGAAAATCGACGGTGAAGAGCTTGAGGCGGGATCAATGGCCGCCATCGCGACCGGAACGACACCCATGGTCGAAACCACACAGGGTGCCCGGATCATGATTTGCGGGGGCGCTAATATCGGCCCGCGCCATATCTACTGGAATTTCGTGGCTTCAAGCCCTGAGCGCCTGGAACAGGCAAAAGCGGATTGGGCGGCAGCGGCTGAGGCTGATTTTCCGGCCGATGGGCGCTTTCAAATGCCGGCCGGAGAAAATGAGCACATCCCCCTGCCCGCAGAATAATCAGGCCTGCAATTAAAACAGGCCGACCAGGCAAAAAAACTTCAGTTGCATTGCCGCACCGCAGCAAATTCTCGCGATTGACTAACAATGGCAGGTGAAGTCGTAATATTTCAGGCGAAATGTTGACGATAACATAGAGGTTCGCATCCTTCTCCGGCCGTTGTTTTGTGGCGTGCAAGCCTTTTCTGTCAGCGTGCAATCTGGTACCCGCCAGAAGGTCATAAAGGATAACTCAAGCGGCTCGGAGATGACGCGGGGTTATCATGTGTTCGCTGACGTCGGACGTCAGTCTGAATTGGCGATCAGAGACCTATGGAAAAGATCGGCCCAGGAATTAGTCGGGCCCAGTCGGGGGTAGAACCATGTCTGTAGTTGAGCTTGGCGGCAGCGAGCGTCTCGATGGAGGCCTTGCATCTCTCGGTATTGAAGCCGGCAGCATCAATTTGAACTGGAATGAGGCACGCCTCTACCAGGAAATCCTCCGTCGCGAGGAAGGCGAAGTCGCCGAGGGTGGCGCTCTGGTTGTCAAAACGGGCGCCCATACCGGCCGGTCCGCCAAAGACAAGTTCACGGTTCGTGATGCCGCGACCGAGGACCAGGTCTGGTGGGAAAACAACGCCTCAATGACGTCGGAGCAATTCGATGTCCTGCTCGCCGATTTCCAGGCCCATATGCAAGGTCAGGAGCTCTTCGTTCAGCAATTGTTTGGCGGCGCCGACCTTGACCATCGTCTTCCGGTTCGCGTGATCAATGAGCTGGCCTGGCATTCCTTGTTCATCCGCCACCTGCTGCGCATTCCGGAAGCGGACGAATATGCGGGCTTTGAAGCCGAATTCACGATTATCAACCTGCCAAGCTTCAAGGCCGATCCGGAACGCCATGGCTGCCGTTCTGAAACCGTGATCGCGGTCGATTTTGAGCGCCGCATGGTGCTCATCGGCGGGACGTCCTATGCGGGTGAGACGAAGAAATCTGTCTTCACCATCCTGAACTATCTCCTGCCGCAAAAAGCCATCATGCCGATGCATTGTTCCGTCAATTGCGGTGATGATGATCCGGCGATATTCTTCGGCCTGTCCGGAACCGGCAAGACCACCCTCTCAGCCGACGCGTCACGGACGCTGATCGGTGATGATGAGCACGGTTGGGGCCCCAATGGCCTGTTCAATTTCGAGGGCGGTTGCTACGCAAAAATGATCCGTCTGTCGCAAGAGGCAGAGCCGGAAATCCACGCCACCACGAAAATGTGGGGAACGGTGCTGGAAAACGTTGTGATGGACCCGGTCACGCGCAAGCTCGACCTCGATGATGCGACCCTGGCTGAAAACAGCCGTGGCGCCTATCCGATCAGCGCTATCCCGAATGCGAGTGACACTGGTCGCTGCGGTCAGCCGAGAAACCTCATCATGCTGACCTGTGATGCTTTCGGTATCATGCCGCCGATCGCCAAGCTGACACCGGCTCAGGCCATGTATCACTTCCTCTCCGGCTATACGGCGAAAGTGGCTGGTACCGAAAAAGGCGTGACCGAGCCGTCCGCGACCTTCTCTGCCTGCTTTGGTGCGCCCTTCATGCCGCGCCATCCCGCCGATTACGGCAAGCTCCTGCGAGAGCTGATCGCCGAGCATCAGGTCGATTGCTGGCTCGTGAACACCGGCTGGACCGGCGGCGCTTATGGCACCGGCGAGCGTATGCCGATCAAGGCCACGCGGGCTTTGCTCAATGCGGCACTGGACGGCTCTTTGAAGGCCGCCAATTACCGTGAAGATCCGAATTTCGGTTTCATGGTTCCCGTGGAGGTTCCAGGTGTTGATACGGCGATCCTTGACCCGCGTTCCACTTGGGCTGACAAAACCGCTTACGACGCTCAGGCCCAGACCCTGGTCGACATGTTCCTGACAAACTTCAAGAAGTTCGAAGAGCATGTCGCGCCTTATGTGCGCGCAGCAGCGCCTCGCGGAGCACAAGCCCAGGGCGCAAAGCTTGAGCCCGTGGCCGAATAGGCGTTTCAAAGACTCGTCTTGAGGAAAAGCCCTGCTCTTTCGAGTGGGGCTTTTTCTTTTCAACTCCTGCGCCGAAAGGACAGCACTGGATGATTATTCGCCGCGCCCGCGAGGAGGATTTTGATGCGATCTGGCAGATCATCGCACCCGTGATTGCTGCGGGCGAGACTTACTCCTTTGATCGCGACATGGACCGGGATGCAGGTTTTCAGGCTTGGATGACGCCACCTCATACAACCTATGTCGCTGAAATTGAAAACAAGATTGCCGGTACCTACAATATCAAGCGCAATCGTGCGGGTGGCGGGGGCCATGTCTGCAATGCGGGATATATGGTTGCGGACTGGGCCCGCGGGCGCGGGCTGGCAAGTGCCATGTGTGAGCACTCTCAGCGCGAAGCCAAAGACCAGGGCTACCGGGCCATGCAATATAATTGCGTGGTCAGCACGAATACCGGTGCTGTCCGGCTTTGGAAGAAACATGGCTTTGATATCGTTGGCACTCTGCCAAAGGCCTTCCACCACCCCAAGGCCGGCTATATCGATGCCTATGTCATGTATAAATCTCTGATGGATGATCCGGAATAGCCCGACGTTTCAAAACGGGTGAATTCATAGAAATTTTTTCCCCAAATCATGCTTTTTCAGCGCGAGTCTATTTTTTCGTTTGACGAAGCGCGAAGAATGGGGCTTTTTATGTCTTGTAAGTTCGCAAACGCAGCATGCGTCGCCTCTAAAGGGTGTCACGGTCTGCACATTGAAAGTTAGCGCCAGAAGACAAGATGATGGTTCAGACGCAGATGGCATACGCGCCCACGGGTGGCCTGATCGCGGCATCGATCGAGACCGGCAACGGCCTCGGTTACACCACCATTATGTCCACCACCATGACCTCCTGGACGGGGGGAGCGGACGGCGTGAGCTAGCGGCAGGAAAAACACCGCACACACCGACCCGCTCCCCAGTCAGGCGAGCGGGTTTTTTTGTACCTAAACCCCAACCATCAGACCCAGACCATCGACAGGACAGTGTAAGGATCAGACCCGTGAACAAGCTCTACCTCGCCAGCAAGGCCCCGCGCCTCAGCGTGTTG
This sequence comes from Alphaproteobacteria bacterium, assembly GCA_018222865.1. Lineage (GTDB taxonomy): Bacteria > Pseudomonadota > Alphaproteobacteria > Caulobacterales > Maricaulaceae > Maricaulis. The sequence goes on from JAAEZM010000009.1 coordinate 112,483, forward strand.
AAATTCGGCAGCTCGGTCCTGCATTCCACAGCCGACTATGCCCGCATCGCGCATGAGATTTACCGGCATGTTCGTACGGGCGAGAAAGTGGTCGCCGTGGTCTCCGCTCTCGATGGCGAGACGGACAATCTGTTCGCCCTCGGTGAGGATGTGGGACACCACGCCGACGGCGTCGGCATTGCCCGGCTAGTGCGCTGCGGTGAATTGAAGTCAGCGGCATTGCTCGGGCTCGCCCTTGAACGCGCTGGCGTTCCAACCGCCGTTCTTGACCCTCATGAAATGGACCTGCGCGCTGAAGGCGACCCGCTCGACGCCAATCTCACCGGACTGGACCGCGCAAAGGTTCTGGCCCGTTTCGAACAAGCCGATGTCATCGTCGCGCCTGGCTTCTTCGGTGATACGGAAGTGGGGCCAGTAACCCTTGGCCGCGGGGGAACGGATTTGACGGCGGTGATGTTCGCCCATTGGCTCGATGCAGACCGCGCCCGGCTGATCAAGGATGTCGACGGGGTTTATACGGATGACCCTGCCAAATCCCCCGATGCCCTTCGTTTTGATCAGCTTGATTATCAGGAAGCCCGCGAGGTCAGTCGTGGCTTGGTTCAGGACAAGGCGATCCTGGCGGCGGAAGACCTGGGTGTTGTTATTGAAGTCGCAGCGCTTGGACGCTCTTACGAGACGCGGATTGCGAAGGTTGAACGTGCACCGGCGCAAACACGCGAGGTTCAACGCCTGCGCATTGCGGTTCTCGGCCACGGCGCTGTCGGAGCTGGAGTGTGCGACTATCTCGAAGCCCATCCCAATCGCTTCGACCTCAACCCGGTTCTGGTCCGCGACCCCTCCAAACATGGCGCAAACCATGCTGAGCGTGCTTTCACTGCGACTCCCGAAGAGGCGCTGGCCCATCAGCCCGACATTGTTGTGGAGCTTATGGGGGGAACCGGTTTCGCCAGATGTCTGTGCCAGTCGGCTCTGCGCGACGGCTCAGACCTGGTGACCGCGAACAAGGCCGTGATCGCTCTGGATCTCGCCCGCCTCGACAGCCTGGCGCACGAGCATAAACGTCATCTGCGATATTCTGCGGCGGTAGGCGGTGGAACGCCCATTCTTGAACTGCTCGACACGCTCACACCGCGCGAAACCGTGCGGTCGGTCGAAGGCGTCATGAACGGGACCTGCAATTACATTCTGGATGCGCTCGATGGCGGCGCCCTTTTCGCCGATGCCGTTGCTCAAGCGCAAGCCCTGGGCTTTGCCGAGGCAGACCCATCAACGGACCTCGATGGCGATGATGCGGCCGACAAGCTGGCCATTATCGCCCATCATGCTTTCGGCCAAATCCCAGATCTGCGTGACATTCCACGCGAGAGCCTTTCCGCCCTTCCCCCCGAACGGATCGAGGCCGCACGCGAAGCGGATCTCGTCATCAAACAGATAGGCCGTTGCAGCCTCGGTCCGGACGGGAAGGTGGAAGCGCGCGTCGAATTACGTGCCTTGCCGCGGATGCATGCCTTCGCCAGCCTGCGCAATGAAGCCAACGGGTTCTTGATCGAGTGTTCTGATCGCACCCGCTATCTCAAGGGCAAGGGCGCCGGCCGCTGGCCAACCGCGGAATCGGTTTTCGCCGATATAATGGATATTCAACGAGCCCGGGCGGGAAACGCGCCAGCACGCCAGGACCTTGCTGACGATCCGATGCGACTCAAGCAAGACTTGGCCTCATGAAACCGCTCCCCCGACAAATCTCCGCCACCGCCCCGGCCAGCATAGGAAATGTCGGGGTCGGATTTGATGTCCTCGGCCTGGCCTTTGACGCTGTTCGTGACCGGGTGACGGCCCATGCCAGTGATCAACCGGGCATTCGGCTTGGCAAGGTCAGCGGGTTGGTCGACCGATTGCCGGAAGCCGTTGAAGCAAACTGCGCCCTCGCCGCAGCAGAAGCGGTGCGCCAGCGCTGCGGCGCGCAGACCGGGCTGGTTCTGGACATTCACAAAGGTGTCCCGATGAGTGCGGGCATGGGCGGGTCTGCCGCCTCAGCGGTGGCGGCGGCCGGCGCCGCAAATCTCGCCTTCGATGCGGGGCTGGACCATGACGCACTATTACTGTGCGCAATGGAAGGCGAACGCGTCTCCGCAGATCCGCCTCCCTGGGACAATGTTATGGCCGCTCTTTATGGCGGACTGGTTTTGGCGGCGCGGCTCGATCCGCCGCTCATCCGGCCCTTGCCAGCACCCGACGGCCTGTCCTGCATCCTCTTCCACCCGGCTCGGAAAATCGAAACGCAAGCCGCCCGCGATCTTCTGGCGCCAACAGCTCAACTCGGTACTGCCGTTGAGCACAGCCGGCATATGGCCAGTTTCGTCGCCGGTTGCACGCTGCAGGATCTCGACATGATCGAGGCGGGCTTGCGCGATATCCTGATCGAACCACAACGCCTCCCGCTCCTGCCCGAGCTCGCTGCCGTGCAGCAGGCGGCGCGTTCTAATGGCGCGCTGGGATGCAGTTTTTCAGGATCCGGCCCGTCCGTCTTTGCCTTGGCACGATCCGCCGATCTGGCGAATGTAAAGGCGGCGATGGCGGACGCTTTTCAAGCTGCGGGCTGTCCAGCAACGGCTTATGAAGCTCCGCTTGTATCGGCCGGGCTGGAAGTGGAAACCTTCGCCAGCCCTGCACGAGTGATCTGATGCGTTTTGTCTCTACCCGCGGCCAGTGTCCGCCCGTCACGGCTGACAAGGCTCTGCGCGCCGGTCTGGCACCGGATGGGGGATTATATGTTCCCGAACAGCTTCCTCTCATTGATGAAGCCAAGACCTTCGGACCATCGGGTTTAGGTGAAATCGGGAGCCTGCTCCTCGCGCCCTATTTCAAGGACAGCATGCTCGAGAACGTCATTGAGCAAATTTGTGCTGATGCTTTCAACTTCCCGACCCCGCTCATCTCACTCCCGTCCGGGCCGCAAGTGCTTGAGCTTTTCCATGGCCCGACCGGGGCGTTCAAGGATTTCGGAGCGCGCTTCTTGTTCCGGGCCTTCGACCATATCGCCGATCAGCGTGACCCTATTACGGTTCTGGCCGCGACCTCTGGTGATACAGGCGGCGCTGTTGGATGTGCCGCAGAAGGCGCGCTCAACGCCAAAGCCGTCATTCTTTTCCCCAAAGACCGGATCTCTGCCTTCCAGGAGCGCCAGCTGTGTTGCTGGCACGAGCCGGTCACAGCGCTGCGTGTGAAGGGTGATTTCGACGCCTGTCAGGCCCTTGTGAAACAAGCCTTCAGCAATAGCGAGCTCTCACGGCAATTCGGGCTTACCTCGGCCAATTCCATCTCGATCGGCCGGCTCCTTCCTCAGATGAGTTATTGGGCAACGGCCGCAATCGACGCAAAAGCGCAGACCGGCAAAGCGCCCGGCCTCATCATCCCAACGGGCAATCTGGGCAATGCGGTCGCGGCGATCATGGCGCGAAAAATGGGTCTACCGATCGGACCGGTCGTGCTCGCGACAAATGCCAATCCGACCTTGAGCGAGTGGAAAGATCGCGGCGCATATCAAGCCCGGCCAGCCATCGCCACACTCGCCAATGCCATGGATGTTGGCGCACCAAGCAATTTTGAGCGCCTCGCGCATATTGATCCAAGCGGAATTGATGCGGTTATTCGCGTTGAAGATGACGCCATTCAAGCCCGTATTCGTCAAACCCATTCTGACGATGCCTATATCGCCTGTCCGCATACCGCGACCGGGCTGGAAGCCTATGCGCGTCTCCCATCGGCCCACCGCCAGCAACGCTCCTGGATCATCGGCGCCACGGCCCACCCTTATAAATTCGCCGATATTGTCGAGCCCTTGATCGGCGAGACCATCAAGCCAACACCTGCCCTCGCCAACGTTCTCGAGCGCGAGACACGCGTGACCGATATTGAGGCCACGCTGGAGGATTTAACATCCTATCTGATGGCGACAGGCGCGGCAGGACGCGTTTCCGTCTAGCCGTTATTCGGCCAGGCCGGCACACTCCGCCGCCATGAAAACGTTGCACCCGCGCTCTATCCTTCTTTCATGAGGGCCTACTTCTGCAGCACAGATTTGCGTCCTCACCTGTTTGGCCCGCCGGAAGGAAATCGACGTGATAGGTCTCGCTCTTCTCCTGGCAGCAGCTTTAAACGGCGGCATATCGGCCGACCTCAATCACACGCTTTCTGATCGTTTCGGACTCGAACTGAATGAAACTCTTGTCGCCGAAGCGTGTGACCCATCCATACGGCGCATCATTTTCCCGGACGCCGATGCAATTCCCAATGAAATCGTCTGCATTGTTTCTATGGATGAGGATGCTGAACGCCTTGAACAGGACCTCATGCGTGCACTCACTCAAGCCGGTTACACCATGCTCACCGCGGCAGGGCCCTCGGCTATTTATGAGCGGGATAGCACCCGCCTTCAGGTGGCTGTGCTCCCCCTTCCGCCCGAGGCGGCAATTCAGCACAATCACGACTTTTTACGCGCCTTTATCATCAGCCTGGTGGGCGAATAGGCCCAGCATTCTGGGCTTGCTCCCACTGCCCGTGATCTCTTCAGACCGTCGCGGCCGTCGGGATTGCGCTCTTTGACCAAGCAGGCCAGCTCAATGGGGCAGAAGCTTCACTTGTCCACGCTGATCCAGACCGATAAGCAGGAATTAGAGGAGAATCTCATGAAACGAACCGCACTTATCCCCGCAATGCTGACCGCGCTTTATCTGACTGGTTGCGCATCCGTTGGCTTTGGCGGCGATGATGGCGAGGGCAATGAGAACAGCAGCGCCCGGACGACAGCTTCAACGGCTGCGAATGAGACGCGCGAAGGAATTGGCGATGCCGTTCTCACACCCGTCTCCGACCTCAATCTCATTGATCGTGACATTCCGCCTATCCTGGCGCGCATCGAAAACCCCTATGCCCTCGACGGCGCTACCGAATGTGTCGCACTGAGTGAAGAGGTTATCGCCCTCAATTCCGTCCTCGGTGACGACGCCGATGCTGATTATGTCGAGAATGACGCGGAAGAACGTGGCAGGGACGCTGCCGGGGCCACGCTCGGTCTTGTTTCCGCAACCGCAGGCGGCCTCATCCCCTTTCGAGGCCTGGTCCGTTATGTAAGCGGCGCCAGCGAAGCCGATCAGGAAGTCATCGCCGCTTATCTTCGCGGCCATCAGCGCCGGGGCTTTTTACGCGGCGTTGCTGAAGCGCGGGCGTGCTAAGAGCAATGAAGCGATGCGCAGCCGCTATGGCGCTTGCACTCCTGAGCGCTTGCAGCGCTCCGGCAGTACAGGAAAATCCTGCTCCGAGTTCTTCGCCGGCCAGCGCTCCTGAAAAAGTTCACCTTATCCCAGATAACTACCGCCTCACCGATGCTGGTGTGCTTGCCACCGGCAATCTCTACTGGATCGACATCCAGCTTCGTGCGAACCCGGCAGGACCAACGCGCGATTATGTCTGCCTTTATGTCTTCGGGCCGGATGGCGACCTCCTCTCTTACGAGATTGTCGATCTCGGCCTTCGTTCGCAGGACCAGATCCGCCCCTCGACGATCATCGAGGAAATGATGCAATCCCTGCCCGGCCCTCTCGAGCGGGACATCTGGGTGCGCCCCTTCACGATCACGCATGACGGCACGCGCTTCGGGTTGGAAGTCCGCGAACAGGACGGCCATTACCTTGTTGACGCCCTGCCAGGATGGACCTTGATGTTCTACGCACCTTGGGAGGCCGGCCAATACGATACCTGAGGGCTATATCGAATGACGCGAGAACACAAAAAACCCCTGAAGTCTTACAACTTCAGGGGTTAATCTTTGGGTGCGGGGGTAGGATTTGAACCTACGACCTTCAGGTTATGAGCCTGACGAGCTACCGGGCTGCTCCACCCCGCATCAGAGGTGTGTTTATCTAGGTGCCACTGACCGGACGGTCAAGCGTGTGACAGTGTTATGACTGTCATTGATTGACCAAAGCCAGAGACAAAAACACCCCGCCAGGAAGCGGGGTGAATGACTTTATCGAAGAGGGTTGGATCTAACGGGCAGACCGGGCAGCGACCTACTCTCCCACGTCTTGAGACGGAGTACCATCGGCGCTAGGGGTCTTGACGGCCGTGTTCGGGATGGGAACGGGTATGGTCCCCCTGCAATAACCACCCGGTCAGCGCGTTAGATCCTAAAGAAAAGACATCCTGCCTATCGAGGCTCAAACTAGGCGAGGCGATCGCCGAGCATGAACATCAAAGAAATCAAGCCAATCGAGATATTAGTACCAGTCAGCTTCACGTGTCGCCACGCTTCCACATCTGGCCTATCAACGAGGTAGTCTTCCTCGACTCTCAAGGGAAATCTGGTTTTGAGGGGGGCTTCCCGCTTAGATGCATTCAGCGGTTATCCCTTCCGTACATAGCTACCCTGCTATGCCGCTGGCGCGACAACAGGTCCACCAGAGGTACGTCCACCCCGGTCCTCTCGTACTAGGGGCAGCTCCTCTCAAATTTCCAACACCCACGGCAGATAGGGACCGAACTGTCTCACGACGTTCTAAACCCAGCTCACGTACCGCTTTAATCGGCGAACAGCCGAACCCTTGGGACCTGCTCCAGCCCCAGGATGCGATGAGCCGACATCGAGGTGCCAAACAATGCCGTCGATATGGACTCTTGGGCATCATCAGCCTGTTATCCCCGGCGTACCTTTTATCCGTTGAGCGATGGCCCTTCCACGCGGGACCACCGGATCACTATGGCCGTCTTTCGACTCTGCTCGACCTGTCAGTCTCGCAGTCAGGCGGGCTTATGCCATTGCACTCAACGAGCGATTTCCGACCGCTCTGAGCCCACCATCGCGCGCCTCCGTTACTCTTTGGGAGGCGACCGCCCCAGTCAAACTACCCACCAGACAGGGTCCCGGATCCAGGTTCATGGACCGCGGTTAGACATCAACAATAATCAGGGTGGTATTTCAAGGTTGGCTCCACCTGAGCTGGCGCCCAAGTTTCATAGCCTCCCACCTATCCTACACAAATTATCGCTAATGCCACTGTCAAGCTGTAGTAAAGGTGCACGGGGTCTTTCCGTCTGACCGCGGGAACTCCGCATCTTCACGGAGAATTCAATTTCGCTGAGTCTACACTGGAGACAGCGGGGAAGTCGTTACGCCATTCGTGCAGGTCGGAACTTACCCGACAAGGAATTTCGCTACCTTAGGACCGTTATAGTTACGGCCGCCGTTTACCGGGGCTTCAATTCGGAGCTCTCACTCCTCCTTTTAACCTTCCGGCACCGGGCAGGCGTCAGACCCTATACGTCGTCTTGCGACTTCGCAGAGCCCTGTGTTTTTAATAAACAGTCGCCACCCCCTGGTCTGTGCCCCTGGACACTGCTTGCGCAATGCCAGGCTCCCTTCTCGCGAACTTACGGGAGTAATTTGCCGAGTTCCTTCAGCATAGTTCTCTCAAGCGCCTTGGTATACTCTACCAGTCCACCTGTGTCGGTTTGGGGTACGGTCTAATCCGGGAGCTATTTCCAGGGACTCCTTGGCTGCCAGTCCAATCCGATAAGGACTGACAACTTCCAGAATCCGTCACTACCCGGCGGTGCAGGAATATTAACCTGCTTCCCATCCACTACGCATTTCTGCCTCGCGTTAGGGGCCGACTAACCCTGCGCTGATTAGCATTGCGCAGGAACCCTTGGACTTTCGGCGAGAGGGTCTCTCACCCTCTTTGTCGCTACTCATGTCAGCATTCTCACTTCCGATACCTCCAGCAGCCCTCGCGGGTCTGCCTTCATCGGCCTACGGAACGCTCCGCTACCGCTCTTTCGAGCCCGCAGCTTCGGTGTATCACTTAAGCCCCGTTACATTTTCCGCGCAGGAGCGCTTGACCAGTGAGCTGTTACGCTTTCTTTAAAGGATGGCTGCTTCTAAGCCAACCTCC
>JAAEZM010000010.1:0-68914 GCA_018222865.1 Alphaproteobacteria bacterium
ATGTAATGTCATCCAAACATCTTCGCGGTGATGTGAACTATGCCTGGCCAACGGCGGAGATTGCGGTGATGGGTGCCAAGGGCGCGGCCGAGATCATCCACCGCAAGGACCTGGGTGATGAAGAGAAAATGGCCGAGCACGTCAAGGAATATGAAGACCGCTTTGCCAATCCCTTCGTGGCAGCAGGTCGCGGCTATATCGACGACGTCATCATGCCGCGCAACACCCGTAAACGCCTGATCGCAGCGCTGCGCACGCTGAAAAACAAGAAGGCGGAAAACCCCTGGAAGAAGCACGATAATATTCCGCTTTAGGGGGCTGTTGGCGGACGACTTCGACGGCGAACCCCTAAAGGCCGCCTCGACCCGGCGCTGTGTAGTTATGGTGCGCGTCTTGCCCCGCGAGCTCGGATCCCTCAGCGTTTTCAAGACGGCGCTGGGCTCTCCGACGGGCAGAGCGCCGTAAAGGCGCTTTATCTCAGCCGCGCCCGAATATCGGCAACCTGGCTGCGGCTTACCGCCAGTTCCGTTCCTGTATCCAGGATAACCCGATAGCGGCTGCCTTCGGTCGCGGTGAGGCGTTCAATGCCCGCCAGAGGTGCGGCATGGGAGCGATGAATACGCACGATATCATCGGGCAGGCTGTCCAGCAGGGTCTTTAGGCTGCGATTGTCGAGATGCCAACGGCCGTCGCGGCGATGGATCTCAGTGTAATTCCCTGCCGCCTTGAGATAGGCGATGTCGCTCAGCGGGACAGAGATCTGTTCTCCTGAAGCTTGAACCAGCAGACGCTTGGGTTCTTCCTCTGGCTCGAGCAGGGGAGAGAGGGCATCCCGGTGCCGCCAGATCATCAAGCCGAGACTGAGTGTCCCCAGCACATAGACCGCGCGGTCAAGAAAATCGCCGGGGAAGGTGAACAGATAGGCCAGTGCGATCAGGAGAATGGGAAGTCCGGCCCAGGCGCTATGCTCCTTACGTCCTGCAAATACGAGGCTGAGTGCCGTCAGGCCCATCAGCCAGGCCAGTCCATAGGCAGCGCGCGCATCATAGCCGGTCTGGCTGAAGAAGCTGGCCAGCAGGCCCGCGAGGCCAGCTGCAATGATCAAGTATGTCCAGAGCCTGGAGAGCGGCCAGCGCGCTTGCACAAAACCCAGAACAGCACTTCCAAAAAGGAAGAGCCCGAGCATGGCGATCGCCTGGCGCGGCTGATGCCAGCTATAGGGATAGTTGACGAGAGCGCGGGAAATTTCGGCAAGGTCTGCGATCATAAGTCCGCTCAAGGCGGCGATCAGCCAGCCCAGATTGGGATCGTTGCGCTCACGCAATAACCGCACGAGCACCACTATCAGGGCCAAGATGACACCGATCAGGCTGAGGGCTGGCAGATAATAGCGCAAAGATCGCCGCTCATCTGCGCTGTAGGGAACGACACCGAGGTTTTGAACCAGGACAGCGGGCTCGTAGCCGGCACGGGTCGAGATGAGACGGATCAGGAGGCGGTTGTTCGAAGATGCGATGCGGGCCGCGGGGATGGCGATCAGGGCATCAATTGGTCCGGCACGTTCGCCCTCACGACTGATGACGGTCCCTTTGGTCCCGATGAGGTGGGCATTCCAATAGACTTCGGCTGAGAAGGGGCCATTGAGGGCTACTGCCAACGGGGCATCGCCAGCGACCTGCTCATCGGGGACCTGCCAATATATCCAGCCGGGCGTATCAAGGTCGGCGACAGCATAGGACGGGGCGCGGATCCAGTCATCCGGTGCGGCGAGCAAACGCCTGAAGTCGATATCATCCTCGAGTGTGTAAGCGATCTGTGGTGGGCTAATCGCGCCAATGTTTTGTGGACCAATCAGGAGCAGGCCCAGCGCTGCCACGCCAATCAGCAGCACGCTCCCGGCGACCTGCCAGGCATTGCGCAGACCGCGGCGCAAAGGATTGAGCCATTCATCCAGCATGTGAGCAATTCGCCCGTTTTAGCGCGACGCGACAAGTCCCTTTGTGCACGCATCCCTTCATCAAGCCTGATTTGAAAGAGGATAATATGCGTAACCGACTTCTCCCCGCTGCTGCTCTTCTCCTGGCTGCGAGCCAGATGGCCATGCCTGCCCATGCACAGCATGCCTTGCCTCGGGAGGTGGCCGCCCAGGCCCAGACTGTCTTTGATGAGATTGCCGTCAGCTATCCAGCCTTGAACGTCACGGTGATGCAGGCCGGTCGCATCATCTGGGAGGCGGAGGGGGGGATCCGCCGTGATGCAGACGATGGCGTCGAGCGTGACTATAATGCTTACTCCGTTGCCAAAATGCTGACGGGCATGGCCTTCGCCCGCCTTGAGCGCGAAGGCGAGCTTGATCTGGATGTATCCATTCTTGAGATTGATCCGGATCTTCCCGAAACCTATCGCGCCATCACACTGCGCCACTTGCTAAGCCATACCGCAGGCATTCGCGGATATCGCGGCGAAGCGGATTGGCGCGCCTTCAATGATTTGCGCTGTGAAATGCCTGCGGATGCGGTGGCCTATTTCGCTCATGACCCCTTGATTGGCGAACCCGGCGCCCAGCACGTCTACACGACCTATGGCTTTGCCCTGGCCAGCCATCTCCTGGTTGAGGCGACGGACACTCAGAGCTTTGATGTGGCCATGCAGGCAGCGCTCGGGGCGGGATATCGCGCCAGCACGGATCATGACGGCGCGGATAAGGCTGTAACGTGGTTTGGTGAAGTGTCGGACTGGACGGAAATCTCCCTGTCGGCAGAGTGCAAGTTTGGTGGTGGCGGTTTGCTGATGTCCTCCCGTGATCTCGCTGCCATGGGGGCCGATCTGGCGTCAGGGGAGATCATTCCTCTCAATGCCATGGATGAGGTGCTTGCGCCCGTCACGCTGAGCTCAGGAGAAAGTGTCACCTATGTTTACGGCATGGGGACTGAGCGCGAGGCAGAAACGGGAATGCGTTACGCCGCCCATTCCGGCGGATCGCCAGGCGGGCGCTCCTTCATCCTCGTCATGGTCGAGCCGCAACTGGTGATCGCGGCTACGGGCAATGCCGACAGCACCCGTCTTGACCAACTCGCGCTTCCGTTGGCCGAAGTCTTCCTCGGTCAAGACTAGACGCGCGCCGATGCCGGGGATGGCGGGCGATATGGCGTCATCCCCTGAGGTGAATATCATTCACAAGTTGTGGCTAATCAGAGGCTTGCATTTGCGCAACACCTTCAGAAATACGTGACCACCGTCACATTGTATGTGGTCTTTATTGCTATAAATACACGTCTCCGCTCAGCGGAATCGGGCACTGACCGGAAGGAAGGGAGGCGTGACAATGATTGCAGACCACAACAAGAAACACCCCAATACCGTAAGAACGGTTTTTGCCGGTGTGCTTGCGTGTGCGCTGTTATCGCCGATCGCGTCTGCACAGGCCCTGCGCCCGGCTCAGCTGATCAATCCGCCTTCGGAAATGCCGGTCATGGTGCGTGGTGATGCGGGCAATCCGCAATGCGTCGTTGGCCAGTTCACCCGCCCGGCGGATATGGAAGACGACAAGCCCATCACCTATCCCGTGCATCTTGGCGCAGGCCATGACTATCTGGTTTTGGATACGGTGCGCGCTGGGGCCTCAGGTTTGGCCTGCGATACCGCGATCACTTGCGAATATAGTTGCGATGAACTCGTCTCCGAAACACGCTGGGTGGGCGTGATCTATGGCCGTGATCTGGAGAGTTGTTCAGTACGAGGCAGCAATGCCGGACGGGCCTATACGGGACCGTGCCGCTATGGCTGGGTCCTTGAGAGCCATTTCGACGGTCCGAGCCTGGGTAGCGATGCCATTCTCGCGGAAACGCAGAACCTGGACGACTAGCCGCAAATTGACGTTAAGCAGGGTGTCAGACCTGCACCGCCTTTTTCAGCATGTTCGCATACCCATCCGTGAAACAGTCGAAACCGTCATAATAGCCCCGTGAGCGCAGAAGCGCGTGCAAGCGCGGCAGATTATAAGGCGGTACGGCAGCAAACATGTGATGTTCCAAGTGGTAATTCACATGGTTCGGGGCAACGAAAATCTTCTCATACCAGCGCGCCAGCGTGGTGTGGGTATTGCGTCGCGGATCGAGGTCATAGCGGTCAAGCGCCACGCCATGCTCACCAATATTGCGCAAACGCATAATCGCCGGGAAGACGAAGATCCGCGCCGCCCACCACAGTAAATACGCCCAGGGTGCGCCGATCGCGGTCAGCACCGCCAGCAATATGGCATGGAGGGTCAGGAAGGGGAGTTTGGCGCGCCAATCGGGATTGCGCCAGGCGCCGAGGACTTCCTTAAAACCGGTCTGGCCGGTGAGGTCCCGGGTGAATTTTCGGCGCAGGCTGTCTTGCGTGACCGGATAGGCCTTCACCAATACCTGGTCCGGATCCTGATCCGTTCCCGCATGCTTGTGATGTTTGAGATGGTAGTCCCGATAAAGAGCCAGGGGGACGTCAATCGCTGCACCGCCCACCCATTGTCCAAAAAAGCGATTTAGCGCCCGTGTCCGGAAGAGGGCATCATGCGCACAGTCATGCAGAACAATTGCAAACGCCAATTGGCGACCCGCAATCAGCAGGATCGCCAAGACAAGGGTCAGCGGGTTAAGCCACAGGATGGGCAGGGCAAAGGCGATGGACAATAGCGCGAGATCGCCCGCCAGCATGAGACCGCCTTGCCAATTCGTTTTGCCGGACAGGGCTCGCAACTCATCTCGACTGATGAAGTCTGAAAGCGTTAGGTCGCTCATCCTGCCCCTGCCTCCTTGAGCCTGTGTCTGCTATTGGGCTGAGGATGCCGTGAATGGGGTGGATTTGCAAAACATCGCGCTTTCAGTCCTTCAGCCAGGCCGTCATGTCGGTCGTTTTTCCGGTATGAAACGCCCGATGACAACGCCCAGCGCCACCGCAAATACTGGAGCAGTTTCCAGTGCTTTGGGCAGCCCCTCTGTAAGGGCAGCAAGGCCGATCAGGGCAAAGATGATCACACCGGCTCGTACTCGCAATCCGCTCAGCGGTTCACCGGTCGCATCGCCGACACTGCGGACCTTACCTATCAAGAGTGCATGGCCCAGCAAGGCTGCCAGAATCGCGAGTGCGCCATAGAGGTGGACCGGGTCCATAACACTGATCGCATCGAGTAGCAGAGCTTCGATATCGCCTTGCAGCTCGATCAGTTCCCAGACCGTGAAGGACAGGGCAATGGCCGCGCCAATCAGGTTGAGCGTGCGTTTCCGGTCGAAAAAGGCGTCAATCGAGAAGGCGATGGCCGCGACGACACCCATTTCAGAGAATCCGTCCCGGAACACGGCGAGTGCAGAAATTATTGAGACAATGATCACATCGCCGAATTTGATCGGCTGACCGACCGAGCGATTGACAACCCGCACGGCCATCAATCCCAGCGCTAGACTCCACAAGGCGAGGCCGGGAATGAAGAAGAGTGAAGCGACGGCCAGAGCCATGGCGAAAAAGGCACCGCTATTGCGATCTGGATCGAGTTCACGCGCAGCGGCCCAGGCGACGAAGGCGAGGAGCGCGGCTTCCAGCGCAGCAAAAAGCGGGGCAAGCCCGGTTTCGCCTTGCATGCCGGCGTGGATATAGGCCGCAACACCCGCGATGGGCGCCAAGATCATGACTGCCAAGTTTGTCTTGTATTGCGGTTCCAGCGGACGCGCGATTGAAGACCGGCGATAAATGGCTTTTGTCATGGCTTTCTCCCCCAAGCGTGGCACCAATCTACCGGGCTCGCCTGGGAAGGCCAGATGTCTTGCTGGTGAAGCGAGGCACAAGCGTCACATTGACGCGTGGAGACGAGCGTGTTTCCCGTTTCAAATAATTGGGCAAGTATTTCGGGTAGATACTCTGGCAGGGGTGGACGGGACAAAACATGTGGCAATCGCTCGGACTTTCAGCGCTTCTCGCCGTCGGCACGACCCTTATTCACATGGTGGGGCTGGCAGTATTGCTCGCTTTCATGCGATCGCGATCAAACCACATCCGGCCACATCTGAACATTTGGCGGCAGGGTGCGTTTTTCATGATTGTGGTCAATGGCTTGTTTTTGCTCCACGCGATTGAAATCCTGCTCTATGCGGGCGTTTACATCTGGCTCGGTGAATTCGACACCATGGAGGCGGCGCTCTATTTCTCGACGTCGACTTACACGACGCTGGGGATTGGCGACATCTATCTCGACTCGCAATGGCGGCTTGTCTCGGCGATTGAGGGGTTCAACGGATTCTTGCTGATCGGCTGGTCTACCGCCTTCCTGGTGACCGTTATCGGCCGGCTGCGCTCGGTGGAATTGGAATGGCTCGACCATATACGCGATGGCGAAGACAGCCGCGGCAGCTGAGTGCTTGCCGCTGACGGGCAAGCCACGCTAAACCCCTTTTACGAACCGGGTGTCCACCCGTCCGCTCTGGGGGCTTTATGTTCAAGAAAATTCTCATCGCCAATCGCGGCGAAATCGCCGTCCGCGTTATCAAGACCTGCCGTCGTCTGGGGATCCCCACCGTCGCGGTCTATTCAGAAGCGGATGCGGATTCCATGGCGGTAGAGATGGCCGATGAGGCTGTATTTATTGGGCCGCCGGCGCCGGGCGAGAGCTATTTGCGCATGGACGCCATTCTGGACGCGATCAAGGAAACAGGCGCAGATGCCGTCCATCCGGGCTTCGGTTTTCTGTCGGAAAATGCTGCCTTCCCGAAAGCACTGGAAGAGATTGGCGTGGCCTGGATCGGCCCCAATGCCGAGGCCATCGACGCCATGGGCGACAAGATTCGCTCCAAACAATTGGCAGCTAAGGCCGGCGTTTCCACGATCCCGGGCGCTGACGGTGAAATCAGTGATGTCGAAACCGCAATCGCGGCTTCAAATGCCATCGGGTATCCGGTGATGCTGAAAGCCTCTGCTGGCGGTGGCGGCAAGGGCATGCGTATTGCGCGCAATAAGGACGAGGTGAAGGACGGCTTTACCGCGGCGCGCAATGAAGCGAAGTCCTCCTTTGGCGATGACCGTATCCTGATCGAGAAATTCATCGAAGAGCCACGTCATATCGAGATCCAGGTCATGGGTGACAAGCATGGCCAGGTGATTCATCTCAATGAGCGCGAGTGCTCGGTACAGCGCCGGAACCAGAAGGTTCTTGAGGAAGCGCCATCACCTTTCCTGGACAAGAAAACCCGCGACGCCATGGGCAAGGAAGCCGTCGCCCTGGCAGCTGCTGTCGATTATGACAGCGCCGGGACGGTCGAGTTCATCGTCGACAAGAATCGGAATTTCTACTTCCTGGAAATGAATACTCGTCTTCAGGTCGAGCATCCGGTTACGGAGCTGACCTGCGGCCTCGACCTTGTTGAGCAGATGATCCGCTCAGCTGCCGGCGAGAAGCTGGAAGTCTCCCAGCGCGATGTGAAGATTGATGGCTGGGCCGTCGAGGCTCGCCTTTATGCAGAAGATCCCTATCGCGGTTTCCTGCCCTCCATTGGTCGCCTGAAGCGCTTCCAGGAGCCTGAAGAAGGAGAGCTGGCCGGAGGCATGCTGCGGATTGATAGTGGCGTTCGCGAAGGCGATGAGATTTCGCTTTTCTATGATCCGATGATCGCCAAGGTGATCGGCTATGGCAAAGACCGCGAGACAGCCATTGAAACACTCGCGGCAGCGCTGGACCGTCTGCATGTCGAGGGATTGCAGTCTAACGCGCCATTCTTGTCTGCCGTGCTGGACGAGGCGGATTTCCGCTCTGGCCGCATCCACACCGGATATATCGCCGATCACTTCCCGGAAGGCTTTAATGGCACGCGCCCGCGCGAGGAGCAGCTGGTCTATATGTCCGGTGCTGCGGCCTTTATCCATGAGACGCTGACACGGCGTGCCGAGATGTCGGAGGGACGTGTTGCGCCTGCCGATATTCCAGCATCGCGTGAATGGATCGTGATGATGGATGGGCGCCGGATCGCGGCCGAGGTGACTTGGCTGGAAGACCGCAAGATTGAACTCTGGATCCCGGAGCTGCGTGCAGAGCGCATGACGCTGAGCAGCGACTGGACGCCTGGTCACCACCTGTTTGAGGGTGAGATTGATGGCGAGGCCTTTGCGCTGGAGTTCAAGGATCGTACCGAGGGCTATGTCATGCGCCATCGCGGCTTCGCGGCCGTGGCGATTGTCTGTACGCCGCGTTCCGCAGAGCTGCACGCCCTGCTCCCGGAAAAGGAGAAGGCGGATACCAGCAAGCTGGTCATCTCGCCGATGCCGGGGCTTATCGTCAGTGTTGATGTTGAAACCGGCCAGGACGTGAAAGCCGGGGAGCCGCTTTTGGTGGTTGAGGCCATGAAAATGGAAAACGTCATCCGCGCGGAAAAAGACGGTACGGTGAAAGCGGTCAACGTCGAGGCGGGCGTATCGGTCGCCGCCGACGAGTTGATGATCGAGTTCGAATAGGGCTCAAACGTTCGAGGGGGCGTCGTTATGGATTGGCAGAACCTGCTTTTTGCTACGCAAGGCCGCATTGGTGCGGGGGATTACTGGCGCGGTGTCGCCGTGATTATTGTCGGCAATCTGTTGATCAATGTCTTGCCGCTCATTGGCGGCCTGGTCTGGCTGGTTCTGGTCTGGGTTGGCGTTGCCGTCTATGGCAAGCGCTTGCACGATACCGGGCGGAGTGCCTGGTTCCACCTCATCCCCTGGCTGCTTAATATGGTCGTGTTCGCAATCGGCCTCATGCTGATTGGTGGAGTTGTCCTGGCTGCGGCTCTCTCCGACGGGGAGATCGGCCCGATGGTGATCTTCGGTGCCGGCGGCGCCGGTGTCGCGGTTATCGGTTTCACCAATCTGATCTGGTTGATTTATACGCTCTGGCTTGGCGCCATGACCGGGGATAGCGGTGAAAACCGCTTCGGGCCCGCACCGGCGATCAATGTCTCTGCTCAAGCGGCGGACGACAGCTAGGACAAGTTTGTGCGAAACCTTCAGTCCTTTGATGCTATCTGATTGACGCCAGATAGTCCCGGTGAGACATACCGGTTCAGGGTTTAACGCTGGGGGCGATTCCATGAATCCGGGTGTGTTGTTTCTGCCTGTCTTTCGCGCGTCGATGACGGCTTATCTGCTGGGCCTGCTGGTCCTGGCGGTTGCGGATTTTTGGCGCCTGAGCGCGGGCATTCCTTCCCAGTTCATGGGCTTGTCTGCAGCTGTTATCTGGTTTTTCGTTTTCAGTCTTCACGCCAATCGCCGCCGATATGTGGACCGCGGAACCGCGCTGGCCTTGCTGCCCGTGATACTCGCGGTTCTAGCGAAGGTCGTCACCGGACTGACTGTGATGGTGATGGGCATGTTCGAGGAAATGCGTCGCTTCGCTGCCGATAATGGTGTCGACGCAAGCGATGATGAGGCCTTCCTGGCGGCTATGTCTGAGCCCGGCTTCATGGCGGCGTTTGAAGCGCATATTGAAGCCAATGAAGCCGCGGCACTGGAAATCGCGGCTGCCGGCTCGACACCGTCTTTTCTCGCATTCTGGCTGATGATTCTGGCATTTGCGCCTTGGTTTGCTCAGCTCAAGCGCAAGGGCGGGCGCATCAATATGGACCAGACAACCCCGTCCATGTTCAATCCAGCTCCTCTTGCCCCTCAGCCTGATCCGGCGTCGGCCCCTGAGCCGACCGAGCCGGAAAAGGTGGAGGAGGTCGCGCCTGTTGCGAGTGAGCCGACGGAAGGCGTCGAGACTGAAGCCCCTGAGGCGGAACAATCAGAGCCAGAACAGTCTGAGACAGAACACTCGGCTATCGAGCCCTCCGGGGACGTTGAAGCCGATGCTGAAGCGACACGGGAGCTCGACGCGCCTGTTGCCGAGGTAAAGGATGCAGAAGACGACCAGACAGGGCTGTCGGAGCAAGCTGAGCCGGATGACGCAGCTGCGGCCACCGATGAGGCTTTAGCGCCTTCACAGGACGAGGCGGATCAGCCGGCACAGGAAAGCGCAGAAACGGCACCGGAAGCCGCACCTGAAACCTCATCCGAGGCCTCACCAGCAACCACTGACCCCGAGCCGCGCAAGCCAGACTAGGCGGCTAGCAGTTCCGGCGCATCGACCTTGCGCGCTTGACCGAAAATATCGGTGAAGGCGAGGTGGAGCGCCACGTCGAAATCATCCATCGATGCCGTCTTGCCCAGTTTTTCAAGACTGGTGACGCCATAGAGCGGGTTGGAGATGCCGCACGGTGTAATGCCGCCGAAATGCGACAGGTCCGGCGCGACATTGAACGCAATGCCGTGAAAGCTGACCCATCGGCGCAGGCGAACGCCGATGGCAGCGATTTTGTCTTCACGACCATCACCTAGATCGACCCAGACACCGACGCGACCGTCACGCGTGCCAGCAGTGATTCCAAAGGCCGCTGCCGTATCAACCAGCCATTTTTCCATGTTCTGGACGAATTTTCGGGCGTCGCGCCCCCGCTTGGTCAAGTCAAGCATGACATAGGCAACGCGCTGCCCGGGGCCGTGATAGGTATAATCACCGCCACGACCCGTTTCATAGATCGGAAAACGGTCCGGCGTCAGCAAGTGCTCGGGCTTGGAACTCGTGCCGGCCGTATAGAGCGGTTCGTGCTCAAGCAGCCAGATCAGCTCATTGGCTTCACCCTTTGCAATCGCTGCCGCACGTGATTCCATGAAGGCCACAGCGGCTTCATAGGGCACAAAACCCTTGGAAACGGCCCAATCAACGGTCAGATCTGTCATATCAACACTGCTTTAACTCTGCGGAAACCGGTTCGCGTAAACATCGTGATGATTACCCTTAAGGGCAAGTCTGGGAGTGATGCGTGTCACAGATCGGCGCTGTCGAAGTTGAAATCTCTGTCCTGCTTGGACGTTCCAAGATGCCGATCCAGCAATTCTTGCGCATGGGTCGCGGCGCGGTGATTCCGCTTGATTCGGGTGAGGATGACGAAGTCTGGATCCTCGCCAATAATCATCCAATCGCCCGTGGTGAAGTCGTCATCCAAGGCGATCGCATTGCGGTGACCATAACCGGGCCTGCCGACGCGCACGAATATTTCGCCGCCGCGTAACCATCTGCATAAAGAACCGCATAAACCTCTTCACAAGGGCCGGGGATATTGCTATCTCCCGCGCCTCTTCCACGTGCGGTCGTGGCGGAATTGGTAGACGCGCAGCGTTGAGGTCGCTGTGGGGTAAAACCCGTGGAAGTTCGAGTCTTCTCGACCGCACCATTTCTCTTATATCCCCAGCATCATTGCGGATTGCACTGTAGTATCCGTGTCATATCCCTCTGTTAGCCAAACCGGAAAACCGGTCTTGGGAAGGGGAGTTTTATGATCCGCACCGCTTTGCGCTATAGCTGCTTATTGCTTGTACCGGCCCTGGCGGCCTGTCAGACGAATCGAGTGCCGTCTCTCGCCAGCGCTGATGACAACGACGCGATTGTCGAGCAAAGCCCATACTTCGCCAGCATCGATGTGATTGCAGCGGGCGAGGGTGCTGGAGAGCGCGACACGATCGTCGGCCACGTCTTTGAAGACCTCAATCGGGATGGTGTGCGCGACGCCGGCGAACCCGGCCTGGAAGACGTCATGGTCTCCAATGGGCGCGATGTGGCTGTCACGGATGCCGACGGCGCCTATGCGCTTCCGGTCCTGGATGACATGTCGGTCTTCGTCATTCAGCCGTCTGGCTGGCGTGTGCCGACCGATGAACGCTGGGTGCCCCAGTTCGCCTATCAACACAAACCCGAGGGGAGTCCCAGACCATTGCGTTTTGGGGGGCTCGCCCCAACAGGTCCGCTTCCAGCAGCGATCAATTTCCCGCTTATCGAGAGTGAGGTTGGTGACGATTTTACCTGCGGTATTCTCGGTGATGTGCAGACCTATAATAATACTGAGGTCTCGTTCATGCGGGACAGTTCAGTCGACGATATTATCGATCGTGGCCCGGGGGCCGTGGACTGCCTTCTCGCTGTTGGTGACGTCATGGGTGATGATCTCGGGCTGATCGATCGTGTTGCCGAGATCTGGAGCGTTCTGGGCGTGCCGCAATGGTGGGTGCACGGCAATCACGACTATGATTTCGATGCCGACAGTGATGCCGATAGTGCGGATAGCTGGCGCAATCTCTACGGACCGGCCTACTACGCTTTTGAGATGGGCGAAGTGACCTTCTTCGTCATTGATAATGTCATCTATCCCTGCGGTATCGAAGATGCCCAGATGGCCGGCCGGGAATTCTGCGTCGAGGATGATCGTAAACGCTATAATGGTCGGATCACGGACGATCAGATGGCGTTTGTTGAAGGCGTATTGGCCCATGCGGACGAGGACCATACGCTGATTTTTGCTCACCACATTCCCTTCGTATCCTTCGTCGACCAGACGACGACGGCGCACCAGACGGATAATGTGACGGACCTTTATGCTCTGGTGGAGGGGCGCAATGCGCTCTCCCTGTCTGGGCATACGCATACAATCGAGAATATGGCGCCAGGCGATCACTATGGCCCCTGGTCCGAGGCTGTGAATGTCGACGTCTTGCCGTTCCGACACATCATTGCCGGTGCAGTCTCCGGAGCCTGGTACAATGGCGATTTCGACGTGCATGGCGTGCCAATGGCCTTGAGCCGTCTCGGGGCTCCGCGTGGCTGGGTTGAGCTGGAATTCGATGATGAGGGCGAGTATCGCGAGCGGTTTATGGCGTCCAATATGGGCCGTCATCGCGGCATGTGGCTTTCCATGAACACGCCGGGCTTTCGCACTTGGTTCAATAATATCAATGCGTGGCGCCAGTCTGATCGCGATGAGCGCGACCCCGTACCGCCACTGAATATTTTTGATCTGCCCGATGTGAAGATCCTGACTCCTGAGGATCTGGCAGGCGAAAGCTTCATCACCGCCAATGTCTGGATCGGCGATAGCGAGACCGAGGTTGTGCTGACGATCAATGATGGTCCTCAAATCGCTATGACCCGCACGCAGGACGCCCAGGGCGAGACGGCCAATATCGGTGCGCATTATGCCGACCCGTTCGCCATCCAGCGGCAATTCTCCGTCGCTCGTTATGCGTATGAGAGCCGGTCTGGAAACCCGAATGCCCAGGGTGTCCAGGGATATGCGCGCTGGCCGCTCTCACCGCGTGCGCCCCAGCCGCAGCGTTCGATCACGGATCGCAATATGCATTTATGGCGTGCGCTTTTGCCGAGGGACCTGCCCGAGGGCGTGCATGTCGCGACGGTTACCGTGACCGACCGCCATGGCCGCGAGTTGGTGGATCGCATGGTCTTTGAGGTGCGTTCCCAGCGTCCCGACCCGGCCTGGCGCGCAAATGTTTGGGATGCTTTCGAGAACGGTGCTCCTGTTCGCGATTGATCGAGCGCCAATTGAAACTGTGATGATCGTTCGGCTTTGACCGTGCGATCATCACAGCTGCGTTTTTCTCGCCTCTAGCTTGAATCTCGCTCTCGCCTTTGGCGACGGTGCGAATTAGTGTGCCGGCGAAGCTATTGAGACCGTTGATATCTGCCGAGAGGAGGGGCCCCGTGAGCGAAACCGCTTTTGAAGACGAACTCCTCCATGATGCGCCGGCCCGTGCAGACACAGATCCCGTCTTTGTTGCCGAACTGACCGAGGCGATCGCGCAGGAAGATGCGGATCGTGTTCGGCGGCTGTTATCGCCACTGCATGAAGCCGATATCGCCGATGTCCTGGAGCAGCTCTCAGCCAACAAGCTGGAAAGCCTGTCCATATTGGCGCCGGATACGTTTACCGGCGAAGTGATCTCGGAGCTGGAGCCCGATAGTCGCGAACTGATTCTTGATCACCTTGATGCGTCTCATATTGCTGCAGCGATCACGGAACTCGACAGTGACGATGCTACCGACGTCTTGGAGGCAATCGACGAAGACCTTCGCGATGCGGTTCTGGCAGAAGTGCCCGAGCCAGAACGTGAAGCGGTGGAATTGTCTCTCGCCTTTGATGAGGAGACAGCCGGTCGTCTCATGCAGCGGGAATTCGTCGCCGCGCCGGAGTTCTGGACGGTCGGCCATGCGCTCGATCACATGCGCGCGGCGGATAATGACTTGCCCGACAAGTTCCACGACCTTTTCGTCATTGATACGGGGTTTCGCCCGGTCGGCGAAATTCCCGCATGCCGGCTGTTGAGTGCGCGGCGTGATACCGGTCTGCGCGAGCTTATGGAGGTGCCGCGCATTCTGGTGGATCCGGAAACCGACCAGGAAGAGGTCGCTTATCTCTTCCAGAAATACCACCTGGTTTCCGCTCCGGTCGTTGATGCTGCGGGGCGTTTGACCGGCATGCTGACGCTGGATGACATTGTTGATGTCATCCAGGATGAAAACAAGGAAGACATGCTCGCGCTGGCGGGCGTGAATGAGGCCGGTCTTGCCGATACGGTCGTGCAATCTGTTCGGGCTCGAGCGCCTTGGCTCCTGGTCAATCTCGCGACTGCCATTCTCGCATCTGCTGTGATTGCGATTTTTGAAGGGGCGATCGAGCGAATAGTGGCTCTGGCGGTCTTGATGCCAATTGTCGCCTCGATGGGCGGCAATGCCGGCACACAATCGCTTGCTGTTGCGGTGCGCTCCATTGCTGAACGCGATCTGACCGCGGCAAATGCCATGCGTGTAGTTTGGCGTGAACTTGCGACAGGCATGGTGAATGGATTGATTTTTGCCGTCGTCATGGGGGTTGTGACCCTCGTCTGGTTCCAGGATTGGCAACTCGCTGCAGTGATCGCCACGGCCATGGTCATCAATCTGGGATGTGCTGGATTATCAGGTATTTTGATCCCGCTGGGGCTGATGCGAGCCGGTGCAGATCCTGCTGTCGCGTCCTCGGTCTTTGTGACCACCGTGACGGACGTTGTGGGATTTCTCGCATTCCTGGGGTTGGCGGCACTCGTTCTTCTGTGATGATATCAATCCAGGCGCTGGGGAGCGGAGGAAGGTGAGATTGTGCGTGTCTTGAGTTTCGCACTCGCATGTTTGTGCGTTGTGTCCGGCGGAGCCGTAGCTGAGGGCGAGTGGCAGCCGGCCGGACGTCTCGATGCTGCACGCTCGGGGCTCGCCGCGGCTGTGCTGGAGGGAACGCTTTACGCGGCCGGCGGCGCAGGCTTGACGGATCCGCGTGACGAGTTTGAAAGCTATGATGCTGAACTCGATCGCTGGTTTTCTGAAACACCCTTGCCGAGAGGCCTTGAACGCTTCGGCATGAGCGTCATTGAAGATCGGATTTATATCGCGGGTGGATATGCGCGCGGTGAGCTTGGCGGTGTTGGACCGAGTCCGGCGATGTGGTCCTGGTCGCCACAGAGCCGCATCTGGCAGAGCGAAGCTCCCATGCCAGCGCCAAGGGCTGATTTTTCTCTGATTGCCGCTGATGGACGTCTCTTTGCGATCGGTGGGGCGTTTGATGATGAAGCCATTTTTGTTTTCGACCCTGAGGCGCGCGAGTGGGATAGCCTGGACGCACCAGAAGGCATTGTGAGGCCCGGCGCCGCGGCTCTGGCGCTTGAGGGCGAGATTTTTGTGGCGGGCGGTTTCGATTCCGATGCGCCGTCCCGGCACGTGCATCTGTACACTGTTGCAGATGACAGCTGGACCGAGGCTCCAATGTTGCCGGAAGGGCGGGCTGGCGCCGCGATTGCGCAGGATGCACAAGGCCGTATCCATTTGTTCGGTGGACGCGGGCCGGGCAGTGTCACGCTCGACAGCCATATCAGCTGGATGCCCGGTGAAGCATCCTGGCGTGTGGAGGAAGACCTGCCGTCTCCGAGAACCAATGCGGCGGCGGCTCAGCTTGAAGATGGTATCTTCGTTGTTGGCGGGGGTTCCGGTGGTGGCTTTCTAGCGCCCTTTACGGCGCTGGATACAACGGATGTCTATCGCGAGACAGGCGATTAGATCCGGCTTTGATCTTGCAGCGCCCGTTAGGGAGCTCATGGGTATGTGTCAGAACTGAACAAGATGAAACCGCAACTCAAATCTACTCCGGCCGCGCGCGACCTGATCAAGCGTTTCGAGCCGTTTCAGCCGCAGGCCGTTCGCGGCGATGATGGGCGCTGGGTTGTCGGGTTTGGACACCATGCTGCAGCCAAAGAAGGCGTCGCCGTCTCTGAGAAGGAAGCAGATCTTCTTCTGATCTATGATGTCCTTCAGGCCGAGACCGCGCTTGATGCCGTACTGAATACGCCGCTCAAACCGAGCCAACGCGATGCTCTGGTCTCCTTTGTCGCCGACATTGGAGCAGAAGCGTTCGAGACTTCTGATGTCGCGCGATACCTCTTTGAGGGCCGTGCGATGGCAGCAGGTGAAGCCCTGGCCATTTATGGCGATGCCAATCTGGAACGCCGCGAAGCCGAGAATGCGCTCTTCATGACCTCGTTCGCACCGCCCGTTTCAAAAAAGGCGGCTGAACGTGAGAAGTCGACTGTAGAGCTTGTCATAAAGGTCGAGCACCCTGTCGAGGAAACTGTGTTGGAGCCGGTCGGTGCGGAGATGGCAGCAGAAGCGCCTGCTGAAGTCGATCCGCCAGCAGCAGAGCCTGTCGACACGGCGCCGCCGCCATCGGCCGCTGAGCTCGCTGCCCGGCAGGCCGCTGAAGCCGAGATTGCTCGTATTCTTGCGGTAGTCGGCGAGATTCCGCTGGATGAACTTCCGACTCAAAAAGCTGAGACGCCCGTTCCCGCGACCCTTGATATCATCGAAACGCAAGCGGATCCGGTGACCCCTGAGCCACAGACCGGGCTCGAAGGGGATGCGGAAGATGCTGGCGACGAGGACAGTCCTGTCGAAACTGCGCCAGAACTCGAAGCGATCATAGAATTGGACGTGCCGACCATCACGGATGAGGCCGTGGACGGGGATGAGGTTCCGGCTGACACTGCCGATGAGGGCGAGACGTCGATAACGGCTGAGCCTGAGAAACCGGCACCGTTACGCAAATCACCGCCTCGGATGATATTAAGCGGGCCACTTGATGCCATTCACGGCGCGGCGCCATTGCGCCGTTCGGAGCCGGCACCACAGCCTGCACCCGTGAGCGTGCCACTGGATTCGGTTCTTCCCGCAGAAGACAAGGCCGTTGAGGCGAAAGCTGAAACGGTTGCGGAAGTACCTGCTGAAGCGCCACGAGCTGAACCCACAAAACCAGAGCCAGCTGCAAATGCGCCGGCCAAAGATGCGGCTGCGGCTCAGGTCATTGCCCGCATGTCGCAGGAAATCGAACACCTGCCGACCCAGGAAACGCCAGCAGAGGCCGGACGCGCCTTGATCAACACCTATGATCAAAGCCTGCCGGAGAATGCCACGCTGGGTTTTGTCCTAGCCGGCGGTCTCGCCACCCATTTCGCCGAAGACGCGCAGGCACGCAGCGTGGAAGACGAGCTCGCCGAGCTCGCTGAAGCCATGCAGGAGGAAGAGGGCGCAGGCGAGGTCTTCGGCCTTGGCGCGCTTGATCTGGACGCCGATGTCGAAATTCGCGGCATGGCTGGCCAAGTCGAGGCTAAAGACGCGGCGGGTGAGGAAAAAACCGTTGTTGCCGAGCCGCAAAGCGAAGCGCAACAGGACGAGACATCAGAGCCGCGAGAGCCTGATGCGGATCTCCCCGACGCGCTTGTGGCTCAAGTTCACGATGTTGTCGAAAAAGAAGTCGAAAAAGTCGCGCAATCCGATAACCCACCGCCACATCCAGCCTATGAACCGGCGGAGGCTGCTGGTGCTGTCGGCGAGATTGAGGCTGCAGAGCGCGAGCATGATGAAGCTTATGCGGTCCATCATGCTGATGATCTTGAGACGGTTTCCACGGTATCGGCTGAGGAGCGCGATGTGCTCGCGGATGAGTTCTCGCCGTCCGACCTCGTCGGCGAAGAGGATGCCTTCACAGGCCAGGAACAGGTCGTTCACAAGGACCGAAGTGCCAGCTCCTTCGTCTTCGCAACAATGCTGAGTTTCGGCTTCGCGGCGGTCGCCGGTGTCTATGCCTTCCCGGATATCGGGCAGATGTGGGAAACTGGACGTTTGACGATTGAGGCCTGGAGCTTCCTGGCGGGAAGTTTCGTATTTCTGTTCTCGCTTTGGTATCTGATCTCGGCTTTGAACGATAAGCGCAAGTAAGGCGTCTAGTATTCTGTCAGCGTGCAAAATAATTGCGCGGCCTTCCCGGCGGTCTTGACCCTCCCGGTTCGCGTGATATGTGCCGCTGCATGATACCGAACCAATACCCTTCTCTCGACTTTCACCTGGGCGAAACTGCGGACATGATCCGCGACACCGTCCGATCGTTTGCCGCTGATGAGATCGCGCCGCGCGCGGCCGAGATCGACCAGAGCGATGTCTTCCCGCCGGACCTCTGGCAGAAGATGGGCGAGCTTGGTCTTCTGGGCATTACCGTCGAAGAGTCCGATGGTGGTACAGGGCTTGGATATCTCGAGCACGTCGTGGCGATGGAAGAGATCAGCCGGGCTTCTGCTTCGGTCGGTCTTTCCTATGGCGCCCACTCTAATCTCTGCGTCAACCAGCTGCGCCGCTGGGGCAATGCAGAGCAAAAAGCCAAGTATCTGCCCAAGCTGATTTCCGGTGAACATGTTGGTGCACTGGCCATGTCTGAACCGGGCGCGGGCTCTGATGTGGTCGGCATGCGGTTGAAGGCCGAGAAGCGCGGCGATCGCTATGTGCTCAACGGTTCGAAAATGTGGATCACCAATGCGCCGGCTGCGGACACGCTGGTCGTCTATGCCAAGACGGATATGGACGCCCATTCTCGCGGCATCACGGCTTTCCTGATCGAAAAAGATTTCAAAGGTTTCTCTGTCGCGCAGAAGCTCGACAAGCTGGGCATGCGCGGTTCGGAAACGGGCGAGCTGGTCTTTGAGGATTGCGAAGTCCCGGAAGACAACATTATGGGCCCGCTCAATGAGGGCGTTAAAGTCCTGATGTCGGGCCTCGATTATGAACGCGCCGTCCTGGCCTCTGGCCCTGTGGGTATCATGCAGGCCTGTATGGATGTGGTGATGCCCTATATCCGCGAGCGTCAGCAATTCGGCAAATCCATCGGCGAGTTCCAGCTCGTGCAGGGCAAACTGGCCGATATGTATGTGCGCATGAATGCGACGCGCGCCTATGTCTACGCTGTCGCTGCAGCCTGTGACCGCGGCGAGACAACGCGCAAGGATGCTGCCGGAGCAATCCTCTATGCCGCGGAAAACGCAACGCAAATGGCACTAGATGCGATCCAGCTCTTGGGCGGAAACGGCTATATCAATGAGTATTCGACCGGGCGCTTATTGCGCGATGCGAAACTCTATGAAATCGGCGCCGGAACATCGGAAATCCGCCGCTGGCTGATTGGCCGCGAACTGTTTACCGAGACGGGATAGGACTTACTCGAAAGGAGCGGGGAAGATCATTCCCCCATCCTGCCAGAGTGCACTCGGTCCGCGTTCAATCGGCAAATCGCTATCAGGCCCGAAGGATCGATCGTAAATCTCTCCCAGATTGCCTGTCGATTGCAGGGCGCGAACGGCCCAGCTGGTTTCCAGCCCAAGAAGCGCACCGGACCCGCCCTCACTGTTGAAAATTCGACGGATAACCGGGTGGCTCGACTGCGTAGACATCTGAAGGACATTGTCCTGGTTCACGTTCAGTGCTTCTGCCGTCGCAAGAGCATTGAAGGTCCAGCGAACGATGTCGCCCCATCGGTCATCGCCATGTCGGACCCCAATCGAGAGAGGCGAATAGGCCAGACGATTACCAATCAGGACGTGTTCGTCAGGCATGCTGAAAGATGAGCGAGTTGCCAGTAAAGCAGCTTGGCCGTCCGCGATCCCGACACATCTTCCGTCAATATAGGCCTGTCTGTACTGCTCTGCGCTACCAAGGGGGACGATGTTGATGTTCGCGCTCGCGGACAGCGCAAGATCGTTCATGATAACCTCGGACGGGCCCCCGGCGATCACACAAACGGATCGGTCGTTGAGCTGAGATAATTCTTCGATGCCGCTCTCACGAGCGACCATCACTTTTTCCTCGTCCACAAAATAGGGTCCAACAAAATCAACGCCTTGTGTGACATCGCGCGTGAAGGTCCACGTCGTATTTCGCAGGAGCAGGTCGATTTCCCCGGATTGCAGGGCAAGGAAACGGTTTCGAGCCGTGACCGGGATAAATTCGACGGCGTCGGCGTCGCCCAAGGTCGCGGCGCTCACGGCGCGGCAAAGGTCTGCCCCGATACCGATCCAGCGACCGGATGCATCAGCCATCGACATCCCGATCTGGCCTGGATTGACGCCACACCTAAGATATCCGCGCTCCTGGATCTCGGCGAGCGTATCGCTTTGAGCAACGGCCTGAAGCGGCATCGCCGCCAAGCCAAGCAGAACGGCGATCAGTTTAGCGAACACGTTCATATTCGGTATCCTAAGATGAAGAGGGCTGCGGAATCGGCACGCAATTCGGCATAGTTTTCAATATCCACACCACCTGCACCGCGGCTGCTCAAGTCCCAGTATCCGATCGAAGCAAGTGCCGCTTGAGTGTTGCCCTCATTGATGTAACTCAAGACGGGCAAGCGTTCGAAACGCTCCATGCCGATGGTGTAAGCCAGCACGGTAAGGGCTTCGAGTTGAAGCGGGTCAACGGCGCGGTCAAGCGCATTTGAGACGTTTGCCCGAACACGCTCCAGCTGTGTGACGAGCCTGGAGCGAGCCTCTTCCTGAGTGATCCGCCGGGGCAGTGTGTTTGCCGGCGCGATTTCGCCATAGCCAAGCAAAGCCATTCCGTTATCCAGAAGCTGCTGGCGATCATGGAAGCTGAAATGCCGCATGATTACGTCCGCTGCCACCATCGGAGAGGCCTCAAGCGAGAACAGTGCGCGCTCGGCATGACGGCGTCGGTCCAGGCCGGGAATAACAACAAGCTCGCCGTCAATCCTGGCCTTGTTCCAATCGAGGAAATGCTCGGCGGCGG
The DNA here is from genome assembly GCA_018222865.1 of Alphaproteobacteria bacterium. Taxonomy (GTDB): domain Bacteria; phylum Pseudomonadota; class Alphaproteobacteria; order Caulobacterales; family Maricaulaceae; genus Maricaulis. The sequence goes on from JAAEZM010000010.1 coordinate 21,023, forward strand.
ACGCCTCATTGCCCGCGTTCAACTCCCTTAGGAGTGTACTCTCGGAGAGCCGCGGCAGCCCGACATTATAAGAGAGTGAGAGCAGGGCGGCTTGTTCTTGTGCGGGGACTTCAGCGTTTAATTGCGAGCGCAGACCTTGCCAGTCATCGCGGATATAGTCAGTGAGAAACCTTGAAGCTTCGGCTGTGGTTATGGTGGTTCCCGGGCTGATCCAGTCGCCGGTTGTGCCGAAACCAATTGTCCAGACGCCCACTTGGTCTTGATAAGCTGTCGTTTCCAGGCCTTCGAACATGCGGATAAAGTAAGTTGCTGCTCTCAAGCCATCAGCTTCATCAAAGCTTGAAGGCATGGATTCAACTGGCGCGCTTAACGCTTCCAACTGGGGATTGGCGGCTGACTGCAGATCCTCCAGAGACGCATCCACAGCAACATCAATGCCTTGGGCTTCAAGTGCACGGGCCAAGCGGACCTCGCGCAAGCGGTCTCGCGCCGCCCCTTCCGTGACGGCTAGAAAAAGCGCGGTTTCATACGCGCGTCTGCGCATCAGATCAGGATCATGAACGATGCGACCTTCAACAAGCTCGAACGAGGAGTAGGCCAGCTCGCGTGCCACGGACAATCGGTTCCCATCTCCTAGATGACGGCAGATAGATGAGCTTGTGAATGCGTTCACGCCTATGGACACGGCAAATGAGGCAAGTGCCTCCATCTGATTTGCGGTTAAGGGGTGCGGCGCGCAGTCAGCGACCGCGGAGCGCGCGCGATTAAGCATAGCCGCTAACCTCGTGCCATCGATAGGCTCGGTTATACCCGCCATTGAAGGGAAGGCTGCGATTAGCGCACCCGCCCCGCGGCCTCGCGTACCGAGTTCAAATAGAGCACGCTCGACGAGGCGTCGACGTTCGACACTGATCCGTGCGGTCGGAGCGATATGGTCGCTTTCTTGCGCCATCGCCTCAATGGTTGAGGGAAGATCATCGAACTCACCGCGCTCTAGCATCTGGTCAACGCCGAAGGCATGTAATTGGTGTGATGAAGCCGAGCTTGTGAGCGATAGAATTGCGGCCTTCTGTGTATCGTCCAGGACCGAGGCTCGGGATTCTTCCAGAACCCGCCTCCACGCTTCAAGTCTAGCAAGCTCCAGCGCGTCTTCGGTGATCAAGTTCCTTCCCGTTCTTGAGAGCGGGAAGGTCTCGTCAACTTGCAGGACTGTTAGAGTTGCAACCGTGTCGCTGACGGCTCGAATCGAGCGGGTTTCGTCTCCTACAAGCTGCGAGACTGAACTCCTGAACCCATCTTGTGTTTGCGGTGTGCGAACGAGTAATTGCCGCTCGGCTTCGTCAAGGCGTGAGATCAGGCTGCTGGCTGATTGCGCCCCTACGAGTGGCCCAGCATCTGGAACCTCCTCTCCATAGCGCGTGAGCAGGTGTTGATGGTCATCAGTGTGGTCTGCGACCATGACATTGAGTTGATAGGCGACCTGGAGGATGTGAGCATATGGCGTGCGCAAGGCATCCGAGAGGGCTTGGGATAAGGGGGAAGGGCCATTTTCGGCGTCGAGTTCGCCTTCGGACAGGCCTGCCAGCATCCGCTCAGCTTGTTCGATGCGGCTGCCTGGCGCGCTCGCGAAAATGTGGACTTCGTTGGGGTCGAGCGGCTCATCCGCGAGGTGTGCTTCTAGAACAGCCGTGGGACTTCCAACGAGAGGCCCCGGGAGTGTGCGGTCAAGCATGATCAGTTTGATGCGCGGTTCACTCCCGGCAGGCGGTCGGAAGCTTCCAGCCAAGCGAACAAGCTCAGTATCAATCGTTTGGGCGGCCCATTCGTCAGCGTCTACCGGGACGAGGAAGTTATCGCCATTTAGCTGCAAGGCATGACCGGAGTGATAGAATACGGCCACGCCGCCAGCGGACATGCGAGCTTCGAACACGCGCATATATTGCACCATCTCCGCCCAGCTGAGATCGAGAAGCGGACCGTCACCGATTAGGGTGAAACCCTGGTGGCGTAAGGCATCTGCGACCAGTCTCGCATCCTCATGAGCTCCCGAAAGCGGATCGAAATGAGTATAGGCCGAGTTTCCAATTACGAGGGCGACGCGTTCTGCGATAGCAGGAGGATAATCCTCCTGATCGGACGCAAGAGGAGAGGCTCCGCACCCGGCAAGATGCAGCATCAAGATCATGAAAACTGTTGGTTTCAGCCAAAAGCTCATGAAAGTCTTAGCCCCTCACCCCGCCGAGCGCATCACTTGCTTGGTTTCAATTTGAAATTATCAGCCATTTTTCATACATATACTTGCTGTTTCTCCTAGCAAGCGAAACCGCTCAGGCGATTGTATCGCTTGAAGGATGGTTGCAAATTTGCTGGCGTTGGATATGGATTAGCCATGCAAGCTTAAGAGGCTCAGCAATGCAATTTGTCGCCGATATATTCAAACCGCTGCTTACAATCCTGGTGACGGTCGTTGGTTTGGCCTTTATCGGCTCCGTTCTGTCGCCATCCATTGATCAATGGATCGAAAACTGGATTCCGGCCTGGGGGCTCATTGAGCCAGCGGAAGAACAGGTGCGGATCTGGTTGGGGATTCATGAAGAACCTGAACCGGCCTGGTGGCATTTTTGGGGACGTGAGGACTAAACGCTCCAATCCGTGGCTTCTCGCAGAGCCCTATTTTTTGTAGACATCAGCGGAGTAGTCAGGCTTGGGTTTGGTTGGTGTGGGGCCGCTGTATAACACCCCATAAGCTTTACGCACTGAGAAGGCCTGAATTCGGTTTAATCGGTCCTGAGGCAGGGGTGTGCGAGGCAGTTTTTTGGCCTGACGCAACAAATAATGGGTCTCTGGTCGGTGTTTGCCGCCAAAGCTCTGCGCAATGGAGACCAAGTCTTTTGGCGCGTCATGGATCGGCCAGTGCCAATCCAGTGATTCAAGATTGCGTCCAAGATGAACTTCTAGTGCTTTCTCGCTCAAGGCCTCATCATCTGTAGCGCTCGTTTTAATCGCTTCCTTGAAAGGGCTCGCAGAAAACCAAGCTGGTTCGCCAGATGGTGGAACAAGCAAGACCTCATCGGCTGCAAGGATTGCATTCTCCCATAATTTGAGCGTCGCAAGCATAATCTCGTGCGATGCGCCGCGTTCAAGGATGATGAGAGTGGGGCGGCAATCGATTTCGGAGGGTGTTTGGGGCTCAGAAGCGGCGGCCGATGTCTCGATATGGCGTGTATCTATAACGTTATACGCAGTATCCAGGCGTGAAAAACACTCCGAGTATACGGTCGCATTTGCCTTGGCGATCATCCGGTCCCATTGGTCCAGATACTCCTGATTTACGCGGATGTTGATGAGCGTGTAGAGACGGCCAAAACGGTAAACTGTTGTGACGAATGTCCGGTTGATCCGTTCGATCGTCGGACCCGCGGCGACGGTCGCTGCAGCTCCGGAGAGGTAACCCAGCAAGCGCTCATTGGAACTGGGCGGGGATTCAAAAGCAAAGTCGGGACTTCCCGAAATGGCGCCAATCAAGGGCTCGAATAGGTCCGCGCCATAGACGAGCATGGTCAAAATGCCAGTTACGAAAAGCAGAAACTTGGCGGCCCAGAGAAGGCGTGGTTTCTCTTCTGCCTGTGCTTCTTTCTTCAGATTTCGAGCAGCTGACCAGCTGGCCATCCATCCCTCAGGGAAAGCGTAGTGTTTCCCGATAGCGGCCACAGCGACGGTAATGAAGAAGAAGAGTGCCGGCGCTGTGAAGAGCGCAGATATCACCGTGACTAGCGATATGAGAATTGGATTGGTCTCGAGCGGGCTTAAAAGCGCTTGGAACCAGGACGCCACACCTGGTGCGTTGAACAGGGAAAGGGCTTGGAACAAACCTGCATGCAGGATGTTCATGAGGTCAGCATAGGAATTCATGCCGATGACCAGCAATAGCCCACCAAGCACCAAAACGCCCGCGCTAACGATCTGATAGATGATCCGCAACACGTGTTGAAACCCCACCCCCAAGGAGTGGCTATTTTGGTCAGGAACAGCTCCTGGTTTCAACTGGAAAGTGAAAAATGCGCCGCATTTCTTAACCAAGGCGAGACGCAGAGTGTTAGCGCTTAAGAAGTGGAAAGGTGGAGCCGCTTCCGCATCTTCTCAGACAGGCCTGCGAGCATGCCTTTGGCGGCCTGATAGCCGGACTCCACCACGACATCATATTTGTCCCAGTCCCGTATATCGACGGTGGTTTCCGGCAGGATCAACAGATCAGAAGCACTACGCCCGATATCACGGTGATCGGCAACGCCAACAGTTGCCGCTCGCATGAGCAGGGAGGCGATCGGCGGCAGGGATTTGAGCCCGTGTTTTCGGACCCAGCCGACAAAATTCGGCGGGTCGATATAGTCAGCCGGGTTGAGCCCCTGCGCGCGGGTCACATCGACACCGACCACGGCTCCGCGATGAAAGGCCTGCATTTGCTGAGCCGGGAAGTTTGTGAAGACGGCACCATCGACGAGGATGTTATTGCCCTCGACGACCGGTGGTAACAGACCGGGAATGGCGATCGAGGCCCGCAAGGCATCACTGACACGCCCTCGACGATGAACATAGGGGCGACCATTGCCCAGATTGGAGGAGAGGCAGAAAAAGGGGCGTTGCAGATCAGCGATCTCGATATCGCCGAAATTCTCTTCCAGTCGTTCATCAACCTTATCGCCCTTGGCCAGTGAAACGACAGGCAAGGTCCAGTCATCCAGCGGATTGCTGTCGACGAAGGCCTTGCGTATGCGGGTCTCCATCTCCTCGTCAGACCATTCCAGGGCAATGCCTGCCGCTATGATCGCTCCCATAGAGGCGCCGCCCACAAAGTCGATTGGCATCCCCGCCTCACGCAGCGCTTTGAGCGCTCCAATGTGCGCATAAGCGCGAGCACCCCCTCCGGATACGATCAGCCCCACCGACTGACCGCACAGCGTACGGGCAAGGCGGTCGGCATCTGCGCGGTGATGGTCCTGGCGCCAGTGGAAGAGGCGCGACGCCTCGGCGGCATCAATCCATTCCTGTGGGCGCGCTGCCTGCCGGATACCGCCCATATGCAAGAGCACGATATCAAGCAGTTTCAGCTTGGCCGCCGGTGAGGGGTCATCGGGGAGCATGGGCTTAGAGGGACGTGCATCCGCTCTGGCAAAGACCCACATCCTGTCCGCGCGGCCCATGGCCCGGCGGGCCCAGCTGGGGTCTGCCATTTTGGCGGTCAGCACGACGATGTCGTACTCGGCCTCAATCGCATCGAGTTTCTGCCCTGACCAATCAGCGCATTCTTCATCCGCGATAAAACAGGACTTCCCGCAGCGTTTCAGTGCCTCTTTGAGCTCATTGGCCCGATAATCCAGATCAATCGTCGGCGATGTTGAGACCAGCGCGAAGACTTTTGGCTCAGCGCTCATATTGCGGTCGTAACCGCGCAAACGCACCAGCATCATCCGAGCCAGCTCTCGCATCAGGCTGGCATGCTTACGGGTCAGGCGCTCGAAGCTTGCCTTGGGAAGGCGGACGAGCTCCGAATCTCGCAAGGCATAGACGCTCGCAGAATGCGGGGTCTCATCAAGGAGAGACATCTCGCCGACGGGCTCGCCAGCGCGGATATATCCAATCAAATCCGCACGTCCGAGCGCGCCCTGGCGAAAAGCGGCGAGCGCGCCGGAGCGCACCAGATAAAAGGCTTCCGCATCATCGCCTTCGCGGAACAGAACCTGCCCGGCGGGTAAGCAGAACCACTCAACCTCGTGCTCAACGGCCTTGAGCGCATCCTTCTCGACTTTGTTGAGAAAGGGCAGGAAGGAAAGATTGATCGGCATGGAAAAGGCGAACCCGTTGAATTTCCGCCCAGACTAGGCCGGTTCGCCGCCTACGAGAAGAGGGAATGGGCGGTTTTAAAAGCGCCGCCGGATTACCAGATGCCCGACCGGTTTTACAGACCGCGCATGGCGTTCACCCACCGCGTCGCGATCAATAGTGTCGAGATCGTCCTGGAGCATGATCATACGGTCTGTGGTCTGATCATACATTTGCAGGCGATCTTCCGCGCGGTCAGAAAAATACGCGCCGCCTTCGACGGTTAGACTCCACTCATTGACACTGTGAACACGGATCCCAGCGCCGAAATAGCGGACCAATTCCTGCAACTCCCCCGTGTTGTCGACGTCTGCGAGGGTTCGGCTCGGCAGCGGAGTGACATAGGCGCTGTCGCTGATTCGCGCCCATTCGGGCTGACCATCGTCGAAAGTCTGAAGCGCGCCGGCCGCAAGGTAGAATTCATCGTTGAAAGGGTGAAACTCGACCTGTCCGGCGACCGCACTCAGCGTTGTGGTGTCGCGGAAGTCATCGGCGAGAATCACGCCGGAATAATCCGAGTGTTCGGCGGCCAGAAGAACCCGAAACGTGTCATCTACAGACGAGGCTGCCACCGGCCCAGAGGCAGGAAGCACAGACTGGGCGCCGGCCGCTCCTGCAAGGCAAGTTGCAGAAAAAAAGGCGAAAATAGACGCATGGGCCCAGCTTTTGATGGCGCGGGTTCCCGGTGTTCGTGTCAGAGACTCAAACGCACGCATATGACCTCCCTTGAGTATCGCAGCAGCTCAGCTGCCGCGCTTACTCCCCTTACCTTTACAGGGTCGCCCCGACCTCTGAATCGACTGTTAAATCAATCGTCGCAATTCGGTCGAAATGGCCCCGGGCCGGTGGTATGTCTACGCGCCGAAGTCCCCAAAACCGTCGGCTCTACAACATTATTACGGGGTTCTGTCAGCCGTCGAGAGGGATCGAGTAATTTTTTTATTTTGTAAGAAAGTGGGGCCGCGGCCCGGATCGATACCGCCTTTTGGTTGCATGGGGCATTCCGAGGGCGTGCTTTAGAAACGTCGGCGCAGGGCCAGCGAGAGGACGGGATAGGTATCAAGATCCTCCAGATCCGCCTGGGCGGCGCTGGCTTCGGCTTCCAGGTCTGCAAGAAAGGCAGGGTCTTGGGCGAGCAAACCCGTAGCTGTGTAGACTATTGTCGGCGCGCCCTGGAAATAGGCGCCGGCTTCAGCGACGAACTGCCAGCGATTGTGAACGCCCCAGACATGGCCGATGCCGAGATACCCAACCGTGTCATCAAATGTCCCAACGCCTTCGATCTCGCCGATCTCTGCAGGTTGGTAGATGGTATTGCCGATCTCGATCGGTGCAGCGGGCATGGCGCGTGTTGTTACTTCATTGAGATTGTTGAACGCGCCTCCGCTCAGAAAAAAGCCATTGGCGAACGGGTGTAGATCGAGCTGCACACCGAGCGCGCCAAGATCGAGCTCAAGATCACTATCAATTCCGTCGAGCGTTTCATTGAAGTCACAAGAAAACGTCGTGGCAGAAGCGAGGAGCGAAAAATTCTCGGTCAGGGCGATGCCGATTTCACCGCCAGCGCCGAGCGTTGAAATCTTGCCGCCGGCGAACAGGCCATCGCTGGCCGCTGCGGCCGGTGTGAAAGCAAGGGGGAGAAGGAGAACGGCGTAGAAAAGGCGTAGCATCAATGTGTCTCCTGGCTGCGGTTGGCAGCATAATGCTGCGCTGCATCTTGCAATTTCATTGTGTTTTTTGCTCAAGATCGATTAAGAGCGCGACGACAGTCTTTACCGAGAATTGACCACTTCATGACCCAGCTTCACTCCTCGATCGACACACAATCCGACAGCTTCCGCGAGAACTCTGCTTCCATGGATGCGCTCCTGGCTGAGCTCCAGTCCAAAACGGCTGAGGCTGCAATGGGCGGATCCGAGCGAGCGAGGGAGAAGCATCTCTCCCGGGGTAAGCTTCTACCCCGCGATCGGGTTGAGCGTTTGCTGGATCCGGGCTCGCCTTTCCTGGAGATCGGTGCGCTTGCAGCCAATGGCATGTATGAAGGCAATGTCCACGGCGCGGGCATGATTGCGGGCATTGGCCGAGTGAGCGGGCGCGAGGTGATGATTGCCTGTAATGATCCGACGATCAAAGGCGGCGCTTACTACCCGATGACGGTGAAGAAGCATCTGCGCTCCCAGGAAATTGCCATGCAGAACCATCTGCCCTGCGTTTACCTGGTCGATAGCGGTGGCGCGAATCTGCCTCACCAGGCGGAAGTTTTTCCGGACCGCGAGCATTTTGGACGCATCTTCTACAATCAGGCCAACATGTCGGCGCAGGGCATTCCCCAGATCGCCGTCGTGATGGGGTCTTGTACGGCGGGGGGGGCCTATGTGCCCGCCATGTCTGATGAGACGATTATCGTGCGCAAACAGGGCACGATCTTCCTGGGTGGGCCGCCGCTGGTGAAGGCTGCAACCGGTGAGATTATCTCCGCCGAAGATCTGGGGGGCGCTGATGTGCATGCGCGCACATCAGGTGTTGCCGATCACTATGCGGCCAATGACGAACACGCCTTGCATACCGCGCGCCGCATCGTCGACACGCTCAATACCGTCAAGGGCGCAGAATTGGACATTCGCGAGCCGGTCGAGCCGAAATATGATCCGTCCGAGCTTGGTGGTGTCATCCCCGCTGACATCCGGGCGCCCTATGATGTGCGCGAGGTGATTGCGCGCATTGTGGACAATTCCGAGTTCGATGAGTTCAAAAAGCTTTATGGCGAAACCCTGGTCACAGGCTTTGCCCGGATTTATGGCATGCCGGTGGGCATTATTGCCAATAATGGCATTCTCTTTTCCGAGAGCGCCCAGAAAGGTGCGCACTTTATCGAATTGTGCGCCCAGCGCGGCATTCCGCTGGTCTTCTTGCAGAATATCACTGGTTTCATGGTCGGCTCGAAATACGAGGCGGGCGGTATCGCCAAGGATGGGGCCAAGCTGGTGACTGCCGTGTCGACCTATGCCGGTCCGAAATTCACCGTCATCATTGGCGGCTCCTACGGGGCGGGTAATTACGGCATGTGCGGTCGTGCCTATTCTCCGCGCTTCCTCTTCATGTGGCCCAATGCGCGCATCTCCGTGATGGGGGGGGAGCAGGCCGCTTCTGTCCTGGCGACGGTCAAGCGCGATGCGATGGAGCATCGCGGCGAGGAATGGTCCGCTGAAGAAGAGGCGGAGTTCAAAGATCCGATCCGCCAGCGCTATGAGGAAGAGGGTAATCCTTATTACTCCACCGCACGGCTGTGGGATGATGGTATTATCGCCCCGCAAGACACTCGCCGGGTTCTCGGCTTGTCCCTGTCAGCTTCGCTGAATGCGCCGATCGAGAAGACGAAGTTCGGTATTTTCCGCATGTAGGCCGCGCCATCCTGCCACACTGATTTCAGTTGAGGCTTCGAATACCCTTATTTCAAATAAGGGAATTCGGGATGACGAAACGTGTTTGCATCATTGATGGCCACCCCGATGGCTCCGGCCATCACCTGATCGACGGGGTTTGTGACGCCTATGCGCGCGGCGCAGATTGGGCAGGCCACAAGGTTTCGCGGATCAATATCGGACATCTCGATTATGGCTTCATGCGCAATGCGGAGGCGTTTGCGCAAGCACCGCCGGAACCCATCCGTTCGGAGCGGGAAAAAATCGCGGAAGCAGAACATGTAGTGATGGCCTATCCGCTATGGCTGGGCGCCATGCCAGCGGCTTTGAAATCCTTCCTGGAGATGACGGCTTGCGATGGCTTCATGCTCGGCGAGCCGGAACAATCCAACGCCATGCCGATCGGCAAAATGAAGGGAAAGTCTGCGCGTCTCATCGTCACCATGGGCATGCCGGGTATTGTCTATAAGCTGATGTTTGGCGCGCATTCCCTGAAAGGCACCGAGCTTGGGATTATGAAGATCGCCGGCTTCTATCCAGTCCGCCATTCCATTTTCGGCATGGTTGAAGACATAGGCGATGAGGGGCGGGCGCGCATCCTCAAGCGCGTTGAGCGCCTGGGAGAACGCGCGCTCTGATCTGAAGGCGCCAGCCGGTCGTACTCCTTGAGGCAGGAGGATGATTGAATGATCCGGATATGTCTCGCACTTGCTATGCTTTTATTGACCGGCGCTGTCATGGCCGCCGATGAACCGCCGCATCAGATCCTTGTGGAGGATGGCGATATCCAGATCCGGCTCTATGAGCCTCAAATCCTTGCCGAGGTGGAGGTGGCCGGCAGAATGTCCTCTGCCAGCGGGCGCGGTTTCGGGCCGCTCGCCAATTATATTTTCGGCGGCAATCAATCACGCGATGGCGCGTCTCAGGATATCGCCATGACCACGCCGGTGACCCAGACGCGGTCGCAAGAGATCGCCATGACGACACCGGTCACGCAATCAGCAGCCGGTCATGATCGCTGGCGCGTGGCTTTTATCATGCCCGCTGAGTGGACTATGGAAACTCTGCCTGTGCCGGATGACCCGCGCGTTGATATCCGCGAGTTACCTGCACGGATGATGGCAACCATCCGCTTCTCCGGTGGTCCCAATGCGCGCCGTTTCATGCGTCATGAGACCGAGCTGCGCGCATGGTTGGATATGAATGAGATGGAGATCATTGGAGAGCCCGTCTATGCCCGCTATGATCCGCCCTGGGTGCCCACGCCTTTCCGGCGTAATGAAGTCATGATCGAGATTGCCAATCCGCAAAGCTGAGGCATTCGCGATCAGCTTATGGCTCCATGATCGCATTTCACAGATGTCTCAGTTTTCTCACAATTCTGGAACTCGCCTCTGAGGGGGCGTGACTTTTCGTTAATTCCAATTAATGATTATCTCACTGGATCGGCGAGCCATGCCGATATGGGGGGGAATGTGCCAGAGATTGTTCAAGATATACTGGCCTTCGCACGCGAGGGCTTTGCGGAAGTGAACGCCGTACAGGGTCTCGTCGTGGCGGTTTTAGCTGCGCTCTCCATGTCTCAATGGTCACGCTTGCTGATCGTCGCAGCCGGGGCGGTGGTTGCCCATATCGCCCTCGATGTTCTGTCTCCGGTCTTCGCTGAAGTCGGCCCTTTGCGTCTTCCAGACGTCTTGGCTCCGTATTTCTGGCGCGATCTGGGACTGCTTTATGTCGGCTATCTTGTTGCGGTGGGAATTCTCTTCGCAGTGAAACGGGTTGTGATAAGAGGTTAAGAAAATTCGCGTGTCAGGAGAACTCGCTTTTCTCATTCGAATTTTCGAAAGATTGTTTAGTTAACGGGCGTGTTTTGGGGTAAAGTACGTCTAGTCTGTCACTGCGGGAGGGGACCGCGACATGGAATATCTTGATCAAATTATGGGCTATATTCAGCCCGCTATTGACTTCTTCATGCCGGGGCTTCTTGCCCATGCCGGTGATGGGGGCGTGGTGAACTGGATGCCGCTTGGTATTCAGCTCGGCGTCATCGCGCTGGTTCTTGCGCTTTTGATGCGTGAGTTCGGCGCCATCCTGATCTTCACGGTGGTGGGTGTGATCATCCACGTCATCGTTGATGTGGTTATGCCGATGGTGCGCAGCGCCGACGGCGCGAGCTTTGATGCGGCGGCGTTCGCCGGACAGCTCACCCAGCCCGATTATCTGCTTTATCTCGGCGCACTGGCGATTGGCTATTTCTTGGCCATCGTTGTTCTGTCGATTCTCAAAGGCCTGATCTTCCGGGGCGATTAATCGCCCGATCTGCCTGAGCAGTGACGCAATAGAAGACCGCTGGCGAAAGCTGGCGGTCTTTTCTTTGTGTATGGCCAGTGTGTATGACCCGTGCAAAGCGTCCCTGCGGCAGAGCGCCCCTTGGCGCAGACGGTCTGGCGCTTTAATCAGAGTGTTAAAGCGCTGAACACAACAGTGCGATTGTCACAGAAGGAAATGAGCCATGTCCGACACGTCCTCAGTTCAGGATAATGTCCAGCTTGATGTTTCACGTGCCGGCGTCGCGATGGTCACGCTTAATCGCCCCGAAAAGCACAATGCTTTTAACGCAGATACGATTTCCAGACTGTCAGATATTTTCGAAACGCTTCGCGCCAACACTGATGAGGTTCGCGTGGTGTTCTTGCGTGGTAATGGCGCCAGCTTTTCTGCCGGGGCGGATCTGGATTGGATGAAGGCCGCTGCGCATTATGATGAGGCGGATAATTTCGATGATGCCATGGGCCTGGCGACCATGCTCAAGCGATTGTACGAATTGCCGCAAATGACGGTTGCTCTGGTCCATGGCGCGGCTATGGGCGGCGGGGCTGGCCTGCTTGCGGCCTGCGATGTCGGCGTGGTGATGGCCGATGCCAAGATCTCGTTCTCTGAAGTCCGGCTCGGGCTTACACCGGCGACAATTTCGCCATTTGTGGTTCGCGCGATCGGTCCGCGCTGGGCGCGGGCTCTGTTCGCCAGTGGTGAGCGCTTTGACGGCACGTTCGCTGGTGAAATCGGACTGGCCCAATACGTGGTCAAGGATGCAGACGAGATGGCGGATATGGAAGAGCATCTCGCCCAGCTTGCCTTTGCCAATGCCCCTGGCGCGGTCGCTGATGCCAAAAAGTTGGTAGAGCAAGTCGCATTCGAGGATATGTCTCACCACCTCGCCGTGGAAACCGCCAAGCATATCGCGCGGCGTCGGTCCTCCGATGAGGGCAAGGAGGGCCTGACAGCCTTCCTGGAGCGCCGCAAGCCAAGCTGGGCAGAGTAAGCTGAAGCTGTATTTGACCGGCGGGCGAGATATGCGATATCCGCGGCGCCAGACGGCCTGCTTCAAAACGTCCAAGATCGGCGAGGAAACCCATGATTAAAACGCTGCTTATCGCTAACCGTGGCGAGATCGCCCGTCGTGTCATGCGAACCGCCAAAGCAATGGGTATTCGCTGTGTCGCGGTCTATTCCGAGGCCGATGCCAACGCGCCCCATGTTCGTGAGGCCGATGAGTCGGTCCTGTTGGGCCCGGCGCCTGCCACTGAAAGCTATCTCCTTGCCGACAAGATTATCGACGCGGCGATAGCCGCCGGAGCAGATGCCATCCATCCCGGTTATGGCTTCTTGTCGGAGAATGCAGAGTTCGCTGAGGCCTGTGCGGAGAATGGCATTATCTTCGTTGGCCCGTCGGCGGACGCTATTCGGGCCATGGGGCTGAAGGATAAAGCCAAAGCTCTGATGGAATCTGCAAACGTTCCTGTAACCCCCGGTTATCATGGTGAAAATCAGGATCCTGATTTCCTGCGCCAGCAAGCGGATGGCATCGGTTATCCCGTGCTGATCAAGGCGGTCGCTGGCGGCGGCGGTAAAGGCATGCGCAAGGTCGAGGCGAGTGCGGATTTCGCTGCCGCTCTCGATAGCTGCAAGCGCGAAGCGATCAAAAGTTTTGGCGATGACCATGTCCTGATCGAAAAATTCATTTCGCAGCCGCGCCATATCGAGGTCCAGGTCTTCGGCGATAGCCATGGTCGTGTCGTACATATGTATGAGCGCGATTGTTCGCTGCAGCGGCGACACCAGAAGGTCATAGAAGAGGCGCCGGCGCCGGGCATGACCCCAGCTGTGCGCGCCGCCATGTGTTCCGCCGCGGTCAATGCCGCCAAGGCTGTCGATTATGTCGGTGCGGGCACCGTGGAATTCATCGTCGATGGCTCCGGAAAGTTGCGCGAAGACGGCTTTTATTTCATGGAGATGAATACGCGTCTTCAAGTGGAGCATCCAGTCACAGAGATGGTCACCGGGCTTGATCTGGTGAAGCTTCAACTCCATGTCGCAGCCGGTGGATCCGTGCCGCCACAGGATCAGATCGCTCTGAAGGGTCATGCGATGGAAGCGCGGCTTTATGCCGAGGATCCGCAGGCCGGCTTCCTCCCGTCGACGGGCCCGCTGGATATTCTACGCTTGCCAGATGAGGATGAGGCCGTCCGCGTTGATACTGGCGTGGAGCAGGGCGGCGAAGTTTCACTGTATTACGATCCGATGATCGCCAAGATCATCACTTACGACGCTGATCGTGATGGGGCGGCCATCGCTATGGCCTTTGCGCTCGACGAGCTTTCGGTTTGGCCGGTCCGCACCAATGGTGGATTCCTGCGGAAGACAGTTCTTCATCCCGATTTTCTCGACGCGAAACTCTCCACAGGCTTTATCGCTGAGCATGAAGAGGATTTGGTGGCGCAGGGCTTTGATCTTGCAGCCGCGGGCTATGCCGTACTCGCATCTGTTCTGGGTGATGGCGGGGATGATTTTGATCCCTTTGCCTTGAGTGATGGCTGGCGGATGAATGCGCCCGCCCGTCTTCGCAACTGGTTCGAGGTCGGCGGTGAGACCGTTGAGATTGCCCTTCACCTCCAGGGCAGCTCCATGAGTGTCGAGTATGGGGAAGAAAGCCTGACACTGGACGCCGTCGATGGCGCGTCCGAGCCGGGCTATTTCCACTTTGATGCATCGCTTGGTACCGAGCCGGTACAGGCCCATATCGACCTTCTCGAGGAGGGCTATCTAGTCTCCTCACGTGGCCAGACCGCCTTGTTTGCCTTCCCGCATCCTGAAGCCGCGGCGGATGCCGCAGAAGCCGGGGGCACCATCAAGGCGCCTATGCCGGGCAAGGTGCTCGCTGTGAACATCAAGCCGGGTCAAAGCGTTGCGAAAGGCGAGGCCCTGGTTGTGCTCGAGGCGATGAAAATGGAGCACGCCCTGGCCGCACCGCGCGACGGTGTGATCGGCGAGGTTTCTGTTGAGGCCGGTGCGCAGGTCGCTGAGGGCGATATTCTCGTGGCGCTCGAAGAAGAGACCGTGGAAGCTTAGGCGAGGCCGCACCCCTATAAGGCGAAACCGGCACGCAATTTGCTCCTTCAGGCGTAAGCCGAATGGGAGCGGATCAATGCGTGACACTTATATGGACCGGTTTTCCAGCAATTGGAGCGAAGACGCCCATCGGGATTTTCGCAAGAAACCCATAGTTATTCGCCATAACTATCACGAGCATCATGCTTTTTCCGATGTAGCACTGGCCGCATTGATCGAGCGTCACCCCGCTGAGCTGACCGATATTTGCACAATGGGCGAAGATGCCACGGATCGGGACAGCTGGCGTGCCGGCCGTGCGGAGAACGTCTCCGGCCTCGAGCTTATTGAAGCGGTTCGCAAGGGTAAGCTCTGGATCAATCTGCGCCACGCCATGGATACGGATCCGGAATATCGCCCGATCTATGACGCGATGCTGGCGGATATGAAGAAGGCCGACCCCAGCTTTAAGCCGCTGAATGCGGAAGCAGGGATCCTGATCTCCTCTCCAACCGCTCAGGTCTTCTGCCATTCCGACGTGTCCGAGACCATGCTGTGGCATATGCGCGGTGTGAAGCGTTTCCGGACCTACCCGCCGCAATTGCCCTACCTCAATCGCGATGATGTCGAGGCTGTTCTTCATCATGATCAGACTGAGGACATCCCGTTCGATCCGGCCTGGGATGAGGATGCATTCACCGTCGACCTGCAGCCTGGAATGGCGGCCAACTGGCCTTTGCATGGGCCGCATCGCATTGAAAACCAAAGCGGTGTGAATGTGTCCGTGCCGTTTGAAATCTCCACGCCCCAATCGCGCAAACTCAATGCCATTCTCTTCGCCAACGGGGTTCTGCGCCGACAGTTTGGCTATGCGCCAAAATCAACCTCAACGCGGGGAATGGGCGCTTTCCTAAAGCATGCGCTCAACATGGCCTGGAAAATCAAGATCAAGCTGTTTGGTGATGGCAAAAAGCCCATGCCGAAAAGCGAAGAGACTTTTGATATCGATCTCAAGTCTGAGCAAGGCTTCACTGATCGCGCTGCGGCGTAATTATGAAGTGGTGCGGGGTCCGAAACGGCCCCGCAGGCTCTCCGTTGTGAGCATGAGGAAGATCGTCACAGCCTGAATGAGCATGACGATATAACCCATAACGGATTCGGCGACTTGCGGATTTCCAAGCGCGCTGACCCAACCGATCAGATGGAAGATCACCACTACGCCGTAAAAGGCGTGGGCCTGCCATGATATGCGAAGGAAGGCGATCAGGGCCGCTATCAGGAAAACAAATCTGAAGAACGGAACAATCTTGGTCGTCAAACTCGCCTGAGCGAGCTTCATACGGGCCTCATCGGTCACAAGCACTGTGTCTTCCAAGCCCGCACTGAGCAAAAGGATCTGAGTGATCCAATATCCGCTCGGGTAAATCGCCTGCAAAAGCAGAACGCCCGCGGTGAGAAGAGTGAACGCTTTTAGCAAGTCGATTTTCATACATGACATAAAAGCCAGAACTGGTTTCGATTTCCTCAAAAAGGTGAGTTTCAACTTACACTTGTTCATGTCGCTGTCATGAACCTTGCAGACATTTAAGCGGCACGGCGAGTGCGATGCGCTAGTCTGTCCAATATCCCCCTGACCGGAGTCCCCCCATGTCCGTCTTGCGTGTTTTTCTCGCCTCTGCCTGTCTGGCTTTCGGCCCGGCTGCCTTTGCAGTCGAACTACCTGAGGTCATCGAGCAAATCGTCTCCACTGGCCCGCAAAGCGATGCGCGTGAGCACTGGCGCTTCCGCATAACGGTGGAAATGGATGACAGCGTATTTGTTGGCCGTTTTGACGGCAGCTCGCCTGAAGGTGAGCAATGGGAGCTTGTGAGCCCCAGTCTGGATCAAATGAGCGAGGACCAGAGCGAAATCTGGTCGGAGCTGATCGAACCGGTGAGTGGAGAGGATGAGGGCGGGCTTTTCTTGATGCGCTCGGACCTAGATTATACGCCGGGCTCCTTCAACCTTATTGAGGAAAGTGCCAGCCAGGCCCGTTTCAGCTTCACGCCAGAACTTGGCGAAGATGAAGCGGCATTTGCCGAGTTCGTGACCGGTGAAATGATTGTCGATACGCAGGCGGAGAATCTCGAGCAGGTCCGCATTTTTGCGGTTGAAAGTTTCAAGCCTAATGTCGCGATCCGCATCAATGAATTTGAGGTGATACAGGAGTTCGATCGTATCGAAGGGCTGCCGGCACCAGTGATGACCAGAATGAGCCAGAGCGTTACGGGCTCCATGGCTTTTCGTCAGTTTTCACAGCAGGTGGATATCCGCTTCGACGAGATTGAGCGTCTTGCGCGCTAGCGCGGCCGTATCGCGGTTTTGACCCCGACGTGGAGTCGATCTAGATCGAATGCATGGTCATGCATCTCGTCAAACTCTGTGTTGGTATCTCGTCCGTTGAGCAGCTCGAGGCTTGGCGCGAGCAAGAGTGCGCACGCCGTCGAGCGGATGGGGAGCCCGAGCTGATTGTGCACGTCACGCGCATGTTTCCCACCAAGAAAGATGAGATCGAGGCGGGCGGATCGCTCTATTGGGTTATCAATGGGTCGATCCAGTGCCGGTCCGAGATCGTTTCGCTTGAACAGGTGCAGGGAGCGGACGGCATTAAACGCTGTGCGATCATTATGTCGCCAGAGCTGATCCGCACCGCGCCGGCACCAAAAAGGCCCTTCCAGGGGTGGCGCTATCTCAAGCCTGATGATGCTCCCAGGGACCTTGAAGCTGGAGCAGGCGGGGATAATCTGCCGGACGAGTTGCGCGCTAAGCTGATGGAACTCGGCGCCTGGTAGCGCCTATTCGGCGCTCTGGGGGAGCCGGATTTCGTGCAGGACCGGCCAGAGCTTGCCGGTGATGAAGATGCGGCCCGTATCCGCATCATAGGCAATCCCGTTGAGCACTGCATCGCGACTGCCCCGCAAGGCTTCGGGGACGGCGCTGCGCAGGTCCAGGATGAGATCAATCTCACCGTTTTGTGGATTGATGCGCACAATCGTGTCGCTCTGCCAGATATTGGCCCAGATCGAGCCGTCAATCCATTCCAGCTCGTTGAGGAGACGAACCGGGCGTCCCTGGATATTCACCTCCAATGTGCGTTCCAGGGTCAGGGACTGCGGGTCCAGAAACCGTAGCTCATGCGAGCCGTCGGACATGATGAGGTGCTGTCCATCCGCGGTCAGGCCCCAGCCCTGGCCGGGATAGCTGAACTCATCAATCAGCTCGAAGCTTGCGGCGTCATAGATAAAGCCGCGCTGGGACATCCAGCTGAGCACGAAAATTTCGTCGCCAAGTCGGACCGATCCCTCGCCGAAGATTTCCGCGGGAAGGTCTACACTCTGGATAACCTCACCCGTTTCAAGCTCGACGCGTCTCAGCGTGGACTGACCGTATTGGCCTGTTGATTCAAGCAATAACCCCTCGCTAATGGACAAGCCTTGCGTGAACGCCGCCTCATCATGCGGATAGGTCGCGATGAATTCCGGCTGCACAACGCTCGGGCGGGTTTGAGCATTGGCTACAGAAATCAGGCTTAAAGACAGAAAGGCGCACAGAAGGGCTGAAAATCGAAGCATGGGTGCGAGACTTTCCTCATCGGGCTGAATATCAGCTGAACATGCCCAGACTAGCCTTTATCCGCGCTTGAGGCAGCCGCGACAGCGAAATTATCCAAAAGACGCGTTTCTCCAAGTCGCACGGCGGCCAGCAAACGGGCCGGGGCGTTGATCGGTCCCGCTGTCATCAGAGCCAGATTGCTTGCGTGGCGTGCTTCCAGATAATCAACAGCATCAAAGATCCGGCGGGCTTCTTCCAAAGCATCGGTTTGAGCAGAGCCGTGAGCCTCGCCAGCTTCCAGCCTGTCGCGGAAGCGCTGGAGGATCTTGTTTAATTCGCCGGCGCGTTGACGCTGATCCGCGTCCAGATAGGCATTGCGCGAGGACATGGCGAGCCCGTCCGCTTCACGAACAATCTCGCCTGGAATGATGTCGACCGGGAAATCGAGGTCTTTGACAAGCTTCTTGATAACAAGCAGTTGCTGGTAGTCCTTCTCGCCAAACACGGCCACATCCGGTCGGACCTGGTTGAAGAGTTTGGCGACGACGGTCGCGACGCCATGGAAGAAATGCGGGCGTTCGCTGGCCTCAAGGCCCTGACCGGGCCCGCCAATCCGCACGCTCGTGTCAAACTCCTCGGGATACATGGTGGCATTATCCGGCAGGAAGATGAGATCGCATTTCGCGGTCGCGAGCTTTTCTGCGTCATCGATGACCGTGCGCGGATAGGTGTCCAGGTCCTCGCCCGCTGCAAACTGTTTTGGGTTGACGAAAATCGAAGCAACAACCCGGTCTGTATGCGCTTTGGCCAGCCGGACCAGAGAGAGATGGCCGTCGTGCAAGGCCCCCATGGTGGGCACAAAGCCGACGCTCAAACCCTCTTCGCGCCATGTGCGGACACGGGTGCGCAAGGCAGAAACTGTGGTGGCGTGAGGGATTTGCTGGGTCAGCATGGCGGTCTCGACTAGGCTGAAAGAAATCGGCTTACTCATAAGCGATGAGGGAGGCAAGTCGTGCGACTCGGTCTAGGAGCCAATGCCATGAATCGATTCATCTTGCCTCTGTTTTTCGCGGCGGGCCTTAGCGCCTGCGCGACTTCGCGTGATCAAGCCCCTGACGCGGCGTATATGCCACCTGTTTCCGCGAGCCCTTCGGCTCAATTGGCTGACAATACAGCGCAGCATCTCGCCCATTTCGCCCGGCACGACCCGGCAAGGCTTGATGCTGTTCTGCCGGAACTGACCGCATTGGCACAGGCATTGGCGCATGAGCCGGCTTTGACCTCAGAGGCCGCGTCTTCGCCTCTGAGCCATGATGACATGCCTATGCCGCCTGAAATGCCGACTGCGCGCAGTCTGCGCCACGGCATTCACCTGGCGTCTTACCGGCTCGAAGAGAATGCCGTTTCGGGCTGGCAGGCATTGCAGGCCGCCCATCCTGTTCTCGTCGGTTTGCAGGCGCGCCTTGAAGCACGCGACTTGGGAGAGCGGGGCAATTTCCTGCGTTTGAAAGCCGGGCCGTTCGACACGCATGGCGAAGCGCAATCGGCGTGTGCATCCCTGGGCGAGGCGGCGGAATACTGCTTACCCGTTGACTTTACCGGAAATCCGCTAGCTCCTATGACTGCTGGAGACGGCGAATAGCAGCCCCTTGTGTCGACCAACCTGTTGGCACAGCGTTTGGCGCATTAGAGTCCGGGTCATGACAACACAGACCGGTTTTAGATTGCCTGCCCGGCCAATTGGGCGCCTCAAGGACGGTGTGAAAGCCGCTCACGTCATTGTCGTGGGCAATGAGAAGGGCGGCGCCGGAAAATCGACCGTGGCTATGCATCTGGCCATTGCCTTGTTGCGCATGGGCAAGTCTGTGGGGGCCATAGACCTTGATATTCGCCAGCGTAGCTTCGGGCGCTACCTCGCCAATCGGCAGGCTTGGTCGGACAAGCATGGTGTAGCCTTGCCAAGACCTGAGGAAATCCGTCTGTCGCCAAGTGCGCATCGCGATCTGGACCTTGCTGAGGCAGAGGAGACGGAGCGATTTTCCGAAGCGCTCATTCATCTAAAGCAGACCCATGATTTCGTGATTATCGACTCGCCGGGCGCCGATACGCATTATTCGCGTTTGGCGCATTCAACGGCGGATTCTGTCATCACGCCAATCAATGACAGTTTCATTGACTTCGACCTGCTCGCCGAAATCGATCCAGACACGTACGAAGTTGGACGCCCCAGCATCTACAGTGAGATGCTCTGGGAGTGTCGCAAGCGCAAGGCTGCGATGGAAAAGCGATCGATTGACTGGGTCGTGATGCGCAACCGGATGACGATGGTCGATGCGCGCAATAAGCGCCGCGTGGGGGAAGGGCTGAAAATGCTCTCCCAGCGTATCGGTTTTCGACTGGCGCCCGGATTTGCCGAGCGTGTCATTTATCGTGAGCTATTTCCGGTGGGCCTGACCCTGCTTGATTTGACTGAGGATGGCTCCACTATTCCATTCACCATGAGCCACGTCGCAGCGCGGCAGGAATTGCGCGATCTCATCATCGTGTTGAAACTGCCGGGGCTCGAAGGGCAGGCTATCCCGTTTTGATATGAGCGCTTTTTTTGCCGGATTTGTCGTCCTTGGCCTGTTTCTGGGCATTGCTTACGCTTTCTCCCGTCAGAAGACCGCGGACGCAGCCCGGCTGGTTCGTATCCTCCTGGGGCTGGGTGCCTTGCTGGCTGGGGCTGTGATGATGCTGCGCGGTGGTGCGATCCTGGGCGGACCCTTGAGCATTTTTGGACTAGGGCTTCTGGCGCGCGCGTTTGGCTTTGCTGGACTGGGGCGTCGACCCGACGGCACTGGTCCGCGCCAGCGCCATCAGGCCCCGCCACCGCGGCGTAATATGGGTGAGGCAGAAGCGCGCGAAGTGCTGGGCGTCGGCCCCAAAGCGAGCGAGGCAGAGATCCGCGCGGCGCATCGATCTTTGATGAAGAAACTCCACCCTGATACGGGCGAGGGCTCAGCAGCTCTGGCGCGGCAGGTGCAGGAAGCGCGCGACCTGCTTTTGGAGCTACTAAATGGGCGCTAACGCGAGGGCTTGATAAAAGCACGCAATAGTTGTATTGCTTGGGCCGCCGGATATGGAGGCCGTCTTGTCGCTGTTTCAGCTCTTCCGCCGACGTAATCTCGACCTGTTCGGAGATCCGATCGCCGAGCCGGTCTCTGTGAGAAATGGCGAGGCTGACCTTGCTTTGAGCCTGCGGCGCTTGTCCGAGGACGCCGTGGCCGCGGGGCTGGACCGCGCCAGCTGCCTGATTGAAATCGCGGCGATGATTGTAGAGCTTGAGGATGCGTATCGCCGAGAAGGTTGCCCTCATGATGTCGTGGGTGAGGTTGAGATACGCTGAAAGCGTATCCGTCTCAGCCAGCGCGTGTCTCAACCCAGTCGGATAACGCGCCCCGAGGGAAGACACTCCACCAAACCGGCAAGCTCCAATTCAAACAGCTCACCTTGAACGCTGGCGATTGTCCGCCCGGATTGCCGCGCAACCTCATCGATCGCGACAGGGGTCGGGGAGAGCAGCTCAAGGAGGGAATTGGCTTGAGCACAGCTTTCTGCTTGGCCGTCAATATCATCCGCATCCGAGTGCGTCTCATCGGTCTCCTCCGCTTCAGGTATGAAAAGCGGTAAGGGGGCGTGATCATGTGTTCGGTCTGGACGAATATGAAGGGGTTGGAGCTGCGCGAGCAGTGCGAGAACATCTTCCGCGTTTTCAACCAGATGTGCACCGTCGCGCAGAAGCTGATTGGTGCCCTTGGCGCGAGGGTCTAAGGGGGAGCCCGGTAGAGCCATGACATCGCGGTTTTGCTCAAGCGCATAGCGGGCCGTGATCAGTGAGCCTGACCGAAGCGCCGCCTCGATGACGAGCGTTGCTACACTCAAGCCCGAGATAATCCGGTTGCGACGCGGAAAGCAGCGCGCGGTGGGCAAGGCCCCAAGGGGGCGTTCTGAGACCAGGAGGCCATGCTCGGCGATCTCATAATGTAACGCCTCATGTTCAGGCGGGTAGATATGATCGAGCCCGCCGGCGAGTACGGCAATGGTCGCGGCCTCCAAGGCGCCCCTGTGGGCAGCGCCATCAATGCCGCGCGCCAGTCCGGAGACAATGCAGACGTCCTGTTCAGCGAGGCCAGAAGCTATTTCGCGGGCCAATCGCATGCCGGCGGCTGAAGCATTCCGCGCGCCGACGATGGCGAGATTGGTTCGATGCAAGAGCGTCTGGTCACCCCGCACGATGAGACCGGGAGGCGGATCGGAAATCTGAGACAGCCCGGCGGGATAAGCGGCTGAGCCAAAGGCTAGATAGGTGCAACCGGCCTTTTCGATGGCGGCCAACTCGTCGAGAGCCTGAGTCTCGCTCGGTATGTCCGGCTGTGGCAGGCGCTTCTGCCGCGCATATCCTGGAAGCGCGTCAAGTGCGGAGCAGGCATCACCGAAGCGAGCAATCAGGCGTGCAAAACCGCGCGGTCCCAGACCAGGGGTGCGGTCGAGACGGAGCGTAGCGACGTGCTGTGATGCCTCGGCAATCCGTTTTGGGTCGCTCAAACCTCCTCCGTTTCTGCCCCGTCAGTATCGTTTGTGCTTTTCTTGCCGCCAATACGCGGCTCCTCGCCCTTGAGGATGCGTTGGATATTCGCTCTGTGAAGCCAGTAAATCAGCACGGTGAGAACGCCAGCCATAATCGCAACATCGGGACGGCCGAATGCAAATGCGGCGATTGGTGCGACCAGCGCGGCGATCAAGGCGCTGAGTGAGGAAATCCGGAACAAGGCCGCCATGCCCAACCAGGTTCCAATGACGGCGAGGCCGACCGGCCAATACACAACCAGCATGGTGCCGACATAGGTGGCAACGCCCTTGCCGCCCTTAAAACCAAGCCAGATCGGGAAGCAATGACCTGCAAACGCAAAGGCACCAGCGATCAAGCCGAGTGTCGTGCCACTGGGTACGGCCACAAATACGGGTTCGGGGCTTTGGGTGATAGTGATGAGTCCGAAGAGGGCGGCGGCCATGCCAGCCTTTCCGGCATCGAGAATTAAAGTCGCTGCCGCGAGATCCTTGCGCCCCGTACGAAGCACATTCGTGGCTCCGATATTACCAGAGCCAATCTCTCGAATATCGCCGAGACCGGCCAGGCGGGTCAGAACGAGACCAAAGGGAATGGATCCCAGAAGATAGCCACCGACGGCTGCGAGAATGATATAGAAATATGCCACGATAGCCTCATACATGCCGGCGATGAGATGGAGCACTCGACCGACCTACGCGTTATAGTTGTGAATGCGTCGCCCGTCGACGAAAGTTTGTGTGACCTGTCCCGAAAAACGTCTCCTCGACCAGGCGCTATTGCCACGCGGTGAGCGGAATTCAGCAGGATCGCAGACCCACGGCTTGTCACCATCAATCAGGACCAGGTCTGCCGGAGCTCCAGCGCGCAAACGGCCTTGAGGCAAACCGAGCAGGTCTGCAGGCCCGCAGGTCAGCGGTCTGAGGGCCTGCAGCAAGGTCAGCTCACCCTCATGAACCAGGCCAAGCAATGCGCCCAGAAGTGTTTCCAGCGAAAGCGTGCCGGCGATCGCGAGCGCAAAGGGCTCGCCCTTATCGTCGAAAGGTGTGGGGCGATGGTCGGAAACGATCGCATCAATCTCCCCATCAGCAACCGCCTCGACCAAGGCGCGGCGGTCATCCTCAAGGCGCAAGGGCGGGTCGATGCGGAAAGCACTATCAAGGGCGCCGGCATCGACTTCATTTAACGTCATGTGTGCAATGGCGCATGTGGCTGCGATCTCCAGATCGCGCTTGCGCGCTTGCCGGATGGCGCTGAGGCCCTCTCGTGTGGACACACGGTCGATCATCAGCTTGCCGCCGGTCAGCGCCGCAATAGAGGCGTCGCGGTCAATGGCGATCCGCTCGGAAATGGTGGGCTCTGCCGGCAGGCCAAAGCGTGAGGACCAGTCGCTTTCAGTGGCGACTGTACCCTGACTTAAAGCCGGATCGGCCGGGCGCAGGGCCAGCCAAAGATCAAACTGGCTGGCATAGCTCATGACCCGGCGCAGGGTCTTGCTGTCGCTAATTGTGTGATCGCCATGGCCTGCATAGACGGCGCCGCCGCGCGCCATCAGACCAAGCTCGCTCATCTCTGTTCCCGCAAGTGCGCGCGTGGCGCCTGCGGCGGAATAGATGCGGACGGGATAGTGTGCAAAGCCCCGGCTCATCCCGGCAAAGCCATCGGCCTTGTCGAGCGGTGCGCTGGCATTTGGGGCAAGTACGATCGAGCCGAAGCCGCCGGCAGCGGCGCTGGCGGCCAGGCTGGGCAAGGTCTCGCCGTCTGGGGTGAGCGCGGCTTCCTTCGCACAGCGCAGGTCAATCAAGGCCGGAGCGAGGACCTTCCCACCGGCATCGATAACTTCGTCCGCACCCGTGAGGTCGATATCATCGCCGACTTGCGCAATGAGCCCGTCTTCTACCAAGACGCCGCCCGGAGCATCATGATCAGAGGCGGGATCGATCAGCCGCGCATTGGTGATGGCAAAGCTCGCACTCATGCCGCATCCTCCTTGCGCAGATTGGTGCCGATCAGTTCGAGAATTGCCATGCGCACCGCCACCCCGTTTTCCACTTGCTCCATGATCACGGAGTGTTTTGGATCGTCAGCCAATTGGGAGTGGATCTCGGTACCGCGGTTCATCGGGCCTGGGTGCATGACCAGAACGTCGGGCTTGGCTCGCGCGATACGTTCATGGCTGAGCCCAAAGAGATGGAAGAACTCGCGGCCGGACGGGACGAAGCCACCCGCCATGCGCTCTTTTTGCTGGCGAAGTGCCATCACCGCATCGCAATCACTTATCGCTTCATCGAGATCCGTGAAGACCTCTACTCCCCATTGATCAATATCTGCGGGAAGGAGTGTCGGCGGGGCACACACGCGGATATCTGCTCCCAGCATGGAGAGGAGCCCGATATTCGACCGCGCCACACGACTATGAAGGATGTCGCCGACGATCAGAACCCGCCGACCGCCTACCGAGCCCCAATGCCGGTTCATTGTGAACACGTCGAGAAGGCCCTGCGTTGGGTGTTGATGCATGCCATCGCCCGCATTGACCACTGAGAGATCCGTGCGATCGGCGAGGAAGCTGGGCGCGCCGGTTGCGCCGTGACGAACGACCAGAATATCAGGCTGCATGGCGGCCAGATTGCGCGCCGTGTCGGAGAGGCTCTCGCCTTTCTTGGCCGAAGACTGAGCAATGGCGAAATTCACCACATCAGCGCCAAGCCTTTTCGCCGCCATTTCGAAACTGCCCTGAGTGCGTGTTGACGCTTCAAAGAAGAGGTTCAGCACCGTCATGCCCTGCAGCGCATCCGAGCTTCGCCGTGTCGTCTTATTGACCGCACGCCAATGCTCGGCGCGTTCAAAGATCAGGGAAATATCGACGGGATTAAGGTCGGCCACCGAAATCAGGTGGCGGTGAGGAAATTCATAGGAGAATGCCGCGCGGGTCATCCTGCCTCCCGGTCCTTAAGAGCCTTCAACAAGGTTTGCGGCGGTATAGTGGGCGTTGCCCGCCCGCGCAAGCCTGAGCCGGGCAGACGGGAGAAAACTTGCGCAATTGCGTTTGAATGGCGGGGACGCGCGCTAAACCCGGCTAATGCAGTATATGTGAGCCATGACCAAGATTCGCACCATGACCGCCGGTGATGCCGAGGATGTCCGCACCATCTACCAGGCGGGGATTGATACCGGTC
Organism: Alphaproteobacteria bacterium; assembly: GCA_018222865.1. GTDB lineage: Bacteria > Pseudomonadota > Alphaproteobacteria > Caulobacterales > Maricaulaceae > Maricaulis. The sequence continues at coordinate 47,092 of JAAEZM010000010.1, forward strand.
AGGCGACCTTTGAAACACACGCGCCCGACTGGACCGCCTTTGACCAGGGCAAAATGGCGGCCCCACGCCTGGTCAGCGTTGATGAAGACGGCTCGGTCACGGGCTGGGCCGTGCTCAGCCCGACCTCATCGCGCTGTGTGTATGGCGGGGTCGCCGAGATCACCATTTACGTTGCCGCCTCAGTACGCGGGAAGGGCGTGGGCACCATGTTGATGGAGGCGATGGTCGAGGCGTCAGAGGCTGAGGGTATATGGACGCTGGTGGCTGGCATTTTCCCTGAAAACGAAGGCTCGGTCGCACTGCACCAGAAGGCGGGCTTCGACATCCTCGGGCGACGCAAGCGGATCGGAAAGATGCGCCATGGGCCGATGGCTGGGCAGTGGCGGGATATTCTCTGGCTTGAGCGCAGAAGCAGCCGTGTTGGGATCGACTAAATCAGATCGGATTGGACCAATCAGATTTCCCCTCTAGGGTGAAGGCATATGAGTGGCCTCTTGCGGAGAGGGAAGCATGCCTAAAGTCCTGGTGACCGGTGCAACCGGGTTTATTGCCTCACATGTTGTGCTGGAATTGATCGAGCGAGGTTATGCGGTCCGCGGCTCTGCCCGGTCGGCCGACAAAGCCGACGCCCTCAATGCAATCCTGTCCGATTATGCCGGCAAACCCGTGGAGATCGAGCTGGTCAACCTGGACCTGAACCGCGACGAAGGCTGGGCGGAGGCAATGAATGGCGTCGACTTTGTCCAGCATATTGCCTCGCCCTTTCCGCCGACCCAGCCAGAGAGCCCTGATGATCTGATTATTCCTGCGCGCGATGGTGCTTTGCGTGCGCTCAAGGCGGCCGAGGCTGCAGGGATTAAGCGCGTGGTCCTGACCTCGTCGGTCGCCGCAGTTGATAATGGCTGGGGAAAGTCCGGACCGGATATCTATGACGAAACCTCCTGGACGACGATGACCGGCCCTGAACCGGTTCCTGCCTATAGCCAGTCCAAAACGATCGCGGAGCAGGCTGCCTGGGATTATGTCAAAGGCGAGGGTGAGGGGCTGGAACTGGCGGTTATCAATCCTGCGGCTGTGCTGGGGCCTGCGATGAGCGAGGATGTTTCGACCTCGCTGAGCCTGGTATCGACCGCACTTGGCGGAACGCTCCCGGCGTTTCCCCCGCTGGCTTTTGGCGTTGTAGATGTGCGCGATATCGCCAAGGCACATGTCGAGGCAATGTTGCGGCCAGAGGCTGCGGGGGAGCGCTTCATCATGTCGGCTGGCGAGTTATGGTTCCGTGAAGTCGGCGATATCTTACGTGAGGCTTATCCGGACCGAAAAATACCATCGTCTGAGATGCCGGTCTGGCTGGCTAAGTTATTTGCGCTCTTCATGCCGGCACTCAAGCCATCGGCACACAGGTTGGGTCGGCTCAATCGGTATTCCAATCAGAAGGCCCGCGAGCAGCTGGGAATCGAGTTTAGGTCGCCGCAGGATGCAGTGCGGGCGAGCGCGGAAAGCCTGATCAAGCTTGGTATCTTTTAGAGGCTTGACCAGGCTGCGCCAAACACGCCACCGTCTCGCCCATGTTGAGTGTTCTGACATCCCTGGCATTAATCACCACCGGGCAGCCCCTGGCAGAGCCGGGCTGTGAGCTTGAACTTGTCGTCCTTGGTGTGGCGCAGGACGGTGGCATGCCGCAATTCGGGAGCTTCGAAGACCCGGCCTGGGAAGATCCCTCCCTGCGGCGCACGGCGACTTCGATCGCGGTGATCAATCAGGATACGCAAGAACGCGTATTGTTCGAGGCAACACCGGATATACGCGATCAACTCTACCGGCTTGATCGCGTGCTACCGCGCGAGGACCGCCCGGGCCTCGACGGCATTTTTCTTACTCATGCGCATATGGGGCATTATACCGGTCTGATGTTTCTGGGGCATGAGAGTATCGGCGCCCAGGGGGTGCCGGTTTATGCCATGCCCGATATGAGCAATTACCTTTTCACCAATGGTCCCTGGGACCAGCTTGTGCGCTACGGTAATATCGATCTCGAACCGCTTGCGGCTGAGGAAGCGGTCGAGATTGCCGGCATGCGCGTTACCCCCTTCCTCGTACCGCACCGGCAAGAATACTCAGAAGTGGTCGGCTTTCACATACAGGGCCCGGAGCGCTCGGCTCTATTCCTGCCGGATATTGATAGCTGGGAAGAATGGGATGAGTGGGGCGTGCGTATCGAGGATTGGATCGCATCGGTCGATGTCGCTTATCTCGATGCAACCTTCTTTGCCAATGGCGAGATCGCCGGGCGGGACATGTCAGGGTTTCCGCATCCCTTCATCCGTCATTCCATGGAGCGCTTTGCGGTTCTGCCGGATGTGGAAAAGTCGAAAATTCGCTTTATTCATTTCAACCACACCAATCCGGTCCGATACCCGTCCTCTCCTGAGCGGCAGGAAGTGCTGGCGGCAGGGTATGGGCTGGCGGATGAGAATGAGCGTTTCTGTTTGAGTGAGTGAGAAGGGTCGCCGGTAAGGGAGGATAGCCGTGACCACTTAGGCGACACGGTTTTCCGGCCCTGCGCTTTCGGGCAGCTCTACAACCCGGCTAGCCAAGTACTTTCAGCCAGAAGGGGATGGTGATGAAGCAAAACAAGGCTGACGCTGTGATGTCGCCTGCGGAATAGGGCGCATCACCGCCCAATTGCTTGGCGAGTACATAGGCAGATGCCGCGCCCGGCGAGGCGCCCGTAAGGACCAAGACTGTAAGGGGTACACCTTCAATCCCCATGGCAAGGCCGAGCCCATAAAAGACCAGTGGCCCGATAATCAGTTTCAGAAAAACTGAGAGCCCCAGCAGACGCGGACGCGCGCGCATGGCGGTAAAGTTCAGGCCTGCACCAACGGCTAGTAGGATAAGCGGCAGCGCGGCCTTGCCGAGCATGTCGACCGTGTTCCAGACCGGGTCGGGGATAGCGAAGCCTGAAAAATTCACAATCCCACCGAGCCCGGAGCCAAGAATAAGCGGATTGGTCAAAATGCGATAAATCACAGAGCGCCATTCCGGCTTGGACCCGTCTCCCCAAATGGAGAGCACGGCGACGCATTCGATATTCACCAGCGGGATGGAGGCGGCCATGATCAGCGCGACCAGGACCTCGCCCTCAGCGCCGAAAAGCGAGATCGCCAGCGCCATGATCAAAAGACCATTCCACCGCGCCGTCGCCTGGAACAGGCTGGTATAGGTCGGGCCGGGTATGGGTAAGACCGGTTTCAGCGCCAGGGTGATCGCTGCCATCGCCAGAAAGCCACCCATTGCCGCCGCCATGAAGCTTCCCAGCTGGATCTCGGACAGGTCAGCGCGCGCGATGGACGTGAACAGGATGGCGGGTGAAAGGCCGAGATAGGCTAGGCGGGAGATTGGTCCCCAGCTGGCATCCGGCAGGAGATGACTGCGACGTAAGAGCCAGCCGATAAAGATTGTGCCGAAAACGGGAAAGAGGGCTGCGCCGATCGAATTCATTCGCCTAGCATCCCAAGACGGTCGAGCGCGCTCTGGAGAATGTTTGCGGCGGCGTGCGCGTCAATGATGTCCTTGCGCTTGTCGCGGCGCACGCCCGCCGCGATCAGCTTTTCTTCCGCCTCGAAGGTGGACAGCCGTTCGTCCTGGAAAGCGATGGGAATATCGCGGATCTGGCAGAGATTGCGCGCCATGGCTTTAGCCGATTGCGCGCGCGGTCCTTCCGACCCATCCATATTCACTGGAAGGCCGATAATCATCCCCGCCGCCTGGCGCTCGTCGAAGAGTTCAAAAAGGCGAGCCGCATCATCGCGGAATTTCGTGCGTTTGATTGTCTCGACCGCCATGGGTACGCCGCGCGAGGCCCCGCAGGCGGCGACGCCAATAGTCTTTGTGCCCGGGTCAAGCGCAATCAGAGCGCCATCGGGCATATCTTCCAGGATCAAGATAGGCATGGCGGCTGTCTACGCGATTGTGATGAATTGGCAAAGCCTTGCCTGCTTGACCCACTGCACGGAGCAATGCTGAAAGGCGGATCAATCAAGGATGCCGCCCATGTTGTCTCGCTATCTCTCCCTCACCATCGCTTCACTCGCCGCTATCGTCTTGGTGGCTTTGCCGACGCGTGCGCAGACCGAGGGGCGTGATCAATGGGTCATAGGCGAAAGGCATGTGGTCACCTCGGACATCCTCGGGAGCGACCGTGATATCTGGATCTCACTGCCGCAAAGCTATCAGTTCAGCCATCATTATCGTGACTACCCTGTTCTCTATGCACTTGACGGCGATAAGTTTTTCCATCCCTTCACCGGTGTCGTGCAGCAATTGAGTTCTGACGCGACCCCGCTCATCCCGGAGATGATTGTTGTCGGGATTGCCAGTCAGAACCGGCTGACTGATTCCACCCCGACGCAATCTCTTATCGGTGCGGATGGCCGGGAATCGCCAGCCTGGGGGGCGAGCGGTGGTGGCGAGGCATTCCAGCGTTTTCTTGAAGACGAGGTGATCGCCTATGTCGAGGCGAATTACTCCACTTCCGATTATCGTATCCTCGCGGGCTATTCGCTAACCGGGCTCAGCGTGGCGCATAATCTCTTCACCCGCCCGGATTTGTTTGATGCGCATATCGTTATGGATGCATCAATCTGGTGGGATGATTATCTCATTCTCGATCTGGCCGACGCCGCCAGGGCGCAGGGCGGATTTGATCACAACCAGCTCTTCATCACCACGACCTCGCAGAATTACCCCGCACCTTACATCACGGTCGAGGCAGGCGGGCGCGAGCTGGTCGCGGCGCTTGAGGCAGATCCGATCGAAGGCTTGGCGCTCACCCATCACGCCATCACCCGTGAAACCCATCATAATCTCGCAGCGATCAGCCTTTATGAGGGGCTCGTTTCGGTGTTTGAGGGCTATATGCTGACGCTGGACGACCTCTATCTACATCCGGAAAACATCGCTTTGCAGATGGATGCGCTCTCGGACCGTCTGGACGCGCCGATGGCGCCTTCAGAGGGCGTTATGAGCTTTTTTGGCCATTACTTCCTGCGCGGCGTTTCCCCAACGGAACCGGACAAGGCGATGACCTATTTCCGCCTCAACACCCGTTATTATCCGGCATCTCCTCAGGCCTGGTTCGCCCTGGGGCGAGCCTTGGTCGATGAGAGCGAGCTGGAAGAGGCGCGTACGGTTCTGGAGCAGGCGCTGGAACTGGATCCGGATCATGAAGCGGCTCAGGCGCTGCTCTCCACGCTCGATTAAGCCGTATTGACACAGCCGTAGCCGCCATGCCGTCTTGCAGTTGCGAAACGCGGTTGCTACTCAATCAGCTTCGAATTTCCGGAGTGATTTCCCATGTCCGTGACCGCTGACGACGTACGCCGCATTGCGCGGTTGGCACGTATCGCCGAGCCTGAGGACCGGCTCGACACCCTGACGGGTGAATTGAACGGCATTCTTGACTGGATCGAGATGCTTAACGAGGTGGATGTCGAAGGCGTAGAGGCCATGACAACACCGGTGAAATTCCCGCTACCTCAGCGCGTGGATGAAGTCACGGACGGCGATTGTCGCGACAAGGTGCTCGCCAATGCGCCGAAGTCTGACGAAGGCTTCTTCGTCGTGCCAAAATCCGTCGAATAGGACGTGAGCGGCCGTATCGACATACGACGTGAGGACCCCACCTCCGCCGATGCTGTGGAGCTGATCGAAGAGCTCAATGCGACCATGCTCGATCTGTATCCACCGGAGCATTGCCACCATATGCCGCCCGAAACCTTGGTGGATAAGGGTGCCTGTTTCCTCGTCGCGCGTGACGCAGACGGTGCTGTGGGATGTGGGGCCGTGGTGCCGCTGGATGGTGAGACCGTGGAGCTGAAGCGCTTCTACACCCGTCCGCATGCTCGCCGGTCCGGTGCTGCGAAAGGCATTTTAAAGGCGCTGGAAGCCTGGTCGATTGAGCAGGGCTTCCGTCACATGATGCTTGAAACGGGGTCACGTTCCGACCCGGCCATCGCGCTTTACGCGGGCCATGGTTTCACGACCCGCGGTCCTTTCGGCGATTATGAGCCGACCGCGGATACCGTTTTCTACGAAAAATCGATTGCTGGCACGGCGCCAGCCACAACTTGATCGGATAAACTCTGATGAGCGATCTTCTAAAACTCTCTCTCGATGAGATCACCACGAAGCTGAAAGCCAAAGAGATCTCTGCGACGGAAGTCGCGAAAGAGGCCCTCTCAGCCTGTCAGGCCGCCCAGTCGGCCTTGAATGCTTTCACTGCCTTTGATGAGGACAAGACGCTCGCCATGGCGGCGGCGTCCGATGAAAAACTGGCGAAAGGTGAGGGCTCCTTGATCGAAGGCGCACCGATCGCGATCAAGGATTTATTCGCTGTAGAAGGCGTGTCCACCACGGCATCTTCGCACATTCTCGATGGTTTCAAGCCGACCTATGAGAGCTCGGTGTCTGCCAAGCTCTGGGATAATGGCGGCGTATTCCTGTGCAAGACCTCCATGGATGAGTTCGCCATGGGCTCGTCCAATGAGACGGCCTTTACCGGACCGGTGAACAATCCGTGGAAGGGCGCCAACGGCGAAATGCTGACGCCTGGCGGGTCTTCTGGTGGCTCAGCGGCGGCTGTTGCCGCTGATCTTTGCTATGGCGCCACGGGTACGGACACGGGCGGATCCATCCGTCAGCCCGCAGCCTTTACCGGTACCGTCGGGGTCAAGGCGACCTATGGCCGGACCTCGCGCTGGGGCACGATCGCTTTCGCCTCCTCGCTCGACCATCCAGGCCCCTTCGCCAAGACCGTCAAGGACAGCGCCATATTGCTGCAGGCCATGTCGGGTCATGACCCGAAAGACTCCACCTCCTTGCCGCAGGATGTGCCGGATTTTGTCGCCGCGGTTGGTCAGTCCGTCAAAGGTCTGAAAATCGGGGTTCCGAAAGAATACCGCGTGGATGGCATGCCGGCCGAGATCGAAGAGGCCTGGCAGAAGGGTATTGACTGGCTCAAGGCCGCCGGTTGCGAGATTGTCGATATCACCCTGCCGCATACGAAATATGCGCTGCCCGCCTATTATATCGTGGCGCCAGCGGAAGCCTCCTCCAATCTCGCGCGCTATGACGGTATGCGCTACGGTCTGCGCGAAGACGGCGAGGACCTGACCGCGGTCTATGAAAACACCCGCGCAGCCGGTTTCGGACATGAGGTTCAGCGCCGTATCATGATCGGCACCTATGTGCTCTCGGCGGGCTATTATGATGCCTATTATCTGCGCGCCCAGAAAGTGCGCACGCGCATTTTGCAGGATTTCGACCAGGCCTTTGAAAAGGTCGACGCCATTTTGACGCCGTCGGCGCCATCTGCGGCCTTCGCTCTGGGCTCCAAGTCTGATGATCCGATTGCCATGTATCTCAATGACGTCTTCACGGTTACGGCAAATCTGGCGGGGGTTCCGGCCATGTCGGTCCCGGCGGGCCTCGACAAGGATGGCCTGCCCCTCGGTCTGCAGATCATCACGCGGGCGCTCGACGAGGAGACCATGTTCAAGGTCGGCGCAGCGGTTGAAGATGCAGCAGGCTTTACCGCCAAGCCACAGAAGTGGTGGTAGGCGATGGCTGAAGGCCCCAAACCTAAGCTGAAGGTGGAAGACTGGCTCAACCGCATCATCATCATGGTGATTGCGCTGTTTGCGCTGATCGCGGGCCTGCCCATGGTCCTGTCAGGGGCGGCCAGTATCCTTTCGGCCTTTGCAATGATGACTATACCCGGCGTCATGGAAACCCTGGCCTTCCTGATCGGGGTCGGCTTGACGGCTTTTGCTGGCATGATTGCCTGGAAGGTGTTCTTTGGTCTTCGCGGGCGAGAGGCGGACTAGATCATGGCAGCGGCGAAGACGAGCAAGACGACTTCCAAACCAGCGACAGCGAAGGGTGCCTCTGCGCCAAGCGCTACCTTGGACTGGGCGACGATCTTTTCACTCGGTGAGCCGCTGAAAACGCGAGCCGCTCGGGCGCTGGGGCAGGTCATAGGTGTGCCCTGGTCGTCAGAGGTGGAGGAGACGGGGTTGACCTTGGCGCAGTTCTCCTCGCCCGACGCCATTGACCAGGCCTTGGGCGTGAATGCCAAGGCGGCAGTCGAAAACGATCCCGCCATACTTGGCCGGGCCTCCGCGCGGCTTCTTTCAGAAGCCCTGCAGACCCAGGCCAATCGGGAAGCGATCGTGATCAAGGCGGCGACGCAATTGGTTGAGTTGGCCAGTCAGGAAGAGGCGGGCGAGGGCGCGCTTGATGAGGGCTGGTTGTTGAGTTTTGGGGCGCGCGCAGAGCGCACGACTGACCCGATGCTGCAAAATGTCTGGGCTGCAGCCCTGACGGCAGAAATCTTCCAGCCGGGCCGGATCAGTCCCAACCTGCTTGATGGTCTTCACCGTCTCGGTGCGCGTGAGCTTGGCCTGGTGAATAAATATGCGGGCCTGATCCTTGGTGATGAATTCATCCCGATCCCGCCAGGTGATTTGCGTCATCTCAAAGCGCTCTTTGAACTCCAGGCGCTGGGTTATGTGCACGGGACGGGGACGCGCTTTTCCCGCGAAGGCCAGCTCGATGAGAGCGGTCTTTTTTGGGTGGTGTTCGGCGAAGAAGCCCTTCTGGTTCAAGGTGAGCCCGGTGCCGGTTGGAGCTTGCCCGGCGTGTTCGCGTCGCAAGCGCTCCAGGAGCTGAGCAAGATCCTCGATATCCAGCCGGGACGAGATGCCATTATCAATGCCGCCAAGCTGTTCCTCGATCAGCCGCGCCAATTGAAAGTCATGCGGGCGAAATGGTCGCGTGAAGATAATCGTATGCGCTTTGAGCCCATCGAAATCTATCACAAGACAGCCCCTGAGGGCGTTGAGGTGGAGCGCGTGGAATGAGCCAGACTGCCCCGCCCGAAGCGCTGAAACTGGCGCGTCCTGCCTTTCTGGTCGGCGCATTATTGCTGCTGGCCGGCGCGGTTGTTTATCGCGAAATCATAGTACTCGAGCCAAGAACTATCTGGACGATCTGCCTGATGGTGCCGGGTGCTGGCTTTATCATTTTCGGTTTCACCGTCACGGCTGCCGGCCGCGCGCTTGCAGCCTTGCAGGCGCAGGAAGCGGAAAAGAACAAGACGACCCATCCAGACCCGGATGAGAGTGAGGAAGAGACAAAATGAGCGATCATACTTATCGCATTGCCGGCGCGACCGGCGATTGGGAAATCGTTATGGGCCTGGAAGTCCATGCCCAGGTGGTCTCCAATGCCAAGCTGTTTTCCGGTGCGGCCACGGCTTTTGGTGCTGCGCCGAACTCCCAGGTCTCCCTGGTTGACGCGGCCATGCCGGGCATGCTGCCGGTGATCAATCAGCATGTCGTCGAGCAGGCCGTGAAGACTGGTCTGGGCCTGAATGCGCAGATCAATAACTGGTCGCGCTTTGACCGTAAAAATTATTTCTATCCGGATCTGCCGCAGGGCTATCAGATCTCGCAATTCCAGTATCCGATCGTCGGTGAGGGCGAGATCGAGTGTGAGCGTGATGATGGCTCGCGCTTCACTGTTGGCATTGAGCGCCTGCATCTCGAGCAGGACGCTGGCAAATCGATCCATGACCTGGATCCGAGCCATACCTATGTCGACCTGAACCGCTCCGGTGTGGCCCTGATGGAAATCGTGTCGCGCCCGCACATCAGAACCCCGGAAGAGGCCTCTGCCTATGTGTCCAAGCTGCGCACTATCCTGCGTTATCTCGGCACTTGCGGCGGCGATATGGAAAAGGGCCAGTTGCGCGCAGATGTGAACGTGTCTGTCTGCCGCCCGGGCCAGTATGAGAAATTCCGCGAGACTGGCGATTTCTCTCATCTCGGCACGCGCTGCGAGATCAAGAACGTCAACTCGCTGCGCTTCATTCGCCAGGCGATTGAGTTCGAGGCCAAACGCCAGATCGATATCATCGAAGAGGGCGGGACGATCGATCAGGAAACCCGTCTCTTCGACGCCAATACCGGCGTGACGCGCTCCATGCGCTCGAAAGAAGAAGCGCATGATTATCGCTATTTCCCGGATCCGGACCTTCTGCCGCTTGAACTCCAGCAAGACTGGGTCGATCAGATCCGTGTAAATTTGCCGGAGCTTCCAGACCAGAAGCGCGAGCGCTTCATGTCCGATATGGGCCTGTCGGAATATGATGCCGGCGTTCTGGCTGCGGACAAGGACCGCGCCGATTATTTCGAGACCGTGGCAGAAGGCCGTGACCCCAAGCTCGCCTCCAACTGGGTCAATAACGAGCTCTTCGGCCGCCTCAACAAGGAAGGTCTGGGCATTACCGACAGCCCGGTCTCCGCGGATCAGCTCGGCAAGCTTGTCGCCCTGATCAAGGACGGCACGATTTCCGGCAAGATCGCCAAGGATGTCTTTGAAATCCTGTGGAGCGAAGGCGGCGATCCGGCACAGATCGTCGAGGATCGCGGTCTCAAACAGGTCACCGATACCGGCGCGATCGAAGCCGTCATCGACGAGCTGATCGCCAATAATCCCGACCAGGCGGCCCAGGTGAAGGACAAGCCGAAAACCATGGGCTGGTTTGTCGGTCAGGTGATGAAAGCCATGCAAGGCAAGGCCAATCCGCAAGCCGTCAATGAGATCCTGAAGAAGAAGCTGCTGGATTAATCCTTCCCCTTGATGGGGAAGGTGTCCGGCGCAGCCGGGCGGAAGGGGTGCCAAGAAAAGACTTTTTCTTCTGCACCTCCGGTACGCACCCGCTCCGCCCCTTCGGGGCACCTCGCCCATCAAGGGCGAGGATGGGGCGTGGCGCGCGCGCTTTACCCATGCTAACCCTCTGAGGTGTCTGCCAAGTCCGGAGCGCCTATGACTACTCAGCCCGATAGCGCTATTGGTGAAATCCTGCCGCTCGAGCGCTTGCAGACCCAGGCGCTGGCGCTTTGGGACTGGTTGCTCGTCACCTTGCTCAATCTGGATGTTGCCATCCAGCTTGGCCTGGTCATGGCTGCCTTTGTGCCCGCCTTGATCTTCGGGCCACGTCTTCGCCACCTCGTCGAAGCGCAAGCTTCGCCGCATTTGAAAACCGGCCTGGCGCGGCGCGTTTTCCTAGCGACCATGGCATTGGCCACGCCCGTGGCTCTTCTGCTTTTCCTGGCGATAGAGCGCATTGCCCTGGGCACGCTGGAGCGGCCTTACGCGCTTGTTGATATCGCGATTTCGCTGATGACTGCCTGGCTGATCATCCGGGCGGTCACACTGGTGATCCGTTCAAAATTCTGGTCCTCTCTGGCTTTCTACACAGTCTGGCCAATCGCGGCGCTGGATGTATTCGGCCTGCTAGATGATGTTGTGCAACAGCTCCAGGCTCTGGCCATCCCGCTGGGTCAGACTGAGGATGGGGAGGCGGTTGATCTCTCCCTTTTCGACATTATCCGCACGCTTATCTATTTCGGGGTTATCTTCTGGCTGGCCTCGCTCGGCGGGCGGGCGGTAAATGCGCAGCTTGAACGCGCTGATGAAATCTCACCGGCCCTGCGGGCTCTGATCTCCAAGATCCTTGGTGTTGCGCTCCCTGTCATCGCGCTGCTGATTGCCCTGCAATTGACCGGGTTCAATCTCGCGACGCTGGCGATTTTTTCCGGCGCCGTCGGCATAGGGGTTGGCCTTGGACTGCAAAAGACGGTGTCGAACTTCGCGGCGGGTTTCACCCTGCTGGCAGACCAATCCATAAAGCCCGGAGATGCCATTGATGTGGACGGGCAGTTTGGCTGGGTGACGGGCATGCAATCGCGCTATGTCTCCATGCGCACGCGCGATGGGACTGAGCATCTGATTCCGAATGAGCATTTCATTGCAAACGGTGTCATCAACTGGTCCAAATCAGATCGCATTGTCCGTCTACACGCACCATTTGGTGTGTCCTATGGAACGGAAGATCTTGAGCGTGTTCAGCGGCTCGCAGAGGAGGCCGCGAAGACGGTCGACCGTGTTGTCAGCGAACGCCAACCCCAGTGTAATCTCATGGAGTTCGGCGATAGTGCGATTAATTTCGACCTGCGTTTCTGGATCACGGATCCGGAAAATGGCCTCTCCAATGTGCGCTCTGACGTCTTCATTGCCTTGGCGAAAACGCTAAAGGAAAACGGTGTCGAATTCCCATTCCCGCAACTCGACATTCATGTCAAAGACTTACCGAAGGCCGATCCGTCCGGCGCGTGAGGGTGTCGCTTTAGCGCGAAGCGTGTTGTTGAGCTACAGGTTGCATAGCACTCATTCCTGGGGCGGTTCGCCGATGCGCGTGATGCCGGTCACGCTGCCCAATGAATAGCAATAATACCTTATTCCGAATGGCTTATTAGCGTTTTGGTAATGCAACCTTGAGAGGTTCGCTCTTGCGAAAGGTCGGGTGCGTACCGGTCGGAGCAATAGAATATGTATTCCCATCTCATTCTCATGGGGCCCGCACAATCCCTGTCGGGCCCCATTTTGTTGTCATCAGTATAAAGACAAAAAAGGGGCCGCCGTAGCGGCCCCAGTCGCTGGGTTGATCAGATCTGGCCGGCTGGCGGCGGACACGCCGCAATGGGGGGAGTGCGGGGGCGCCACCAGCCTTTGACCATGTTTATATCCTAGCGCTGGCTATGATATCTGAATAATCAAAACTAACACTGACTGGCATAGAGTGAATCTATTCTCTTGCCGGCGCATAGGCGGATCGCTTCCAGAACCCCAAACCGACCACCCCAAGCGCGACAAAAGCGGGAATGATGATGAGGCCATTGGGCAGTCGCATCGCGGCGATGGCCAGGCCAGCGATCAGCAGCAGGGCGGGGAGCGCGGCAAGGGTGGACCAGCATGCGAAGGTCTGGCCCCACAGGCGCACTTCAGCCCAGACCTGTTTGCGCCAGACAATCAGCACCGCGAGGGCCAGGACCAGGGTCAGCATGTGGAGCAATGTCGACATTGGCGTGTTGATAATCGCATGGGCGATAATCGCTGGCACAAGCGAACCGGTGCGATAAGTGCTCACGCCGAATATGAGGCTCCCGAAGATCAGCCCCGCAAATGTCAGTTGCAATGCGGCGTCAGCCTGCAGGTATTGAACATGCAGGAGGGCGAAGATCAGCGTGGTGATCAAGATGGCGGCGCCTGGTGCAAACCCTTCCATCAATCGTCCCTGAACATAGCCGCGCCAGGCCATTTCTTCGACGATGGCAATCACGCCATAGCTGGCGATGCCGGTAAACAGCCAGAACCGCCAATCCCAGTCCGCATTGGCCTGAACTTCCCAAAATGGGGTGTTGGACCCGATCGGTGCCAGGTCCTGCAGAATGAAAACAAGGCTGGGCACGATGCCGGCTATCAGCCCAGCGGCGACGCCATACGCCATGGGGTGTTTGTGATGACGCGGTGGGGTGATCGCATAATCGGCGAGGCGGCGGCGGCCGCGCAAATATCCCACGAGCGCGACAAGCCCGAGCAAGACGCCGTACTGGGCGGCGATCTGTATGCCCATGACACGGCTCGCGGCCAGGAAGTCCGGGTCTTGCCCGGTGGCCACGCCAAGCGTCTCCATCAGACTCGGGGACAGGTTTTGCTGCACCAGGATCGCAATAGCGAGGCTCGCGCCCATGACAAGCACGATTTCAAACAAGCCGGTGCCGGCATGGATCCAGTGGCGCTGTTTAGGAGAAACAGCCGGTTGGGGAGAGGGGGTGGTCTCGGTCATTCAGGGCTCCATCGAGGGGTGATGGAGTTGTCATGCGCGAGAGATGGCAGACCTGTCGTCCCGATGTCCGGTCATGAAGCATCAGGACTTTTGAATTCCAATAAATCAAAGGCTTGACGCTGAGTTTTCGCGGCGCCAACGCGCCGGAGTCTGGCCTTCGAATTGTCGGAAAACCGAATAGAGCGCCGACTTGGACCCAAAGCCGGCATCGAGCGCCAGGTTGAGCAAGCTGACTCGGCTGTTTTCTGGTTCCAGGGCCAGCTCTTTAAGGGTCTCGACGCGGAAGCGATTGACGAAGTCGTGGAAATTGGTACCGCCACCCAGTTTCAGAGCGCTCGTCAACCGGTCCGGGCCCCAGCCCATGCGATCTGCGACACCGGGGGCGGCTAGGTCGGATTGCAGATGAAGCTGATCGCTTTTGAACACGGTTTTGAGGGAGAGATAGTCTTGATGGGCCGCGCTCACAGACTCTTTCGTGGCCACATCATTAGCCTGCCAAGGGGTCATGCGGAACACTTGTGAGCGGACGAAGCCATGATAGCCGACATAGGCGATCTGGGCGATATGGGCGGCAATCAAGAACGCCACATGGATCGGCACGGGAATGCGCATCGTGGCGGAGACCAGGAAAACGACAAGCTGGATAATCAGCACCACAATTGTCGAGGTGAGCCAGATTTTCATCCAGTAGAGACCCGATACATGCAGATTGGAGAGGCGCTGTTTCATTGCGACTCGATAATCATGCAGGCGTAACAGCGCGTGGGCCGGATAGATCAGCGTCATCACAATCGCGACGGGCGGCACGACAAGGAGGTAAACCGAGGCGCCGTCCACGACCAGCGCTCCGGATTCGAGCCGGATATCAGCCAGCAAAATGGTAAAGAGCAGGACCAGGATGAAGGCGAAAGCCATGCCGGCCCGGATATAGGCGCGTTGAAGATCGACCGAAATCGCGGACCAGATCGCCAGATACTGGGTGGGCGCGTAGAACAGAACGGCGATCTGCCCGGCGATCGCCACCGTGAAGGCAAGAGATCCGTTCGCTGACTGTGAAATGGCCATAGCGGCGAAATGTACAAGGTGCGCCGCCAGCCAAGCTGCGATCCATAAATCACCCGCAGCCCGTTTCGGCTTCGCCAACATCATGACGAGAAGAACGCCACAGAGTGCAATGCCGGCGCCTATGAGACCCAGAATCATACTGTCCCCCGCAGTGCAGGACAAATTTAGGCTGTCTTTCAGGCTTCTAGCAATAGCCGTCCAGAGTTCGCGCCCAATATAAAACCTCTAGACATGATAGCAATTTCATATGCCCGTGGAAAAAGGACCCTGCCTATTTCAACAGGCCGATCTCGCGCAGGCGCTGCAGAAGGAAATCATTGGCCAGTATGGGCTCCGGACTGTCCGCGCCTTCGCAGCCCGGCAGCGTTTCGATCAGATAATCAGGCCGGTAGTGCATAAAGAAGGGCATGGAATATCTGGAGTGCTCTGTGCGCGCGCCCGCGGGATTGATTACCCGGTGCTGAGTCGACGGCAATACACCATTGGTAGAGCGGGCCAGCATATCTCCCATATTCACGACCAGACAACCCGGTGGCGGGTTCATGTCCACCCATTCGCCCTCACGCGTCATGACTTGCAGGCCGGGTTCTTCAGCGCCGAGAAGCAGTGTGATGGCATTGATGTCACCATGCGCTTCCGCACGGATTGAGCCGCCCGTATCGCCCTGAACCGGCGGATAGTGAAGCAGACGCATCACTGAATTGCCGTCGCGAACCGCATGGTCGAAAAACGTCTCTTCCAGGCCCAGATCGAGCGCGATCGCCCGCAGGATTTTCACTCCCATCGCATCAAAGGCGTGATAGAGGCCGTGGACAGTCTCTTTCCAGCCCTCAATTTCGGCAGGGATGACATTGGGCGGCATCATGGCTTCGTATTTATGGCCGGGCTCGAGATCGCGGCCGACATGCCAGAATTCCTTCAGATCGACATGCTGAGCATCTTTGGCGATCTCTTTGCCGAAGGGGGTATAGCCGCGCGCGCCACCGCCGCCTTCGATGAAATAGGATTGCTTGACCTCTTCTGGAAGCGCGAAAAACTCCGCTGAGAGCGCATATGCCTTCTCAATCAGCGCCTCATCGAGACCGTGATCGGAGATCGCGGCAAAGCCGTATTCACGAAAGCTCTTACCCAGAGCTGCAGCAAAGGCAGCCGGATCGCTTTCGAGAAGCTTCATGGAAACAGGCGGGAAACGGGTCAGCGCAGCGGCATCGCTCATGGGTCTTGTCCTTATTCTCGTTAGCGCCGGGATAAAACCTGCGGACGATAAAGCCAAGGGGCGCGAAGTCGCAGGCGCAGTGAAGTCACACTGAATGACCCAAATACAACGCTTCCTCGCTTTTTCTCCCGCCTGAGGCGTTATTGCTTGCATCGGGATAGGAGCATGCGACATCTCGGGATTGGGGAATGGGGTAGAGCTGATGGACGCAACGGGCGATGCCAGCGAAGAGAATGGCGGTACGCATAAATATCGCCGCGCCGGTCTGACGCAGATCGAAGCGCAGCGCTATTCGCGCACGCTCGAGATGCGCGAAGAGACCAGGCGTCTGCGCGAGGCCTCGCCTCTTGGCATATTGGGCTGGTTGATCTGGAAACTTGTGTTCAAAGGTTTCCAGCCGACCTGGATGATAGCCTCAATCCTTGCAGCATGTGCCTTTGGTCTGCTGATACTGCGCGATTTGGGCGGGCTCGAAAGTGTCGCCTCGGAGACGGCCGATCTGGATATGCGGATTGAAGCTGCATTTGAGGCTGAGCGAAGTCCGCGCCTTGATGTGTATGGAGCCTGGCTCGAGGCGCTTGATTCTGCGCTGGATGGCGATTTGCGACGGCGTCCTGACTTGGACCGTTTTCAGATCTGGGCTGAGGCCGGACCTTACTTGATCGGTCGCGAGACACTCGCGCTGACCATGCTCGCGGATGAGGAAACCCCCGAGCAGGTCGATGCGCGTTTGCGGGCCTTGCCGCCCGAGCTTCGCGCCCGGCAATTGCGTCAGGCTTTGGACATGCCGCTGCGTGAAGCCAGGGCCCGCGAGATTACCCCGGTCGAACAAGTCTTCATGCCCGAAGCTATGCAAGCGCGGCACAGATCGGCATTGCCGGCCTGGAACCTGGTGGCCGGTCCGGTAGAGGCTTTCTTGATGGGACAGGCCGAAGGGCGGTTGGATATTCGTAGCCAGCCCGGCCTTTCGCGGCAGCAAGCGGGCGGTGTCTTACTCTATGATGGCGTTCGACACTTGGTCATACAGTCTTGCCAATCGCCCATCGAGCGGCGAGCGCGACGTCTGGGCTGCCCGCAGGACTTGCCCCGGCAGGGCTTCGATCCTTTCCTTCTGGCCTTGTCAGCCTTTGAGGCCGGGCTGGTTGCCCGGACCCCGGACACGGTCAACGCACAACGCGGAGCACAATTGGTGCGCGCCGCCTATGCGGCCGGGCGTTTATCAACCGGGCTTGAAGCGGATTTGCGAGCAGACCTGGCTGTCAGCCTGCCGCCTGACTATGTCGTCGACCGGGCTTTTGAGGCTGAGCTTCAGGCTGAAGAGGCGTTTCAGATCCCGTCGCGTTATCAAGACCGGCTTTCAGCTCGGATCCCGGTCGACGAGGCTGTGCTCCACGATGTGGCGCGCCATCTCCACATGATCGCGGAATTGGCGGATGCCAGTTCGGCCAGTTTGAGCTTGCGGCTGATCGAGATCCTGCCCGGCATTGATGCTGTGCCAGCGCTATTGGCGTTGGTCGAGCGCATGGGGGCGGGCGCTGTCGCTCTCCACCAAACAGTGGGAGACAGCATGTATGAGATCGTCGAGGTTGAGCAGGTTGTCGGTGAGGTCCAGCCGCTTCACCGGCATGGCCTGATCGCATCCTTGATGTCTATGCTGATTGTCCTGCTCTTGAGCCTGAAGCGTATCGCGACCGCGCCCCTGATCAGGCAGGCAAGTCGTTTTCAGGGTCTTGACGCGTTTTTGTGTCGTTTACTCTTAGGCAGGAAAGTCTAACTGATTTAAAGGTTTAAGGCGATATTTTCCTGATTCGTCTTAACCTTAATGCAATCCTCTTTGCGCAGGATCAGTCTCGTTCGAAGGGCATTCGGACAGGATGGTGGCGCGAATGACAGAGGCAAAAGTCTCGCATTCGCCAGTGTAAAAGGGGAAGACGCAATGGCGTTTACTGATGTTGAAACCGCACAGGCCCACGAAGCCGTTTCTATGGATCCGACGGGCGAAGATCTCTGCAAGCTGGGCATTCTTTACTCAACCGGCCAAGGCGGTGAGATCGATTACATCGAAGCACACAAGTGGTTTAACCTGGCCGCTCTGATGGGCTCCGAGCCGGCGAAATACTATCGCCAGGAAATTTCCGACCAGATGTCTACCATGGACATTGCAAATGCGCAGCGTGCTGCACGCGAGTGGCTGTCCACGCGTCACTAAGACGTAAGCCATCGCTGTCCGGATGAAGCCGGTGCGTCGGGGAGGCGCGCCGGTGCCCCGGACAAGCCGAACTCCCTCCCGGGCAAGAGCGCGCCGGGATCAGCGATCAATTATTGTCGTTAATGGCGTCAGCGATCGCGAAGGATAAGGCCTGGTCGAGCGGCAGGATGCCGTAGACGTATTGCTCCACGAAATTCGTCACCTCAGCGATCGTTGAGCGCGGGACGAAGACGATATCATGGCGGCGTAGCTGGACATTGTCCGCGCCTGCGCGTGCTTCAAGCGCGTCATGAAGATTGACCACTCGCATCATCAAGCGTCCGCCGGGCTGACGCCGCAGAACAACAACGTCCCCGCGAGCGGCCGAGTTGCGGAAACCGCCTGCCAGCATAACAGCTTCCAGCGCGCCGATCGGACCTGTCATCTCAACAAGCCCCGGCGAAGTCACTTCTCCGCCGACAACGATATTTTGCGGGCCAAGCGCTGCGCGGCGGACTTCCACGATCGGTGAGACCAGTACGCTCTGAGCGTAAACATCCGCGATGGTGTTTGCGATCTCTGCATCGGTCTGGCTTGCGACCATCACATTGCCAATGAGTGGTAGAACAACACGGCCATCCGGGCCGATCTCTGCGGTGCGGTTCAGTTCCGGAGCGGAGTGAACGATGATCTCGATGCTATCGCCTGGAAAGAAGCGATAAGCCGGGTCCGTGGCCTGCCAGGCGGCAAACTGGCCGCCGCTCCATTGGGGAGCAGGTTGGGGGGCTGAAACACCCGTACTGGAGCAAGCGACCAGGCCGATAGACACGGCAAGTGTGAGGCCGATTTGGTTCACGCGCATAGGATATCCTCAAGCCAGGCTGTTTGACCTCCATTTCGCGGTGGTTTGGATAAGAAAAAATTAAGCGGGCAGGCGCTTTTATGCCTGTATGACGCGCGCATCGAACTCTTCCGCTCCTCCAAGCGGGTATTCCACCCTGTCCGCACCAGCGGACCGGGGCGGTCTGGACTTGTTTGATGTGATCGCGCTCGCCTGGTCTCAGCGAGGCTTTATCGCTTTGATTTTTGCAGTGCTTTTCGCACTTGGTGTGGCGGCGAGTTTGACCCTCGTAAAACCAAGCTATGAGGCGCAGACCCGACTTCTAATCTTGCTGGAAGGCGATCCGACCCCGGCAGCGGCCGGTGCGGGCGGGGCGTTTATGCTGGATCAGATCATGCAGTCGGAGAGTGAACTCCTGGGCTCGGCCGCTGTACAACGCCTGGCTTTGGAAACGCTTGGGCCGGAGACGGTGCTGGGCGAGCCTGGCAGTGAGACGGTCGCCTTGCGGGCTCTCGCCAGCAGTTTTTCTGTTGATCGAGCTCCCAATTCTTCCGCCTTGATGGCCAGATATGAAGCCGGCGATGCCGATCGTGCAGCCCTGGTGCTCAATACTCTGGTCGACACCTATCTGGCGTATCGTCAGCAGGTGCTGGTCAGCGCCGGCGCTGAAGCCCTGGCTGGACGGCGGGTGCAGGCAGATGAGGCCGTTGTTGCGGCGCGCGGTGCGCTGGATGCATTCCTGTCAGAGCACGCCCTGGCCAATTTCGACAGCGATAAGCTCGCAGCAGAAACCAGTGTCACGACATTGCAGGACCGGCTCAGAACGGCCCGCGCGGACCGCGATAGCGCTGCGGCGGGGGCTGAGGCCTTGTCTCAACGCTTAGGGAATATTCCCGAGAGTATCGAGCTTTATGTTGAGAATGGTGCCTCCACGCTTTTGCTGGATCGCCGCGTCGAGCGCCAACAACTTCTCTCGCGTTACCAGCCTTCAGCGCCGCCGGTCGTTGCCGTCGAGCGCGAGATCGCTGCGATTGAGGGCTTCCTCGCGACCGGGGCGGGCGAAGGGCTTGGACAACGCCGTACGGGGGCTAATCCGGTCCGTCAGGCAATGGAAAGCGAGCTCGCAACCCGCCGCGCCAACGCGGAGGCGGAAGCCAATCGCGCCGTGGTGCTTGAGCGTCAATTGCGCGAGGCTCAGGGCGAGGTTGCGCGCCTGCGCGGGCTGGAGGCCGAGCATACACGTCTGGCGCAGAATGTTGACGGAGCTGTCGAGGCTGCGGCGCTGCTGGCCGGGCAGGAGGCCGTGGCAGCAGCGCGGCGTCCCTTGGGGTCAAGCTCTGCAGATGCTGTACGCGTCTTCGACCGCGCCACGCCGCCTTTGCAGGCACAATCCATGAAGAAGATCGCGCTATTGGCGAGCGCCGTTCTGGCGGCCGGGATTGCGGTGTTTGCCGGCCTGATCCGCGGTTATTGGGTGAGCTATCTCAGCCGCCCACATTCACTCGCTCCTTCCGCGCCAGTAGAGCATGCGGACATTTATCCCAATCGCTATACCGGCGCTGCGGCTGCCTATGAAACCCCGCCGCCTGTGCGGCCTGTCGATCCCGCAGCGGGATTGCCGGTCCTGGCGCGCATATCTGATCGCACAGCGTAAGCGCGGCGTTAACCCAGATGCGGGCAGTCTGGGGCGAATGTATGATTCGCGTTGAGCTTTGCACCGCATGAACTTGTCCGCCGAACTCTCTCAGCTTGTCGATCAGCTTGAGCCGATTGCCCGTCCCGGTGGTCGCGGGCGTGCCTTGATGGTGATGGGGGTGAGCCGGGGCGCGGGCGCCTCGACCGTTGCACGGGAATTGGCGCGTCTGGCGTCCCAACGTTCACAGCGCGGCGTCTGGCTGTTCGATCTTGATTTCACGGATAATGCCCAAGCCCGGGCCGCTCGGGTCAGCGGGCCTGCTTATGATGCCAGTTTTGGCCGCGACTTGCCCTGGCAGCTGGACGGCGGGCAAATCATTTTGCGCCGTTCGTCGGTCCAAAATCTCTATGTCACCGAATACCATCGCAATCCGGGATCCGCTTTGCGGGCCAGTTTGCGGTCGGCGCCGGATTACTGGCATGCCATGCGCGAGAGTATTGATCTTGCGATCATTGATGCGCCGGGTCAGTCGCGCGCGCCAGTCGAGCTTGCGGGCGATATGGATGGGGTGATCCTGGTGGCAGATGCCCGTCATCCCAATCCCGAGGGTGTGGCGGCGCGCTGTGCCGCAATCGAGGCGCGCGGCGGTGTCGTGGCGGGTGTCATCCTCAATCGCTCGGAGCAAGCGCGGAGCGCGGCATGAGCCGGGCCATGATCGCCCATCCGCCTTTCATCGAGCGACTTCGCGCCGCGCCGGGCCTGCGCGCCACACCTTGGATCGAAGCCGGGTTGGTCGTTGTTTTCCTCTTTTTGTTCTCGCAAGGGCTTTTGGGCCCACTTCTGGCTGATGAGGCCGACCCGGAGAGCTCTGCGATCCTGCGCTATATCTGGCTGCCGGTTTATGCGGTCACGCTTGTCATGCTTCTGGCCCGGCCCGGCGCCAGTCTGCGATTGATATGGCAAAATCTGGTTCTGCTTGGATTTGTGGGACTTGTGCTGGCTTCAGTCGCCTGGTCGGTCGCGCCGGATGTTACACTGCGCCGAGGGTTCGCCCTGGCGATGACAACGCTGTTTGGGCTATGGCTTGCTTCACGCTGGCGTTGGGCGGCGCTGATCCCGCT
>JAAEZM010000010.1:68924-98675 GCA_018222865.1 Alphaproteobacteria bacterium
TGGCTGTCCTCAGTGTGGTCATGGCATTGGCTGTGCCGTCTCTGGGCGTTGATCAGGCTGTCCATGCCGGTGCCTGGAAGGGCATCTGGTGGGAGAAGAACACGCTGGGTGCCATGATGGCCGTTGGCTCCGTTGCCGCGCTTGCTGCACGGATGAATGACCCGGATCGCCGCTGGCTTTGGACCGGTGTCGCTGTGCTTTGTACGGCATTGGTTATTCTCTCAACCTCCAAGACCTCCTTATTGGCCTGGGTGTTGGGCGTGGGCGGTATGGCAGGGATTGCCCTGTGTCGAAGCGGGTTCGGCTTTGCGGCGACAACCCTCTTTATCGGGCTGACAGGCGGTGTTCTCGCCGCGCTCATTCTGCTGATCGCGCCTCTGGATGCGCTGGAGCTTTTGGGCCGTGATGCGACCCTGACCGGGCGAACGGATATCTGGGTGGTGCTGATTGAGCAGATCCGGGCCGCGCCGTGGACAGGCTATGGTTATAAGGCCTATTGGGCGGCGGAGAACGGCCCGGTCTTCTGGGTCCGACAGGCGACAGCTTGGGATGTTCCAACCGCGCATAATGGGTGGATCGAGCTGGGCCTCGCCGTTGGCTTGCCCGGCATGGCGATGATGGCGTTTGTCTATCTGCGAGCGCTTTTCTCCGCGCTCGGCCGGGTCTTCTCCGGACCTGAAACCTATTTCGCCTTGCCCTTTGTCGCGATGACCGGGCTGATTTCGATTTCCGAAAGTAATCTGGCTCAGCAAAATGATCTGGGCTGGGTTTTGCTGGTGGCGGTTTCAGCAAAGCTGATCAGTCGACAGGACTAGCTGGCCTGGCCGTAAAAGCGCGGCGCCAATCCATCAAACCAGAACACTTTGCCCACAGCCTGAGCGCTTTTATCGATAAAAGCTGCTGACTTTTGCGGCGCAAAGACGCTCGTGATGAGTGCCAGCGGCGCAAAGACAGCGAGCTGGGCCAGGCCAACCGTCATCCAGAAAGCCACGCCACCCCAATTGCCCGGCGCCCGGGCACAGGTTTGGCTCGGCCCCTGCCCAAAGGCGAAAGAGCGCGCCAGCATATAGCGCCATCGCGCGCGATCAGGATCGACACACTCCACGGCATGGGCCTTGGCCGACCAGGCGAAACGCGCACCGTCATGCATGCGGTCATCAAAGAAAGCATCATCTTCACCGCCCGTCTCATTGAGGTCGGTGTCGAAGGGCGTGCTGCCAAGATCAAAACGCGCGCGATCGATCAGGGAGTTTCCACAGCCATAGGGCTTTTCCAAAAGCATATCGTCTGCAGGCCCAGGACGAGAATAGAGCCGGTCGAGCACGTGCTGGCGAATGCCGCTAATGCCGGTATCAGCCCGAGCGCTCAATGGACCGAAGACAATATCCGCTCTTAATTCATCGGCCGTTTTCATGAGTGCCGACAACCAGTTTGGTGAGGCGATTTCGTCATCATCAAGAAAGGCGATATAGCGCGCATCCGTCGCCGCCAAAGCAGCATTGCGGGCATGGGCGACACCGGGGCGCGGCTCATGCACATAGGTCAGTCCTGGATGATCATAGCTGGCCACCAGCTCGCGCGCCGTCGCCTCGGCCGAATTGTCGACAATGATGATCTCATCAGGCTGGCGCGTCTGCATGATGACGCTCTCAAGCGCCGCCTTGAGCCCGAGCGGGCGGTGATAGGTCGGGATGATGACAGCCAGGCTCATACAGTGACCTCCGCGAGCGCGTTCAAGGCTGCATCAACAGGAAGGACTTTAGCACCGGACGCATCCACAGCCTCGAGAACACGGGCGAACTCCGCCGGAGTGCAGCCCCATTCGCTGGCGGGCTCTTGGATGTCGTGGGCATAGAAGATCAGCCAGCCAGGGTGTTTCATCAGGCTTTCTGCGGCTTCACACGCGCGGCCAATGCCGGCTTCCCCGCCGTCCAGCGGCACTGAAGAGAGCAGGTTAAAATCACTGCGACCGCGATTTACCTCGGCGCGGATCCCTCGAAGCGTATCAAAGCGCTCATTGAGCAATAGCTTGGCGGAGGGCGAGACTTCCCCATACGGGAAGGCAAAATTATTGAGCGGGCTCTGCAAGCCCATGGCTTTGAGCGCGATCGCATTCTTGTCGATGCTCGCCTCGATTTCTTGCGATGAGGCCTTGGCACAATCGAGGTGTTCAAAGGTATGGCAGGCGATTTCATGTCCCTCGCGCTCGAGGCGCGTGATGTCCTCAGCAGAGAACATCAATCCGTGATGGTTTTCCGTTTCAGCCAGGCCCGCGCAGGCATAGTAAGTGCCGCGCCAGCCGCGCGCTTCGAGCTGTTGTGCGCCCTCAACCGCAGCGGATTTGGGGAAGTCGTCAAAGGTGAAGCTGACGATCGCATGATCTAGCAGGACCTCGCACTCCTCGCGTGCCAGGAAGCGCGAGAGCTGGCGTGACATCTTTGAGCGCAAACCGCCGGGGACGTAAGGAGCATTCATGGCAATACCTCTGCCGTCCAGCTAGCACGCCAGAGCTTTATAGCCAGTGTACGCAGGCGCATCGGGGCTTGCTCAAGCTTGGCGAGCCAGGCCCACAAACCGCGCAAATGGCGCTGTAAAGGCACAGCGCCCAGGGTTCGCGCCGCCTTTGCTCCCGGCAAGTTGGCAAGCTGGGGGTGTCGGTCGAGCAGGCGCGCATAGTTTTCGGCGCCAATCCGAAACTTCTCCAACAGGATTTCGGCCGCTTGCAAGCCACCATGCTGGGCCGGATTGTCCAGATGAATAAGGCGGTGCGCCTTGGCTGCGCGGACAGCCCAGTCAATGTCCTCCCAGCCCCATCCGGTAAAGCCGGTATCAAATGGGATGACGCGCATCATCTCCGTACGAACGAGAAGATTGGAGGAGCAAAATGCCGTCGCGCCGATTGCTTCGCGCTTGGCGGCATCGCTGTGATCGCTTGTCGAGGAAAGCGCTGCGTGCAAGGCCAGATCCGCATTATCAGGTGTATGCGTTTCATATCCACCAAAGGCGGCATCGAAATCGTCCTTCTCAATGCGCTCCAGATAGGCGCTCAAGAAGGCATCATCACTGGGCATCATGTCGGCGTCGAGAAACAGTGACCACAGCCCCGCGGCCTCACTCACCAACACATTTCGCCCGGCGGACCGGCCAATATTGTCCTCGCAGGTGATCAGACGCGCCGGGGCGGTCATAGCCTTGAGTGTGCGCTTGACACGGCTGTTCAGCTCCGGGTCCGGACAGCCATCATCGAACAGCAGAATCTCAATATCCTTGCGTGCGCCGATCAGCGGGTTCAACGCTGTGGCCAGCTCCGTCGGGTCATCCTTGTAAAAGGGGATGAGGATGGAGAGCTTTACCGCTTCAGCCTTCAGGCCTGCCGCGTTAGCGAAGGTGTTGAGGACAGCCAGGTCGCGCATTAGCGAGCCTCCAGGCTTTGCGAGGGAAGGGAGATCTGGGACAGCCAGCCGCGACATCCGGCGATATTGAAGACGAGGGCAGCAGCGACATAGACAACAGCCCCGCAACCCGCCTGGATTATCAGGTCGAGCCATGCGGTACCGGTGTCCGGCACAGCATAAACCGCCGCAGCCATTATCATTGTAGCGCTGGCGGCCTTGATCCAATCTCCCCAGGGCAGGGGCAGGGCGAAGTAACGCTGACCAATGGTCGCACAGATGATGAGCGAGAGCAGATAGGCAATCACGGTTGCGGCTGCGGCGCCGATCAGGCCAAAGGCCGGGATGAACAGCAAGTTGAGACCGAGATTCAGCACGGCGGCGCCCGCCATCAGCATGGCCATTACACCGGATTTGCGGGTGATGGTGAAGGCCTCATGGAAATAATAGGTCATCATGCCGTTCAAGAGCCCGGAAAGGGCAATCCAGGGCAGGATCATGGCGGCACCGTCGCGAACGCTTTCGCCCACAATGACACCCGTCAGAGGGCCAGCCACAAGGGCAAGCCCTGCCGCAGCAGGGAAAGCGATCAGCGCCATCAAGCTGGCCGCCTGGCCTGCAACGTCTTGGGCCGCTTTCGCGCCATCACGTTCAAAGGCGCGCAATGTCATCGGCCAAACCGCTGCACCGAACCAGATGAAGAGAATATCGAGCAGGCGGTCAGCCAACCCATAACCCGCCGCATACGCGCCCACGGCGCCAGAGCCGAGAAATGCGGCGATTAAAAACCGGTCTCCAACCGAGAGCAGGTGTTCAAAGACGAGCGAGGTGGAAATCGCTGCGCCATAACGCGCATACGCCTTGGCTCGCACAGGCTGGCGCTTGCCGCCTTTGGCGCGGCGGAGCATCACTGGAAGATCGAAAACAAGGGCGATCGCGGCGGCGCATGCGGTGCCGGCAAAGACGCTGGCGGCCCCCAGATCCGTGGTGAGCAAGAGGCCAACCCCGATCATAAAGCCGAGCATGAGATAGCCGGACTCCAATGCCGAAAAGCGCGCCACTTGCCCGGCTGCGCGATGCGTTTCCAGTCCGATTTGCAAAAGCGCGCGCAGGACCAGAGAGAGGGCCGCGAAACTCAGTGCATTCTTGAGCGCTAGTCCGAGCGGTAGCAGGTAGAGCGCAGTGATGATGGCGACGCCCGCAATCAGTACGATGGCGAGGTAGAGTCCATAGACGGTGGATAGATGATCTTTCAGACGGCCGCGGACTTCGGCGCGGGCGTGAAAGCGCGCAACAGCGGATTCCAGCCAGGTGAATGTCACGATATGGGTCAGGGAGAGGGCGGCCAGTGCCAGGGCGTAAAGGCCATAAGTTTCAGCCGGCATAAGCCGCGTAAACACAGCCACCGCACCAAATCCGACAATGGCCTGGGAGAGCTGCACAGGCAAATACCCCAGAAGATGCCGTCCGATCATGAAACACTCCACTCGCCTTTAAGGGGAGAAATGCAAATGCCTTGCCGCGTACCAGGCGATCGTGTCGAGGTAAGAGGCATGGCGTTTATCGGCTGATAACGCCAATTGGTTATCTTCAGGTGAGGGGCCAGTCAGCCAGATCTGAGCAAGTGGGCGAAGCGTTATGGGACAGGGGCAATATGAGCTGGTGAAGCCATCTGGGCTTAGCGAGCTGGATCGTGCGAGCTGGCGCGATTTTCTTGCGTCCAACCCGGCATTGGGCAGTCCCTATTTTGCGCTTGAGTTCGCCGAGTGCTGCGAGGAAGCGCGCGCCGATACGCGCGTACTGGTCAAGCGCCGGAAAGGCCAGGTCGTCGCATTTTTGCCTTTGCATGTTGGACGCGTCGGGTATGCGCGTCCGCTCGCGGGGCCGCTGGGCGATGTGCAGGGCATTATCGCTCCCGTCGACGAAGTCTTCGATTTGGATGAGGCGCTAAGTGCGGTGCGGCTGCCGGTCTTCAATTTTGAGAGTGTCCTGGCGAGCCAGGCCAGCTTTCATCCTCACACCCAGTCGACGGACGGATCCTGGATGATGGATTTGTCCAATGGCTTCGATGCCTGGCGCGCCGAACGCAAGTCGGCAATGCCCAAAGCGGTCAAGAATCTGGATGTGCGCCGTCGTCGAATGGATCGCTATGAAGGCGGCCACAGCTTTGTCATCGATGATCGGCGCGAGGGCATTCTCGATACGATGATCGCCTGGAAGCGTGAGCAATACCGGCGGACCGGCGTGTTCGATGTTTTTTCGGTCGGGTGGACGCGCAAATTGCTCGAAGCGGTTCTGCGCCGGCAAAGTGACCATTTTTGTGGTCTGGTGTCGACTTTAAGCATTGAAGGCCGGATAGCGGCGCTTCATGTCGGCATGGCAAGCGATCGGGTCTGCCATTATTGGTTTCCCGCCTATGACATAGACTTTGGACGGGTCAGTCCGGGCCTGCTCATGATCGAGGAAATGGCCAAGATCGCTGCCAGTATAGGCCATGAAGCGCTTGAACTGGGACCGGGCGATTACGGGTTCAAGCGGGATCTTTCTTCTTATCAGGTCGGCCTGTCGCGGGGGTATGCAACGTCAACATCTCTTCTTGGTTTCGCGCGCTCGGCATCCCACTCACTGGTGGAGGTTGCGGAAGGCGCGCCGCTTGGCGCATTGAGCGCTCTGCCAGGCAAGGCGATGCGCAAGCTGGACCGCTTGGCGAGTTTTTACGCCAGCTAATGCTAAGCCGTCGTCATCTGCTCGCGGCCTTGCCCGCCCTCGCAGCCGCGCCAAACGGCTGGGCCCAGGAGCAGGACAAATACCGGCTCTGGGACAATGCGACGGGGCCGCACTTGCGCGGTGCGGTTCTGGTTCAAAGACGTGTGTATCCGCAAATCGACGGGCCGGAATTCTTGGGGCCCGGTCCGGTGGGGACGCCGATCACTGATGACGCGCTCGACCGGTTGGCGGCGAGCGGCGCCAATCTCGCTATTCTGTCTCATCCTGGAATTTTTTCAGAAGTCGCCCCTTATCGGCTGGACGAGGCGGTTCTGACGCACCTTTCCACCTTGATTGCTAGGTGCGCGCAGCGTGGGCTTTATGTGGTCATCGGGTTTCGTACCGGGCCGGGGCGCAGCGAATTCACTTTCCATCGCGAGGATGGCGATAGCTGGTTTCCTGCGCATATGATCAATGAACGTGTCTGGTCTGACTATGCTTGTCATGACGCTTGGGCGCGAATGTGGCGTGAGACGGCGCAGCGCTTTCGAGCGTGGCCCAATGTGGCAGGCTATCTCCTGATGGTCGAACCCAATGCCAATCAAGCCGGCCCCCAGGGCGAGATCTGGGAGGCTGAACGGCTTCGCGCAGCAGTTGCCTCAACGCCCGCAGACTGGCCGGCTCTGGCCCGACGTTTGCGAGATGCGATCCGAGAGGTGGATGGGGAGACGCCCATCCTGGTCAGCCCGGACGGGTATGCGAACGCACAATTCGAGCCTCTGCTTGGACTGCGAGGCGACCCGAGCCTGGTCCTCGCGCTGCATGATTACGCACCGCGCGAGTATACACATCAGCCTATTGCTGCAGATATCGCCTTTACCCCGGCGGATGCCCTGATTGCTCCGCCCACACATCCGCGCTGGATGGTGGGAGAATTTGGAGCCGTGCGCTGGGCGCCGCGCCTGACCCGCTTTTTGGAACAACGCATCAATGGATTGGAAGCGGCTGGCGCGGGGTGGTCCTGGTTTCGTTGGGATGGGGGCTGGCGGATCTATGAAGATCAGGAAAACCGCTTCAATCTCGATTATGGCACGGCAGAGCGTCCCGTCTACGCGCCGCTGAGCCACCCGGCCGGACGGCTTCTGGCGCGCTATTGGCGGCGCAATCTGCATCACCCGGAACAAATCTTGCGTCGCTGACCTGCGTTTGGAGGTCGATATGGCGAAGCTGTTACTAATCGGGAATCATCGCCCCTCATTTGCCGTCGCGCGGGCTTTGCACCGCGAAGGCCATGAAATCTGGGCCGGCTCAAACGAGTATTCCGATTATTTCGAGCTCTCCAATGCAGTACGCGGTCATTTGCCGCTTCCGGATTTTGACAGGGAAGCGGAATGTATTGCGGTGATCGAGGCGCATCTGCGTGATCACGGCTTTGATGCGCTCTGGCCGGTGACGGATCGAGCGACTCGCATGGTCGCTAAACACCGCGTCAGGCTTGTTCGTCATGCGCGGATTGTTTCACCCCCGCCTGGCCTGATCAAAACATGCGTCTCCAAAACCGCCATGGCGACACTCTGTGCAGAGTTGAATGTGCCGGTCGCACCGCAGACGCCCGTCGCAAGTCGCGAACAGATCCGCAAGGCTGGGCGCAGCCTTGGCTATCCGCTGGTCATCAAGCCGACGGGGGAGGGCGAGTTTATCTTCGGTCACAAGGTGATCACGCTGAAAGCAGAATCTGATCTCGACAGCCTGTTCCCTGAATGGCCGGACAATCATGTCCACCTTCTGGTCCAACAGCGTCTGAACGGCTTGCGCCACAATCATTATTTCGTTGCCCGCGATGGTGTGCTTTTGCGTGGGGCGGCAATTGAAATCCTGCGGACCGATCGTGAAGATGGGTCAGGTTATGCGGTAGAAGGGATTTCCAGCGCGCCTCGCGCAGATCTCGCGGAACAGACAGCCAAGCTTGTGCACGCTCTGGGCTATACCGGGATCGGCTGTGCGCAATACATGACGTCTGAGGATAGTCAGGCAACCAGCTTCCTGGAAATCAATCCACGCCTGGGCGCCAATATCGCAGCGGCTGAGATTACCGGCGCTGATCTCGTCGGTCAGGCCTTCCGGCTGGCTTTCGGTAAGGATGTTGAGGTGCTGGCTGATCCTTGGAGCGCGGCGAGAACGGGACTTCGCTATGCCTGGAGCAAGGGCGATCTGTCTGGTCTGGCCTGGCGCTATAGACAGGGGGCAGGGATCGAGCAGACCCTGTGGGATCTGGGCCGTCTGATCTCATCGGGCGTAAAAGCGGATACGCATCTTGTCTTTGACTGGCATGACCCGCTGCCGGCCCTGGCCTGCTGGGCGCACCCGCTGATCAAACGCTTCAGCCCTGAGATGCGTCCATCTCCCGGGACCAGCATCAAGGCTCGCTAGCGAATATTCTGCTTGTCGCCGAGCAGGGCGGGCAGGGTGCAGACCATAATCCACAGATCCAGCCAGAAACCTGATCGATTGATGTAATCGACATCCCAGCGAATGCGTTCGCGAGCGGCCTCCGGTGTATGCAAGGGGCCGCGCGATCCATTGATCTGGGCCCATCCGGTTATGCCCGGCTTTGCCCGGTGCCGATGCGCATATTCTGCGACCAGTTTCGCCGTCTCGACCCCGCCGGTCCGCATGCCCAGAGCATGTGGTCGCGGTCCCACCAAAGACATGGATCCCAGCAAGACGTTGAAGAGCTGAGGCAGCTCATCCAGGCTCGTCTTGCGCAGAAAACCGCCGATCCGGGTAATGCGTGGATCATTGCGCTCTACCTGACGCATCGCCCGGTGCTCAGCGTCATCATCGTGACGCATGGTGCGGAATTTATAGACCTCAATCGGGCGGCCATTAAAGCCTTCCCGCGTCTGGCGGAATATCGCCGGCCCGCGGCTATCAAGTTTAACTGAAAGCGCGATCAACGCCATGATTGGCAAGGCGAACAGCGTCATCAAAGAGCCGAGGACAATATCCTGAGCGCGTTTGAGGAAGAGATGGGCCAGGCGCTCCTCAGTACCGCTCATCTGCGTGGTGTGAACTCCTGCGATGTCGTCCAGCGTCTCGCGGTCCGGATCGAAACCGGCGAAGTCGAGCAGGAGGATGACCGGTTGGGGCAGGGCGCGCAGGCGTTCCAGCAATTCCTGCACACGCGCCTGAGCTTGCGGGGTCACTGTGAGGACAACCCGGTCAATCTCCGGCAGGAGAGCCCAGTCGAACAAGTCCTCGGTGGTGCCCAGATAGGGCGTGCCTGCCAGCTGTGAGGGCGCCCGCGACTTTCGATCATCGAACACCCCAACGACATTGATGGTGCGCGAATGTTGATTGGCAGTGATCAGCTTGCGCGCATTCGGCGTCGCCCCGACCAGAATAATATTGCGGGCCAGGCGACCTTGGGTGCGCCAGTGCGCAATGAAACCAGAATAGACCAGATGGAGAAGCGCCATTGCTGACACCGCAATGCCAGCGAAAAGCGCGTTGAACAGCATGACCCCGGGGTCGGCGATCAATGCAGTGCCAATCATCGCCGTACCGGCCAGTCCGCAACCGATGAAAGCACGCAGAACGCGATATGCAATGGGCTCGTTTGGCTCGATGCGATAGGCACCGACCAGGGTCAGGAGAAGCGGGCTGAGGCTTGCAAACAGCGCCAGGGGCAGCATTTGGCCAGCGCTCAAGGAAAAGACATCGCCATTGCTCAAGCTCACCGCGCCGGCCGCTGCCAGGACAATCGCGCTTACAATATCGATCGATTGGAAGGTGTGACCGAGGGCGCGGCGATTGATCCGGTTGCGTGGCGCGCGCGCATCAGCGCGCATTTTGGCACGCGTCATGGTCGCGGCTTCGTGCTTGGCGCCGGAGGTGAACTCCGTCGTGTCATTGGCCGGCCCGCTCGGGCTCTCTTGCTGCGGTGTAGCGGAATATTCCACGATCCATCCCCTGGTATTTTGGGGAAGCATGGCAGGAAGCCGCGAATATTCGGTTGAGAAGCGTGGTAAATAAAGCCTTGATAGGCGCGCCTGCATGGCGGCTATCGGCAAAAAGGCGTGGCCAAGACTGCCGCATCGGACTATCACGCGCTCCTCGCGGCTGTTTGTGCACCGCAATACAGTTTGCCATAGCGCAGAAACGGGACATTTCTATGCTTCGACCGACACTTGCCGCCTTCGCGGAACGCTTTTCCGTAAACATCCGCCAGCGTGGTGAGTTGCCGCCGCTTACGCCCAATCAAATCCGGATTGAGGTCCTGGCAGGGCTGACCGTAGCCCTTGCCCTGGTTCCCGAAGCGGTAGCCTTTGCCTTTGTTGCTGGGGTTCCACCGCTTGTCGGACTCTATGCGGCTTTCATTGTCGGTCTCATCACGGCGCTATTTGGTGGCCGCCGAGGCATGATTTCCGGCGCGACCGGCGCTCTGGCTGTGGTCATGGTCGGTCTCGTCGTCAATCACGGTATTGAATACTTGTTCGCAACGGTGGTGCTGATGGGCATTATCCAGATTGCGGCGGGTATTTTGCGACTGGGCAAGTTTATTCGGATGGTCCCGCACCCGGTGATGCTTGGCTTTGTAAATGGTCTGGCGATCGTGATCGGACTGGCACAGCTCAGCCTTTTCCAGGAGCAAAGCGGGAGCGCTGCGATCGCGACAACATCGGTTGAGGCCAGCCATGCCGGTCATGGTGGGCATGGCATTGCAGGAGGGGAGTGGCTGCCTATGCCTGAGCTTTCCCTGATGATTGCTCTGACGCTTTTGACCATGGCGGTGATCTGGCTGGTTCCCAAATTCACTAAGGCTGTTCCTGCTCCTCTGGCTGGCATTCTTGTCACGGCAGGCATCGTTATTGGCCTGGGTCAAATGGGCGTCACGCTGAATGTTCAGACCGTTGGCGATCTTGCATCCATCGAGGGTGGGTTGCCGCAGTTTCATATCCCGCTTGTCCCGCTGAACCTGGAAACCCTCTACATCATTGTTCCCTACGCCTTTATTCTTGCGGCAATCGGACTGATTGAAAGCCTTTTGACCCTCAATCTCGTTGGCGAGATTACCGGGCGCAAAGGCGGTGCTTCGCAGGAATGCCTGGCGCAGGGTGCGGCCAATCTGGTGACCGGCTTTTTCGGCGGTATGGGCGGATGTGCGATGATCGGTCAGTCCATGATCAATGTGAAATCCGGTGCGCGTTTGCGCTTGTCTGGCGTCATGGCCTCGCTCTTCCTGCTGGCCTTCATCCTGGTGGGATCCAGCCTCATCGAGCAAATCCCGCTCGCCGCTCTGGTTGGCGTGATGTTCATGGTGGTGATCGGCACTTTTGCCTGGCAGAGCTTTGTAATCATGCGCCGCATCCCGAAATCCGACGCCTTCGTCATCATCCTCGTCACCGCGGTGACGGTGATGCACGATCTGGCGATCGCGGTCGTGGTGGGCGTAATCGTTTCGGCTCTGGTCTATGCTTGGAAAGCCGCTTCACACATTCATGCGCGTGAAGAAGAGGATGAGAGCGGACGCAAGATCTACCGTATCGACGGCCCGCTTTTCTTCGGTTCGATCACGGGCTTTATGGACTTGTTCGATATTGCGGGCGATCCGGACCGTGTAGTCATTGATTTCGCCGATAGCCGCGTTGTTGATCAATCAGCGCTGCAGGCTGTTGAGGATCTGGCCGCGAAGTATGACAAGGCGGGCAAGCAGGTTGAGCTGCGTCATCTCAGCCGTGATTGTCACAGACTTCTCAGCAAGGCGGGGCAGTTGATGGTCGATAGTGATGACGACCCGGCTTATGAGCTCGCTGTCGATTATCGCGTCCGTCTTGGTCGAATGGGCAGCGGGCATTAAAGCCAAACTGTTTCAGTCCAGTATTTGAATGTATGGCCGTCTATAGCTCGCCCGCCCTGGGCGAGCCTTCACCAATGCGCGATATCCCCTCTCTCCGCGTGTTTCCTGAGCAATACTGTCCGTCTTGCTCGGGGGGCAGAGTAATGAGCAGGTATGTTATAAAGTAACTATAAAGTTTAGTTGCGCATGCATAACCAAAAGATTTCCTCACGAAATGGTTAGTTTGGCGAAAGGGCAAATACACATTAGTTTGCGCTCCAAATAGAAACCGTTCTGGAGGGGGAGTTTCATGACACGCTTTATTGCCGCGCTCTGCGCAACCACCATTCTGGCTGGCGCACCGGCCCTGGCCATCCAAGAGGAAGAGAGCACTGGCTGGGACGTCAATAACCCGCCGATGGAAACCCGGGACATCAATATCAATGTCACCGAGGGCACCTGGATGTCGCTGGATGTCAGCCCGGACGGCGAGACCATCGCCTTTGACCTTCTCGGCGATATCTACACCATCCCGATAAGTGGCGGCGAGGCGACTAATATTGCGTCCGGTCTTGCCTGGGAAATTCAACCCCGCTTCTCCCCGGATGGGTCTCAGATCGCGTTCACCTCTGACGCTGGTGGTGGTGATAATATCTGGGTGATGGATCCTGATGGCGAGAATCGCCGCCAGGTCACGAATGAGAATTTCCGTCTTCTGAACAACCCGACCTGGTCGCCGGATGGTCGCTATATCGCTGCACGCAAGCATTTCACCACCTCGCGCTCGGCGGGCACGGGCGAGATCTGGCTATATCATGTCCTCGGCGGATCCGGGGTTCAGCTGGTTGAACGCCCGAATGAAAGTTTCCAGAAAGAACAGGGCGAGCCGGTCTTTTCAGCCGATGGCCGTTATGTCTATTTCACCCGCTCGGTGAGCCCCGGCAATACCTTCCTGTATGCCGAAGACTCCAATGGCGATCTCTTCAATATCCGGCGCTATGATATGGAGACGGGAGAGATTGATACTGCTGTGGACGGTGCCGGTGGTGCTGTGCGCGCCGCCCCGTCTCCCGATGGTCGCTGGCTGGCCTTTGTGCGACGCGATCAGATGCAGTCTGGCCTCTATATCAAGGATCTGCGTTCCGGCGAGATTCGCCGCGTTTACGACGATCTAGACCGCGACAACCAGGAGACCTGGGGCGTGGTTGGCATGTATCCGAACATGGACTGGACGCCGGACAGCGGATCGATTGTCTTTTGGGCCGATGGCGGCATCCATCGCGTTGATATTGAAACGCTTGAAGTCAGCAATATCCCGTTTGAGGTGAACGACACGCGCGAGGTCGTTGATCCGATCCGTCCGTCTGTTGCTGTTGCGCCAGATACATTTGAGACGCGCATGCCGCGATTCACCTCTGTCTCACCGGATGGCAGCCAGGTCGTATTCGAGAATCTGGGGCGCCTGTACATCATGGATACTGACGGTGGTGAAGCCCGCCGTCTGACCCGTGATAGCTCGGATCGTCGCGAATTCTTCGCGGCCTGGAGCCGCGATGGACGTCGCATCGTCTTCACCACCTGGGACGATCAGGATCTGGGCTCTGTGCGTACGGTTGGCGCGAATGGCCGGGGCGAACGAACCCTGAC
The DNA here is from genome assembly GCA_018222865.1 of Alphaproteobacteria bacterium. Lineage (GTDB taxonomy): Bacteria > Pseudomonadota > Alphaproteobacteria > Caulobacterales > Maricaulaceae > Maricaulis. Next base: position 82,509 of record JAAEZM010000010.1, read on the forward strand.
CAATGAGCCGGGTATCTATCGCCGGCCAAGTTTCTCGCCGGATGGTCGCACGGTCGTGTTCGAGAAAGATGCGGGTGGTTTCCTGACCTCCAATGAATGGTCGGAAACGACGGGCATATTCCGCGTTTCCGCGACGGGGGGCGATATGGTTCAAATCGCTGATGGCGGATCCAATCCACATTTCGGCGCGGACAATGACCGTGTCTTCATGACCCGCCGCTCACCGGCATTGGAGCTCTTCTCGGTCAATCTCGATGGATTTGATGAGCGCGTGCACGCCAATGGCGGCATGACCGGCGAATTCCACGTCTCTCCCGATGAACGCCATTTGGCCTTCCGGGAGAATTACGACGCCTGGGTGATGCCGATGCCGTCCGGCCCGCAAAACGTCTCTGTGTCGAATTCGTCCGGTGCGCTTCCGGTGGTCGAATTGTCCGGCAATGGCGCAACCGACATCCACTGGTCCGCTGACGGCGAAAGGATCAACTGGACGATGGGAGCGGAGCTCTTTCACGCCACGATCGACCAGGTGCGCCCGAACCCAGACGCTGAGGCGGATGAGGGTTATACGCCGCCTGGGCCGGGCGAAGGTCTTTCGCTGGCTATGACGATTGAGACAGACCGGCCAGAGGGCATTGTCGCCCTGACCGGTGCGCGTTTGATCACCATGGCCGATGAAGAAGGCGGTGTGATCGAGGATGGCGTCATCATTATTGACGGCAATCGTATTCTGGCGATTGGCGCGGCGGGCGAGATCGAGGTGCCTGAAGGCGCGACCGTGGCAGACATGGCCGGTCACACGATCACACCGGGTTTCATCGATGCCCACGCCCATGGGCCTCAGGCCAGCGATGGCATTATTCCGCAGCAAAACTGGTCGACACTGGCGCATTTGGCTTTTGGTGTGACGACGATTTTCGACCCGTCCAGCTCGGCCGCGTCAATTTTCCCGGCCGCGGAGTATCAGCGCGCCGGTGTCCAATTGCAGCCGCGGACCTATTCCACGGGTGAGATTGTATACGGTGCCCGAGCGCCGGGCTTTTACGCTCAGATCGACGAGCAGACAGATGCGCATGAGCATGTCTTCCGGCTCCAGGCGCAAGGCGCACACGGCATCAAGAACTATAATCAGCCGCGCCGTGAGCAGCGCCAGCAGGTCACCTATGAGGCGATGCAGGCAAATCTGATCACGGCCTCTGAGGGCGGCTCGAACTATCACATGGATATGTCCATGGTTGCCGACGGCAATACCTCCATGGAACACAACCTGCCGGTTTCCACGCTCTACGAAGACGTCTTGTCCATGTTTGAGCAGACCTCTGTGGCTCTAACGCCGACTTTGACCGTGACCTATGGTGGCCTCGCTGCAGACCCGTTCTGGCGTCAGGCGATGGATGTCTGGGAGCATCCGATCCTGTCTGAACACGTACCTCCGCATGTCTTGCTGCCCAGTACGGTTCGTCGCACGACCGCGCCGGAGAGCAATTTCGCAGATGCCAATTCTGCCGCATCTGCCCGTCTTCTGGCGCAGCGCGGCGTTTATGTATCAATCGGTGCGCACGGTCAGCAGCAAGGTCTGGCTGCGCACTGGGAGATGTGGTCTTTCGCGCGCGGCGGGATGACGCCTCTGGAGGTGTTGAACACCGCCACGGTCGCTCCGGCCCGTCATCTCGGTTTCATTGATGATATCGGTACTCTGGAAGTTGGGAAGCTGGCGGATCTCGTGGTCATGCGCGAGAACCCGCTCGAAGACATCTACAATACGGACGAGATCGCCTATGTGATGCTCAATGGTCGCCTCTATGACCCGGTAACGATGAATGAAGTCATCACCGGGGATGATGAGCGCGAGCCTTATTACTGGGAATAGGATCAGTTCCAGAACTAGAGAAAAGGGGGCGCGGGCCGCAGTGGCGCACGCCCCCTTCTTCTTGCTTTGCGTAAAAACCAAGTCATTGTTTTCGCACAAACGGCATAAGAGGCGGGGAGGCCATCTTGTTCACACTGAATCGATCAGTCTTCATTTGGGGGGGCGTTTTGCTGCTCGTCCTGGCGCTCCTGGCGAAGTTTACCCTGGCCGGCGGCCCCGGAATGACTGTCGCAGAGGCACGGACGGCTGCGCAAGCCTATACCTCGGCCCGCATTTATCGGGATGAGTGGGGCATGCCGCATATTTCAGGTGAGCGCGATGCCGACACCGCGTTCGGGCTAGGATACGCCCATGCCGAGGATGACTGGGAGACAATCCAGACGACATTGGTGGCCGCGCGCGGGCAATTGGCGCGCTATCAGGGCGCTGATGCGGCGCCGACGGATTATATCGTCCAGCTTCTGCGCATTCGCGAGCTGGTTTCTGCGCGATATGAGAGCGATCTGAGTGATGAGACGCGGGCCTTGATCGAGGCCTACGCCGACGGGTTGAATCTCTATGCCGCGGAAAATCCCTGGTCGGTCTGGTCGGATGCCTTGCCGGTCACTGGTGAGGATATCGTGGCTGGCTTCGTCTTGCGCACGCCCTTCATGTATGGGCTGGACGCCGACCTGGCCGAGCTGTTCGCCGATGAGCGACAGCGGACAATCTCGATGCGAGATACCGCGAGCGCTTTCCAATGGCTTGAGGAGGCGCGGCTGCCGTTCGGCTCTAATGCCTTCGCGATCGCCCCATCCTTCTCTGATGACGGCGCCACCCGGCTGATCATCAATTCACACCAGCCCTATGAAGGCCCGGTGGCCTGGTATGAAGCGCATCTGCGCTCGGGCGAGGGGTGGAATATGGTCGGCGGGACCTTCCCGGGAGCGCCGCTCATCCTGCACGGGCATAGCGAAAACCTGGGCTGGGCACATACGGTCAATCTTCCTGACCTTGCAGATATTTATGTCCTGGAAACAGAGGGCGACCGCTATCTGCTTGATGGCGAGTGGCGCGATCTCGAGCGAGGGGAAGCCCGTCTCAATGTCCGGATCTTCGGATCTCTGCGCTGGACGGTGAGCGAGGATATGTGGTGGTCCGAACACGGGCCCGTCGTGCGCACAGATCATGGGGATTATGCCATTCGCTATTCCGGAATGGAGGAGATCCGCCAGGTCGAGCAATGGTATCGGATGAACCGGGCTGGCAATTTTGCCGAGTGGATGGAAGCGATGGAGATGGGCGCCATTTCCTCGCTCAACGCTGTTTATGCAGACCGTTTTGGTGAGATCGCCTATCTATTCAACGCGGCCATGCCCGTCCGAGAGGAGGGGTGGAACTGGCGCGAATACCTGCCCGGTGATCGTTCCGAGCTGATCTGGCAGGATTACCATCCCATCTCCGCCATGCCCTTGTATCATAATCCTGATGCTGGCTGGCTGCTCTCAGCCAATCAGACACCTTTCGATGCGACAGTGATCGCGGAAAACCTCAATCCGGAGCGCTTTTCGGCGACATTCGGCATTGAGCCGCGCATGACCAATCGCGCCCATCGCGGCCTGGAGCTCTTACGCTCCGAACGCGGTCTGAGCGCTGAGCGTCTGGAGGCGATCAAGTTTGACCGTGCCTATTCAGAGGTTTCTGCGGTGGGGCGCCTGGTGCGAGAGATCCTCGCCATGGATTTCTCAAGTGATCCGCAATTGCTTGAGGCTCAGCGTCTGCTGGGGCGCTGGGACATGTCGACCGATGTGGACAGTCGCGCCGCGGCACTGGGTGTGCTCACCGCGGTGCGCTGTATCGGGAACCGTCATCATCGTGACCCGTGGCTCATGGATCCGGCGACGGCCCTGAGCGAGGCGGCTGCTGAACTGATGACGCACTATGGGCGTCTCGATCCGCAATGGGGCGAGGTAAACCGCATGGTGCGCGGGGATGTCGACATGCCCCTGGGCGGCGGACCGGATGTGATGCGCGCTGTTTATGGTGCCAATGACGGGCTGGACGCGGATGGGCGGATCCGGGCTGTGGCCGGGGATACCTATATAATGTCGGTCGAATGGCTCGCGGACGGGTCCATGACCTCGCGCTCCATCCATCAATACGGCACAGCGACTATGGACGAAGCCTCGCCGCATTTTGACGATCAGGCCGTCTTATTCGCCGAGGAAGCCTGGCGCGATCTCGCACTGGACTGGAGCGAGCAAGGCTATTCCCCGCTTGACCAATAAAGAAAAAGCCCCGGGCTCTGGCCCGGGGCTTTCCAGTTTTATGATCGGTCGAGCTTATAAGCCCGTTTCGATGGCTTAGTTCAAAGAGGCGCGGACGGACAGGCCGAAGACGCGCGGCTCGTTGACGAAGCCGGTATTGTTATTGAAGTCGATACCGCCAACGAGGTTCTCTTCATCGGTGATGTTGCGGACGAAGAAAGCCGCCTCGTAGGGACGACCGCCATCCGTCGTGCCGGCATAACCAACACGAAGACCGCCTTCGAAATTGCCGTCGGAATAGAATTCCTCGGATTCATAGATGAAGAGGTTCGTGCGACCCTGGTAGAACCAGTCAGTGTAGACAAACCACTCATCGCCATTGGCAACCGGGAATGCATAGCGAGCGGTGAAGCTCAGCGTGTAATCCGGAGCCTGCGGGAAAGGATTACCGTCGACGCGGGCACGGGTGGCGCCGTTTACGACAACGGTCGGATCCGTGACAGTACACTGGGCGCAGACGCCAACCAGAAGGCTGTCATCCTGCAGCTCGGTCTCATTCCACGAGAAGCCGGCGGTCAGAACGAAATTGTCATTGACCAGGAACTCACTGTCGATCTCGAGGCCATAGCCCACGCCTTCATCGGCATTGACCAGCTGGACAAGGTTGCCGCCACCGCCAACAGCGGAAAGCTGAAGGTCTTCAACCGTGTAGTAGAAGAGAGCGCCATTGATGCGCGCTCGGCCATCCATCGGCTGAGCTTTAAAGCCAACTTCCCAGGAGAGGTTGGTTTCACTGTCTGCAGTCGAGGGCGGGTTAAAGAAGGCAACGTCGCGGGCCTGGATGGTCGGGCCACGGAAACCGCGCGCCACACGCGCGTAGAGCGCCAGGTCTTCGCGATAGTCATAATAAGCGCTCAGATCCCAGGAGATCTGTTCGTCAGACACTTCAACCGGCGCGTTCGGCAAGACCGACTGGCGCACAACGAGATCTTTTTCGTCATTGGTGAAGCGAATGCCGCCGGACAGTTCGAGGCGCTCAGTGGCCTGGTGAGAGGCCTGGGCGAAGACGGACCAGAGCTCATTGCCGTGACGCACCGTCGTGGTCGGCGGGAAAATGCCATCCGGGTCAGAGGTGGTGACGGCAAAGCTACTATCGAAGAAGTAGGCACCGACCTGCCAGGTGGTGTCGAGATCATCAGCAGACGCCAGGCGGAATTCCTGCGTGTACTGGTCGAGGAAGTCCAGAGAGTCCTGCGTCTGGGACGGGAAGGGAATGAAGCCCGGACCGGTCACCATATTACCGCCATCGATATCACCGAGAGAGCGGCCATTGGCGCTTTCATAACCGGAAATGGATGTCAGAGACATGCCATTGTCGAAACGCCAGTTGAGATTGGCGCTCGTACCCCAGCCATCATAGGCCTGCGGGTTATTATAGACGCTGTCGAAGAAGACGGTGTCACGATCGAAATTGCCGTTCAGGCTGTTCGAACCGGCCGTCAGGATATTCGCACGGAAGATGGCGGAGGTGCCAGCCAGCGAGCGCGCGTGCACGTTGAAGAGTGCATCGAAATTGTCGGTGGGCGTGTAGTGAAGCTGAACACGGCCGGCCCACTCGCGGAAACCGCCCATCGCGTTATCAATACCCAGGAAGGCATTGTCGATGTAATCGCCGCGGTTCTGGGTCATCACGGACATACGTCCGGTCAGGACATCCTCCACAATCGTACCGCCAAGCGCCGCTTCGACGTTGACCGTTTCCAGGCTGCCCACCGTTGCGGAGACATAGCCTTCGGTTTCAGCTGTCGGACGTGCGCTTCGGAAGCTGATCGTACCGGCAGTCGTGTTGCGGCCAAAGAGCGTGCCTTGCGGGCCGCGGGCGATCTCAACCTGTTCGATGTCGAACAGCGGGAAGCTCTTCAAGATCACGTTTTCCTGGACGATTTCGTCCATGATCACAGAGACGGGCTGGGAGGCTGCCAGGTCAAAATCCGTATTGCCGAGACCGCGAATATAAAAGCGCGGTGCGACGCGGCCGTTAGAGCTCTCGGCGTAGAGGCTCGGGACGCGAGCGGCGAGGGTGAGAATGTCACCGCCGGCTTCGGTAAACGGAGCCAGGTCTTCCCCGGAGGCTGCCGTTACAGAGTTGGCGACATCCTGAATGTTCTCTTCACGGCGGGTGGTCGTGACCGTGATGATTTCCAGGGTGGAGTTGGTTTGCGCAACAGCCGGTGCAAAGCTGGCAGCGGTGAGGGCGGCGACGCTAGCGCCGGCCCAGAGCAGAGATTTCTGCAGGAGCGTGGTCTTCATGAGCAAGGTTTCCAAGATCAACCGTTAGCAAGTGCGGAACCCGATCCCCAAATTCGATACCGGTCCCGCTATCGACCGCGATCCGTTAACGGATATTTCAAAAAGATGACAGGGTGCGTTGTTCCCTTGTGTCGCGATATTTTAAGGGTGTGGATTGTTTGCATCACTTTTGTGACTTGGTCGAATTCGGTGCTAAAAAATGACGTGCTGCATTGCAGCAAAAAATCAGTCGCTTAGTGCGACTTGAGTTGAATTTTGCGTCAGTTTCACTCTGATCTGCCCGAATAATCCCATAGAGGGTGTTTTCGCATAATGCGCGTAAAGCGAGGGGAATTCAGGTGCTGGTCGAGCCAGATATGGAGATTCGGCAGGTTTTGCTGATCGAACCAGGCCCGGTCGGTATGGGCAAACTGCCGGACGAAGGGAAAGGTGGCAATATCCGCCAGACTGTCCTGGTCGCCCAACAAATACCCCGTCGCGCCAATCTGCGCATTCATGTCTTTCAGGATTGAAAGGCCGATCTCGCGATGTTCGGCAGGGTCGATGCCGTCATACCGGTTTGGATATTTGTAGCGATCAAGGGCGTGTTTGAAAGGGCCATCATTACGTTCAATAAGGGTGAATGCTGCTTCGCTCCGGGCAAGCCAGTGCTCCGGATCATGACGACCGAGAGCCCAGAGCATTACATCCAAGCTTTCATCCACGACATTCCCATCGCTGAGCACAAGCACGGGCACAGTTCCTTTGGGCGAGGCCTCAAGCATTTTCGGCGGCTTGTCCTTCAGTAATATCTCACGGTGTTCCAGCTCGATCTCGGCAACATCAAGCGCCATGCGAGCGCGCATTGCATAGGGGCAGCGGCGGAAGGAATAGAGAATGGCTGGGCTCATAGCGCCAAGAAATAGCGGGATGATCGGGGAGTAAAGGGGTTGGAGGTGCGTTCGGGCAATGCAAGAACAGCTTATGGCCGAAATCCCTTTCATTCGACTTCGCATGAGGCTCGACCAGTTCGATGCAGAACCCGCGACGATACCGAATGGCGTAGTCTGGTCAGATTTCGATAGCGCCCGGCATGCACGACCTGCACGTGACCTCCTGAATGAGGTCTATGCCGGTGGGGGCGGACAGGTTGAGCCCTATGATACGTGGTGGCCGCGATTGAGCGCTGATCCTGAATTTGATCCGGAGTTGTGTTTCGTGGCGCGTTGCGCGCACTCCGGCGCGATGATTGGCTTCGCGCAATGCTGGACATCCGCCTTCATTAAAGACATCGCGATCGCAAAAGCCTGGCAGCGTAAAGGGCTCGGCCGGGCCATGCTTTACCGCATCCTGGCCAGGTTCAAGTCGTGTGGAGCAGTTCAGGTCGATCTCAAGGTCAAGGCAGGCAATCTTGGAGCCCTGGGCTTTTATCGCGCGCTTGGAATGATGCCGGTCGACCCCTGAACCAGTAGCGAAGTCAGGCGTTTTTTATCGCAGCGCCCAGATGGCGTTCCCCGCGCTGGCTGGCGAGTTCTTCCTGCCGCTCTCGCTCTGCAAAACGGGCGCGGTCTTCCTCGCTCAGCTTGTCATGGCAATACGGGCAGGACGTGCCGGGAATGAAGTGTTCCGATTTGAGATCTTCTGGACCCAATGGCTCCCGACAAGCGTGGCAAAGCGTGTAACTGCCGAGTTCCAGGCCATGTTTCACCGCGACACGGCGATCGAAAACAAAGCACTCTCCACGCCATAGGCTTTCTTGCTCCGGCACGTCTTCGAGATATTGCAGGATGCCGCCCTTAAGATGATAGACATCATCAAATCCTTCATTCTTCACAAAGGCGGTGGATTTCTCGCATCGAATGCCGCCAGTGCAAAACATGGCAATGCGGGCATTGGGGCGGCTTTCCTTGAACTTGCGGAACCAGTCCGGGAATTCGCGGAAGTTGGTCGTGTGTGGATTGATGGCGCCTTGAAAACTGCCGATACGGATCTCATACGCGTTGCGCGTATCGATCGTGATTACGTCGTCGGCGGTAATGAGATCATTCCAGTCTTTCGGCTCGACATAGGTGCCGACAATGTCATTCGGGTCGACACCAGGAATACCCATGGTGACGATCTCTTTCTTGAGCCGGACCTTCATCCGGAGAAAGGGTTCCTCTTCGGCCCAGCTTTCCTTGTGTTCCAGGTTTTCAAACCCCGGTATGGCGCGCAGAAAGGTAAGGAGGGTCGCAATCCCGTCCGCGCTGCCCGCGACGGTGCCATTTATGCCTTCTGAGGCCAGGAGCAGCGTGCCGCAAATCCCGTTTTCTTCGCAGACGGCTTTGATACGGGCCTGCATATCTGCATCCGCCTTGAGCGGTGCAAAATGATAGAGCGCGGCGACGGTGTAGCGGGGCATGAAGGTGACTCCTTGAACGCGGTCACCATAACAAAACTCCGGATATGCTGCAGGCGCGTCCCGCAGTAGGGCTGCAGCGCGACAGGTTAGATGAACAGCGAGCCGCCGGTTGGTGCAGCAAAATGGAAGGCAAAGGTTGCGGACAGAATGGTCAGGGCGAGGGCGATGCTGGCGTAGCGCATGATGGTCTCCTTGTTTGTTCGCAAGAAGATATAATCGAGCCCCTCGATCTGATTAATGGCGAAATTGGAAAAAGTAAGCTTCCAGTCTGGAGCAGCGCCAATCGCGTCTAGTCCAGTTCCGGGGGCAAGTCGAAAATCGTGATCCCGTCACGATCAAGACCGGCAGCGAAAACCTGTCCATCCCAGACCAAGGCCGTGGTGATGCCGTCAGCATCTTCCTCTGGGCCGCGCAAAGCATGAACCAGGGTGCCGTCGGTGCGATAGGCGATAGCCATGGCTGGGCGTGGCGGCAGGGGCGGCAGACCGGCAAGCTGGATCCAGCGCCAGGTCAGTCGTTTCAGGAAAGGGCGCCCATGCAACTGGTCGAGCTCAGCAGATCGCATGGACGGCATGGCTGTCCAGATCAGGCCCGTCGCTTCATCGAATTCCAGATTATCGGGATATCCTGGCAGGCCGTCCGCGAAGACGCGTAGTTCGAGCGTATCCGGATTAAGCTCCCAGATCCGCCCGGACCAGGTTTCATTGATATAGACCAGACCTGTCGCCGGGTTGTGATCGACGCCATTGATAAAGGCGAGGCCCTCAGCAAGGACGCGATACTCTCCCGGTGCTGTCACTTCAATGATCCGGCCGGTCTGCTCCGCTTCCAGGAAGGAAGTCATGTGATGACCATATCGATGACGAAGGGATGCGTCCGTCAGGATAATGCGGCCATCCTCGAGAACGGTGAGATCATCTGTGAAGACGAATTCGCCCCCTGATGTTCCATCCACCCAGCTGGTGAGCGCTTCATCGGCAAAACGCAGCAGGCCCAGCTCTGCATCGGCAATGAAGAGCGCGCCATCGGGGGCGAAGCTGAGACCAAGTGGACGACCGCCGGTATTGACCAGTTCTGACCAACTACCGTCGGCGTCCCTGACCATGATCCGGCCATCCGCCAGGCTGGTGTAAAGGCGCCCATCTGGACCCGGTTCTAGGTCTTCGGCGCCGTGAAGGTCGCTGCGCTCAGTGCCGATAATCGGCTGTTCATTGGCGAATTGCGCGGCGAGGGCTTCGTCTTGCGGTGGAGGCGCAAAATGATACGCGTTCAAGGCTCCAGGGCCGTAGGCCAGGCCCGCCAGGGCCAGGATGAGGACCGCGGAAGAGATGGCGATCACACGGATCATTTGCGCCTCCTGATTAGCTATAGGCCAAGCGAAATCTACTGCGTTTCAGCGACCTCTTCGGTCAGGGGCTGGAAATGCTCAGCGCTGAAATTATAGACCGCTTGTCCCGGACCATTCATCGTTGGAGCACTGGTAATGGTGTAGGACTGGCTGGAACACTGGCCCGGCATTGCCGGGAGCGCACGGTTAAAGACCATCAGCGCGGCGTAATCATAAGCATCAAGATCCACAACACCGGATTGGCCGAGCGGGATAACATCAATCTGGCCGTCGCGCTGACCCAGAGCAATGAGTTCGAGGTCGCCGTCAGTATCAAGATCAAAACGATGACGGCCGCTCATTTCGAGTGCGATGTAATTTGCGCCCAATTCCTGTGGTCCGCCTTTGGAGACCCAACGTCCCGGAGCGCGCAAGGTGTGGTGGAGACGCACGGCGCGAGGGAAGACTGGAGCGAGGTCATAATCGCGAGCGAAGTTTTGGGCGCGCCAGCGCTGCAGCGCTTCCGGGATAGTGGTGCCGACATCATTCAGCGAGGTCTCGACGGTAGCGAAACCATCGAGCTCGACCGTGTTCTCCCAAATATCGACAACGATCCGCTCGCCATATTGCTCGGCAAGTGAAGCGAGCAGGGTCCATTGCGAATAGTTGAATCCGCTTTCTGATGTGGTCCAGCACAGGTGCGGACTTTCATAATCGGTTTCGGTATAATCAGTCGCGTCCTGATCCGCGCCGACGGTGACCGTTTCAATCCAGGAAGACGTCGCTTCGTAAAGCCAATCCAGGCCTTCCTGGCTGTCATATCCATATTGGACAATGTGAGCGAATTCATGGGTTGCAGTCGCACGCATGAGGCTGATGGGCGGCGCTTCCTTGTGATCGAAGCCTGCGAAGTCGTTCTCAATCAAAAAGATGGCGCGCGAGGCGAGCGGTTCACGAATGTGCGTATTCGGGTTGTCGAAGACAGTTTCAACAGGGTAGGCGACACCCATCGAGCCTTCGGCATCGGCAATGTAGGCGTGGTAAAGTCCTGCTTCGTCGCGGACGGGTTCGGCCCAGCCCATGCGGGTAATCTGCTCCTCAAAGGAATGCTGCAGGGCCTCACCGACGGCGATGGCATAGGCTTCAGTTGTCGCGTCATCTCCGTCCAGCGTGTAGTGAACGACGAAGTCCTCTGTCTGCAAGGTCCGCGGTTCACCGCTGAGCGTAATGATCCGCTCAAGTAGCTCCTGCAGCATTTCGACGACCGATGCATCGACGCGGGAGACGGACAACTCAAATGCGCCGGTTGTGTTTCCGCTCTGATAGCGATCCACCACAAAAGTGTATGTGCCGGCCTCTTCAGCGGTGTAGGCAAAGGCGGAGTTCAGTGTACCGTCAGCGCGATCATCATTATAAGCGACCGGATAGCCGTCCGCGTCGCGCAGGGTCAGAACCGGGTCGAGATCGCCAAATGTCGTGTCGATCATGGCGAAGATGGTTTCGCCCGCTTCCAGCGTGATCGGATAGGTCTGTGAGCGACCATCCATTTGAATCTCACCGCGGTGCGTCGCGATCATCTCACCGACAACAGTGGTATAGTCAAACGGGACTTCCGCATTTGGGTCGAGCGCGATCGATAATGCCAAATCGCCCTGACCGGAATTGTTGAAACTGCCCGTGCGGATGATGAAATCGCCGGCTTCACTGGCCTGGTAGACGATCTGCGAATTGAGCGTGCCATCGCCACGATCATCATTTTGAGCCAGGACCGTTCCGCCTGTGCCGAGAAGGGCAAGGGTCGTATCGAGATCAGCGGTCAGCGCAACCGTCGTCGCGACCAGAATATCGCCTTCAGCAAGGGTTACCGGATGATCGGTGTTACGCGTTTGAGCCGAAAGACTGACAATCTCTTCGCTCAAAAGGCTTGCCTCAGCGGACAGGCCCGCATCCATGCCTTCTTGGACATGGAGCTCAAAATTGCCAGTCGCGTCAGCATAGCCACCAACAACAGCCCGATACGTACCGGTCTCTGGTGCCTGGAATACGATACGAGAAAGCAGGGTTGTCCCGTCCGCGTCATCATTTGCAGCGAGCTGTCGGCCATTGGGAGCGTTGAGCGCCAGCGTCGTATCCATGCGGTCAACAGAGCTGGTCTCAAGTGTAATGAGTGCACCGGCCTGAAGCTCGATGTCGAAACTCACCGTGCCACCGGCCTCCGCGACCTCACCGCTATAGCTGGCAAGTTCTGCAGCAGCCGTGGGCTCGTCGGCACCTTGTGAAGCAAGGCTCACCTGGGCATTGCCGCAAGCCGCGAGTGTGAGGCCGAAAATAATGGAAAGTGCTGTACGCATAATCATCCCCTTTGCACTGGCGATAAAGCGCCAATGAGTGTCCCGTTCCCGGGATAGCCCTATCTGCGTCGCGCAACAAGACGCGATGTGTCTGCTGATCGAGCGGATGGGTGGATGGGGCAATCGCAGGTGACGCGTTGTGAACTGAAACGCCTCAACACACTTCCGGCTTGGCTTGCTGTCGGAACTGTCGCGGTGTCTGGTGGACCATTTCCTTGAAGACACGATTGAAGGTCGCCTTGGAATTAAAGCCGCTATCATAGGCAATAGACAGCATGTCCAGATCCGAGCTGATCAGAGCGGACTTCACCCGTTCGATACGGAAGCCATTCACAAGCTGGTTGAAATTCGTTCCCAGACCGAGATTGATGGATTTGGAGACGAGGCTCTCCGACAAGTTCAGCCGGTTTGCAACATGGGTCAGTGAGAGGCGCGGTTCGAGATACCAGTCCCGGCTCAGGATCGCCTCGGCAATTTCATCGCCAGTCGCTTTCCAATCGGGCTCATCAGTTTCCATCGTCTCCTGCGATGCGCGATCCGGTGGCTCCGAGGTCATTTTGGGGAAGGGGTTTTCCGGCTGGAGCATGGCGGTGAGGGCGAAAATCTGGGCACCGATCCCGAAAGCCAGATAGAAGGGGTATTCTCCGAAATAGGTGAAGGGGCCTGTGAAGGCCTGTACGAGCTCCAAGGTGACCGCCACAGACAGGGCCAGACCTGCGGTGATCAGGACCAGACCTAAACCAAGCAAATCATACTCTGCGCTGTTCGAGCTCGTCTGATAGAGCCAGGTGCGATAGCGCCAGCCCAACCAGATGGCGATGAGCAGGCCGGCAATGGTGCCAAGGCTTTCCAACACTGTGAAGACAGGCGAAATAACACGGTTATGGAGACCGCCGGCCCAGGCCCACTTCACCTCAAGCGGCTGGATAAACCAGTAGGTTTCATAACCAAAGGCACAGGCCGCAGGAATAAGACACCACCAGAAGATCCGCTTGGGAGCGCCTTGGGTGAGCGCATAGACATAAGCCGCGACTAATGGGCCGAGCAGGAATTCCTGAGAGAAGGGTGCGAAGGAAAGCCAGGGAAAGGCATCATAAAAACCCGCAAACCCGATCATGTGAGGGGTGAGAATCCCCACGCTTGCGACCAGCAAACCCGCAAGGATGCGATCAGCGACAGGTTCGACGGAGCGGGTGAGAAAATAGGCGGCGGCGCACAGGAGCTGCACATTGATCACGACAAGAAGCGCGGTGCGCCAACCAAAGACCAGGTTTTCGATCTGACTCCTCCATCTGGGCGGATCTGCAAGCGCTTCAGCTCAATGTCTCACAATCGACTTTTACTGCCTGGATCGGGTTTTGCGACCTTTTTCTATCCTTTCTGAAAAGCAAAAAATATCAATGCCTTTCAGAGGGTTCGGAAGAGTCCCAATTCTATTGGGGTCTTAATTCGTCTCGAATTCCGGTTTTGGGGCGTCGTGCGGCTTAAGCCATATTAGATCAAAAGCCACACCCCGGATGCGGGCCTTGAACAAAACGAGTTTAGGATTGGAAAAACGATGTGGTTGATATCTATTGCTGCACTTGCCCAGGCGCTTGTCTCTGCGGAGCCGGGCCCCGACACGCTCACCGCGCAAGAGGCGCAGCGCGACATTACCATCGCTCGCCGTGCGCTTGAGAGTATTCATCCCGGCTATGAGCGCTTCACCAGCCGTGAACGGCTCGACGCCCAGTGGGCAGCATTCGAGGCGGCGTCGAGCCAGGGCATGGAGCGGCGACAGTTTTATCTGTCACTGGCGGAGCTGCTCGGCGATATCCGCTGTGACCACACTAAGGCGGAATTGCCGCAGGAGTGGGCGGAAACCCGCAATGAGGTGCCGGTCTATCTGCCGTTCCGGTTTCAGGTGTTTGACGGGCGGATGTATGTCGAAGCCCCTGGCGATACAGGTCTCGAACGCGGGACGGAAATTCTCTCCCTGGATGGTGATCCGGCGACCTCGCGCTTGGCGGCAGTCCTGCCTTTTATTGCCATTGATGGCTATACCGATCATACGCGCTGGGTGACCATGATGGGCTCTAGCGAAGAGTTGGGCTCCGGATTTGATCACTATGATCCATTGCTCAATCCAGATGATGGCCAGGTCGAGATCCGCTATCGCGACCTGGACGGCGTGATCGGCACGCGGGTCTTTGATCGCCTGACCTATCCGGAGTTTAGCGACCTCGCTGGAGAGCGGCGCCGCCGCAATTTCTCCGATGAAGATGCTATTGAGGTGCTTTACCCTGAGCCAGGGGTTGCGAGCCTTGCGGTCAGTACCTTCGTGAATTACCGCACACCTGTGGATCCGATGGAGGTGTTCGCCCCGATTTTTGAAGAAATCCAAGCGCGCAATGTCCACACGCTCATCGTTGATATGCGCCGGAATGGCGGTGGCTCAACGGATGCCCAGCTGGGATTATTGGCGCATTTGTCGAGGGATTATATCCGCCCACTTCAGGAGGTGCGGGTCCGCACAATCGAGTTTGGTGAAACGCGCCCCTACATCGATACTTGGGATCCATCAGCCTTGAATCCGCCAGCGGAGAATTTCACCCAGCGCGAAGATGGTTGGTATTCCTATACTCCACAGGCACTGCCCGAGCTTGGCGGATTTGCGGCCGCGCCCGGCGCGTTCCAAGGTCGCCTCATCTTGCTCGTGGGGTCTGGCAATGCGTCTGGAGCGTCGCAAATGATCGGAGCGCTGGTTGACCGTGAAGACACGTATCTGATTGGCGAGCCCACGGGTGGCACCCAGCAAGGGCCGACGGCGGGGATTATCTACTTCCTCGACCTGCCAGAGAGCGGCATCCGGGTCCGCGTGCCCTGGCAGCTGGCCATTTCATCGATAGAAGAGCCGGTCATCGGTTATGGCTTCGCGCCGGACATCCACGCCCCGCTCACACGGGAGAGCTGGCTGGCCAATATCGACCCCGCCCTTGAGGCTGCATTGGAACTGGCACGCCAGACGGTCAATTAAGGAGCGCTTTCACTAGGTTTGGGCGTCTGACACAAGGAAAGCATATCAAATGTTGGTGGCAGACGAGGCATCACGGCCTCATCTGCCATCAACGCCTCAAACTGGTTTGCGGAAGCGCAGGGTCATCCGGTCGGATTCACCGATGGCCAGCGTTTCAGGATTATCCGTAGAGGTTGGCGGCAGACGCCATACAAAACCATCTGCGGGATCGGCGGGATTAGCGTTGATCTCGCTGCTGGCATCCAGGATGAAGCCCGCCCGCTCAAAGGCGGCAATAACATCACTCTGCTTGAGATAGCCATTATCGCCATTGGCAAAGGCTGCGTCCGCGCTTTCTGGTGCACGATGCTGCACGACGCCGACCACACCTCCTGGGGCGACGGCGTCATAAATCTCTGCCAGAGCGGTGTCGATCAGCGGGTCTTCAAAGCGGAAGAGATGGTGCAGTGCCCGGAAGAAAAGGACGGCATCAATCTGGCCATTCTCGGTATCCGGAATATCGTCCAGCGCATATCCCAGTGTCTCTTGCGTGCTCTCAACGCCTTCAACGCTCATATACCGGCCCATCTGGGTGATATCAGCTCCGAAGCGCTCGTAATTCTCTTCATTGAACGCGGGGAACATCGCGGTCCAAAGGCTGTAGGGATAGGCCAGGCCGACCATCCGC
>JAAEZM010000010.1:98685-117285 GCA_018222865.1 Alphaproteobacteria bacterium
ATCTGAGAATACCAACCGCCATTGCCGGGAAGCACTTCTGCAATCGTCATATCTGGCTCAAGCCCGAAGAAGCTCAGGGTTTCTGCGGGATGACGCCATGCATCACGGGCGCGGTTCTCATCGCGGCGTTCGTGAGCGATGACCTCTAAGAGCGTGGTCTGCGCTGCGGCGACCTCATTGGCGCCAGTGTCAGCGGCCGACATATCAGCCCCTGTCTCAGCCCCTGTCTCAGCCCCTGTCTCAGTCGGTGTCGCAGACGGTGCCTGAGCCGTGTCCACGGACGTTTCAGAATTGTCTCCAGCGTTGGAGCATGCGGCAAGAAGCAGCGCCATCGCGCTGACATAACCCATCGTTTTCATGAAGCTCTCCCAATAGTCCGGGGCACTTTAGAAAGAGCGCATCCACAGAGCCAGAGCATGGTGGAACACAATCCGGTGATCGCATCGGACCGCAAGCGAGGCGAGAGCATTTTGAATTAGGAAAGAAGTGGCGGACAGGATGGGATTCGATCCCACGAGACGGGGACACCGCCTACTCCCTTAGCAGGGGAGCGCCTTCAGCCACTCGGCCACCTGTCCACCGACGGGTTTAATGCGCGCTGGCGGCGGCTTCAAGAGCGAGCCGCCGCGCTGGCGTCATAATCTGCAGTCCGGGCTGTGACCCAGCACTGATTTGCGGGCTTTAGAAAAACGCCTGCAGACCCGTCTGCGCCCGGCCGAGGATGAGGGCATGGACGTCGTGTGTACCCTCATACGTGTTCACCGTTTCCAGATTGGCCATGTGGCGAATGACCTGGAATTCCTCGGAGATACCGTTTCCGCCATGCATATCTCTCGACATGCGCGCGATATCCAGCGCCTTGCCACAATTATTGCGCTTGACGATGGAGATCATCTCGGGAGCTGCGGCGGCCTCATCCATTAAGCGACCGACGCGCAAGGAGGCTTGAAGGCCGAGTGCGATCTCGGTCTGCATGTCTGCCAGCTTTTTTTGGAAGAGCTGGGTCTGGGCCAGCGGCTTGTTGAACTGTTTGCGGTCGAGACCGTATTGGCGCGCGGCATGCCAGCAGAATTCTGCGGCCCCCATGGCGCCCCAGGAAATGCCATAGCGCGCGCGGTTGAGACAGCCGAACGGGCCTTTCAGGCCTGACACGTTAGGCAGAAGCGCGTCTTCGCCGACTTCGACACTGTCCATGACGATCTCGCCGGTGATGGAGGCGCGCAGGGAGAGCTTGCCGCCGATCTTCGGTGCGGACAGGCCCTTCATGCCTTTATCGAGGACGAAACCGCGGATCTTGTTGTCATGCGCCTCGGACTTGGCCCAGACCACGAAGACATCCGCGATGGGGGAGTTGGAGATCCACATTTTCGAACCGGTGAGGCGATAGCCGCCATCGATCTTCTCTGCTCGCGTCTTCATCCCCGCAGGGTCAGAACCGGCATCCGGCTCGGTCAGGCCGAAACAGCCGATATATTCGCCCGAGGCCAGCTTCGGCAGATATTTCTTACGCTGCTCTTCGGATCCGTAGGCATAGATCGGATACATGACGAGAGAGGACTGGACCGACATCATCGAGCGATAGCCGCTATCAACGCGTTCGACCTCGCGCGCGACCAGCCCGTAAGCAACATAGCCCAGACCGGCACCGCCGTATTCTTCCGGCACGGTCGAACCGAGCAGGCCGAGCTCGCCCATTTCCCGGAAAATGGCCGGATCGGTGTTTTCATCGCGATAAGCGTCAATCACCCGTGATTGCAGCTTGTCCTGGGCATAGGCGCGCGCAGCATCGCGGACCATACGCTCTTCCTCGGTGAGCTGATCGTCCAGGCGAAAAGGATCTTCCCAGTCGAATTTCGACAGGTCAGGCGCATCTTTCGCTTTCAGCGGGCTCATCTCATTCATGCTGTTTCTCCCTCCCGTCCGCTCATGGCGGTTTCTTGTCTATTGGTATCTGCCCCTTGGCGCGCCATGACAACCCCCGCCCATGCGCACGGCGGTGAGTGCCTTTGTTTCAAATGATCTGGGGGCGATTTTTTTCGACATATCTCTGCGATCGGTTTTGCGTTTTCACCGCCACCCGCTTTCCCCGGCCTTGTGCCGGGGCCTGCCGCAGGGTTGCGATTGCTTGCCCACGATCGGTAGGCCCCGGAATAAATCCGGGGAAAGGAATAAATCCGGGGAAAGAAAAAAATATGGGGGCAGTGCGAAGAGGGCGCGCCAAGTTTGCGCTGGCGGCCAAGAAGGACGAAGCTAGGGGCCCATGCGCAAAGATAAGCAGGGTGATAAGGCTACCTAGCGCGAGACAATATCTTTACCTAGAGGCCAACCTCAACAGCCTCAGCAAACAAGTCTCACGGAAGCGACCGTCAAGCGGTACTAAGCTTTACATGACAGAGCGCTTAGGGTTTCCCTAAGTTCCTTATCGCAAACGGGTTTTGAAATTAGCCCATCAATGCCCACTTCCCTGTAAAGCGCCTCGTCGGTTGGCGTGGAGTTCGCGGTGACCGCGATTATGACCAAATTATCTGCCATGTTGTTTGATTTTGAGGCTCTCACTCGCTTCGCGACCTCAAGGCCATTGAGGTCCGGCATTTCAATGTCGAGCAGCAGCAAGTCATAATTCCGTTCGCTCAGTGCCTTCAGGGCGGCTCGTCCCCCATTGACGTGGTCGGCGCTTTGACCCGCAGCCTTAAGACGCACCTCCATGACGAGGTGATTGGTCGGGGAGTCATCGGCAGCCAAGATTCGCAGGGGGCGGGGTGGTTGGTCTGTTTGTATCGGTGGACCGGCTTTATCCCATCGATCACCCCGAACGAAATCCTCCTCACCAAGCAGAAATACTCTCAGGTCAGAACCAGCTTCTAGAAGTTGTCTGAGGCATTCGCGCTGTTGATCGTCCAAATCTGTTTCCATCAACGCGAAGGAGAGCCCTTCAATCGCATTCAAGGCATTGCGGACGCGGTCGTCCAGTGCGCGCGTATCGCCCTTATCTCTTCCCGGGATAGACATGTCGTAAAGGTTTCCGCCGCTATTTTTTGGTAAGGGATTTCCGCGAGCGTTGCGCGTTCCTACGGGACAATTTTCATTCAAGTCCGAGAGCTTGACATATCTTTCCACGCTCATTGAAAGTCCTTTCCCGATCGACGTACACCAAGTACGTTAGAGCTTGCCTCGACCCCGTCATCATGAGCGACGAGAATTAATCAAGCAGCAATCAAATGCTTCGATTTATGCAAGCGGGTCCTTCATTTCTGGGCGGGCATTAGAGTTCGTCGTGTGCAGCGATCGCACGATACAATCGAGTAAACCCGAAATGGTGTGCTCGGGGCATTTTCGTCGCAATTACTCGCCAGGTCAGTAGAGGGCTGGTTATGAAATATCCACCACAGCTGATTTACTCCTTCTCCACTGTTCCGCGGCTTGGTTCGCTTGCGAAAGCTGCTGCAAAGTTGGCGGTTAGCGAAGCGACACTATCGCGGCACATGAAACTTCTGGAGGCTGAGGTCGGGTTCGATCTCTTCGATAGAACTACGACTGGGTTGCAGGTGACCCCGGCCGGATCGGTACTTGTCGAGTACGCTCACGGATTGCTCGACTCCGCCAACCGGTTCGCTTTCGCAGCGTCGTGTGTACGCAATGATCCGGAGCAGGCTGTAAGGCTGACAGCGAGTGAAGGGCTGTCATTCACGCTCCTACCCGCCATTGTCGCCCAGTGTAGAGAAGCTGTCCCGCAAGCGCTTTTGGACATTGACGTTACGGACTCTGTATTGGACCTGCTAGGTAGCGAGGCAGACGTCGCACTTCGAATGTTTCGTCCTATGGAAGACTGCTTAGTGACAAAGCTCGTCGGGGAGCATGCCGTTGCCCCCTATGCTGCAGATAGCTATTTACAGCGCTTCGGGGAGCCATACACGCTTGATGAGTTGCTGAAGCACGATCTTATTGGCGGGTTGAATAGCGATGTTGTTCTTAAAAGTTTCAGGCGCCTGGGTTATCCGATCACCCGATCGGCCTTCAAAATTCGATGTGATAATCGCGCGCTCGGTTGGCAGATGGTCCGGGAAGGCGCTGGCATTGGGTTCGCAAGGTGTGATCTTGGCGATCGCACTCCAGGATTGCGTCGCTTGCTGCCTGAAATTCCGCCGTTTCGCCAGGAGATTTGGTTGGCAATGCGGGCGAGCTCACCGCCCAACTCCTTTGCGCACAGGGTGTATGACGCTATCAAAAAGTTTTTCGCGTCAGCCGCGGACCTGAACGACGCGGAACCGGTGTGATTCCTCTGCATTGTTCGCAGGGCGAGGATCCGCTGGCGAGCATGCCTTAGTGGGAGCGGGATATGAGCCAGGAAAATCTCTTAGTGCTGGTCACCTTGCTGGCCTACAAGCTGGTCCTGGTGGGCGTAGGCTTCTGGGCATCGCGGCGGACGCATAGCGAGAGCGACTTTTTCATCGCAGGGCAGGGGTTGGGCGCCTGGGTGGCCGGTCTTTCCTATGCCGCTTCAACCTCCTCCGCCTGGGTGCTTTTGGGCTTTTCGGGCTTTGTTTATGCCAGCGGACTGTCGGCCTTGTGGATGGTGCCGGGGATTTGGGGCGGATATGCTGCGGTGTGGCTTTTCTTCGGACGCCGCTTGCGCGAAGAAACTGCCGAGCGTGGCCATGTCACTCTGACGGACTTCGCCGCGGCGGGCGCGAATGAAAACATGAAGCGGCTGATTGCGATCACCGCTTCGCTCTTCATCGTTTTCTGTTTCGTCTTTTACATCGCTGCTCAGTTCGGTGCGGCAGCGTCGGCTTTTGAAACCCAGTTCGCACTTCCCGCGACTGAAGCGGTTTTGCTGGGAGCAGGCGTGGTGCTGCTCTATGCCATTCTCGGCGGCTTTTGGGCGGTAAGCGTCACCGACATGTTGCAGGGCTTCTTGATGCTTCTGGTCGCCGTTCTCCTGCCAGCCTTCGCCTTTTATTCCGCAGGCGGTGTGAGCGGGATAAGCGCGGCGCTCGCCAATAATACCCCGCCGGATTATCTCGACCCCATGGGCGGGATGGGGCTGTTCTTGTTTTTGGGCTTTGTGCTGGGTCTTTGGGGCGTCGGTATTGGGGCCATGGGACAGCCGCATCTGCTGGCCCGCCTGATGGCGGTGAAAGATGAAGCCTCGCGCAAGCGCGGCTTCCTCATCGCAACGGGCTGGGCGGTTCTGGTCTATATCGGCATGGCCACCATGGCTTTGTCCGGGCGGGCCTTGCTCGGGGGCGGGCTGAATGGTGAGGCGCTGTTTTACCAGCTGGCCAATGATCTTTTGCCACCGATCCTGGCGGGTATTGTTATCGCGGCCATCCTGTCGGCCATCATGTCGACGGTCGATTCCATTCTGCTTTCCGCGTCCGCTGCGGTTTCCCATGACATGCGACTGGTGAAGGTCTGGCCGGGACATGAAGTTTTGATCTCGCGATTGACCATGGTGGCGATCACCGCCATCGCGATCTGGATGACCCTGGTTCTGCCGGCCACCATTTTTGATCGCGTTCTGTTTGCCTGGGCGGCGCTGGGTGCGGCTTTTGGGCCCATAGTCGTGATGCGGGTATTGCGATTTGAGCCGGCGGGCTGGGCCGTGCTGTCCGCGATGATCGCCGGGTTTGGTTTGACCGTGGCCTTTAATGCGCTGGGGCAAGTGCCAGAAGGCTCCGCAGGTGGAGTTCTGGCCGCTTTGCGAGGGCTGGCGGTCTTGCCTGGTGATCCGTTTGAACGCGTCTTCCCCTGGGTGCCGGCCTTGCTATTGCTGTGGCTTGGAAGCACGGGGCGACGCGCTAACAACTGACCTGCGACATGGCGACGGCTTGACCTTCTCGCCGGATCGTCACAATTCCGGCGGATGATTGCAGAACTCGGCCAGTTTCTACTCATCCTCGCCTTTCTTGTTGCGCTGCTTCAGTCAGGCCTGATCTTCCTTGGATTGCGCACCGGCGATACCGCTGTGTTCGGCTTTGCACGGGCCGGAGCGATCGCTCAGTTCGTGCTGGTGGGAGCAGCCTTTGCCTGTCTGACCTGGCTCTTCGCTGTGTCCGATTTCTCCGTGCTCGTTGTCGCCGACAATTCTCATAGCGAGAAGCCCTTCATCTACAAACTCACCGGCGTTTGGGGCAATCATGAAGGCTCGATGCTGCTCTGGTGCTTGATGCTGACCGGCTATACCGGCGTTCTGGCCTGGACTGCGAACGGGATTGCACCGCGTCTCATCACACTCACCTTCGCGGTCCAGAGCATGATCACCGCGGCTTTCACCGCCTTTTTGCTCTTTACCTCCAACCCGTTTGCCCGCCTGTGGCCGGCACCTGCGGACGGAAATGATCTCAACCCGCTGCTGCAGGACCCGGGGCTCGCTTCCCACCCGCCCATGCTCTATGCGGGCTATGTCGGCTTTTCGATTACCTTCTCCTTCGCCGTGGCGGCATTGATTGAAGGACGGGCCGATGCGCGCTGGGCGCGGATTGTTCGGCCTTGG
This sequence comes from Alphaproteobacteria bacterium, assembly GCA_018222865.1. Classification (GTDB taxonomy): domain Bacteria; phylum Pseudomonadota; class Alphaproteobacteria; order Caulobacterales; family Maricaulaceae; genus Maricaulis. Next base: position 105,182 of record JAAEZM010000010.1, read on the forward strand.
GCGTTGGCCGCCTGGACCTTCCTGACCATCGGCATCCTCCTGGGCGCCAGCTGGGCCTATTTCGAGCTGGGCTGGGGCGGCTGGTGGGCCTGGGACCCGGTCGAAAACGCCTCGCTCATGCCCTGGCTGGCCGGCACAGCCTTCATCCACTCCCTGCGGGTTATGGAAAAGCGCGATACGCTTAAAGCTTGGACCATCCTCTTGGCTTTGATGGCCTTCCCACTCAGTCTGGTCGGGACCTTCCTGGTACGCTCCGTGATCATCACCTCTGTGCATGCCTTCGCCGTTTATCCGGAACGCGGTGTTTTCATTCTCGCCATCCTAGCCGTCGTGGTCGGCGGGGCGCTGGCGCTGTATGGCTGGCGGGCGAATTGTCTCAAGCCAACGGGGGTCTTCTCGGAGATCAGTCGGGAAAGCTCCCTCGTGGTCAATAATCTGGTGTTGGCGGCGGCCTGCGCCCTGGTCTTTTTCGGCACGTTTTATCCGCTCTTCGTGACTACGGTGAGCGATGAGACCCTGACCATTGGCGCTCCTTTCTACAACGCCACATTCAATCCGCTCGTGGGGACTTTGCTCATTCTGGTCCCCATCTCCGGCATGCTGGCCTGGAAGCGCGCCAAGCCAGGGCCTTTGCTGCGCCAACTCGCACCGGCAGCGATCGCCATGCTTGCCGCCGGCATAATCGCCTTTGCCCTGGCCGATCATGACCGGCTTGCGGGCGCAATGGGAACGGCGCTGGCAGTGTGGATCGCGGTTGGTCTGCTGATCGATCTGAAATCACGCCTCAAACTCTTCGATATTCCGCTTGCAGCCAGCCTGGCGCGCGCGCGGAATTTGCCGCTTGGGATTTGGGGAATGATTGTGGCGCATTTCGGCGTCGGCATACTGGTTCTGGCGATCACCGGGGTGAGTGCCTGGAAGACGGAGAGCCGGTCCTTCATGCAGCCGGGCGACAGCCTGACGATGGGGCAGTATGAAATCGTGCTGGAGGGCGTCAGCCGCGTTGACCGGGATAACTTCATCGCTGAGGAAGGCCTCTTCCATGTCTATTATGGCGAGCGCGATCTCGGCTCCCTGGCGGCAGAGCGGCGCTTCTATCCGGTGCGCGGCATGTCGACCACGGAAAGTGCGGTTCAAGGCTCGGCTCTGCGCGATGTTTACATCACTATTGGTGAACCGGTGGCGACGCGCGGTTGGCCGGTCCATGTCTATATCTACCCTCTGGCCTTCTGGCTCTGGGTCGGTGGCGCGATCATTTCGCTAGGAGGGGCACTGTCCATTGCCGATCGCGGGCGCCGGTCTTTATTGAGCCGAAAGCCGGCCGCTGAGCAGGTGCAGGTGGCTGAATAATGCGCTTACTCGCCTTTCTTCCACTCGCTCTTTTTGCCGCCATGGCGATTTATTTCGCCATGGGGCTTCGCGAAGATCCCAGCGTTTTGCCGTCGCAACTGGTCGATGAGGCGCTGCCGGATTTCGACCTGCCTCCGATTGAGGGCTATCAACTCGGCCTGTCTGACGATGATTTGCACGGCGAGGTGTCGCTGGTGAACTATTTCGGTTCCTGGTGTCCGCCATGCCTGATTGAGCATCCCATGCTGATGCAGATCTCGCGTTCCGGCGTCGTGCCGATTTATGGCATCGACTGGAAGGATGAGCCTGGTGCGGGGGCACGCTGGCTCGAGCGTCACGGCAATCCATACGTGCGTATTGGCGATGATCAGAGCGGCCGACTGGCCATTGAATTCGGTCTTACCGGTGCGCCAGAAACCTTTGTTGTCGATCGCGAAGGGCGCGTGCGCTACCGCCATATCGGCATTATCACAGAAGAGGATTGGGAAGAGACGCTGCGCCCCTTGGTGCTCGACCTGCAAAGCCAATGACCCGTTTCCAGACCTTCATTATCTCCCTGATAGCGGCCTTGGTCATAACCATGCCCGTACTTGCTGCGCCCGGCCCGGACGAGACTTTGGAAGACCCGCAACTGGAAGCCCGGGCGATGGAGCTATACGGGCAATTGCGCTGCGTGGTCTGTCAGAGCCAGGCCATTGGCTATTCCGATGCGCCGCTCGCTGGAGATATGCGGTTTGTAGTGCGCGAGCGCCTTTTGGCCGGTGACAGCGATGCGGAGGTGCTCGACTATATGCAGGACCGCTATGGCGATTATGTGCTGATGATGCCGCCTCTGCAGGCCAATACGATTTTTCTCTGGGCGCTGCCCTTCCTCCTGCTTCTCGTCGGCGGTGCTATCGCCTTCGCTTATGTCCGGCGCCAATCCGCACAGATGGAGACGGCTTTCTCCGCTGAAGAAGATGCCCAGATCGAAGCCTTGATGCGCGAGGAGGGCCGGGAATGATCTGGATTCTGATCGCACTGATCGCGTCTTTGACCTTGGTTTTGCTGGTCGCACCTTTTCTGCGACGGACCCAGGAAAAGCGTGCTGACGGCTTGGGAGCCTTTGCCAGCCAGCTCGAGGAATTAAACCGCGACCGCGCCATGGAGATGATCAGCGCCGACGAAGCCAGGACAGCGGAAGCAGAGATCAAGCGGCGATGGCTCAATGCGTCCGACCAGGGCGATGTTGAGAATGAGGAGACAATCAGCCGTAGCTTTCGAACCATTGGGGTCACGGTCTGCGCGGCAGCGGTCATGGCCGCGGTGGTGATTTATCTGCAGATCGGCAACGCACACCTGATCGGCGCGCAGCCGCCCCAAATGGCAGAAGTGCCGGAGGACGTTCAGGGCGTGCTCAATGAGCTGGAAGCGCTATCCGCCAGCTTGATCGAGAATCCGCAAAACCCTGAAGGCTGGTATGTGCTCGGCCAGGCCTATATGGCCATGGGGCGTTATGGGGAGGCCGCGATTGCCTTCAATAATGTGATTGACCAGGTTGAGCCGACCGCGGGTCTCTTTTCCAGTCTTGGCCGGGCTTATGTCTTTATGGAGAACGGTATTCTTGGTCCGCCGGCGCGCGAAGCCTTCATCCGTGCCTTGGAATTGGACCCGGCCGATGTGATGGCGCGTTTCTTCTTGGCTGAAGCGAGATTGCAGGATGGTGATGAGGCGCGTGCCATACAAGAATGGCAGGCCCTTATGGAGAGCCTGCCAGAGGGTAGTGAGGCCCGCGTCATGGTGGAAACGCGGCTCGAAATCCTGGAAACGGAAAACCGCTAGTCTTCAGCGGTATCGGCATGCGCTAGAGGATATCTTCGCGATCGTCTTCAAATAGAAGGGGTTCGTCGGGCTGGGACGCATCATCGCGCAACCAACTCATGAACGTGTCGACTTGGCGCTGGGCTTCCTGAACATAAGATTCAGGGACCAGATTCTGCGTCGTATCATCTTCATTCTGTCCGGATGCGACATACGCACCCGCCGCTGCAACCGCAGCAACAAAAGCCAGAATACTTCCTCTCATGAACGCCTCCCCAGCGGTTCGACTCGAAGGATTGGTTGTTACGAAACCGTAATATGGAGGAGGGGTCTATCCCGAGAAACGATAAATCGTGCCAAAATCAGAAAAATTCTGCACAAATTCATGCTCGGGCGTTTAACATTTCTATACAAAATCATCGCCTGCGCCCTTCTGAGGGCAGAGGTGAGGCAGGGACTTGCAGCCGTTTTTTATAACTGGTCATCATGGGCGCACATGCAGATGCTGTGCACCGAATCTGCGGAAGAGCCGGAGAACCGGCCTATATGGTTGATCGATGCCCGCGGCGAATTGCGATGGCCCGGGCTGGCAAAAAGTTGAAAGACGACACATGACGACTTCTCGAATGCTTGCGCGCTCGCAGACCATCCTGAAATCCTGGAAGACCTTGAATTGGGCCAGCGCCTTTTCCGTCTTCATCTACCCGGCCCTGGGCGTGTTGATGTTGATCACCATGGTCGTTCTGGGCCTGGTTCTGGAAGGTCTGCATCTTCGCTGGTGGCACGCGCCGCTCGCCTTGTTCGTGATGGCGCTGACCATCTTCCTCTGCAATATGGGCATTGGGCCGCTTCACCGGATTTGGCAGCACCGTGCCGGAGAGATCAAAGCGCCGGCGCAAGTTATCGTCATGCTTAACTGTATCCTTGCCATGCAGGGATCTTTGAAAGACTGGGTGAATTATCATTCCCAGCACCATCGTTTCGCGGACCAGCCGGGTGACCCGCATAACCCCTTCGAGAGCAAGGTCTGGGCTTGGGTCGGATGGATCCTCTGGCGGGATGAAAAAGACCTCGAACGTCCGATGCCGATGTGGCTGAAAGAGAACCCGGTCGTTGCCTTCGGAGACCGCTTCCATATCACCCTGTCACTCGTTATGCATTTCATTGTTCCTGCAGTTATTTATTTGGCTGTAGCCCTGTCTGGAGGTTCCCTGATTTTGACCGCGATCCTGCATGCAAGCGTGGTGATTGGGCGGGCGATTCAGTTCCATGCCACGACGCTCGGCGTGAATGTTTTCGGGCATATGAAAACCCCGCTCTGGTTCGATTATTTTCTGGCGCTTTTGACCGGCGGTGAAGCCTTGCATGACCATCATCATGACTTCCCGCGCTCGGCTCTGCACCTCCCCAAGGAAGGCATCTGGAACCGTATTGTAGATTACAATGGCACCTTTTTGCTGGTTCTGCGTCGTCTAGGGCTTGCCAAAAACCTCGAAATCGCGCCTCAATTCGCTTGATCCGGGAAATTCCGGGCGAGGAGAAGCCGGTAGAGCTTCGCGATATTTCTTGACGTGTGCGTAAACGTAATCATTTTCGTTCACGTCATGAGGCCGATAAGGGGAGAGATATGTCGGACCTTGAAACCTTCCGCGCGGAAACCCGCGCGTGGCTAGAAGCCAACTGCCCTGAGGAAATGCGTCTGCCGCTGAAGAGCGAGCTGGATGTCTGCTGGGGCGGTAAGCGCTGGACTTTCAAGAGCGAGGCCCAAAAGGTCTGGTTGGAGCGTATGGCAGAAAAGGGCTGGACGGTTCCTGAATGGGCCCCGGAATACGGCGGCGCCGGCCTCTCGAAGGAAGAGGCCAAAATCCTCAAGGATGAAATGAAGGCGATCAAGGCGCGTTCGCCGCTGAATTCCTTCGGTATCTGGATGCTTGGGCCGGCTTTGCTGAAATACGGCAATGAGGAGCAAAAGCGCGAGCATTTGCCAAAGATTGCCCGCGGCGAAATCCGCTGGGCCCAGGGTTATTCGGAGCCCAATGCGGGTTCTGACCTAGCCTCCCTAATGACCAAGTGCGAAGATCAGGGCGATCATTTCTTGATCAATGGCCAGAAGGTCTGGACGTCTTACGCGGATGAGGCCGATTGGATTTTTGTGCTGGTCCGCACGGATTTCCAAGCCGCCAAGCATGACGGTATCAGCTTCGTCCTCGTGGATATGGAGCAGCCGGGTGTCACGACCAAGCCCATCCAGCTGATCTCTGGCAAGTCGCCATTCTGCGAAACCTTCTTCGATGATGCCCGCTGCGAGAAGCACAATCTCGTCGGCGAGATGAATAAGGGCTGGTCGATCGCCAAATATCTTCTCACGCACGAGCGTGAGATGATTGGCGGCATGGGGCAGGGCTCAGGCGGGATGCGTCCGATGGGCGATATCGCGGCTCAGCAAATCGGTCTCAATGATCGCGGTGAATTGGCGGATCCGGTTTTGCGCACAGATGTCGCGCGTGCCGAGATTGATGGTCTGGCTTTCCTCGCGACGATGGAACGCGTCACCGATGAGGCCAAGTCCGGTCAGGGTGTGGGCGCGAATTCCTCAATGCTCAAATACTATGGCACTGAGCTGAACAAGCGTCGCTTCGAGCTGATGATGGATAGCTCGGGCAGTGATGGCCTTGAATGGGATAAGGAAAATGATGTGGCGCGCCACTGGTTACGGACCAAGGCGAACTCGATCGAGGGCGGTACGTCCGAGGTTCAGTTGAACATCATCTCCAAGCGCATTCTACAACTGCCGACGGCTTAAGGCCCGCACCGAAAAAGGAATATCACCATGGAATTGGTACTGACCGAAGAAGCGGGCATGCTCAAGGATGCCGCCAAAGGCTTCCTTTCTGATAGCGCGCCCGTGAGCCAGTTGCGCAAGCTGCGCGACGAAAAGAGCGCGGACGGGTTTGATCGCAAGACCTGGGCGGCAATGGCGGAAATGGGCTGGACGGGGGTTCTTGTCCCGGAAGAGCATGGCGGTGTCGCCATGGGCCATGTCGCCGCTGGCGTGGTCGCGGAAGAAATGGGCCGCACGCTCACCGCATCGCCGTTCCTTTCGACGGCAATCATGGGCGCGAATGCACTCAGCCGTTTTGGCTCAGATGCGCAAAAGGGCGAATGGCTGCCGAAGATTGCTGCGGGTGAAGCGATTTTCGCCGTCGGCACGGATGAAGGCCGCAAGCACAATCCTGTCTCCGTCACCACGAAGGCAGAACGCTCTGGCAATGGCTTCAAGCTCAATGGCGAGAAAAGCTTTGTTGCAGAAGGTCATGTCGCAGACATGATCCTCGTCTCTGCCCGCACAGCTGGCAGTGAGAGCGAGGAAGAAGGCGTGACGCTTTTCCTTGTGCCCCGAGAAGCTGCTGGCGTCACTGTGGAGCGCCAGTTCATGGTCGATAGCCGAAACTCTGCTCGGGTTAAGCTGGACAATGTCGAGTTGAACGCGGATGCCGTTCTTGGCGAGGTCGATGGCGGGTATAAATCGCTCGAGGCGGTTCTCGATAGTGGTCGCGCCGGACTGTCTGCCGAAATGTCAGGCTCGGCCCAGGAATGTCTTGAGCGGACGGTGGATTATCTCAAGGAACGCAAACAGTTCGGTGAGATCATCGGGACCTATCAGGGCCTTCAGCATCGGGCAGCGCACCTATACTCCGAGATTGAGCTAGGCAAATCCATTGTCCTGAAAACACTTCAGACGCTGGATATGGCACCAGATCATGCGGCGATGATGGTCTCTGCGGCCAAATCGAAAATGGGTCAGGTCGCTCAGCTCGCAGCCCAGGAATCCATTCAGATGCATGGCGGTATCGGCATGACGGACGAGTATGATATCGGCTTCTTCATCAAGCGTGTCCGCGTGGCTGAAGCGCTGTTTGGCGATTCCAACTATCATACTGACAAGTTTGCTAGGCTTCGCAAATACTAACATCCAACCGGGGAGGGACCGTCATGGACTATACCGGTCAAGTCGTAGCGATTACGGGAGGCGCGCGCGGTATCGGGCGCGCCATGGCGGAGGCCTTCAAAGCGAAGGGCGCCAGAGTGGCGATCGCTGATCTCAACGGGGCAGAAGAGGCCGCCGCTGAGCTCGGTGGTTACGGCGCCAAGGTCGATGTGACACGCGAAGACGATATCGCAGATTTCGTGCGTCAGACCGAGGCCAAGCTGGGCCCGATCAGTGTCTTTGTTTCCAATGCCGGGATTTTGCGGACGGATGAGCCAAGCTGGGACGCCGCAGCGGCATCGGATGCGGACTGGCTAGCCTCTTTTGAGGTCAATGTTCTTGGCGCCGTTCGGTCTGCCCGCCAGGTCTGGCCGGGCATGCGTGAACGCGGTGGTGGTGTTTTCGTGATTGTGGCTTCCGCGGCTGGCTTGCTCGCCCAGATCGGCGCCACGTCCTACACGGCAACCAAGCATGCAGCAGTCGCTTTCGCTGAAAGCCTGTCCGTCGCTCATGGGGATGAAGGCCTGCAAGTTGTCTGTGTCTGCCCGCAAGCAGTGCGCACGGATATGATTGGCGGGAGTGAGGATGGCGGGATCGCCGGTGCGGATGGTATCATCGAGCCGTCCGATGTTGCCGATGAGACTTTGAAAGCGATCGAGGAGAAGCGTTTTCTGGCTCTGCCGCATGCCACCGTTGCCGAATATGAGACATTACGGGCGACCCAGCGCGATCGCTGGTTGGGCGGGATGCGCAAATTCCGCCGCATGATGGTCGGGGCCCGCGGCCGTCCAGTCTGAACAGAACAAGCATACGCATAAAGCCAAACAGTTTTTTCAAGGGGAGTAGATATGGATCTCGGGATTTCCGAACGCGTCAAACCGCTCATTGATCAAGTCCGCGCCATGGTGCGTGACGAGATTATGCCGCTCGAAGATGAATATCATGCCGAAGTTGGCAAGGCGCCTGGCGGTGATCGTTTCCAGTTCACCGAACGCCAGATCGAGATCCGTGAAGGCCTGAAGGCCAAGGCGCGTGAACGCGGGTTGTGGAATTTCTGGCTTACCGACAGTGATCGTGGCTATGGCCTTAACACGGTTGAGTACGCCTATCTCGCTGAGGAAATGGGCTGGTCCTTCCTGGCGCCGGAGATCTTCAACTGCGCCGCTCCGGATACCGGCAATATGGAAGTCATGGAGCGCTATGGCACGGATGAGCAGAAGGCAAAATGGCTTGGCGGTCTGCTCGAGGGCAAGATCCGCTCGGCTTACCTGATGACCGAGCCGGATGTCGCCTCCTCAGATGCCACGAATATCGCTTTCTCCGCTGTCCTTGATGGTGATGAGTGGGTACTCAACGGGGAGAAATACTGGTCCTCGGGTGCCGGTGATCCACGTTGCGAGATCTATATTCTGATGGCCAAGACGGAAGGCGAAGAGGCCGGCCGCCATGGGCAGCACTCGCAATTCTTCGTCGAAGCGGACCGTCCGGGCATTGAAATCCTGCGCCCGATGATGGTGTTTGGCCAGGATGATGCGCCACACGGCCATATGCATATCCGTTTCACCAATGTGCGGGTGCCGAAGGATGCGCTGATCCTTGGCAGGGGTCGCGGTTTTGAGATCTCTCAGGGTCGTCTCGGACCGGGCCGTATTCACCACTGCATGCGGGCTATTGGTCAGTCCGAGCGCGCGCTGGAACTGCTCTGCCGTCGCTCGGTCAGCCGTGAAGCCTTCGGCAAGCCGCTGGCGCGTCTCGGCGCCAATCGCGATATCATTGCCGAACGTCGCATGGCCATTGAGCAGGCGCGCCTTCTGTGCCTGAAAGCGGCCTGGATGATGGACCAGGGCGATGCGCGTGCCGCAGCGCCATGGATCTCTCAGATCAAGGTCATCGCGCCGCGTGTTGCGCTCGACACGATTGACGAGGCGATCCAGATGTATGGCGGTACGGGAGTGTCCCAGGACACGCCGCTAGCGGGCATGTGGATCGGTTTGCGCACCCTGCGCTTTGCCGACGGTCCTGATGCGGTGCACCGCATGGTCATCGCGCGCCAGGAGCTCAAGCGCTACGTCAACGAAAAGCTGGAGGGCTAGATGGCACAGCGTAAGCAAGCCCCCACGCGCGCCGAGCTGGAACCGGTTGCGATCGACATCATCATGAATGAGGAGATGTTCAATCTCGGTGAGGTTGAAATCCGAGGCAATAAGGAACTTGCCTTTATCAATGCGCCGCCGGATCTTCGTTTCCTTCTGGTCGCCGCTCAGGAATTCGCCGACCGCACGGCGGTCGTGTTTGATGATCAGCGCTGGACTTATGGCGAGCTGATCGGCAAGGCCATTGCTGTAGCCAATGGCCTGATCGAGCGTCATGACATCAAGCCGGGCACGCGTATAGCGCTCGCCATGCGCAATTCTCCAGAGTGGATCGCCTCCTATTTTGGCATTCTCGCCGCGGGCGGAGTTGTGGTGCCGATCAATGGCTGGTGGACCTCGGAAGAGATGGGCTATGGCCTGTCCGATAGCGGCGCCAAATACGTCATTGCCGGCTTCCGCCAGGCCGACCGTATTAAGCCGCACAAGGACAAGCTGGGCCTGACGATTATTGGCGGGCGAAGCGATGTCGCTGATGTCGATGACACGCTGGACCAGCTGATGGCTGCTGGCGCAGGCAAGCCGCCGCCAGCAATCGAGATCGATACCGACAGCGATTTCGCCATCTTCTATACCTCGGGCTCGACCGGGGCCCCTAAAGGCGCTGTCCTGACCCATCGCGGTGCCGTTTCCACCTTGCTGTCCTACGGCCTGGTGGGCGCGGCGATGAAGGTGGTCAATAAGGGCGAGGACTTCTTCGGCGAGAACCCGGCCGTACTGGTCGGTGTCCCGCTCTTCCACTGCACGGGTTCGCACGCCGTCATGATGATGTCCTTCCTGTCTGGCCGCAAAATGGTGATGATGCGCAAATGGGATCCGGCGGATGCTGTGGAACTGATCCAGAAGGAGAAGATTACCAATGTGGTCGGCGTTCCCACCATGTCGCATGAGATCACCCTTGAGGCGGAGCGTCAGGGCATTGAACTTGAGAGCCTGATGGATATGTCGGTGGGCGGCGCAAAGCGGCCTCCGGCCCATGTCGAAAAGCTCAACGAGACCTTCCCGCACGCCTGGTCGTCTACGGGTTACGGCCTGACAGAGACCAATGCGATCGGTGCCTATATCTCCACGCATGACTATCAGGCGCGTCCGGGCTCTTGCGGCCGCGCGGTGCCGCCGGTCATCCAGATCAAGACCGCCGATGAAAACGGCGATCCGACACCGGCGGGCGAGCCGGGCGAGGTCTGGATCAAGGGGCCGATCCTGTTCCGCGGCTATCTCAATCAGCCTGAAGCCACGGCCGCGGTCATGACTGAGGATGGCTGGTTCAAGACTGGCGATGTCGGGATCATGGACGAGGAGGGCTTCCTCTTCATCGTTGACCGCATCAAGGACATGCTCTTGCGCGGCGGTGAGAATATCAGCTGTCTTGAGGTGGAGCATGCGCTCGTGACGCATCCGGATATCCTGGAAGCGGCGGTCATCGGCATTCCCGATGAACGTCTGGGCGAACGGGTTGGCGCCGTGCTGTTTACCCGCCCGGGCTCGAAACTCTCTGATGATGAGATCAACGAGTATCTCGAGCCGCATCTCGCTAAATACAAGCGGCCAGACACCTATTGGTACCGCACAGAGCCGCTGCCGCGCGGCGGTACCGGCAAGGTCGACAAGCCGACGATCCGCAAACTCTATCTTGAAGAAGGGGTGGACGCCTGATGCCGCTCGTAAAGCCTGAAGATATTAAAAGCCATGTCGGTCAGGAGATCGGCGTTTCCCGTTGGATCGAAGTCGATCAGGGGCGGATTGATGTGTTTGCAGAGGTCACAGAAGACCCGCAATTCATCCATATCGATCCCGAGCGTGCCGCCAAGGAAACTCCTTTCGGTGGTACGATTGCGCATGGATTTTTGAGCCTGTCCCTGCTTTCGCCCATGGCGATGGATATTGCCTTCACTCTGGAAGGTATCGGGATGGGGATTAATTACGGTTTCGACAAGGTCCGCTTCCTGCAGCCGGTCCGCGCCGGCAAGAAAGTGCGCGGCCGTTTTGTTCTGGACGATGCCCAGGAGCGTAATCCGGGCCAGTTCACCCTGCGCTATACCGTGACCGTGGAAATTGAAGGTGAGGACAAGCCGGCACTGATCGCCCAATGGGTGACCATGCAGGTCCTCGCGCCCAAAGCATAAGAAAGACAAGTCGATGAGCGATATTCGATTTGATGGCCGTGTGGCCATCGTCACTGGCGCGGGCCATGGCCTGGGCCGGTCTCACGCCCTGCTGCTCGCCTCGCGCGGAGCCAAGGTCATGGTCAATGATCTCGGCGGATCTGTCGATGGTACGGGAAGCGGTTCTGCTGCGGAAGATGTCGCCGCGGAGATCCGAGCCGCTGGCGGCGAGGCGCTCTCGCATCGGGCCAATGTCACCAAGCCGGATGAAGTGGCCGATATGGTCTCTGAGGTTACCAAAGCCTGGGGTCAGGTCGATGTCCTGGTCAATAATGCCGGGATCCTGCGCGATAAAAGCTTTGCCAAGATGACGGTGGAGGACTTTCAGACCGTTCTTGATGTCCACCTGACGGGCTCGGCGGTCTGCACCAAGGCGGTCTGGGAGATGATGCGTGAAGCGGGCTATGGCCGTATCGCCATGACTTCCTCCTCCTCAGGCATTTACGGCAATTTCGGTCAGGCCAATTACGGGGCCGCGAAAATGGGTCTTGTGGGTTTGATGAATGTGCTGCACCTGGAAGGGGCAAAGTATAATATTCGGGTCAATGCACTCGCGCCGACAGCGGCGACGCGGATGACAGAGGGGCTGATCCCGGAAGACGCCCTGAAGCTGATGACCGTTGAAAGCGTCAGTGCGGGCCTGGCCTATCT
>JAAEZM010000021.1 GCA_018222865.1 Alphaproteobacteria bacterium
GCCATAGGCTTTGCGGGTGATGACGGTGAGCTTCGGCACGGTGGCTTCAGCATAGGCGAAGAGGAGTTTTGCGCCGTGTTTGATAAGGCCGCCATATTCCTGCTTCGTGCCTGGCAAGAAGCCGGGAACATCCACGAAGGTCACGATCGGGATATTGAAGGCATCACAGAAACGCACGAAACGGCCCGCCTTGCGGCTCGCATCAATATCAAGCACGCCCGCAAGACTCATTGGCTGATTGGCAACAAAGCCGACCGGCTGTCCATCCAGGCGACCGAAACCGACAACGATATTGGAGCCATAGTCGGGCGCGATCTCGAAGAAATCGCTTTCATCGGCGACCTTCTCGATCAGCTCCTTGATGTCATAGGGCTTGTTCGGATTGGACGGGACCAGCGTATCAAGGCTCGGCTCTGCGCGGTCGGCGCTGTCATAAACCGGGCGTTTGGGCGGGGATTCACGATTGGATGCGGGAAGAAAATCAATCAGGCGGCGCAGCTGGACCAGCGCCTCGAAGTCGTTCTCGAAGGCTCCATCGGCAACGCCAGACTTCTTGGCATGGACCGACGCACCGCCAAGCTCTTCATGGGTGACTTCCTCATTGGTGACAGTTTTCACCACATCCGGGCCAGTCACATACATGTAGGAGGTGTCTTTCACCATGAAGATGAAGTCTGTGATGGCGGGTGAGTAGACATCACCTCCGGCACACGGCCCCATAATCATGGAGATCTGCGGCACGACGCCGGACGCCAGCGTATTTTGCAGGAAGATGTCCGCATACCCCGCCAGGGAGGCCACGCCTTCCTGGATACGTGCCCCGCCCGCATCGAAGATACCGATGATCGGCGCGCCGTTCTGGAGAGCGGCTTTCTGGATCTTCACGATTTTCTGCGCGTGCGTCTCGGAGAGAGATCCCCCAAAGACAGTGAAATCCTTCGAAAAGAGGTAGACGAGACGGCCATTGATCGTGCCATGCCCGGTCACGACGCCATCACCGGGGAATTTCTTCTCGGCCATGCCAAAATCATTGCACCGATGCTCGACGAACATGTCCCATTCCTCAAAGGACCCGTCATCAAGCAGCAGCTCGATACGTTCTCGTGCTGTCAGCTTGCCCTTGGCGTGCTGGCTTTCAATGCGTTTTTCGCCGCCACCCTGACGCGCTGCCTCGCGCTTGGCCTCAAGCTGTTCGAGAACGTTGATCATCTCTTCCCCGCAAATCAGTTGTTATCTAGCGGGATAGCAGGAAGTTGAGCACGCTGGCAAACGGATGTGGCGGCGAGATCGAGATGATCTGTGATTACTCCGCCGGGGCGGTCTCGATCTCGATATTGTTTGCAAACCCGTAAAACCATTGCAGCCGCGGCAGCAGGTAACCCTGAGAGGTCGTGCAGGTTATTGTGGTCAGCTGTTCCGCGCCGGAGACAGAGATACGCATGACCTCGAAATATCTGTCCTCGACTTGAGCCAGGAAAAGGTTGCGCATGGCCGGGCGTCCATGAAGGCTAATGACTTCCGTGAGATAGCCTTGTTGCCAATTCATTCCGGCAGCAATCAAAGTTTCGCCGAAAGCAGCAGGGGTGACCTGATAAAAATAGGCCAGCCAATCCGCCTCACTCGCTTCCAGCGGCGTTAGATCAATGGTGCAATTGGCTCCATCTCCCGTCTCACCCTGCGGCGTCCAGGTTGGAAGACCAGAGAATTCTGCCCCCTCTTCGGAATATTCCCAGCCCATAACCGAACGGCCATCATAAGAGCCCTCCTGATAGTCCTGGGCTGAAACTGAAGCTGCACATGCGCCTGCAAGGCTCAACGAAACGAGAAATCGCATCCCATCCCCCAATCTGATCCGGTCCAACTGGCCCGCCGGGCCGAGGATAAACACCCCTGCACAAGCAATGCCATCCGTCCACATCGAATAACTTGGCACAAGTCTGGCGTTCCTCCAGACTCAGTTGCATTGAGGGACACATAATGCAGAACGGCAAATTGCGCGCTGAAATTGTACGCGTGGATCAGCTCGATCCGCGCCAAAGGCAGTACTGGCGCGGATTCCTGCGTGATAATCGCGCACTCGGATCGCCCTATTTCACCCTGGAATTTGCCGAGCTGATGTCCCGAGCACGGCCCGACACTCGTGTTCTTGCAATTACCCGGAATGGCACACCGGTTGGATTCTTGCCGCTGCACCTGTCCCGCACTGGTATTATAAGGCCGCTCGGCGGTCCTCTGAGCGACCATCATGGCCTGGTGACTGACGATCCCTGGCTCAATCTCAAGGACGTTATCAGTGCCGCCCGGCTTGGGGTTTTCCTGTTTGATGGCGCTATCGCCAGTCAACTCGGCTTCGCAGCCCATGCCCATGCCATGCAACCCAGCTGGGTCGTGAACATGGCCGATGGTTTTGATGCTTATTGGGAGGAGCGGCGTCAGAGCGAAGCCAAGGCCATGCGCAATATCCGCTCCCGCGACCGCAAGCTGCAGGCCGCCAGTTCGCAAATCATCTACCGCGTGGATGATCGGCGTGTGGAAGCGCTGGACAAATTGCTCAGCATCAAACGCCACCAGTATCAGGCAACGCGGGCCATGGACGTTTTCAAGGGGAAATGGGCTCGCACCCTGATCTACAGTCTGATGATGCACCGCACCGATGAGCTCTCCGGCGTTCTTTCCACGCTGGAAGTGGACGGCCAGCTGGCGGCCGCGCATTTCGGTATGCGCTCATCAAATGTGCTGCACTATTGGTTCCCGGTTTATGATCCCGGCTATGCTCAATTCGGCCCTGGCCTTTTGCTCTTCCGCGAGATGGCGCGCGAACTCAGCGAAACTGGCATTACACGCTTCGACCTTGGCCCAGGCGATTACGACTTCAAGCACCGCCTGTCCAACGATGCATTCGCGATCGCCAGCGGTCAGATCTGTGCCTTCTCAGCCAGCGCTCTTGCGGTCATGGCGGGACACAGGCTTGACCGTTTCGCGCAATCCCTGCCTCTAGGCCGGGCATCGCACTGGCCAGGCAAGGCCATGCGGCGGATCGATGCAATGGTTGCCGTCCACGCCATCTAGACGTTCGTAGGCCGCCTACAGTGCGCGCAGCACCTGCTCAACGCTGATGAGCTCTGTCTTGAGAGCATCGAGGCGTTCACGCGCCTCAGCGTCTTCGCCCCATTGGCTGATCTGGAATGCTTCATCGACAGTTGAAAGCGCAAAGGCTTTCTCGCCATCGATCTCGCCCTCCACCAGCGCCAGCCCGAGAATAGCTGATCCGCAGACAGCCGTCGCATGAGCAAGTGCGGTCAGAGCAATGTCATCCAGGGCTTTCGCGCGACCGTGCACAAGTGTCAGCGCGATCGGATCCTGTTCTACCGGCAAGAGGCCTGTTGCCGATACAAGTTGAACCCCGAGAGCATCAGACGCCCATTTGAGCATCGGGTCCCAGGCGGCCGATTGCGCCGCGACCAGTTCAGCCGGGTCGGGCGCGCGGAAGCAAAGCAGATCGGTTGAGGCGTATTTGGTGACTTCGGCGGCGGTGTCTTCGCGAGCCTCAGCCATGCGGTCCAGAGCCACAAAACAAAGCCTAGAGATCGGCATTTTGGGCGCATCAATGCGCTCGCCCTGCGCCGACCACTCAGCTGCGACCAAATCCGCAAGCGCCTGTGATGGCAGGCTCAGCGGTTTCTTTGCTGGCGTCCTCACAGGACGACCATCCAGCAGCACAGCAAATTCGCCCTCAGCAGGTGCGATGCTCACTGTCTCGTAAAAACGCTTGGGGCGTGTGTCTTCCGGTTTGGGAATGCGCACGCCGTCCTTGGTTTCAAATCTATCGCTCATGAGGCGCTTTCTTCCACCTTGGAGCCGAACGCGTCCAGTGCCCGGTTCAGCGTTTCGAATTCATGATGCAGATCATGTGCACCGCCTTCCAGGATCTCTTCAGGCGTATGGAAGCCCCAGCTTACACCCAGCGTATGCACACCGGCATTGCGCCCCATCTCCATGTCAAACCGCGTATCCCCGATCATGACAGCCTGATGCGCATCGACGCCAGCTTCGGACATGGCATCGAGAACCATGCGTGGATGCGGCTTGCCCGGTCCCCCATCCACGGTCTGGAAGGTAACGAAATGACGATGAAGGTCATGATGGTCAAAGACAATATCGAGACCGCGACGTGCCTTTCCCGTGGCGACACCCAGCAGCCAGCCCTGATCATTTAACCGCTCAATCGTCTCCAGGGCACCGTCATAGAGCGGTTCCTCAAAGCCAGGCTCCTGACGTTGCTCGACAAAGGCTTCCTTGTAATAGCTCGCCAATTGCGGAACGCGTTCAGCGGGATAATCCGGTGGTGCCAATTTCAAGACAGCTTCTGTCAGCTCAAGCCCCACAATTGTCCGTGTGCGATCGTAAGCAATACCGCCCAGCCCGGCGCGTTCAAACGCCCGGTTCATCGCGCGCTGTATAATCTTGCGGCTGTCGATCAGGGTTCCGTCAATATCCCAGATGGCAAGCTTGAGCGGCGATGGCATGCGGACTACCTCTTGGCTATCTTGTGCGCTGACTAGGCGCGCTCGCCCGTGAACACAAGCCCTCGAGGGTCCACCCATGCTCGACCAGCTCACCGATGAACAGCGCGACAAGCTCGACGCCGCCGCTTTCCGCCGCCTTCTCTCCCATCTCGACACGCACAAGGATGTGCAGAATATCGATCTGATGATCCTCGCAGATTTCTGCCGGAACTGTCTCGGCGATTGGTGGAAAGAGGCGGCTGAGGCGCAAGGCCTTGACGTGTCCAAGGATGCGGCGCGAGAGCGTGTCTACGGCATGCCCTATGCGCAGTGGAAAGCCGAGCACCAGAAGCCGGCAACGGATGAACAAATGACTGCGTTCAAGGCCCGCCAGGCCGCCAAGGCCTAGGCCAGCTGCTCTTCTATCGTTTCCTCATCGGCGTCACGCGTGTCAAAGCCAAGCTTGTCGAAAATCCGGTTCATGTGCTTGGGCAGAGGCGCTTCGATAACCAGCGTGCCCTTGTCGCGCGGCAATTCCAGGCGTCGCGCATGCAGACAGAGTTGTTGATCCAGATCTTCCGGAGCGGGCCGGTGGCAGGGGTATTTCTTGTCGCCAAGCACTGAGGTGCCCATGGCCTGCAAATGCACGCGCAATTGGTGGGTCCGGCCGGTTACCGGACGCAGGGCAACCCAGCTGGCTTTCTGGCCTGCATCGGCGACCACCGTATAGCGCGAGAGCGCGTGCTGGGCGCCATCATCGCCATGGCGAGCGGCAGTCATGACTTCGCGATCAGGATCGCCACCCGCACCAGCGGTTTTCTTCATAAAGCCCTTCACCTCACCCAGGCGTGGCTTGGGCACGCCGATGGCCACCGCCCAATAGGTCTTCTTGGTCTTGTGGGACTGGAAGGCTTTGGCCAGTTTCGCTGTTGCGGCCGGACTTTTCCCCACAACCAGAACGCCGGATGTGTCCTTGTCGAGACGGTGGACCAGACGCGGCCGGTCCAGGCCCTGACCGAATGCATCGAGCAAGCGATCAAGATGCTGCTTTGTCTTTGAACCGCCCTGAACGGCAAGGCCAGATGGTTTGTTGAAGGCGATGATGTCCTCATCCTCATAGATGACAAGGGAGCGCGCATAATCGATCTCCTGATCGGTCAGCTGATCGCGCTGCTTCATCTCCTTGGCATCTGGCAAGGGCGGGATGCGGATCTCCTGGCCCGTCGCCACGCGCGTATCCGGCTTCACCCGACCGCCATCAAGGCGCACTTCACCCTTGCGGCAGACCTTCTGGATTTGGCCCTGGGTGATATGCGGAAAGCGCCGCTTGAACCAGCGGTCGAGGCGTGATCCGTCCTCGCCTTTCTCGACCGTGATTTTCTGTACACCGCTCATGCCATCACCTTGCGCACCCAAAAGAGGCCGGCAAATACCGCAGCTAGCGCCATAACGACAGAGCCAGCCGCATAGACAAAGGCATTCAGCCAGGCCTTGCGCTCGATCATTAACGCCAATTCGAGTGAATAAGCGGAGAAAGTAGTGAAACCGCCCAGGACACCAACCGCAGCAAACAACCGAATAGAGGTCTCGTCAGCGCGCTCGGTTGCGGTTAGCCAGCCGATCAAGAGCCCCATGGCCAAGCCACCGAGAATATTAACTGAAAACGTTCCCCAAGGCTGATCAGGACCGAACAAGCGTAAGGTCAGCCTGCCTACAAGGTGACGCGATATCGCGCCCAGCGCTCCGCCGGCGCCGATCAGAACCAGGTTCATCATGCAAGCTGGTTAGGCCCGCTCGTCGGTCTTGGCAAGATGAACCCGGATTTGCCTACGCATTACCGTCCCGTAATTTCATTTCACCAGTTTAATCGTATGCATTTTTGCAATGGTGGTTTGGCGTTATGTGGCTTCAGTTTTATCCCTAACCTCTTATTTACCGTGACGTATCGCGGATCCGCCGCGGTATTGATTGAAAAAGGACACTACCATGGACCGCTTCACGCAAACCCTGGCTACGGTGATCAATGTCCTGTTCGTTGCTGGCGTCGTTGGCGCTATGAGCTACGCGCTGGGCACCACCCTCGTTTAAGACAGCGCCTGCCACGGGACCGGAATTCGCCTCCCGGTCCCGGACAGAGCTCTGCCCCAATGCGACAAAGCAAAAAGCGGGAGCGCCTGACGGCCTCCCGCTTTTGTTTTTTCCAAATACGCTTTAGGGTTGCCGAAATAGACTGGCTACGAGTACAGACATGGCGACCTTCGGCTCGATCTTTGGCAAGCGTTTCTCGCTCTCTGCGGGCGGACGTGCAGGTCCTCTGCCCTTAAAACAGCCCCCCGATCCCCACACTCCGCTTCCGGACAAATGGGGTTGGCGCTCCTATATCTTTTGGCCCAGCCTTCTGATTCCCCTCCTCATTCTGGATAGGCATCTGGACCGCGGCGGCGATATTCCTTTTCTTCAAGATGCAGCACACCTCATCGCACCAGCGACGCTCGGGCTCGGGCTCGCGATCCTGGTCTATGTGCTGGTCTTATGCGCAGGCAGAATTGCCTGGGGTATTCAGCGCCTCCATGATCTGGGACGCCCCGCTTTGGATATATGGCCGGACGCCCTCTGGATGCTTGTGACCGGCTGGCCATTTATCGCCCTGGCCTACGGCGTGCTGCTCGATCTTTCCGCCGAACCCGCCGCTGAAATGGTGCTGATTGCAGGCAGCGTCGGCATTGCCCTCTGGACCCTCCCGGTTGGGATGGCCTTTTGGTCAAGGCACCTGAAGCATTGGCACGACACCGTTGAGACAAGACATGGCAATCCCGGCCACAATAAATACGGCCCTCCGCCTTCCTTAGGCCCCGAAGCAGGTTAAACTCCATCACGCATCCAAACCCTTGGAGTTGATGAATGCTTTTCGCCGCACTCGCCGCTTCTCTCATTCTGCAGGACCAGCCCGCTCCCGAGCTTATTGAGACGGATGCGGCTGATGCGCTCGATGCGCCGCAAGCAGAATTACCGCCGCCCACCGATGCACCCACATTAACCGCCAGGATTGACGGGCAGTGGGCCGCCTATGGCGAACTGGCTGCGCAACTGGCGGCGCGGCAAGCCCGGGAACGTTTTCTCGCAGAACTGATTCTACCCGTTATCGCCCGCTCCGATCTTGATGATGGCGCTCAGGGCGAGATCCTTCGAGACACGCGCGATACGGTCGAAGCTGTTGAGACAGACAATACCGGCTGGGCACGACGCCAGATCGACCCGGAGAGTTTTGTGATCCTTTACACGGAGCAACCGCGTCTTGCCCGCCAGCTTCTGCGCCTGGCCGAACGAGATGATGCAAATGAAGCCCCCATCCTCGCCGCTCTGGAGCCTGTGGCCCTGGCGGGCCTTATTGAAGGACCGGAATTTGCCCGTCGCATTGATGCCTTTCGTGTCGCCAATGACCATCCGCAACGCTATGGCACGGCAGATACCTGCCTGAATGGCCAAACCAATCCCGGACCGATTGAGGACCAAGCGACGCTGGACGAACGCCGTCAGGCCTTGGGACTGCCAATCATGGCAGAGGCGTGGACAGCGGAGCGGCTGGCCGTGAGCTGCGAGGTCACTGAAACCGCCGTCGAAGACGCGAATTAGCGCCGCGTTTCGCGTAGCGCACGCCAACGGGCCAGTTTTTCCTTGATCGCGGCTTCGCGTCCCTCACCTTTCGGCTCGTAGAACACCGGCCTCTCCGGCATGTCTTCGGGAAAATAGTCCTGACCCGACACCCCGCCCTCAATGTCGTGATCATACTCATAGCCGGCGCCATAGCCCTGCTCTTTCATCATCTTGGTCGGCGCATTGAGAATATGCGCGGGCGGCATGAGCGAACCGGTCTCGCGTGCTGAGCGCATGGCACGTTTAAAGGCAATATAGACAGCATTCGACTTAGCGCTGGTCGATAGATGGACGACCGCATGGGCCAGCGCCAGCTCGCCCTCGGGCGAGCCCAGTCGCTCATAGGTCCGCACCGCCTCGCTGGCGATCATCAGCCCTGTCGGATCCGCAAGGCCAATATCTTCTGAGGCCATGCGCAAGATCCGGCGCCCCAGATAGAGAGGGTCTTCTCCCCCCGCGAGCATGCGGCAGAACCAGTAGAGCGCCGCATCCGGATCTGACCCGCGCACGGCTTTATGTAGGGCAGAGATAAGATTGTAATGCTCGTCACGGGATTTGTCGTAGACCGGCGCCCGCTTGTTGAGAAGACGAGACAGCTCATCGAGTGAGATCTCATCACGGCGTTCCAGGGTCAGTACTTCCTCAATCAGGTTGAGAAGATAGCGCCCATCCCCGTCTGCCATGGCGCGAAGTCCCGCGCGGGCGTCAGCGGATAAGGGCAGCGCCTGCCCCGTCTCGGCTTCCGCGCGCCCAATGAGAGCCTCCAGAGCATTATCATCCAGGCGTTTGAGAACGAGCACCTGACAGCGCGATAAAAGCGCTGCATTGAGCTCGAAGGATGGATTCTCCGTCGTCGCTCCAACCAGCGTTACCGTCCCCTCTTCCACCACCGGAAGGAAACCATCCTGCTGCGCGCGATTAAAGCGATGTATCTCATCAACGAAAAGCAAAGTGCCGCGCCCCGCCTGTCGGCGCGCACGGGCACGATCAAAGACTTTCTTGAGATCAGCGACGCCGGAGAAGACCGCTGAAAGCGGCTCGAACTCCAGCCCGCTGTCTTCAGCGAGCAAGCGAGCAATCGTTGTCTTACCGACTCCAGGCGGGCCCCACAGGATGAGCGAAGCCATCCGCCCCTGGTCTCTCATCCTCGCGATGGGGCCCTCACCGACCAGAAGATGATCCTGCCCGATCACGTCTTCCAGCGTGGTCGGTCGCAGGCGTTCCGCCAAAGGTTTCGGCGCAGCCTCTTCCAGGCCAGCGGCTTCAAACAACGAGCTCATCACCGTAGATTAGGCGGTTCGGCGTATCCGCCAAAGCGCCAAATCCATGCGGCGATCAGTAGAGCTTTATATTGGCTTCATGTCGGCGCCCGCGACGTTCGATCGCGATCGGCCAATCAATGCTGCCGTCATAATCCTCGAGGATCTCCTGGAAACCGGCCAGGTCCTCAACGCGCTCGCCCTGGAGTTCGACAATCCGATCGCCCGGGCGGAAGCCATGACCAGCAGCCACAGACCGGCGCCTCACGCTGGTCACCACCAGACCGTCCGCGAACGCATCAATACCAATTGCCTGATTGAATGCCGGGTTGAGTTCCACCACAGACAGCCCCTGGAAGGGATTTGTGCCATCAAGGACGAAAGGATCCGGCTCGGCAACACCAGGAGCTGGGAGGACCGGCACGCTGAGCTCAACCTGCTCCTCGTCACGCAGAATGGTGAATTCTGCATCCTCACCCGCCGCACGTGTAGCGAGGCGGAAAAGCGCACCACTATCATTGTTGATTTCATGCCCATCAATGGAGAGCACGATATCCCCCTGGCGCAGCCCGCCATCATCGGCCGCACCATTCGGGTAGATTTCATTGACCAGCGCGCCCCGCGGTCGATCAAGGCCGAAAGCCTCTGCCAGATCATTCGTGACAGGCTGCAATCTCGCGCCCAACCAAGGCCGGATCAGTTCGCCTTCGGTCAAAGCGCTGTCCACCACGCGGCGGACCATATCGACGGGGATGGCAAAGCCGATCCCGTTGGACCCGCCTGAGCGGGAGAAGATCATCGTATTCACACCGATGAGCTGACCCTCCATATCGACCAGCGCGCCCCCGGAATTGCCCGGATTAATAGCCGCATCGGTCTGGATAAAGGAGGCAAAATCCGTCTGACCGACATCTGTGCGCGCCAGGGCAGAGACGATACCGCTCGTGACCGTTTGGCCGACACCGAAGGGATTGCCGATCGCCAGAACCAGATCACCGACCTCAGAATCACCATCGGGATCATAGGGGAGCGTCGGCAGTGGCTCGTCGGTCTCAACCATCAAAACGGCGAGATCTGTTGCTTCATCCGTAAGAAGGATCTCCGCTTCGAACTCGCGCCGGTCGGCGAGCACCACGCGCAGTTCTGTCGCGCCCTCGACAACATGATTATTGGTCACGATGACGCCGGATGGATCAACGATAACACCGGACCCTAGCGAGTTCTGCTCGCGCGGCTGGGACCTGAAGAGCCGCGAGAAAAAGGGATCATCGGCGAACGGCGACCGCGCTTGCGACACCCGACGGCTATAGACATTCACGACAGCCGGCGCAGCTTGCCGAACGACCGGGGCATAGGAGAGCTGAACCTGCGTTTGGCTCTCTGGAACAATGCGATCATCCGCGGCAGGCGCGAACGGGATTTCCTGTGCGGCGGCCGGTGTGGCAGCGATCAGGACGGACAAAGCAAGAATTCTAATCATGACCCTCATATAGGCTCGATTTCGGACATGAAAAAGGCGGCTAGCAAGAGCTAAGCCGCCTTCTTCTGAACCTGTCATGACTGGAGGCTTACTCCTCTGTCATGCCGCCTTCTTCCTCGAGGCGCGCGCGATCTGCAGCGCCCTTCGCAGACGGGTCCCGATCAACCAGCTCGATAACAGCCATTGGTGCATTGTCACCATGGCGGAAACCGGCTTTCAGAACGCGAGTGTATCCACCGCTGCGTTCCGTGTAACGGCCACCGAGAACGTCAAACAGCTTCTTGACCTGCGTTTCATTGCGAACGCGGGACTGTGCCAGACGACGGCCATGCAGATCACCGCGCTTAGCCAGAGTGATCAGCTTGTCCATAAACGGAGCCAGCTCTTTCGCTTTCGGAAGAGTGGTAACGATTTGCTCGTGCTCGATCAGCGACGCAGCCATATTGGCCAGCATGGCCTTACGGTGCGTGGTCGTGCGGTTAAGCTTGCGATGTGCGATGCCGTGACGCATGGCTATAATCTCCTCAGGTCCGGTTCAGGCGCCTCGCGGCGGCTGCCTAGACGTGATCCTCAAAACGTTTGGCGAGATCTTCGATATTCTCCGGCGGCCAGTTCGGGGCTTCCATACCCAGGTGGAGACCCATCTGAGCGAGAACTTCTTTGATCTCATTAAGCGACTTACGACCGAAGTTCGGCGTGCGGAGCATTTCCGCCTCGGACTTCTGGATCAGGTCGCCGATATAGACGATATTGTCGTTCTTCAGGCAGTTAGCCGAACGAACAGACAGTTCCAGCTCGTCCACCTTGCGCAGCAGAGCCGGATTGAAGTCGAGTTCCGGCTTGTCGTCCTCTGCAGGACGCGCTTCGACGGCTTCCTCGAAATTGATGAAGATCTGGAACTGGTCCTGAAGAATGCGCGCAGAATATGCGACGGCATCTTCAGGAGCGACCGTACCATCGGTCTCTACTTCCAGGATCAGCTTGTCATAGTCGAGAACCTGACCTTCACGGGTGTTCTCAACCTTGTAAGACACGCGCTTGACCGGGCTGTAGAGCGCATCAACGCCGATCAGGCCGATCGGTGCGTCTTCCGGACGATTGCGGTCAGACGGGATATAGCCCTTGCCGGTATTGACCGTGAATTCCATGCGGATTTCAGCGCCTTCATCGAGCGTGCAAAGGATGTGATCCTTATTGACGATCTCGACATCGGCCGTCTCTTCGATATCACCAGCGGTGACGACACCCGGGCCGGACTTTTTAAGCACGACACGCTTCGGGCCTTCGCCATGCATGCGCAAAGCGATCTGCTTGATGTTCAGGACAATGTCCGTGACATCTTCGCGAACACCGTCGATCGAGGAGAACTCATGGACCACGCCATCAATATGGACGTTGGTAATCGCTGCACCCTGAAGGGAAGACAGCAGCACACGGCGAAGCGCATTGCCGAGCGTCATGCCAAAGCCACGCTCCAGCGGCTCAGCGACAATCTTGGCGAAGCGTTCCGGGTCATGACCCGGTTCGATTTCCGGCTTCATCGGACGAATGAGTTCTTGCCAGTTCTTTTCGATCACGTTCTTACTGCCCCTTCATCAGCCTAGCGGGCGAGCCGCCGGCGCATACATACAGGCGAAAACCGATACGTCGACTTATACGCGACGACGCTTCGGCGGACGGCAACCATTGTGCGGAATGGGCGTCACGTCCTGAATGGTGGTGATGGTGAAACCCACAGCCTGCAACGCACGCAGAGCGGATTCACGACCCGAACCCGGGCCGGAAACCTTCACCTCGAGGGTCTTCATGCCGTGTTCGATTGCCTTTTTGCCTGCATCTTCAGCAGCCATCTGTGCAGCGAACGGCGTGGACTTGCGAGACCCCTTGAAACCCATGTGACCAGCAGAAGACCAGGAAATAGCATTGCCCTGGGCGTCCGTGATGGTCACCATCGTGTTGTTGAAGCTGGCGTTTACGTGAGCGACGCCAGACGTGATGTTCTTGCGTTCGCGACGTTTAACGCGCCCTTGATCCTTAGCCATGGTTCAGGCCCTACTTCTTCTTGCCGGCAATCGGCTTGGCTGGACCTTTACGGGTGCGCGCATTGGTATGCGTGCGCTGACCACGAACCGGCAGACCACGACGGTGGCGCAGGCCGCGGTAGTTACCGAGGTCCATAAGACGTTTGATGTTCACAGCGACTTCACGGCGAAGATCACCCTCAACCGTATGGTCACGGTCGATCACTTCGCGGATCTGCAGAATCTCTGCATCGGTCAAGTCAGCCACACGGCGCTCGGGGGTGATGGAAACCTGCTCGCAGATCTCCTTCGCCTTGGCCGGGCCAATGCCGTGGATATAACGGAGCGCGATCAGAACGCGCTTATTCGTCGGAATGTTGACGCCGGCGATACGGGCCACGATCCATCTCCTAATTCAGAACGCCATTCAGGGACGAACCATCGGGCCCCCTTTCGGAGGCCGTTTGAGCTCGCCCGCTTTTGCGAAGGGCGCTATCTACAGTCTGTGCTGCGCTCCCGTCAATGGGGTTACAGCACGCTTTACTCACTTATCGTCCAATGCAGCTGCAATTGCTGCTGCAACTCCGTCCATTGACCCCATGCCATCGACCTCTTTCAACTTGCCCTGTGCAGAGAAGAAAGGGATCAAAGGAGCGGTCTGGTCGTAGTAGACCTTCAGGCGGTTGCGGATGACCTCTTCAGTATCATCTGCACGCCCCTCATCTTCCGCCCGCTTTACCAGGCGTTGGACAATCTCTTCATCAACGACTTTAAGCTCGACCACCGTATCAACGGCAGATCCACGCTCCTGAAGAAGCGTGTCGAGTGCTTCAGCCTGCGCAACCGTGCGCGGGAAGCCGTCAAAAATCGCACCACCCGCCGCTTCTGCCTCAGGCAGGCGTTCGCGGATCAGTTCGATTACGATCTCATCGGACACCAGCTCGCCTGCATCAATGATGGCGGAAACTCGCTGGCCCAGCTCAGTACCGGCCGCACGCGCTGCGCGCAGCATGTCGCCGGTGGACAGCTGAACCCAGCCGCGCTCTGCAACAAGGCGCTTGGCCTGCGTACCCTTGCCACTGCCTGGCGGTCCGAAAAGAATAATATTCATCGTGAGCGTCCCCGTAGCTTCGATTTCTTGATCAGCCCTTCATACTGGTGTGCCAGCAGGTGTGACTGGATCTGCGAAATCGTGTCCATCGTCACAGAGACGATGATGAGGATAGACGTACCGCCCAAAAGCGTGTTCGGCGATATAGCCATAGGTACGACACAGATAAGAGTAAGATAGAGCGCGCCCACCAGGGTCAGACGGGACAGGACATGGTCCAGATACTCCGCCGTCCGCTTGCCGGGACGAATACCGGGCAGGAAGCCACCGTATTTGCGCAGGTTATCGGCTGTATCTTCAGGATTAAACACAACAGAGGTGTAGAAGAAACAGAAGAAGATGATCATCGCGCCATAGAGCGCCAGAAAGCTGAAAGAGCCCGGCTGCAGATAGGCAATAGCCGTCCCCAAGAAACCGCCCGTGCTCTGCGCCTGGAAGCTCGCCGCAGTCGCGGGCAGCAAAAGCAGCGAGGAAGCGAAGATCGGCGGGATCACACCAGCCGTATTGAGCTTCAGGGGCAGGAAGGACGTATCGCCACCGACCATGCGATTACCCTGCTGCCGCTTCGGATACTGGACCAGAAGCCGGCGCTGGGAGCGCTCGATGAAGACGACCAGCATCAGGCCAGCAATCGCCAGAGCGAGGTAGAAGAAGAAGGTTGTGCCCGCCATGGAGCCGGCAGCACTTGCAGCCAGCGCACCACCGATAACGCTCGGGATGGCGGCAACAATACCGGCGAAGATGATCAGCGAGACACCATTACCGATACCGCGTGCCGTGATCTGCTCACCCAGCCACAATAGCAGCATCGTACCGCCTACCAGGGTCGTAACGGTGGATACGATGAAGAATGTACCGGGGTTCAGCGCCAGCGTCGTACCATCTGCGGTCGGCGTATTCATGCCGATCGCAATGGCGAGCGCCTGTCCGGTCGCAAGAAGCACGGTCAGGTAACGCGTATATTGGTTGATTTGCTTGCGGCCAGCCTCGCCACCTTCTTTCTTGAGCTTTTCAAGCGAAGGAATGGTGGCTGACATCAGCTGCATAATGATCGAGGCCGAGATGTAGGGCATCACATTCAGCGCAAAGATGGCGCTGCGTTCTACCGCACCACCGCCCAGCATGTTGAACATGCCGAGAATGCCCTGAGATTGCTGTTCGAACATGGCCGCGTAATTGACCAGATCGATACCCGGAAGTGGCACGAAGGTTCCGATCCGATAAAGGATCAGGATCCCGATCGTGAACAGTATACGCTGCTGAAGCTCCTTCGCCTTCGCGAAGGAGCTGAAATTCATATTCGCAGCAAGCTGTTCGGCAGCTGAAGCCATATACTCGTCCTCAAGCGGTCGACGGAAACCCGTCGATTACTCTGCAGCCTTCGCCGCAGGCAGGTTCACTTTACCACCAGCCTTCTCGACCGCCTCGACAGCGGACTTGGAAGCACCGGCAACCGTGATCTCTACTTTGGAAGTGAGCTCGCCTTTCGCAAGAAGGCGGACACCATCCAGTTCACGGCGAACCAGACCAGAAGCGATCAGAGCTGCCGCATCGATGGTCGCAGACGCATCGAGCTTGCCTTCATTGATCGCTTTTTGCAGACGGCCGAGATTGATCTCTGCCCACTGCTTCCGGTTCGGCTTGTTAAAGCCACGCTTCGGCAGGCGCATGTGAAGCGGCATTTGACCGCCTTCAAAGCCCTTGATGGCAACACCGGAACGGGATTTCTGACCCTTGACGCCGCGGCCGCCCGTCTTGCCCTTGCCGGAACCGATACCACGGCCGACACGGGTGCGAAGCTTGGCAGCGCCCGGATTATCGCGCAATTCATTGAGACGCATGTCGTTCTCCATTCGAACGAGCGGTTTCCTCAAAAGGGACCTACTCTTCGACAATTTCCACCATGTGGCGGACCTTACGGATCATTCCGCGGACCGCCGGTGTGTCTTCCAGTACGCGCTCGCGGCCGATCTTGTTGAGACCGAGACCGACAAGCGTCGCACGCTGATCTTCGGGGCGGCGAATCGGGCTGCCCGTCTGACGAATTTTGATCGTTTTCGTAGCCATGAGAGCTGTCCTTACGATTCAATCGCTTCCGGTGCAGACGCGCCGTCGCTACGGCGGTTCACCAGATCGCCGACCTTCAGGCCGCGCTTAGCCGCTACAGAGCGCGGAGAGCTCTGACGCTTAAGCGCATCAAAGGTCGCGCGGATCATGTTGTACGGGTTGGACGTGCCCAGGGACTTGGCGACAACGTCACCAACGCCGAGGGTTTCCAGAACCGCACGCATCGGACCACCGGCAATAACACCCGTACCCGGAGGCGCAGCACGCAGAACCACTTTACCCGCGCCGTGACGGCCACGGCCATCATGGTGCAGAGTCCGGCCTTCGCGAAGCGGGACACGGATCATGGTCTTTTTCGCCTCGTCAGTCGCCTTGCGGATCGCTTCAGGCACTTCGCGGGCTTTACCCTGACCGAAGCCGACGCGGCCCTTCTGATCGCCAACGACAACCAGAGCAGCGAACTGGAAGTTACGACCACCTTTAACGGTTTTCGCAACGCGGTTGATGTGGACGAGCTTGTCTACCAGCTCGTCATCGCGGTCCTGATCCCGGTCACGGTCCCGACGGTTACGACCGCCGCGTCCACCACGATCACCGCGATCACCGCGGCCGCCACGTTCTTGCTCGTTCTGATGAGCCATGTTGCCGCTCCCTTAGAACTTGAGACCGCCCTCGCGGGCCGCCTCTGCGAGCGCTTTAACACGCCCATGATAAATGTAACCACCGCGGTCGAAGATGACTTCGCTCACACCTTCTTTGACAGCGCGTTCGGCAATCAGCTTGCCGACGACTGCCGCAGCCTGGACGTCCCAGCCCTTGCCGTGCTCGGCTTTGGCTGCCTCTTCCATGGAGGAGGCGGAAGCGATCGTCTTGCCGGCAACATCGTCGATGATCTGCGCGGAAATATTCTTCGAAGACCGGAATACCGACAGACGCGGGCGACCATTGGCCAGCTTGCGAAGCCGGATTCGGGTGCGCTGGGCGCGACGGACTTGTTTTTCGCGTTGAGTTTTCA
Source organism: Alphaproteobacteria bacterium (assembly GCA_018222865.1). Classification (GTDB taxonomy): domain Bacteria; phylum Pseudomonadota; class Alphaproteobacteria; order Caulobacterales; family Maricaulaceae; genus Maricaulis. The sequence goes on from JAAEZM010000021.1 coordinate 17,113, forward strand.
TCGCTCGCCCTACTTCTTCTTGCCTTCTTTGCGGCGAATGTATTCGCCGACATATTTGATACCTTTGCCCTTATACGGCTCCGGCGGACGGAAGCGGCGGATCTCCGCGGCGACCTGGCCAACAGCCTGCTTATCGGCACCGACGATTTTGACTTCGGTCGGTTTGCCGCAGGACAGGGTGATGCCTTCCGGCGGGTCGTAGACAACGTCGTGAGACAGGCCGAGCGACAGTTTCAGGGACTTGCCCTGCATCTGCGCACGATAACCAACGCCGACGAGCTCGAGATCTTTCTCGTAGCCGGCGGAAACGCCTTGCACGAGGTTCGCGATCAGAGCGCGCTGCATGCCCCACATAGCGCGGGCACGCTTGCTTTCGTCGCGCGGGCTTACCTGAAGACCTTCATCCGTCTGAGAGACGGTGACGTCTTCAACAAAGTCCATGCTCAGCTCGCCTTTCGGGCCTTTGACCGTCAGGCTCGTCTCGGTCAGCGTGACATTCACACCGCCCGGGATCGCGACTGGGAGTTTACCAATACGTGACATCGATGCTCTCCCTTAAACGACGTGGCAGAGGATCTCGCCGCCCACATTGGCCTCACGAGCACTCGAATCCGACATCACACCTTTCGGCGTGGAGAGGATAGCGATACCCAGACCATTCTGGACGAGCGGCAGATCTTTGACGCCCGAATAAACGCGACGGCCCGGCTTGGAGATACGCTTGATCTCGCTAATGACGGCATCGCCTTCGTAATATTTGAGTTCGATTTCGTACTCTTTCTGGCCGTTGGCGTGCTCGACTTCCGCGTAGTCACGGATATAGCCTTCGCTTTTCAGCACGTCCAAAACGCGGCGGCGCAGAGCCGAAGCCGGGGTGGAAACTGACCGCTTGCTACGCATGAGAGCGTTACGGATACGGGTCAGCATATCACCGAGAGGATCATTTACAGGCATGTTCTCGTCTCCTCTCTTACCAGCTTGACTTGACCATGCCCGGGATCATCCCCTGGCTGGCCAGTTGGCGCAGAGCAATACGCGACATGCGCAGCTTGCGATAGAAACCACGCGGACGGCCCGTCACTTCACAACGGTTCCGGATACGCGTCGGTGCGGAGTTACGCGGCAAGGAAGCCAGCTTAAGCTGAGCAGCGAAACGCTCCTCAACCGGCAGTTCCTGATCCCGCGCAACCGCTTTGAGCTGGTCGCGCTTGGCAGCATAACGCTTGGCCAGACGCTCGCGCTTGCGATTACGTTCAACTGAGGCTTTTTTAGCCATTTACTTCCTCCTGCGTGCGGAGCCCGATCGGCTCTGCTCTCCTGCTGCGTTAGTTCGAAAACGGAAAATCAAACTCGGCCAGCAGGGCCTTCGCTTCTTCATCAGTCTTCGCGGTGGTGCACACCACGATGTCCATACCCCGGATCTTCTCGACTTTATCGTAGTCGATCTCCGGGAAAACGATGTGCTCTTTCAAACCCATCGCGTAGTTGCCACGACCATCGAACGACTTACCGTTCAGGCCCCGGAAATCTCGAACGCGCGGCAGCGCAATCGTGATCAGACGGTCCAGGAATTCGTACATACGGTCCTGGCGCAGCGTTACTTTCGCACCGATTACCTGTTCTTCGCGCAGCTTGAAGCCGGCGATAGATTTCTTGGCAACGGTTTTGACCGGCTTTTGGCCCGCAATGGCTTCCAGATCCTCAAGGGCACCCTTGATTTTCTTGGAGTCCTGAGCGGCCTCGCCGACACCCATATTGATCACGACCTTCTCGATGCGTGGAATCTGCATCGGATTGGAGTAATCGAATTTTTCCTTCATCGTCTCGCGAATGGTCTCGCGATACTTGTCACGAAGGCGCGGGGAATATGTCGCGTTATCAGACATCGATAACCTCACCGGAAGCTTTGGCGACGCGGACCTTGCGGCCGTCTTCGAGCGTCTTGAAGCCAACACGCGTGGCTTCGCCGGTTTTCGGATCCGCAATCGCAACGTTCGAGACGTGGATTGCAGCTTCTTTTTCCTTGATGCCGCCCTGGTCGGTCTGGGTCGCTCGCGTGTGGCGCTTGACCACATTCACGCCGTCCACAATGACCTTGTCCTGGTCAGGCAGCACTTTGGTGACTTCGCCAGTCTTGCCCTTATCGCGACCGGCGAGAACGACGACCTTGTCGCCCTTCTTGATCTTGGCAGCCATTACAGCACCTCCGGAGCGAGGGAGACGATCTTCATATGGTTCTTGCCGCGAAGTTCGCGCGGAACCGGGCCGAAGATACGCGTACCCAGCGGTTCATTATTATTGTTGATGATCACGGCAGCATTGGAATCAAAGCGAATGACGGAACCGTCGGGACGCTTGATGTCCTTGGCAACGCGAACGACAACGGCCTTACGGACGTCACCCTTCTTCACGCGACCACGCGGGATCGCTTCCTTTACGGAGACGACAATAATGTCGCCCACATGTGCGTAGCGGCGCTTTGCACCACCAAGCACTTTGATGCACTGCACGCGGCGTGCGCCGGAGTTATCGGCGACGTCCAGGTTGGTTTGCATCTGGATCATGACAGATCTTCCTTAAGCAGGCAGGCTTCAGGCCAGGCAGGTGCCTAGGCTTGAACCACCTCCCACCGCTTGAGTTTCGACTTCGGCGCGCATTCTTGGATCTGGACTTTATCGCCCACCTTGAATGCCTGGTTCTCATCATGCGCGTGATAGCGCTTGGAGCGACGGACCGTTTTGCGGAGCAGCGGGTGCAGGAACGTACGTTCCACGCGGACTACAACCGTTTTGGTGCCTTTATCGCTGACCACGGTGCCTTGCAGAATACGCTTCGGCATCCTTAGCTCCCTTGCTCTTGCTGCAGCTTGCGCTCGTTCTGCACGGTGCGGATCCGAGCGACATCGCGACGGATCTTGCCAAACCGAGCGGTGTTTTCCATCTGGCCGGTGGCCTGCTGGAAGCGCAGGTTGAACTGTTCTTTCTTCAGCTCGGCAACTTTATCGCTGAGCTGATCATCAGTCATGGCGCGAACGTCGACGGCGCTGAGCGTGTCTTTCTTACTCATCGTCACGTTCTCCTTTATTCGCCAAGACGGGATACGATCTTGCACTTGATCGGCAGCTTAGCGGCACCGAGGGAAAGCGCTTCGCGAGCGACATCCTCAGGCACACCGTCGATCTCGAACATGATCCGGCCCGGCTTGACCTTGCAGGCCCAGAATTCAACTGAGCCCTTACCTTTACCCATCCGGACTTCTGTCGGCTTTTTCGTGACCGGCACGTCCGGGTAGATTCGAATCCACACGCGACCAGCACGCTTCATGTGGCGAGTAATCGCCCGACGCGTGGCTTCGATCTGGCGTGCGGTGACGCGTTCCGGTTGAAGCGCTTTGAGGCCGTAGGAGCCGAAGTTCAGCGAGAAGCCGCCCTTCGCCGCGCCTTTGATGCGGCCCTTATGCGCTTTACGGAATTTAGTGCGTTTCGGTTGCAGCATTGCTCCAATTCCTTACGCGGCTTGGCGACCCGAACGGGCGCGCTGCTCACCCGACTCCTGGAGGCGACGCTCCTGGGCCATCGGGTCATGTTCCATGATCTCGCCTTTGTAGATCCAGACCTTGATACCAATGATACCATAGGCGGTCTTAGCTTCGGCGGTTCCATAATCGATATCGGCACGCAGCGTGTGGAGCGGCACAGAGCCTTCCTGATACTGCTCGGCGCGCGCAATCTCTGCACCGCCGAGACGGCCGCCACAGACGATTTTGCACCCTTTCGCGCCCATACGCATCGCAGACTGGAGCGAACGCTTCATCGCGCGGCGGAAAGCCACTCGGCGCTCGAGCTGCTGAGCAATGGACTCGGCCACGAGATTGGCGTCGATTTCCGGCTTACGGACTTCAACAAGGTTCAAGAAAACCTCGCCGTCGACCATGCGGGAAAGCGCGCGACGAAGGACTTCAATGTCAGAGCCCTTCTTGCCGATCACAACACCCGGACGGGCGGTGTGGATCGTGACGCGGCACTTCTTGTGCGGACGCTCGATAATGATTTTCGAAACGCTGGCATTTTTCAGACGCTTCTTCAGGAAAGACCGGATCTTCAGGTCTTCGTGAAGCAGTTTGGCGTATTCGCCAGCGCCCGCATACCAACGGGATTCCCACGTGCGGTTGACGCCGAGGCGCAGACCGATCGGATTAACCTTCTGACCCATCAGGCGGCCTCCTCAACTTCCCGAACCACAATGGTCAGCTCGGAAAACGGCTTCAGGATTTTCGCACCACGGCCGCGAGCGCGGGCGCGGAAGCGCTTCATCACCAGGTTCTTGCCAACGAAAGCTTCGGCAACAACCAGGCTGTCAATATCGAGACCATGATTGTTCTCGGCATTGGCGATGGCCGATTCCAGCGTCTTCTTGACCTCTTTGGAAATACGCTTGCGCGAGAATTCCAGGTCGTTGAGAGCCTTTTCGACCTTCTTGCCACGGATGAGCGCGGCAACCAGGTTGAGCTTCTGAGGGCTGACGCGGATCATCCGCAGCTTTGCCCGGGCTTCATTGTCGGCGACGCGACGCGGATTTGCAGACTGTCCCATCGCTTATCTCCGCTTCGCTTTCTTGTCCGCCGCGTGACCGTAATAGGTGCGGGACGGAGCGAATTCGCCAAGCTTGTGACCAACCATGTCTTCGTTGATCAGAACCGGCACGAATTTATTGCCGTTATGGACCTGGAAAGTCAGGCCAACAAATTGCGGCAGAATGGTAGAACGGCGCGACCAGGTCTTGATCGCTTGTTTGCGGCCACTCTCGTGCGACTTTTCCGCTTTCTTCAGCAGATAGCCGTCGACGAACGGACCTTTCCATACAGAACGAGGCATCGTCGTCTCCTATCGCTTCTTGCGCTCGTGGCGCGAGCGGATGATGAACTTGTCCGTAGACTTGTTCTTACGCGTTTTCGCACCTTTGGTCGGCTTACCCCACGGCGTAACCGGGTGACGGCCACCAGAGGTACGACCTTCACCACCACCATGCGGGTGATCGACCGGGTTCATCACAACACCACGGACTGACGGACGACGACCGAGGTGACGGTTGCGACCGGCTTTGCCGAGATTGATGTTGAGGTGATCCTGGTTGGAAACCGCGCCCACCGTTGCCATGCACTTGTCGGAGACCATGCGAAGCTCGCCGGATGCCAGACGGATCTGAGCGTAACCGCCATCGCGGCCAACCAGCTGGACGTAAGCACCCGCGGAGCGAGCGATCTGGCCACCCTTCTCCGGCTTCAGCTCCACATTGTGGAGGATCGTGCCGACCGGAACGGCCTTGAGCGGCATTGCATTACCCGGCTTAACGTCAGCGCGAGAAGAGGCGATGACTGTGTCACCCTCTGCCAAACGCTGCGGCGCCAGGATGTAAGCCTTCTCACCGTCTTCATATTTCAGAAGCGCAATGAATGCGGTCCGGTTCGGGTCATATTCCAGGCGCTCAACGGTCGCCGGAACGTCCCATTTGCGACGCTTGAAATCGATGATGCGATACAGGCGCTTCGCACCACCGCCGCGACGGCGGGACGTGATACGGCCGGTATTGTTACGGCCGCCAGACTTGGACAGGCCTTCAACGAGCGTCTTCTCAGGACGGCCCTTGTGCAGCGCGGAGCGATCCACGAGCACGAGCGCGCGACGGCCCGGAGAAGTTGGTTTGAATGTCTTCAGAGCCATTGTTTAGACCCCATTCGTCACGTCGATGGACTGGCCTTCAGCCAGCTTCACGATCGCTTTTTTCTGGTCGTTGCGCTTACCCAGAATACCGCGGAAACGTTTCGTCTTGCCGTGCAGCTTGACGGTGTTCACGGAAACAACCTGGGTGTTGTACAGCGCCTCAACGGCTTCCTTGATCTCTTTCTTGTTCGCGCTCAGCGGAACATAGAAAACGACCTTGTTCTCTTCTGCCATCAGCGTGGACTTCTCGGTGATCACCGGAGCCAGGATGGTGTCGTAATGACGTGCAGCAATAGCCATCTTACGCTTCCTTCGCGCTCAGACGCTCGTGGATCTTCTCCACGGCCGCCTTGGTGAGAACCAGCGTGTCACGGCGCAGAACGTCATAAACGTTCAGGCCCTGGGCCGGCAGAACATCGATGCACGGCAGATTGCGTGCAGCGAGGGCGAAATTCTCGTTGACCGTCTCGCCAGAGATGATCAGCGCATTGTCGAAACCGAGACCGGCGAAAGACTGAGCGAGAGCCTTGGTCTTCGGGGCCTCCAGAACCGCGTCATCGATGATGACCAGGTTGGAGCTTCCCAACTTGGAAGACAGGGCATGGCGCAGAGCCAGTGCACGGACTTTTTTCGGCAGGTCGTGAGCGTGCGAACGAACGCGAGGACCGTGAGCGCGACCACCACCAACGAAGATCGGCGCGGAACGGGCACCGTGACGGGCGCCCCCGCCGCCCTTCTGGCGACCGAACTTCTTCTTGGTGCGGGCGATCTCGGAACGACCCTTGGTTTTGTGGGTGCCTTGCTGGCGTGCAGCAAGTTGCCACTTCACGGCGCGCTGGAGCAGGTCGGCACGGACCTCTTCAATGCCGAAAACGGCATCGTCGAGATCAATCTTGCCGGCGCTCTCCGCCGCGAGGGTTTTTACCTCGAGCTTCATGCTTCCGTTCCTTCTTCACCTGCGGCCGGAGCTTCTGCTGCCTCAGCAACGGGAGCTTCTTCCTGGGCCGGTGCGTTCAGTTCCTCGAGCGTGCGGAACTTGCCTGGCGTCGGCAGATCGTCCTGAACGATCTTCACCGCGTCACGCAGTTCAACCCAACCGCCGGCAGAACCGGGAACAGCACCCTTGATCCAAACGAGGCCGCGATCAGCGTCAACGCGAACGACTTCAACGTTCTGCGTGGTGACGCGAGCAGCACCCATATGGCCGGCCATCTTCTTACCTTTGAAGACTTTGCCCGGATCCTGACACTGACCGGTGGAACCGTGCGAACGGTGCGAGATAGACACACCGTGGGACGCGCGGAGACCGCCGAAATTGTGACGCTTCATGGCGCCGGCAAAGCCTTTACCGATTGAAATGCCTGATACGTCGACTTTCTGGCCCGGTACGAAATGATCTGCTGTCAATTCAGCACCAACCTCGATGAGGTCTGCTTCCTCGACGCGGAATTCCACCAGCTTACGCTTCGGCGCAACATTCGCCTTGGCGAAATGTCCACGCTGAGCCTTGTTAGTCCGCTTGGCCTTAGCCTCACCAGCTCCGAGCTGGAGTGCGGTATAACCGTCGCGATCGGCCGTCTTGTGAGAGACGACTTGGCAGTTGTCCAGATGCAGAACAGTGACCGGCACGTGCGCTCCTTGATCGGAGAACACGCGAGTCATGCCGAGCTTCTTGGCAATTACACCCGTGCGCATGGTCTTACGCTCCTAGTTTAATCTCGACGTCGACGCCAGCAGACAGGTCAAGCTTCATCAAAGCATCAACCGTTTGCGGTGTCGGGTCGACAATGTCGAGAAGGCGCTTGTGCGTCCGAATTTCGAACTGCTCTCGCGACTTCTTATCGATGTGCGGGGACCGCAGCACCGTGAATTTCTCAATGCGTGTCGGCAGCGGGATCGGGCCGCGAACATTCGCCCCCGTACGCTTGGCTGTCGAAACGATCTCACGCGTGGAGTTATCCAGCACGCGATGATCAAACGCCTTGAGACGAATTCGGATGTTTTGACGTTCCATCAAACCAATCCCGTTGTCTAAGTTTCAAAAAGAGCAAGGCCGGGGCCGCCCGAAAGCAGCCCCGACCCTAGATTACTAAAATTACTCGATGATCTTGGAGACGACGCCGGCACCAACGGTGCGGCCGCCTTCGCGG
>JAAEZM010000022.1 GCA_018222865.1 Alphaproteobacteria bacterium
AGGTGATGAGCGGTGTGCCCATGGAGGCTGCATAGCCAGCATCGAAGGCGGCATTCCATTGGCGATATTTATCGCCAAAGCGCACAACCACAATGTCTGAGCGCTCGAGCAGGGTCCGCGTGCGGATGGCGTTGATTTTCGCACCTTTATGGTCACGCCAGAACGCCTGATCTTCTTCGCCAAGGATCACCGCACCGCAATCATCACTATCCGCGTGCACGGTCACCGGCGAGACGAACTCCACCGGGAGTTCTTCTGCCTCAGCAGCAGCCATAATCCGCTCGCGCCAATCGGTATGGATTTCGCCCGAGAGGTAAACAGTCCAGATCGCTTCGCTCATTTCAGATTCTCCATTCGGTCCGTTCAGCGGCGCTATAACTCAATATCGATCGGGCCTTCATCCTCGACCGGGCCAGTCAGGACGACATGATTGTCCTGCGTTCGCCAGGCAATCTGCAGATCTCCGCCATCCGCATGTATCGTGGCTTCCCGGTCTGTGAGATCGCGGCGCGCCGCGGCAACCAGCGTGGCACAGGCTGCCGTCCCGCAGGCAGCAGTGATGCCCGCTCCGCGCTCCCAGACCCGCAATCGAATATGCTCGCGATCTAGGATCTGGGCGAAGCTGGCATTGATCTTTTCAGGAAAGAGCGGGTCGGTCTCGATGCGCGGTCCAATCTGGTCGAGGGGGATGGCTTCGGCGTCAGAGACAAAGAACACGGCGTGTGGATTGCCCATATTGACGGCACCGGGCTGTTCGACCCGCACTCCCCCCGCTTCAGCGGCATAGTCCATCGCCAGCGTGTCGACGGCATGGGTGGTGGGGATATCGCGCCAATCGAGTGCGGGCTGGCCCATATCAACGCTGATCGTCATCTCACCTGGGCGCGTGGCACGCAGCAGACCGCCCTGGGTGTCGATGGTCACTTGCTCGGCGGTGACAGATTGCATCATCGCCCAGGCGGCCGCGCGCGTTCCATTGCCACAGGCTTCAACCTCAGCGCCATCGCAATTCCAGATGCGCATGAAGGCATCGGCAGCGGTGCTGGTTTCCAGCAGCAGTAATTGGTCGAAATCATGCGCACGGGCCAGGTCCCGGACCTGGTCCGATGTCAGTTCCAGCGGAGAGGTTTGGTCGCGCAGATCAGCAAATATGAAGCGATTTCCGGCGCCATTCATCAATCGGGCTTGCATCCGCTCCCGATAGCGCTCTCTGTGCTTTACGTCCAGCGCGGGAATGTCTTAACTGCGCGGCGAAGCAAATTGGGGAGTATCAAATGCCTTTTCGCGCCCGTTACTGGATCGTGGGTGCCAGCGCACTTGCGCTGGCCGCCTGTGAAGCGCCAAGCAATCAAGAGGACGAAGTTGTGACGGATGAAAGCGGCGAGGCCGCATCGGAGCGCCAGATCGTGCAGATTGACCCGGCCAATGACCCACGCGTCTGGCTGGAAGAGGTTGAGGGCGAGGAGGCGATCGCCTGGGCTGAGGGGCAGAATGAGCGCACTTTCGCCCGCCTGCAGGGCGATGAGCGCTATCAGGGGCTCTATGATCAGGCCCTGTCCGTCTATCAAAGCGAAGACCGCATCCCCTACGGCTCTTTCTACGGCGGCTATGTCTGGAATTTCTGGCAGGACGCCGAGAACACCCATGGCCTTTGGCGTCGCACGACTCTGGAGAGCTATCTGACCGAGGAGCCGGATTGGGACGTCATTCTCGATCTCGACGCACTGTCGGAAGAAGAGGATATGAACTGGGTCTGGCGCGGCGCTAACTGCTTATCCCCGTCCTATGATCGCTGCATGCTGACCCTTTCTGATGGCGGTTCGGACGCAGCTGTGCGCCGTGAGTTTTCGGTGGCTGACCGGTCCTTCGTCGAAGGCGGCTTTGTGATGCCTGAGTCCAAGGGCGGTGTGAGCTGGGTCGATGAGAACACGCTGATCTTCGGCATGGCCACATCCGATGCCGACTCGACCACTTCGGGCTATCCGGTCGCTGCCCATCGCTGGGAGCGGGGTACGGACATTAGCGAAGCGACGGAAATCCTGCGTGGCGATCGCGAGGATGTCGGGCTGTGGGCTTTCCGGTCTGAAGACAGCGACGGTACCGTCTATATGATGGCGTCCGAAGCGGACACTTTCTACGAGACCACCTGGTGGTATTTGCCGAATGATGCAGAGCCGATGCAGCTGCCACTGCCGGCGAAGTCCTCCATACAGGATCTCTATCAGGGCCAGCTGGTCTTCACGCTCCAGGAAGACTGGACCCCGGTTGAGGGCGGCGACACTTACCCGCAAGGGGCATTGCTCTCCTTCTCCATGGCCGAGTTTGCCGCCAATGGCGAATTGCCGACCGTGCACACGGTCTATGTTCCGCGCGCGCGTCAATCCATTGGTTCGGTTGGCGCCACACGCTCAGCCTTGCTGGTCGCGATTGACGAGAATGTGGTCGGTGGTCTGGAAGCCTTCCGCTTCGACGGGGCGAGCTGGACGTCCGAGAGCATGCCGGTGCCGTCCAATCTAACGGTCTCCCTGGGTGGAACGAATTCCAATGAAGACATCGCCTTCATGAATGCCGAGGGCTTCTTGACGCCGGACACGCTCTACATGGTCAATTCGGCCGATATGACGGTGAATGCGATCAAGTCCATTCCGGAGCGTTTCAACGCAGAAGGCCTGGTTGTCGAACAACTCGAAGCGGAATCTGCAGACGGTACGATGATCCCGTATTTCGTCGTACGCCGTGAAGATACGGTGATGGACGGGTCGACACCGACCTTGCTCTACGCTTATGGCGGGTTCGAAGTCTCCATTCGTCCGAGCTATTCCGGTAGCCGCGGACAGCTCTGGCTGGAAAATGGCGGCGCCTATGTTGTCGCCAATATTCGTGGTGGCGGCGAGTTCGGGCCGGCCTGGCACCAGGCAGGTCTGAAAATGGACCGTCAGCGCATTTATGACGACCTGATCGGCGTGGCTGAAGACATGCATGAGCGGGGTCTGACGAGCCCGCGCCGCACGGGTGTTTACGGGGGCTCCAATGGGGGGCTGCTGACGGGCGTCATGTACACCCAGCGCCCGGATCTGTGGAATGGCGTGGTCTCTGCCGTGCCGCTCCTGGATATGCTGCGCTATCACACCTTGCTGGCAGGCGCGTCCTGGATGGGCGAGTACGGCAATCCGGAAGATCCGGATGAGGGCAGCTTCCTGCGCTCCATTTCGCCTTATCACAATGTGGATGCGAACGGCGATTATCCTGAGATCTATCTCTACACCTCCACCAAGGATGACCGCGTCCATCCCGCCCATGCGCGGAAAATGGCGCACCTGCTTGAAGAGCTCGGCCATGATTATCTCTATTACGAGAATATCGCGGGCGGTCACTCGGCAGCGGCCAATCTGGAAGAGCTCGCTCGGCGTGACGCCATGCTCTACACCTTCCTGATGCAAACGCTGATGGACGACTAGGTCTCTGGCCATGTCAGAATGAAGAAACCCCGGAGCTCTGAGCTCCGGGGTTTTTCTTTTTCCGATCTTCGCTTGAGAGCGCCGGTCAAGCTTCCTTCAGCCATCACGGCCTATTCAAATGCGGCGCTGATCGGCCAATCCTCGGTCTCGGTGCGCCAGAGGATGGAGGCGATTTTCCACTCACCTTCAATCTTGTAGAGGGTGATGAAATTCACGCCGATCAGAAAAACCTCTCCGGTAACGCCATTGACGCCTTCATAGGCCGAGCGCACCGAGGCAATTTCGCCCCAGACGTCAATCTCGTTACGGGTTTCGCGCTCGACGAACCCGTTCTCGACCAGCCAGGGGCCGCTGCGCTCAATATACTGGTCCAGGGTGATGATGCGCCCGGCACCATTGCCGCTGTCGCCAGCGGAGACCGCGCCCATGGCGGCGCCGTCGACAAACAGGGTGCGCATATGTTCGAAGTCCCGCGCCTGGCCGACAGGGCCGGATATCACGGCATAAAGCGCGTCGAGGGTTGTTTGGATATCGGCGGCGTCATCCGCCTGAGACGGGGCGCTAAGACCTAAGCCCAGTGCCATTGCGACGACGATACGGATCAGAATGTGTTTCATGCTCTCCCCCTGATTGAGGGGGGAAGCCTGGCGCCGCGCGCGCCTGGCGGCAAGTTAAGAGTATGAAACGAAAGCGCGTGAAGCCGGTTCTTGGGCCGGGGTTAGGCCGCTTTGCGGGCGGTCAGATCCTGAAGCATGACCTGGATTTGCATCAGTTTGTCGCGCGCATCCGGCGCCTGAGCTTCCTTCATCCCCATATCCGATTTGATCTGGCGCAGCGCGCGCGCCTGGGCATCGCCGCTGCATTCACCCAGGGGCAAGGCCCCGGCGGTTGCCAGCTTCAACAAGGCCTGGGCCGTATCGAGCGCGGGCCGTTTGCCATTATCGATCATGTGCAGGATCTTGGTGTCATCCAGGATTTTCAGACCGAGCTGGTCGAGTGCCGCGCACAGATTGGCCTTTTCCTTCGCGGGGTAGGCGCCTTTGGCCACCTTGGTCTGGTGGGCGGTGAGCAAAGACAGGCTTTCCAGGGGTTTGAGATCGCCCCGTACGAAGAATTGCTCGGTCTTGTTGGTACCCAGGGCGGCACGGATATAGCCGGCGAGCTTTTCCTTATTGTGATCGCCGACAATATTCTCTTCCAGCGCAATCAGGCGGTCGAGTTCCTCATTGGCGTCATTGGAATAACGCAGATAATCATCAATCGTGTCCGGCTGCAGCAGCCGCGCGGAGCGCATGGTGAAGGATTTGATCAGCTGATCGGTCGGCAGGGCCGCATCGGCAGTGGTGACCAGCTTACGCGCCAGCTCCCGGGCCAGGCGGACTTCTTCCTTCACGCTGGAAGGGCGCAGGCGGACCGGGCGTTCCAGGTCCTTGAGGAGATTGCGGGCAATCACGCCCCGGCAATCGGGAAGCATGTCCTTGCCGACGAGCTTGGCGATACGGCGTGCCGCCATCGGCGCCATCATGATCGCTCCGGCATCATGGTCCCCGTCAAACAGGCAGACGAGGCGTTCGATAGCATCACCGAGATCCTTGCAGGAGCCCAGCATGGCATCGCGCCCGCCCTCAACGCTCAGCACGTCCGCAAGATAGGCATCGACCTCGCTGAGCGCGAAGGCACGTGCGGCCTCATCATCGGGAAGCGACTCGGTCATGTCGAGAAGCGCGTCGAGCTTATTGTTGAAATTCTTTGCAGATTTCAGCTTGTCAGCGATCGCCGAACGCAGCGCATAAGCGCGTCCATCATCGCCATGAATCTCAGCAGCAACCTCGGCAAAGCTTTTGCCCTTGGGATATTTGCGCAAGCGGTTATTGCGCTCATCCTTATAGATGCGGCTTAAAGAGCGCTGGACCAGATCATTGAGCTGTTTGACCAAGCCGTGGACCTCGGCGCCCTCATCGCGGGCGCTGGCAACGGCCACTTTCTGGACGGCATGCTGCATCTCCGTGCCGGCGGCTTCCAGGTCTTCAACAAGATCCGGCCGGTGCAACAATTCCATGGGCAAGACGGCCTTGCGATCCAGCCAGCTGCCCAGAGCGCGGCGGATTGTGTCGCGGGCATGGGACTTGGCGAGATCATCTGGCGTCAGGCAAGGGATCCGAGCCTCGTTTTCCTTGTCCTTGATCTGGCCAAACTTCTCAGCACCGCCCTGAAAAACGGTGACGGATTGAAACGTCTTGTCTTCCGTGAAGTTTTCCTTGCTGACCCGGACCGATCCGTCCTTGTGCTGAGCCATAAGGGAATGGGCCAGGCGGATCGCGCTATCACGATCCCCGACAGCGTCAAAAAGCGCCCAGGACGCTTTCTTATTCTTTTTGAGGAAAACCTCGAAATGAATATTCGCGCTCATGCCTGCTCCCTTAGTCATGCCATAATACCGCCATTCACTTAAGTTCTCGTGAACCAAGACGCTTGGCGGGGGCGGGCAGACATGTCTATGCTTCGCGCAAGATCACCGAAGTCCCGCAGGCCAAGCGGGCGGTATTGGCGGAGAAGGCATGGCTACCATTGCGCTCGTTGACGACGACGAGAACATCATCACCTCGGTTTCCATCTTCCTTGAGGGGGAGGGATATAATGTGCGCACGTATAATGACGGCGCATCTGCCCTGACAGCGCTCACCGAGGATCCGCCGGATCTGGGGATTTTTGACATCAAGATGCCACGCATGGACGGTTTGGAATTGCTGCGCCGCCTGCGCCAGTCATCCAACCTGCCGGTGATTTTCCTGACCTCGAAGGATGATGAGTTCGATGAGGCTCTGGGCCTCAATCTCGGCGCAGATGACTATATCGCCAAACCCTTCTCCCAGCGTCTTCTGGGCGAGCGGGTGAAAGCGGTTTTGCGTCGGGCGCGTTCGGCCAATGAGCCGATATCGGTGAACCCGACCGAACCGGGCGATGCCAAACCGCTCGAGCGCGGCAAATTGCTGCTCGATCCAAACCGTCACGCCTGCTCCTGGAATGGCGAGCCGGTCCGGCTCACCGTGACCGAATTCCTCATCCTGCAAGCCCTGGCAACGCGTCCGGGCTATGTGAAGAGCCGCGATAATCTGATGGATGCGGCTTATGATGATCAGGTCTATGTCGATGACCGCACGATCGACAGTCACATCAAGCGCGTTCGCAAGAAATTCCGCGAAGTCGACAAATCCTTTGACTCGATCGAGACGCTGTATGGCGTTGGATACCGATACAAGGAAGACTGATCCCGGCGCGATGCGCCGTGGTCTGGCCGTTGCCCTGCGCTGGGGCCGTGGCTTGGTCCGGCGTTTCTCGCCCAGTGCAACCTCACGCCTGGCCCAGCTGATCTTGCTGGCCAATTTTGTGGCGCTGGGGGTTTTGGTCGTGGGCATGCTCGCGCTTTCGGAAACTCGGCGCGGGCTGGTGAATGCAAAACTGGACAGTTTGCGCGCTCAAGGTGAGTTGATCGCCAATGTTCTGGCGGAGGGCGCTGCCGTCGGCATCCCGACGCCTGCCTTGAATAATGCCGATGCACGCGCCCTGCTTCGCCAGCTCTATGTGCCGGAGGAGACGCGCGTTCTTGTTTTTGACAAGGGCGGGGAGATTGTTGCGGACAGTCACTTGCTGGCGGATGTCTTTGAAACGTCTGTTCTGCCACCGCCGGGTGATGATGCTTCCAATCTCGCGGAGGCCGCGCGCAATGTGCCTACGCGTCTGCTGGATGGTCTGTCTACCATTTTGACCTCTAGCGAAGAGCGTGCGGCGCTTGACCGGGATCTGCGTGAAGAGGTGGAGCAGGTTATCGCCGGGGAACGTGTTGCCGGTGTGCGCCGCGAGATCGATGGCGCTCGCGTGGTCTCTGTCTCCATACCGATCCAGCCTGTGCGTGCGGTTATCGGCGTTGTGACGATTGAGTCCTATGACCTCGACAGCCTGATCGAGGCGGAGCGTCGCGCGCTTCTCCCCTTTATCCTGATTGCCGCTCTGGTCACCGCCATGTCGTCACTGGCGCTGACGGTGTTCATTGCCCGTCCCATTCGGCGACTGGCCCGCGCCGCGGATGAGGCGCGCCGCGCGGGCGGCCGGCGGGTGACCATGCCCAATATGAGCGCCCGCCGCGATGAGATCGGTGAATTGGGTGTCTCGCTCTATGAAATGACAGAGGCGCTTTATGACCGGCTTGATGCGATTGAGCGCTTTGCTGCGGATGTAGCGCACGAGCTGAAAAATCCGCTGACCTCTATTCGCTCCGCCGCGGAAGTGCTGCCAAAGGCCAAGGATGATGTAAGGCGGGACCGATTATTGGCGGTGATCGAGGCGGATGTCGGTAGGCTTGATCGCCTGATCACGGATATCTCTCGCGCCTCGAGGGTTGATGCAGAGCTGGCGCGCGAGGATGTCGGTCGCCTCAATCTTTGTGCTTTGCTGGATGAGCTGGCGGATACTTATCGGGCGGCGAATGAGGCAGGGCCTCCGGTTCGGTTTGAGAGCCAGGTTCGAAATGGCAATGTCCAGGGGCGCGAAGTTCCATTGGGCCAGGTTTTCCGCAATCTCATCGATAATGCGCTGACATTCAGCCCTGACACTGGCGAGGTGATGATCAAGGCGCGTCGCGGTCACAGAAACGGCAAAGCATCCTTGGTGATCACGATCGATGATAACGGCCCGGGCATTCCGGAAGAAAATCTCGAAACCATTTTCGAGCGCTTCTATACCGAACGCCCCAAAGGCTCGGCATTCGGGGCGCATTCCGGGCTGGGTCTCGCGATTTCCAGACAGATCGTGAAGGCCCATGGTGGCCAGATTTATGCGATCAATCGCAAGGATAAATCCGGCAATGTGCTGGGCGCGCGCTTCACTGTCGACCTGCCTGCAGCCCCGGCTGACTGATATTGGGTATGCATGTCTTGCAAAAAGGCGCTTTTCCAGAAGGCCAAGGCGCGTTTAGATAAGCAGCATGATCGGAGTTGTTATCGTCAGTCATGGCCGTTTGGCCGATGAATTTGTTGCCGCCACAGAACATGTGGTCGGCCCTATGGACGCGTTTCTGGCTGTTTGCATCGGTCCCGACGATGATATGGAGCAGCGCCGCGCTGATATTCGCCAGGCTGTGGCGGATGCCGATCGCGGCGAAGGCGTGCTGATTCTGACGGACATGTTTGGCGGGACGCCATCGAACCTCGCCATCTCAATTCTCGAGCCTGGCAAGGTCGAGGTGATCGCCGGGGTCAATCTTCCCATGCTGATCAAGCTCGCGGAAGCGCGCTCGCGGGCCGATCTGGACAGCCTCGCCCGGATGGGTGTGGAGGCTGGCAAGCGTTACATCGCGATCGCATCGAGCGTTCTTGAAGGCGCCGGCAAGTGACACAGGTCCAGCGCCAGGTGACGATCTGTAACTCGCGAGGTCTGCATGCGCGGGCCGCCGCAAAATTTGTGGAAATGGCGTTGACCTTCGATGCGGTCATCCATGTGACCCGGGACGGGGAAACTGTACCGGCGGACTCGATCATGGAATTGCTGATGCTGGCCGCCAGCAAGGGCTCGCAGATCGCGATCTCGACCGATGGGAAAGACGCTGAGCCCGCCGCCAAGGCTTTGGTGGAATTGGTCGAGGCGGGCTTTTACGAAACCGACTAGTCGGCTTTTTCCTCTTTGATCTCAATATCCGGAGCGCCCGGAGCGAAATCACCCTGCGTGTCGTCTGTCAGCATCGGGTCACTGTCTGCATCGATCATCGGATCATCGGAGAGTGCCGCCGGGGGTTCCGCTTCCGCCATCTCCTGAACCGGCTCTGCGGCTTGCTCGGATAACGCGTCAGCGCCTGATGAGACATCTGCTGCAGGAGGCGTAGGGGATTCAGCCTCTGGCGTGTTCTCAGCGTCCTGCTCCGGCGCTGCCGGGATGGACGGGGCGCTCGAGGCTGTTGGCATGGGTGGCGGCGGCGCGACAGGAAGCGTGCGCTCATCTTCAAGATCAATGGCCGCGCCCGCCTCTTCCTCTTCCGCCTTTTCAGCGGCCGTCAGCGCCGCAGCACTCGCCACCTCTTCAAGGCTTGGCAGATCATCATCCGCTTCTTCCGTGCTGGCATCTGCGGTCGCGGTAGTGCCAGCCGTCTCAGCCTCAACTGTCGTCTGCGCATCGGTGGGGCTGTCCGTGTCCGCCTCCTCAGCGGCTGGGTTTGCCGCCGGAGCAGCGTCTTCAGACGCGGTTGCGGGTTCTGCGACAACCGGTGCCGTCGCTTCAGCTTCTGATGCGACCGCCACGTCCGCGGTAGCCTCTTCAGCTTCGACAGCTGCATCTTCAGGCGCTTCCGGCAGTTCCGGGGCGGTATCCGCCGTTTCAGTGTCCGCGAGAGCGGCCGCCTCTGCGAGCTCTGTGCTGGCCTCCCTGGAGGAAGCACTCGCCGCTAATGGCGGAGCATCCGCCGCATCGGCTGCATCGCGGGCCTCCGGAGCATCGACAAGCGCTGGGCGGGCCTCCTCCTGCGTGTCTTGTGTGGCGGTTTCCGCTGCTACTTCGGGGGCGGGCGCCTCGGCCGGCTCAGCGGCGGCGGTGGTTTCGGCTGTGACGACTTCAGTCGTCGCGTCCGCCACTGGCGCGTCTGTTGGCGCCTCGGCGGGCTGCGATGCCGGTTCGGTAATTTCAGGTTCGCTGGCCACCAGGGCCGCGCCACCGGCGGAGATCGCCGCAGCGGTCGCGATCTCGCTGGTGCGGACTTCTTCGGTTGGTGGGTTGCGAAGCACATGTTCAGCAAGGCGCTCAACACGTGCATTAAAGCGTCCGCTATCGCGAATACGATTGACCAATCCGCCGAGCATGAAGGTCAAAAGCCCGCCCGCCAGGGTGATCAGCGTCGCGTCCGCGCCGCCGAAAATTGCACCCAGCATGAGGGCATAGATGCAGAAGGCGGGCAGATACAACAGGCGCCAATCGCGACTGGCAAAGGCCAGAACAACCAGAATGGCGGCGCCGAGATAAAGCGCGAGTTCCGTCAATTGCTCCATTGGCAAGAAGCCGAGCCCGGCAAGCGCGTCCAGCGTGCCCGTGGGCAGGGAGGTCTCCAGGCGCCAGCCGCCAAGGCCGGGCATTTGTGCTGAGATCAGCGCATAAATGTCGAAAGCCGGTATTCCGGCCATCATCGGGGCATTGATCTCCGTGAGGAAGGTATGGATGACCGGCCAGACCGCCGCGAGCATGGTGACGACCATGAGCAGCATGGAGAGCCACCAATTCAGGGTGCGGGTGACGCCTGAGCGGGCCAGTATGGATGTGGCTTCCGGCGAG
Source organism: Alphaproteobacteria bacterium (assembly GCA_018222865.1). Taxonomy (GTDB): domain Bacteria; phylum Pseudomonadota; class Alphaproteobacteria; order Caulobacterales; family Maricaulaceae; genus Maricaulis. Next base: position 10,767 of record JAAEZM010000022.1, read on the forward strand.
GCGCGCAGCCAGACACCGCGTGAATGATTGACGATGGCGACCGGACGCGAGCGTCGGTTCGGGCCCGACTGGATGCGCAATATGGTCGCCGTATCACCCGGTGCGAAAGCGCTGGAGGGCTCAATCAGGCGAACATCATGCTCAATGCCGTCATGATCGGTGACGCGCCCTGTCGTGGCGTCAGAGGCGGATACCTGTCCGGAGACTGTGAAGTAATCAACGCGGCGTGCGCCAAATGCTTGCCCTGCATGGGCCGTTGGAAGCAAAGACATTAAAAAGACACCTCACCACAAAATCCGAGCCCGCCACAGCCATAGGCTATCGCAGGCTGGTTGCCCATCTCCACGCATGATCTTACAAGTTCACCCGGGCTTGATGAAGAATTTAAAGAGCCTTTTACAAAATATTCAAGCGCCTTCCCGCTATAGCGCTGAGTCTGGTACCGAATGGAAACTGCATGCGCGTTTTACCGATGATCGTCCTGGCCTGGGCTAGCCTCGTCTTGGCGGCGTGCGGATCCGTGCCGGAATTGCCGAGCCTGCCTCAGCTCGGTTCGAGCGATGAGCGCCCGCCCTTCATGCCCCGCGATGAGTTCCCGCATGCGCCCAATATCGCGCGAATGATGGATGAGGAGGATTGTCGTGGCGCGACGCTGGCCGCGATGTCGGCGCGCATGCCTGACTATCCCGGTCGCGCCTATGGCCAGGGGCGGCAAGGCTGGGTGGTTGTACGCTTTGATGTTTTGCAGACCGGCAGTGTGGATAATGTCCGTATCGCCCGGTCCGTCCCCGACGGCATTTTTGATCGAGAGGCCCGGCGGGCGGTCCGTGATTGGCGCTTCCGCGCCCTCGAGACATCTGAGCCCCTGCGCAATTGCGTGGTGATGTTTGAATTCCGCGCTGGTGAAGTCAGTGTGCGCTAGGCCCAGTACCTGTCCAGCACCTGGCCAGCGTCCGGCCAGGGTTTCCACAGTTTCCACAGCTTCTTGCTGTAGCGCGTGCAGGCCAGCGGGCCTTGGGCAAGGCGTTGAGGTGACTCTCTTTTCGCCGTCACGGGATATGTCGTAGGGTGTGGAAAGCCCCCGGCTGAGCGTCGTTTGGAAATAACTTATTTAGAAATTTCAGTCTGGGCCCGTCGCGTCGGACTCCCGGGATGGTTAGTATGGTGATTCGCAAGGGCCAATTTCGGTGGGGCTGCTCTTGCGCAGGGCGATACGGATGACCGGACAAACATTTCAGATCCTCAATGCCTTTCTGACTGTGGGCGCTATGGCTTTTGGCCTGCTCGTGGCTCTTTGGGCTTTTCGCAAAACCGCAGGCGCGCGTGCAGCGCAGGCCATTTGGCGTCGACGGGTCAATGAGCTTGAAGACCGGGTAGCCCGTGCCGACAGCGTTTTTGGTGCGCATCCGGGATTGGTTCTGGTTTGGGATGAACCGCCATTTGAGGCGGAAGCCCAAGGCTGGGGTGAGCCGAGAATTTTTGGCTCATCGGTCGCGCTCGCATCGCTCCTGCGCTTTGCTGAAGCCGCGGACGGCCCGGATCCTGCCGGTGTGCTGATGGAAGGCCTCGCCGATTATGAGGCGCGCGCAGCGAGCGGCGATGAGACGACATTGCGCAAGCGCTTCCAGGATTTGATGCAGGAAGGTCGCCCCTTCTCCCTGACGATTATCGGCCCGTCCGGCCGGTTTCTCGAGGTCGATGGCCGTGCCGCAGGCACACAGCTCGTCGTCTGGCTCTCGGATAGTACAATCCGCGGTCTGGAAGAATCCGGTGCGCGGGGTCGGATAGAAGAGGCGCGCCGCCTGGTCTCCAAGGACCCGATGGCCTTCCTCGACATGCTCGGTCGCGCGCCTTTCCCGGCTTGGCGGACCAATGCCTCGGGGCGCCTGGAATGGGCGAATAGTGTTTATGTGCGTGCGGTCGACGCTGGCTCGCTGGATGAAGTCCTGCAGCAGCAGATTCTGCTCGATGCGGGCATGAAAGAACAAACGGGCAAGGGCATTGAAGAGGGCAAGCCTCAGTGCGAGACCCGGATCATCGTCGTCAATGGTCGCCGTCGCGCCATGGAATTCCTCATCTTCCCGGTTTCCGGCGGCGCGGCCGGTATCGCAATTGATCAGACCGCCGGTGAAGAAGCCAAGGCGGAGCTGACGCGCTTCCGCCGCGCCCATGACGAGACCCTCAATCACATGGCCGAGGCCGTTGTGGTGTTTGACCGGTCCAAGCGTATGAGTTTCGCCAATCGCGCATTCGCCGACCTGTTCAAGCTCGATGATGCTTTCCTCAACGACCGGCCGTCTCACGGGACGCTGCTCGACCGCATGCGTGAGAAGCGTCTTCTGCCCGAACAAGCCGACTATGCGGGCTGGAAAACCGATGAGCTGGCGCAATATGACCAGGCGCCCAATGAGGAGACGCCGGACGAGCTCTGGCCGCTTCCCGATGGGCGGACCTTGCGCGTTGCGCGGCAGCGCCACCCGCTGGGCGGTGTCATGCTGATCTTCGAAGACAAGACGGATGAGCTGGCGCTGAAGGCGCGCTATAACACGCTGATCAACGTTCAGCGCGCGACCCTTGACAAGCTGCATGAAGCCGTCGCCGTCTTCGGGGCTGACGGCCGGTTGCAGCTCAACAACAACGCCTTTGAAGAGCTTTGGGGCTTCTCCAGTGATGAGCTGGACGGACAGCCTGATTTTGACACGGTCGCTGAAACCTGTGCGGCCCTTTTCTCCGATGACCGCGTGTGGACGGATATCAAGGGCCGGGTCACCGATCCCAGCCCGCAGGCCCGTAAACAGGTCACCGGTGAGATGCGGCGCTCTGATGATCGCGTCCTGACCTATCTGACGCGCCCACTTCCCGATGGTGCGACGCTGATCTGCTGGGATGATGTCACCGATAGCCGCCGGATCGAGGAAGCGCTGCGCGAGCGTGCCGAGGCGCTCGAGGCATCTGAACGGATCAAGACGGAATTCGTTGAGCATGTGAGCTATCAGTTGCGGACACCGCTGACCACGATTGGCGGCTATGCAGACATGCTTGCCGAGGGCTTTGCCGGCGAGCTGACGGATCGTCAAAGAGAGCCGATGTCCGCCATTCAGGCTGCCTCGTCTCATCTGGCCAAGCTGATCGATGATATTCTGGATGTGGCGGCGATTGATGCGGGCAAGCTTGAGCTTGATCTGGGCGATGTCGGTGTCAGCGAGGTGGTCGAGGATGCTGTGGCGCTGGTTGCCGCCAAGGCCGAGCATAATTCCATCAAGCTCACCGCTGAACTCGATGCTGAGCTCGGCCTGATGCGCGCCGACCGCAACCGCATCAAGCAGGTGGCGATGAATCTCCTGTCCAATGCGCTGCGCCATGTCGAACCCGGCGGGCTGGTCACAATCGGTGCCCGTCGCGGCGATGAAGACATCACGCTATGGGTTGAGGATGATGGCGAGGGTATCGCCCCGGAGCAGCAGGCACGTGTCTTTGACCGCTTCTCGCGCGGTGATCGCGGCGGCGCCGGTCTTGGTCTGGCTTTGGTGAAGGAAATTGCCCAGCTGCATGGCGGCTGGGTCGAGCTTCAATCAGAACCGGGCAAGGGTACGAAAGTCGCCTGTCATTTCCCGATTGAACCGCGCGGCGATGGTGTGCCTCCGGAACTGGCCCTAATGGGCACAACCACCGCGAAACTCCGCGAAACGGTCTAGTCCGGGCCTAGCCTTGGTGTGCGGGCATGCGCACGACAAGCCCGTCGAGCTCATCGGTGACTTTGATCTGGCAAGACAGGCGCGATGTGTCCTGAACCTCGTCGGCGAAGTCGAGCATGGAGTCTTCCATGGCTTCGCGGGCGCCGGTCTTGTCCGACCAGGCGGGGTCCACATAAACGTGGCAGGTTGCACAGGCGCAGGCGCCGCCGCAATCGGCATCAATGCCCGGAATCATGTTGCGAACCGCGCCTTCCATGACCGTCAGACCAGTGGCGACGTCAATCGTGTGTTCGGTTCCGTTGTGCTCGATATAGGTGATCTTGGCCATGCTACTCTCCGCTGGATGCTTCCGAGATGAACAGCGTTCACGTCCAAGTCAAGACCTACTCTGCCACGAGCTTCAGACAGAGTGCTTGTTCTCCCTGCCCGCATTCGCTAATCGCAGGGCATGACAGGAGCTGCTGAGATACGTCTCGTCGATGAAAGTGCGACCCGGGATTTCGGGCTCCGTCTCGCCGCGCATCTGAAGCCGGGCGATATTGTTTTGCTCGAGGGCGATCTTGGCGCCGGCAAGACAACACTCGCCCGCGCGGTGATAGAAGCGCTGACGGGCGAGCAGGATGCGCCTAGTCCCACCTATACATTGGTGCAGACCTATGAACTCCGCGAGGGCGGAGAGCTCTGGCATGCAGATCTGTATCGTGTGGAGGATGAGCACGAATTGGAGGAGCTGGGACTGGAAGATGCCTTCGATTTTGCGATCTGCCTGATCGAGTGGCCAGACCGGCTGGGGGCGATGCGTCCGAACACATACCTTGAGCTGGACATCCGCCCGGAACCCGGTGAAGAAACAGGGGCACGACGAGTCCGGCTAACGGGCCGCGGACAATGGGAGGGTCGCCTTGACGACGGACTTGATGACATCAAGACGCGAGGCTGAGCGCGTCGCATTTCTTGACCAGGCCGGCTGGACCGGTTGCGAGATCGCTCCGCTGGCAGGCGATGCCTCGACACGCAGCTATTTTCGCATTCATCGCGGAGAGGCGTGCGCCTTGCTGATGGACGCACCCGCCGGTGCTGAAGCTCCGGCTTGCCCTGTCGACGCGGATGCTGAAACCCGAAAATCTCTTGGATACAATGCCGTTGCGCGTTTGGCGGGACCAAATCTGGCAGCTTTTGCAGGTTTGGCTGAAGCGCTGACCCAGCGGGGTTTCTCCGCGCCGAAGATCCTTGCGGCGGATCTTGATGCCGGCTTCCTCCTCCTGGAGGATCTCGGGGATGCGCTCTTCGCTCGCATTCTGCCCGGCGACTATCATGAGGGTACGATCTATGCCGAAGCCGTCGATGTGCTCGCCGCGATTTACCGCTCGACTTTCCCCGCCGTGCTGGAAAGTCACGGCGCTGAATGGCCGCTGCAAGCCTATGACGCGGTCGCGCTTAAGGCTGAAGCGGACCTCTTCATCGAATGGTATTTGGGACAGCATGCCGGCGTGAGCCTGACAGATCGGGCCCTGGAAGAGTGGGATGAGATCTGGGCGAGCCAGTTCGAGCGCCTGAAAACCTGCGCACCCGGCCTCGTTCTGCGCGATTTTCACGCCGAGAACCTCTTCTTGCTTGAAGATAGAGAAGGACAGGCGCGGATCGGATTGATCGATTTCCAGGACGCCGTGATTGGTCATCCCGCCTATGACCTGGTCTCCTTGCTTGAGGATGCGCGGCGCAATGTCGACCGCAAGCTTCCCAGCCTGCTGAAGGCCCGCTTCGTCGCCCAGGCGGGCATTGAGGACGCGGCCGGATTTGACGCCAGCTATGCGGTGCTGGGCGCCCAGCGTAACGCCAAAATCCTTGGCATTTTCGTCCGCCTGGCACTGCGCGACGGCAAGGCGCGTTATCTGGAGCTTCTGCCGCATGTTGCGCGGCTCTTCGTGGCAGACCTTCAGCATCCAGCCCTCATGCCCTTGCTGAACTGGGCAAAGTCCTATGCCGAGCCAATTTTCAGGGAAGCGCATAAGTGATTGATATAAAAACCGGTATGGCCCTGGCCGCCGGGCTGGGGACGCGGATGCGCCCGCTTACCAATGACCGTCCCAAAGCCTTGGTCGAGGTTGGCGGAAAGGCTTTGCTCGATTATGCGCTTGATCGCATGGCTGCTGCAGGCGTTGAGCGCAGCGTCGTCAATATCCATCACTTCGCCGACAGTATGGAGGCGCATCTCAAGGCGCGCACCGGCAAGCCGGATATTCTGATTTCCAAGGAGAGTGATGCGCCGCTGGAAACCGGTGGCGGGGTGGTGAAAGCGCTGCCAGTCCTGGGGGCGGATCCGGTCTTCATCACCAATATTGATGCTGTCTGGATTGATGAGGGTGAGCGCGAAATGGACCGAATGCGGGCCGTTTGGGATAGCGAGCGCATGGATGTCCTGCTGCTTCTTGCGCCGCTTGAGCGGACATTGGGCTTTGATGGTGCCGGTGATTTCTATCTCGACGCGGACGGCCGGGTTGAATGGCGCGGTGATCGCGAGCGTGCACCCTATGCATATGCGGGCACACAGATACACAATCCGGCGATCATGCAGGGGCGTCCCCTCGAGCCCTTTTCCATGACCAAGGTCTGGCGGGAGCTTGTACCGCAGGGCCGGGTGCATGGCCTTGTGATGAAGAGTTTCTGGATGCATGTCGGAGATCCACAAGCGCGCGCGGCGGCCGAGGCCCGCCTGGCGTCTTGAGCGCGGCTTGGCTCAACACTGAGACCCCCAGGGTCTTCACCCTGCCGCCGTCCACTGCGGTGCTGAACGCTCTGGTTCGCACGCTTCGCGCCCGTTTCGATGCAGACCGGCACCCCGAAGCGCTTACCTCGCTCCTGCTTCTCACACCCACCCGTCGCGCGGCCAAGGCTTTGGGCGATGCGTTTGCGGCAGAGGCCGGTGAGGGGGTCGCGCTTTTGCCGATGATCCGTCCGCTTGGCGATATCGATGTTGATGACCCACCGTTCGAGCCCGGCGAGCTGGCAGGTATCGCGCCGCCGGCGCTGGGTTCTGCGCGACGCCAGTTTGAACTGGCGCGTCTGATCCTGGCGAAGGAAGCGGCGCTCGGCCGCTCTATTGGCCTGGGCGGGGCTCTGGCGCTCGCACGGCCTCTCGCCGAGTTGCTTGATGATATGGCGGATGAGGGCGTGGATGATCTCAGCCCGCTCGCGGATAGTCTGGTGGATTACCTGCCGGAGGATCGTCGTGAGGCCGTGGAATTCCTGTCCATCCTCCAGACGGCCTGGCCAGCTCGCCTGGCCGAGCTGGGAGTCATGGATAGCGCAGCGCGGCGGTCGCTCGTTCTCAATGCCTTGGCAGAGCGTTGGACAAAAACCCCGCCGGATCATCCGGTGATCATTGTCGGATCCACTGGCTCTATTCCGGCGGTCAGGCGTCTAATGGGTGTGGTTGCGCATCTCGATCAGGGCGCTGTGGTCCTTCCCGGATTTGACTGGGATATGGATGCGCGCGCCTTTGCGGAGATTGACGCCGCCCATCCGCAATGGGCCATGCGGGCTTTTGTGAACTCGGTGGATCTTGCCCCCAACGCAGTTGCGACCTGGCCTGGGGCCGCAGAGACGGAGGATGCGGGGGCGCGTCGGCGCGTGATTGCTGAAGCGCTCCGCCCGGCGAGCACGACGGATGAGTGGTTGAGCCGCCTCACCGTGCTCAAGGACCGGTTCGGGCCAGACTATTTCGAGCGCGGCCTGGAAGGGCTGAGCCTGATAGAGGCGGCGGATCCATTGCAGGAGGCGCGCTGCTGCGCCTTGTTATTGCGTCAAGCGCTTCATGAGCCGGGCAAGACGGCCATGCTGGTCACGCCAGATCGTTCACTTGCACGGCGGGTTTCTGCCGAGATGCTCCGCTTTGGCGTCCGTGTGGATGACTCAGGGGGCGCGGCGTTGAGTGAATGTGCTGCAGGCGCCTTCCTCATTCGTCTTGTTGAGGCTGCCCTCGACCCCTCCAGCATTATCGCACAATCCAGCCTCTGGGCTTCGCCGCATTTTTCTGCAGGGCTGGCACGTGGCGCCGTCCATACAGCGCTTGCCAAGGCGGAAGCCGAAGCATGGCGGGGTGTGCGGCCGCAAGGCGGGTTTGACGGATTAAGAGCGCGCCTGGACGGTGAGCGTGTTCGCTTGCACCCGGCCGATAAAGAGCTTGCGCTTGAAGCGCTTGGCGCTGAGGAGACGGCATTATCAGCTCTCATCGCGCAGAAGATGGCCCGTCCTGCACAATGGGCGCGCCGGCATGTGCTCGCTGCGGAAGCCCTGGCCAGCACGGATAGCGAGACAGGCGCGGTGAGACTGTGGAGCGGTGAGGATGGCGAAGCGGCCGCCGCTTTATTGCGCGATCTTCTGGAAGAAAGCGAAGCCCTGCCGGAGATGCGCCTGGCGGATTATCTCGCCGTCCTGCGCGATATGGCTGTGTCGCGGCGGGTTCCGCCCAAGCTGGGCGTCCACCCGCGCCTGCAAATCCTCGGTCCGCTGGAAGCGCGCCTGATGCAAGCGGATCGGGTGATCCTGGCGGGCTTGAATGAAGGCGTATGGCCAACGGGTCTTGGGCAGGACCCGTGGATGTCTCGCGGCATGCGCGAGGCGGTGAAACTGGCCGTGCCCGAGCAAAGACATGGCCTGGCCGCGCATGATTTCGCGCAATTGGCAGCGTCTGGCGAGGTCTATCTGACCCGGGCCGAGAAAGCCGATGGTGCCCCGACCGTGGCGTCGCGCTGGATTTGGCGATTGAAGACGCTGGTCGAGGGCGCGCAGGGGGATGTGTCGTCTCTCACAGGTCAGGCCGCCGCCTATCTCAGCCTTGTGGAGAGCCTGGATCGTCCTGCTCACCCATCGCGTCCGGCGCCGGCCCCAGAACCGCGCCCGCCCGTGGCGCTGCGTCCGCGAGCCCTGTCCATCACAGAAATCAGAACCTGGATCCGCGATCCCTATTCGATCTTCGCCAAACATGTTCTGGGGCTGAAACGCCTCGATCCGGCCGATATGATGCCAAGTCACCGGGAACGCGGCACGGCCCTGCACGAAGTGCTCGAAGAGGCCTTGAAGGCCTGGCGGGGGGAGTGGCCGGAGGATGCGGCGGCACAATTGGTAGAGCGCGCGCGTGGTGCGCTCCTGTCCGCGGGGTTCGCTCCCGCCGATCTCGGTCTCGAATTGCCGCGTTTTGCGCGCGCTGCACAATGGCTGGACCGTTGGGAGCGGCGCCGGCGCGATCTTGGTATCAGCGTTGCCGCCTTGGAGACCTGGCTGGAAACCCGGCTGACCGGCCCGCAAGGCGATTGGCGGCTTTATGGCAAGGCCGACCGGTTCGACCGTCATCCGGATGGTCGTCTGGATGTGCTTGATTACAAAACCGGATCAGCGGCGAGCGCGAAAGAGGTCGAGGCCGGCTTCGATCCGCAATTGCCATTGACCGCAGCGCTGGCTGCCGAGGAGGGCAGTTCCAAGGACCTCGCCGCATCGCCTCCCGCAGCGCTCGCCTACCTCACGCTTTCAGGAAATGCCAAGGGGGGCGAGGAGAGGCGGATTGATGGTCGCGGGAGCCGCAAACTCTCCTCGGAGGAGCTTGCGGAGGCCGCGATGGCGGATTTGCTCGACCTGATTGCCTTGTTTGACCAGGAAGAGACCGCCTATCCCTCACAATCACGCGCGAAATACAAAAACGATTACAGCGATTTCGACCATCTCGCCCGGCGTGGTGAGTGGGCCTTGGCCGCCGATGAGAGTGAGGGCGAGGCGCGATGAGCGGGTTTGATCCGAAAATCCGCAAGGCGGCCAGTGACGCCCAGACCGCGGCGGCTCACCCCGCCTATTCGGTCTTCGTGGAAGCGAATGCGGGATCCGGCAAGACCCGGGTCCTGGTCGACCGGGTGGTCAATATTCTGCTCTCCGGCGTCGATCCGGCCCGGATCCTCTGCGTGACCTACACAAAGGCGGCCGCGGCGGAGATGAAAAGCCGCCTGTTTGATCGGCTCGGGCGGTGGTCGGTCGCGTCTGATGAGGAACTCTCCAACAGCCTGCAGAGCCATCATATCCGTGAAGATGATCGCGATGCGCTTTCGCGCGCCAGGCGGCTTTTTGCCTTGGCGCTGGAGACACCTGGCGGTCTCAAAATCCAGACTATCCATGCGTTTTGCGAAAGCCTGCTGCGTCGCTTCCCGCTCGAATCCGGTGCTGTGCCGGGGTTTGAGACATTGGAGGAAAGTGAAGCCCGTCTGCTCTTTGAAAAGGCGCGCCGGGATGTGCTGCTCGACGCTGATCCGGTGCTGATCGACACACTCCTGGAGATGAGCGGCCCGGACTCGGTCGACACGATTTTGCGCTGGGCGAATGCAAACCGCTTCAGTCTTGGCGAGACACTGGAACGGATGGGCTCGCCAGAGGCGATGCGCGAGGCCCTGTGTGCCCGTTTTGATGTTCCGCCCGGTCTTGATGTGCCAGCCGCACAGGCCGCGATCTGGGCCGAGGCTCCCAAGGCGCGCCTGTCTGCTGCCGCGGACGCGCTCGAAGACCTGGGCAAGCCAACCGATGCCAATCGGGCCGTGATCTTGCGCAAGGCCCTGGCGGAACAATCACCGGTGAACGCGCTGGTGAGGTATTTCGGTGTCTTCTTTACCGCGGGGGGCACGGGCAGCCGGGCCAAATCGCTTGCCACGGCGGGCGTGAAAAAGGATGCGCCACATGTCGTTGCGCTGCTGGAGGAGGAGGCCGACCGTCTCGAGCAGGCCCGCGATCAACTCAATGCCCTGCGTGTGATCGAGGCGAGCGGTGCGGCCCTGCGTCTGGCCTTGCCATTCCTGAGCGCCCTGGAAGATCATCGCCACCACCGCCGCGCTCTTGATTTTGATGATCTCATTGTTCTGGCGGGCAATCTTTTGAAGCCGGAGAACGCCTTTGCCGGCTGGGTTGGCTATAAGCTCGACGGGCAGCTTGCCCACGCCCTGATCGACGAAGCGCAAGACACCTCGCCGCGCCAGTGGGACATGATCCGCGGTCTGACCGCGGAGTTTTTCGCCGGCGAGGGCGCGCGCGAGGAACCGCGATCGCTCTTCGTGGTGGGCGATGAAAAACAGTCGATCTATTCATTCCAGGGCGCTGATCCGGCGGGTTTTGTGGCCGAAGGCGCCCGGCTCCAGCATCTCTCGGATGAGGCAGATCTTCCATTCCGCAGGCCCGGGCTGGATGTCTCCTTCCGCTCGTGCAAGGAAGTTCTGACGGCTGTTGACCAAGCCTTTTCGGACTATACGGGCGATGCGCCGGAGAAGAAGTTCGTCGCTCCGGATCATCCACGGGCCTTCTCGATTTATCAAAATCACCGGGCCGCACGCATTGAGACGCCGGGCTGCGTTGAGCTTTGGCCAGCCGTGCCGCGTCCGGAAATGGTGGAGCCCAAGTCGATCTTTGACCCGGTCGATGCGGACGCGAAGGGGTCTGCACGCGATATCCTCGCCAAAAGCCTCGCCATGGAGATCCGCGCCATGCTCGATCGCGGCGATGCGGTCTGGCAGGAAGGTGAGGGGGGCAGCTTCACTCAAAGACCCGTCGAGCCGCGCGATATCGCCATCCTGGTCTGGCGGCGCACAGGCGGTTTCTTCGAGGAAATGATCCGGCAGCTCAAACTGGCTGGTGTGCCTGTGGCGGGCGCTGACCGCATGGTGCTGCGCGATCAGACCGTGGTGAAGGACTTGCTGGCATTGGGACGTTTCGGGCTCACCGCGTCGGATGATCTCGCTTTGGCGGAATTGCTCAAATCGCCTTTCTTCGATCCCGATGATGGCGGGCAGCCAGTGATTGATGACGCAGCCCTGACCGATCTGGCGCAGGAACGTCCGACACGCGATCGTGGCGGTTTATGGCGTGCCTTGCTGAAGACCGAGGATGCGCGCTTCGTTGAGGCTCGCAATGCGCTGAAGTCATTCCGGGACCAGGCAGATATTCAGGGGCTTTACGCGCTCTATGCCGGTTTTTTGAACGCCGTATCGGCCTCCGGGGAGACCCGCTGGGCCCGCATATTCGCGCGTCTGGGCGAGGAGGCGCGCGATCCGGCAGAGGAATTCCTGTCGCGGGCCTTGGCCTTTGAGCGCGAGCGTGGCGGCGGGCTGGCACGCTTTATTGCCGAGATGGCCGCCGACGAGATGCCGGTGAAGCGGGAATTGGCCACGGACCGCAATGAGGTTCAGATCATGACGGTCCACGCCTCCAAGGGCCTGGAGCGCCCGGTGATCATTTTGCCGGACACAACGCGATCGCCTCTGAGCGGTAAATCCTCCCCTCTGTTTGCCGATCCGGATGCGGGCTTGATCTGGTCCCCGCGCAAGGGGGAGGATCCGGCGGAGGTGGCACGTCGACGCGAGCGGGCACAATCCGCACTGCTCGCCGAGCATGAGCGCCTGCTCTATGTCGCTTTGACCCGGGCGCGGGATCGCTTGATCGTGTGCGGCTGGATGCAAGGGGCCGGCAAAGGGTCCGTGTCCGAAGATAGCTGGCATGCCCGCCTGACCCGCTTATGGGGTGGTGAGGGGTGGAGTGCTTTTGAGCCGGAGAGCCTGGCGCTGGAGAGCGATGCGGATCGGGCGCTTCGCTTTGGATCTGCGCCAAGTCCACTTGGATCCGCCCAGGGCCCGGCCTCATCCGGTTTTGCCCGGCCTGACTGGCTCGAGGCGCCCTTGCCCGATGAATCTGATATTTTGCGCCCGGTAAATCCATCGAGCCTGTTTGCGAAACCTGACCGCGATCCGGCGGTCTATTCGCCTCTGGGCGATGGTGGAGCTTATCGCTATCGCCGCGGTGAGCTGATCCACAAGCTACTGGAAACGCTCCCGGCCCTGCAGCCCGACAAGCGATCGATAGCGGCCGAGCGCTTTCTGGCGGTCCAGTCAGGCCTGGATGATGATCAGCGACTGCAAATCGCCTCAGAGACGATGGCAATCCTGACACATCCGGAGTTCGCCCCGCTTTTCGGGCCGGACAGCCAGGCGGAAGTCTCCCTCTCTGGTCGGGCGCCTGGACTGCCTGCGGGGGTGTTTGTTCGTGGTCAGGTTGACCGTCTTGTGCAAACCCAGACGGAAGTCCTTGTCATTGATTATAAAACCAATAGGCCGCCGCCAGACCGGGTCGAGGATGTGCCCGAGGTCTATCTGGGGCAGATGGCGGCCTATCGTGCCCTGCTCGGTGT